>NZ_JAXBMC010000003.1:0-400183 GCF_033963865.1 Cytobacillus sp. IB215316 | reverse complement strand
GCACGCCGCCAGCGTTCGTCCTGAGCCAGGATCAAACTCTCCAATAAAGTTTGATTGCTCATTTGTTCAAAAAATTAACGTTGACGCTTTTGCTTTGTTTAGTTTTCAAAGAACATTGTTCTGTGTTATCGCTCAGAGGCGACTTAATTAATATAACATCTTCAACACTTGAGTGTCAATATGTTTTTTTATTTTTTCTGAAGTAGCTGTTTACTAACAGCGACAAGAAATAATATATCACGATAATTATCTTAATGCAACATGTTTTTAAAGAAAAAGAATATTGTTTTAAAAAAGTGTAACTCAATTTATAACATTAAATCTTGTAGTAACTATTTTTTTATATCATATATATGATATGTAGGCACTAAAAGCTATTTTGTATAAGGGGGAGATAAAATGATTATTATAAACGATACGCTATTTGACCCAATCGATTTAGATATAAATTATTTCTCTGGTCCACAACAAGAGATCATTAATAAAATGGCTTACTATCCAGAAAGATATGTATATGATAATATTAAACAGTTTCAATTTGAAATACATGTTAGAAGTGAAACTGTTAAAGCAGCAAAAGATTTGTTTGAAAGTGGTGTAAAGTTTGCCACTTTTGCAAATTCAAAATGTAATGAAGAGTATTGGGATCTTACAGATATGGGTGCCTTTGAATTAAAAGAAGGAATTAAACCATCGACAGGGATTCGAGATATTTTTAACAACGGGGTAAAATATGCTTTTGAATGTGCAACGGCTATGGTCATAACCTTTTATAAAGCACTATTAGAATCAATTGATGAACAAGATTTCAATAGATTATTTGCGAACCTTACCCTTTATGATTGGCATTACGATAAAGATTTAGGTTTAATAACGAAAGCAGGGAATGACTTTCTACCAGGTGATTGTATTTATTTTAACAACCCAGACTATAATCCTGCTACACCTGAGTGGCAAGGTGAAAACGCGATTGTTCTTGAAGACGATTTATATTTCGGGCATGGGATTGGAATAAAGACTGCTGAAGAAATGATAGAAGCACTAAATAAAAGAAGGAGAATGGGATCACTCGAGTCTGCATACCTGTTATCTCAAACATCAAGACCTAATTACAAAGCTTTGTCAGTGTATCGAAAAGAAATAAGACTTACTCATTCCATTAACTCATTTAAAATGATTATTGCTAACATAGGTAATAAAAACTATATAATGTAATGACTCTTTTCAATAACTTTGTTGCTATTGTTTTAATACATGTTTATTTCCTCGTAACAAAATCAACAAGCAATGCGAAAACAGCCTTCTCAAATGTACTACAGCTTTTACTTGATATCAAAAACTACTATTTGATTGACTTTCCAAACCTTCTTGCATTGCTTTCTACTATAAAATACGCAATTGCAAAAATGATAATGGCACCACCTATTACTTGTGTCCAAATCACTTGTTCACCTAGAATGAAGTATGCCAAAATTGAGGCTCCTACTGGTTCGAATAAAATACCTATTGAAACAGTTGCCGTACTTAACCACTTTAACGTCCAATTAAAAAGGCTATGTCCAAGCAAGGTTGGAACAATTGCCAACAATAAAAAGTAATACCAATCAGCCGTCGGGTATTGCAATAATGGATAACCTAGTAACACTACATAAATAAATAATGTGATCGTACTCACTCCGTAAACAACAAAAGTATATGTAATGACTGCTAAGCGTTTTCTAGTATACTGACCTAATAACAAATAAGCTGTAACCATAACACACGCAAAGATAGCTAGTATATCTCCAAGCAGTGCACTACCATTTAGTCTTAAATCCCCTATGCTAATAATAAAGCTACCGATAATAGCTAACAAACCAGTCATAAATGCTTTAAATGTTATTCTTTCTTGAAAAAACACCATTGTTCCTACAAATGCAAATAACGGTTGAAGTGATACAAATACAACAGAACTCGCTACAGATGTATACTGCAAAGATTCAAACCAAAGGATAAAATGAAAAGCTAAAAAAATACCTGCTCCAATTGAATATATCCATTCTCGCTTAGACATGAGAGCCATTTCTTTCATATTTTTAATCAGGAAAATTGGCGAAATAAATAGAACTGCAAACAGCATCCTATAAAATGCGATAACAGGTGCCGGTGCTGTAATGACTTTTACGATTACCGCAGAAGTAGAAACAGAAATAACCCCTATAATAAGTGCAGCATAAGGATTTAAGATTAATTTTTTCATAATAACCCTTTCTCTTGTAACGATAACTTATTGAACAATAAACATAAACTAGACTAGCACACACATATTCCCCTTCAATATCTAAAGAGCTAAGCTAAAGGGTCTATACCAAAATTGGTTCAGACCCTCAGCTAACTTATTTTTACTTAACGTTCTTCTCGTAAACTTTGTTGCTAATATTATCAAATTGGTACCAAAAAAGTGGTTTTACATGGTTAGTCATTCTTGTACAGTAGAAAAGGTGCCACGAACGCTAGTTGACTACGTGCTTATTTCTTAATATGAAAAACAACAATCACTGCGAAAGCAGCATTACTATACAAACAAGATGAAATATTTTAAGAGCTCAACAATTATAATAGTAGAAAAGATACACGAACATAAGACATATACGCGCTCATACCATAGAACGAAAAGCAATAATCAATACGAAAAACAGCTTTACTAAAATACTAACTGATCACACACTACTTTACTAGAACCTTATTAATCTCTTCATGCGTACCTAAATTGTGTGCTGTAATGGTTGAAGGGGATAGAGCATATAGTACATTATCAATATAGATAAGTCGGTATATTTCGTTCTCCCAATCTGGGTACAAAATATTATCTTGTTGATGTGTTACCGTTGAGTTTAACTGGAAACCATTCTCCAAATCTAAATGATATATATATCCACCTTGAAATGAAAAGATTTGTTCAAATTCACTATCTACTTTGTTATTATAAACTGCAATTGGAAACGCGAATAAGTTCATATCCTTGTTAAATAGTAATGCTTTATGGTCATAATTCAATGGTGAGTAAGTTCCCCTACCTCCAATAATTTCTGTGAATTTTTGTTGTGGATTTGTTACATCAGTAATATCGAAAAGTGAAATTTTCACTCCATCTGTTATAACTCTAGGCTCTAAATTCGGATCTTTATTAGCAATGAGTGTAGTATTTTGCCCAAAGCCGATAATATGATTTTCGTCATAAGGATGTAAATAGTTACTGAATCCAGGGATTTTTAATTCTCCCAATACAGCTGGCTTATTAGGATTACTCAAATCGAGAACAAATAATGGATCTACTTGTTTAAATGTGACAACATAAGCTCTGTCATTCATAAACCTAACTGAATAAATTCGCTCACCCATTGCTAAATCCTCTAATGAACCTACTGTGGTCATTTTGTCGTCCAAAACATATAAGTTATTTGAGGACGGGCGTTCATCACTCCACACCTGGCCTGAAGTTGTAGCAATACGAAAATACCCTTCAGCTTCATCCATAGAAAACTGATTTAATACTGTTCCAGGAACTTCACCATAGCTATAAAACTTTACATCTGAACCATCAATTGAGAATTTATATATTTCAGTACTTTGTGTAAATGTTTCTTCCATGAGCCTTTCGAAATTAGTTATCATCGGAAACTTAGTAACCGCTACATAGAGATTATCCTTAGACATATAGATATTGTGTCCACTACCCAACCAAGTTGTTACTTTCATCTCTTCATCAGGTTTTTTTACATCAAACGTTCCTATCATCATATAATTGGCTTCTTTTGAATCCGGAATATAACTTATTTCATCATAATTCACCATTTGTAAATCATCACTCACAGCTGAATCATAATAACTTGGTCGTAAATCAATTTGCTCCTCATCTTTCATTATCCAATAATGAGGATATTGATTAGCCACGAGATAGATAATTGAATCCACTTTCCTCGCTGTTACATAACTTCCTTCTAAAGAAACTGCTTTCACTTCTATTGGATTATCACGTTTAGTTATATCATATACATATGCGTTTGTGACCTGCTCTATAGGAGCAATTAAACTCCTTTTTGCTTCCTCATAATATTGTGTACCGTAAGTTGAGCCAATTACAATTAGTTTGTCACCTTCAATAAATAATTGTGAAGGAGAAAACTCCTTGTTAGAAATAGTCGCCACTACCTCCATATCATCCGCTGGAACGGCCTTTGTAATGATCACATCCTGGTTAGAAATATGGTAAATAAATTCTCCATCAGTTTTTACTCTATCCGCCTCATCTACACCTTGTACTTGATTATTCGTTTCTGAATACGAATTGCCTTCTGATAATGTAGATACTTCAGCATCTGCCTTTTCTTCCATAACTGTCATATCTCTGTTCGTTTCATAGAAATCAATAATGTCTTGGAAATATTCATGTAGCTCTTCTTTTGATCCAATTGTAGGGATTTCAGGTATGACTGTGAAAGAAAATGTCGTATTAGAAGGTAATCGTTTCCCGGACTCTAGAGCGACTTCCGAAGTAATAACAAGTGTATAGTCCTCCTTCACTTCATAGCCGTCTGCTGGAGCAGTAATCGTTAATAGCTTATTATCTTCACTTAACAGTAGACTAACGTCAACCTTTTTATTCTGGCTATTTTTTATATAGACAGATTGTGAAGAAATGGTTGATTCATCCACTGGTGATGAAAATGAAATTTCCCACATTTTATTTGGTAAGACGACTGATTGTTCATTAAGATCTATTAAGTCACTCGCAATGGCTGGACGAAATTGATAAAAGAACAAGCCAAACAGAAAGCTTAACGCTACTATACAAAAGCTAATTACAGAGAACTTCTTCATTTCTGTTCCACCTTTCTGAAAATTGTCTAAGGGCACCCCTATACTCTCATAACAATAGACGACAGTTGGTGGGAAATGTTACACACAATGGTTAATATGACCTATCCCGTTTTTTAAATGTTTTATCATATTCTCTATGTCTTGGTCATCATATCTATTCATACAGGCAATTTGCAGCCAATTATTCGCTTTTAAATAGCTACTTTCATAATGAAGATAGTATCCCTGTATATATAATTCATCTCCTATATCGGTAGAAAGCAAGTGCGAGGGAACAACGATTGTCATAATACCTGGTGATGAAAACTCTTCATCTACCAAAATCTTCAAGCCTATGCCCTCCACTTCTGATCGTATGAACGAATATTGTTTACGTATATGAGTGAACTTTTCTAATGTTTCATAGCTATCTAATGCAGTATGAAGTGCATGTAATAAATTGGATGAGTAAGAGAAAGCCACTCCTTCATTTTCGATATAAATACCTAAATCTAAGTATTTCGGAATAAGTGGAGAAGATTTTATTGATTTATTGTGATAGACAAACGATATGCCAGTGTAAGCTCCTAATCCCTTCCCACTTACCCCTGAGGCTAAAAAAACATCCTCCAAATCTACAGGTATGATCCCGACCGTACTTATACAATCTAAACACAGTCTAATATTATGTGTTGTGCTCAGTTCTTTAAGTCCGTCAATATCATTTATCATTCCTGTAGATGTTTCACAATGAACTGCCCATAACCATGAATATTCTGATTGGTGTATTTTTCTTTTAATTTCTTCTGAGCAAAACGGTTCTCCCCACGTTTTTTCTATCATATCAAATTGCAGCCCACATCTATTAGCATGGTCTACTAACCTGTTTCCGAACTCACCATTTACAAGGATTAGCCCTTTTCCTCTGTTTAGCTTTAATTGCATAGCTATCATGTCATTTGCTAGTGTCCCAGTCCCCATTAGCAACTGTACATTCATAGCATTCGTTAAATTACATAGTTTCCCTTTTACTTTACTCAATAATTTATGAAATTCAGTAGATCGATGAGAAATCGGCTTTTCATTTAACGCTTCTGTAACTTCATCTCTAATAGATACAGGTCCGGGTAGAAACGATTTCATTGTCGGCATCAAACGTCCAGCCACTGATTCTTCAAATGTATCTCTAGTTAAATACATCGGTTGGAAATAAGCATCTTCTTTCCCTACGAGCTGTGAAAATGGCTGAAAGCCCAATTGAGCATATAATTTAGCTCTGCGAGTTGTTCCCGATATTACAGCTAGATCATACCCTTTTTTCAAACAATACCTAGCTAATAATTGAGCAATCCCTACAAACACCCGCCCATTACGATACTCTTTTTTTACAGCTAACAATCTTATTTCACATGGAAAATAAGCATTAACAGGTAACTGTCCTTCTATTTTCCCTATCTTTTTGTCTAATGAAAATGGCCTATTATGTCGCAAAGCAACCATCCCAATTACTTCATCTCGGTGCTTACATATTAGGTATGTATTTTCATCATGAAATTGGTCTACTAATTCCTTTGATTTATTCGAACCATGTTGTGGAATTTCCTCTACAAAAGTTTCATAGTTTAAGGAATGAATTTGATTCAATTCATCAGCGTTTTTTGCAACTTTATAAATGTATCCCATATCCATCAGCTCCGTTTATAAATTATGAGGTTATTAATAACGGGAAATATATAATTAACTTTTCTTTATCTTGGATCGACACCTTAAGTTTTAATACCTACTTTTTCCATTTCAAGGAAATGTTATCTCTATGAGCAAAAATAATAATTAAAACAATAAATATTGCAATAACAACACTCAGTATTGAATAATTTAGAAATAACAATATTAGTGGCAACAAAGAAATTGCGGCTAAACCAGCAAGTGTAAAACTACGCATAACTAAATAACAAACGAAAAAGAATATTAACAACAATAAACAAATTAGCTCATCAAACACAATCAATCCACCTAATAATGTTGATATTCCCTTTCCACCCTTGAAACGAAGTGTGATAGGCCAAATATGACCTATTACAACAAGTAGTAGGCAAAGCAATTGAAATTCTAGTGAAAATGACAGCAGTTTTGCAATTCCAACAACAACTGCTCCTTTTAATGCATCACCACAGAACGTAAGAATAAAACCTTTTTTTCCAACAATACGTCCGGTGTTACGCGCACCAATATTTCCACTTCCATGATCTCGTATATCAACACCTGCGTAAAACTTGGTTACAAAAAGGCCTGTCATGATCGTACCAAGTAAATATGACACAAGACCAAAGATCAAAATATTCATCCAATGCCTCCTAAATAAAATCGTATATTTTATTAATTGGCTCTTTTCGTTAACATTGTTACTATTGTTATTAAATTAGAAATTGTTAAATAGTTTTGTTACTTGAGTCAGCCTTTTGAGTTAGAGTTGCTTCCATGCTTAAGTATTAATACGTTTAACAACAAGCGATGTAAAAAAAACTATTGAATGCTCAATCCCTTAAGTAATATCTAAATGATTAGAAAATTCTTATCATTACAAATACTGTACTTGTAAAATATTTTAACATACGAATGTATATTTCTCTTCTAAAATACTTATCTAAAGGTGATGCTTTATGATTGAAACTTCTCATTTGTTACAACTAGGCTTATCCGCCATTTTAGGCTTGATTATAGGTTTAGAGCGGGAATTGAAGAGGAAACCCGTTGGGTTAAAGACAAGTCTTGTTATATCTATTGTAAGTTGTTTATTAACGATTGTATCAATTGAGTCTGCTTACCAATTTCCGGACAGCAATCGCATCACAATGGATCCATTGCGCTTAGCTGCTCAAATCGTTTCAGGGATTGGCTTTTTAGGTGCTGGTGTTATATTACGGAGAGGAAATGACAGTATTTCAGGATTAACGACAGCTGCAATGATATGGGGAGCTGCTGGCATAGGTATCGCTGTAGGAGCAGGCTTTTATTGGGCAGCAATTGCAGGCGTTATCTTACTCATCATTAGTGTTGAAATCGTACCCATCTTAATTGGCTTACTAGGTCCAAAAAAACTACGTGAAAAAGAAATTCTACTTAAACTCATCGTTCAAGACAATACCCAAGTTTCAAACATACTTACTAGCCTTCAACAGGAAGAAATCACACTAAAGCATATTCGGATTAAAGATTCTGAAGAAACTAAGTTGATCCAAATGAAAATAACCGTCGATCAAAAACGCTATACAACAGATGTGTACTATACAGTTCAAAAAATCCCAGGTGTGAGCAGTATTGAAATAGAGAGCCTGTAACGTCACTTTACATTCTAAAAATATGGCTATTGATCTATGTTCAGAATTCATGCTATCATTTTCCATATAAGGGGCATTAGCTCAGCTGGGAGAGCGCTACACTGGCAGTGTAGAGGTCAGCGGTTCGAGCCCGCTATGCTCCATTATACGATAAAACTTACAAAAATCCCGTCACATCAACATTGGCGGGATTTTGTATGTCCAATGACTTACCGCTAGCTTGGGGCAGAAAACAGCTCCTATTGTCCACGCTGCATAGTGCTAGCGAAAATAAGGCCCTTTTGTTGCGTAAGTAATACGTAGCAAATGGAGGAACAAATTATGACACATTCGGAGAATTAATCGTGGACTTTCATTATGAATCTGAAATTTAGCGAACAAATGATTAAGAATGCGGTTAAAAACGTAATTGAACATGGGAAAAAGGCCACAAGTGTGGTTTACTGAAGGAATTTTGGTATGAATTTTGCTACATTAGTTATTAATACAAACATCGGCAAGCCTTGGAACATAAATAATATGTAGCGAAGGAAAGCTTCGCCTTGCTGAACTAGTAATTTACCCCGTTTAATTATGAACGGGGCTTTTTCAATACTCACGATTAATATTTGAGCATATATTAAAACATACGAATTAGTAAAGGAGGTCGGTCGCTCGGTGGTTCTGGCTTATGTAACAAATATAGACGGTGGTAGTATCTCGGTTATTGATACGAAAACTCATAGCGTGATTGCTACAATGTCAGTCGGTATGAATCCTCAAGATGTTGCATTCACACCGGACGGTAAAATCGCTTATGTCACCAATAGTGGTGGTGTGACTGTATCCGTTATTGATACGAAAACTCATAGCGTTATCTCTTCTGTTCAAGTGGGTGCGAGGCCAGCTTTCGTTGAATTTACACCTGATGGTAAACTTGCTTATGTGACGGGACGTGGAGATACTGTAGTTTCGGTAATTGATGTAAAAACACACAGTGTGGTTGCTACTGTGGAGGTTGGTGATGGCCCATTTTATATTTCGTTTACTCCTGATGGAAAACTCGCCTATGTGACAAATCCGAGTACTGTATGCGTTATTGACGTGAAAACTCATTCCGTTATAGCAACTATAAATGTTGAAGGAACCCTGCAAGATACAAAACTTTCTCCCAATGGTAAACTCGCTTATGTAACTGGCTCTAATGGAAATGACCCTTCTACAGTTTCAGTTATCGATGTAAAGACGCATTCTGTTATTGCTTCTATTTCAGTTGGAATCATGTCGTTTAGAGTAGCATTTACACCAGATGGAAAGCTTGCTTACGTCACTAATATATTTGATAACACTGTGTCAGTCATCGATGTTAAAACGCATAGCGTAATTGCGACGATTCAGACAGGAGGCCTTGTATTTGATGTCTCTGTAACACCCGATGGAAAATTTGCTTATTTTTCAGTAATAAGTAATAACGTGACTAATGCTATCTGTGTTATTGATACGAAAACACACATAATTATTTCTAACATAGATACCGACGTTTTATCCGGTACTGGTCTTTTTATCAATTTCACTCCCGATGGAAAATTAGCATATCTCCCGAATAATAATAACCCGGGCACTGTAACAGCCATTGACGTTAAAACGCACTCTATCATCGCCTCCATTCCAGCTGGTACTAATCCATTTAATTTGGCCTTCACACCGAATTAGCCCCACTCAATGCGAACGGGGCTGTTTTCGGAGGGAGTCCGAAAAGGCTTATCAACCAGTAAGTCAGTATATCCTGTCTATCTAACTCTTATTCACAGCCCATACAAACATCACTACCACATGCGACCAAGTACACGCCTCAACGTACCGTTTGCCTTTTGAAATTCCTAATCCTACTCCCAGTCCAGGCTAACTCTTGATCTATATTCATGAATGAGGATTGCACATTTGTAAGGAGGTAAGTATGATGGTTTTGGCTTATGTAGTAAACAACGATGACATTGGTAACTCAGGTTCTGTGTCTGTTATTGATATTAAAAAACACTCCACAATCGCCACAATCCCTTTTAGTAATATTCCAACTAATATTAACATCACTCCGAACGGAAAACTCGCTTATGTTTTAATTACAGATATAACTAATGCAGTTAGTTTAGTATCCGCCATTGATATAAAAACACATTCCATAATCGCTACTATGCAAATTGGTAGTACTGCTGGTTTCTTCTCACAAAACGTTGATATATCTTTCACACCTGATGGAAAACTCGCCTATGCGACTATTAGTGGGACAAATATCGTATCAGCTATAGATACCAAAACACACTCAGTTATTGCAACTGTGCCCGTAAATATACGTCCAGAAGCTTTTGCCTTTACACCTAATGGGAAATTAGCTTATGTAGTGAATAATGCTAATATAGGTAGTGTATCGGTCATCGACACGAAGACACATTCAGTGATTGCGAATGTAGCCGTTGGAGCTAGACCGATTGGTGCAGCAATAACACCTGACGGAAAGCTCGTTTATGTTATAAACTTTTCATCTAACAACGTATCTGTTATTGATGCGAAAACGCAAACTCATATAACTACGCTACGCGTCGGAATAGAACCTGCCAGTTTAGCTATTACACCAGATGGAAAACTAACCTATGTTGTAAATTCAAATTCAAATGATATAGGTTCTGTTTCAGTAATTGACGTACAAACTCAATCCGTTATCAGTACTATTCCTGTAGGAAATAATGATAACCGACCAAATAATATTTCTATATCACCAAATGGCAATTTTGCATATGTCGGTACTTTAAGTGGCACAACAGTCACTGTTATAGATACAAAATCTCATTTAGTTATAGCTACAATCCTAGTAGACAGCGGTCAACGTTTTGTGGAATTTACTCCAGATGGGAAATTAGCATACGTTGGGTGTGATTCGCAAAATACTGTCGCAGTTATAGATACAAAATCTCATTCAATCATTGCAAATGTTCTTGTTGGAGGTGCTCCAGAAGCTATTGCTTTTACATCAAACTAACCTCTTCGTAATAAAGTGAATTTTTGGCTTAGGACACCAACTCTCTAGCGTATTATTCACACCACCATTATCGAGTACAAAATCGTCAACACATAGCATGTCATACACAAACATTCAAAAGAACTCCGCTCAATTAAGAACGGAGCGTTATATTTTGCTTAGAATATTATTTTCTCCTTTATCTAGATTATGCAGTAGGATAAGAGTTATAAGGAACAGTATAAATATACTGGTCTGTATGTTCATTGTACTGAAGCCCATTTTCATTTAATCCGTAAGAAAATGAATATTTTATTCTATCCCCATCTTTTATAGGAACATAGTAGATCCATGTCCCATCAGACATTTGCTGCATACGTTCATTTATCACAGTATCATTATTTAACCGATAGCTAATACTAACTCCTGATAGATCTTTATTTTCTTTAGGAGTAAATACAAATTTTACAGCATCCACATAATAATAACTTACCGCTTTTGGTGATTTAGATATATCAATCGTACTATCTGTATCAGTTTGATGATGCTCATTATAAGTAATTTCTAGCGTATTATCTGAATCCATATAAACAATAGTATTAATATCTTTGCTTACACCTTGCTCATAATCTAACTTTATATCATTTTCAGTTCGAGCAATATTCGAGATACGCAAATTGGTAAATGCCCCATTAAAGACATTCGTTTTTCCATCAGTTGACCCTATATACATAACATCGTCAATATAAGATAATGATGATGAAACTGTCTCACCTATTTTTTCGCCATTAACAAAAGCTTTAGTTACATGCTGTCCATCATCATTCATACTATAAGTCATAGCTACAAAAATTTGATGTCCAACTTGTGCTACACCATCGCTAGAGTTGATTCTATCATAAGAATTTCCAACCGCTTCAAAAGAAATCCTACCATTGCTATTAAAAAATATCGTTGTTTTCTTTCCATTATTTTCATTATGAGCTTGAAAAACACGTTCAAAGTCTGTTAATTCATAAGGTGTTACCACAGCTTCAATCGTATACTCATTTGGATTAATGAGCACATTTCGAAAGTGATCTATCAATTGTGGCGTAAATTTATTATATGGTTCATTAAAAACCATACTTTGCTGGAGTGTGAGAGCAACTTCCTTTATATCTTTCCATCTAGAGTTAGCAATGTCCATTTGTGGGTTTAATAGAGCCGGATGATTATCAACATCGGTTTTATTTAAGACATTAATTAGTTGTTCAAAGCTATAATCAAGAACTACCCATGCATCCCTAATATTTGTAAATGTCAGGTTATTTGCAACAGTATTGATTTTGTCGATCAAAGATTGTATTTCATTTTGAAAGTTACTTAATGTGTTAATTTCATCATTTAATTTGTCAATATCATTTTGATCACTTATTTTGTCCTTCTGTAATTGAGTATTATCATATTTTTGTACATATGTTACGGTACACCCGTAATAGTTACAAGTTGTAACAGGTGTTTTCTCTTTCATTTTCTTATTTAGATCATCTATTTCATTCTGAAGTGCTTTGATCTCATTTTGATCATGAGATATTTGCGAGCCTACCTCATTATAGTCATCTGTAAAGTTAGTAACATCATTCGTTAAATCAGCATCAAAGCTATTTAACTTAGGTTGAACTTCATCAATTGTTGCTAGTTTTTCAGCAACTTTACCTTTCATGTCTGATAGTAATGATATTAACTGATTACTAGCACCAGCATGATCATTCAATTCACTAATAAGTTCCTTGGCTTGTGTATAAGCTTGCTCAAAATCGTTGCTATAATCGACCACATCACTAACAACCTTATACATTTGATTATTTATATCGTATAACCATGTATCAGCATGCTCTTTAGATGTTAGCTGATGGTCTGCAAAACTAGCACTTGAACCTAGTTCATCTTCAATCGTTTTTTCTTTAATTGCTAGTGCATATTCTTCTACCTGCTGAATCATATGAGACAAATTATTAACATTATCTTGTATTTGTACAGGGTCTATAGATATATCATTTTCAGCATTTGTTATTACAGTCGTATCAGAGTCGACCTCAGCAGCGTATGAATGATTTGTCATTACCGTATTAAGAAAAAACATTGCAATTAACAATAGTGGAAAATACTTTCTTCTCAAAATCCTCACCCCTTCACTAAAAGTGGACTCTTCATATGAACCTACTAAATATTAGCTAGACTCCATACACTAAAAGAAACAAGGATAATAGTAATTAATAATTGAAGAAATATAATAGGAAATTTCTTTGTAAAATTCCTTCTCGTATCCTTAACTAAATAAATCAAAATTAATACATAAATGAAAGCTAATAATAAACCAAGTACACCTACAATTTCATTCATTCGGACAAAAGATATGGAGATCACCCATGCGATAAGTAACCCGTACTTCAGAGACACTAACATGCTGTAATACCGATTATTTTCCATTTACCTTATCTCCTTTTCACTATTTTAACTGGGCTTATCCATGCAATGAATAATTTATAGCTGCCCCTTACTTTTAATTAAAGTTGTATACGGGGCAGCTCATATTGTTAATTTGTAATTGTTATTGTTGCTACATCTGAATAAACTGTGCCATCAAATGCCCTAACTGTATAAGTGTGTTCACCTGTAGGAGCATTATCTCCTGATAATACAACACTTGTATTTGTTAGTTTACTTTGTTTTACTACGCCATCAAGTGAGACATCATACGTGATATTATCTCCGTTAATTTTTGAAGCAAAAGTCGGCTTGTCCCAATTTAAAGTAACTGAAGCGTTACTACTATTTGCTGTTAAATTTGTTGGTGCATCAAATTGGTAAGCGTCAAGATCAGCAACAGATACAGCTTGGCCAAATGTGTTTAGTAAATTTGTATCTGCATAAACAGCTGCCCATTTACTTTGAGATATCTTAAGCTCTGCTTTAGCTCTTGAGATTTTATCTTCTACATTAGTATCAGCAGTTGTCAGGTGATCAAGTAAATAACCTAAGTCATTTTGTAAAGTAACCCACGTATCTTTTACATCATTAAGTGCTACAATCGCTTTGTCTATTTTATCAACCATTAAACTAACTTGTTCTTCGGCAATTTTAAATCCTGCTGATTGTTTTTGTAAATCAGTTAATTCATCCATTGCTGCGATGTACTCCCGCTTAACATCATTAATTTTTGATTGATAAACACCAACTGATGTACCGACTCCTCCCCCAACTGCTAGTATCCCACCAGCAGCCATACCTCCAATAATCCATGGAGATGTTTCAGGCGCAACAGCTAGCACTACCCCTGCTCCTATCCATAACGCTACTCCAGCTCCAGCAGAAGCGAGAGCAACATCTAATTCTTGTTGTCTAAGTGAATCCATCTGTTTTTCAAAGTTTGCAATATCTTTATTTAATTGATCAATTGCATAACCATCTTCCCCATTTTTCCCTAGCCATGTATCAAGTTGGTCTTTGTCACTTTTTAAATCTGTTGAATCCTTAGTAAGGTCAGTACTAAAGGCTTTCATGTCTTCAATCGTGTTATTTACATTTGTTACGTTGTCATTCGTTTCATCAATCATAGCTTCTATCATTTCTTTTGCACTATCTATATCTGATGAATTTAAATATTCAATAGCATAATCAGAATAGTACTGAAAGTCATCAGCAGAAGACCTTATATCGTTGTTCAGTTTAATCATTTTGGGTTCAAGGTCATCTCTCCAATAAGAGGCATTTTGTTTGGCTGTTGCTTGATGTATATCAATAGGAACTGTTACTAGTTTCCCATCATCGTCATTAAACTGAATCTGTTTAATAGTTCCTTGTGCTAATATTGTATTTGCATAAATATCAAGTGCAAGTTTATCAGAAATCAACTGTTGTGCCCGATTCTGAAACAAATCTATATTGTCTCCCATCTCAGAATCTTGTAGCTGAGTATCTTCAACTGTAACTACTTCCTCTGCAAATACATTATATGGGATTGAATTCCCTGCAATTGTTAATGCTAGTAAAGATGCCGTAACTACTTTTGTTGTTTTTTTCATTGTAAGCCTCTCCCTTTATTAGTATCATTTTTTTTCATACTTTTCGTAAACATTGTTTTGACCTAATTACATCAATTAAGACGTTGCCATAGCTTAAGAAAATCATAGATTTTAGTACAAAAAAACAACATGTTATTTAAAAGCGAAGTAATTTACTCTAAATAATTCAGCTTCCAGTAGTAGCATTTTCAACAGAATTTTTTAAATGAAGTTGATTGTTAATATAGCTAGCTTGGGCACCATTGTTTTGCCAGCTCTGTTTAGCGTTAAGTAATATATTACGTATTTCTTGAATACTAATATCACCCTGTTCAAATTTATCTTTTAAGTTTTGAATTCCAACATAGGCGGAATCCCATTCCTTATATAGATTTCTAGTTGATTGAATAATACCATCATTAGCATTATAGAAATTACTAAGCTGTAGCTGTATGCCAGCTAAAATTGCAGCTTGACTTTGTATTCCTTTTAACCCTAGGACAATATCATTATATTGTTCGGTCAGTTCTTTTACCTTTTCTTGTTTTTCCTGCAATTCCTTATTTCCATTCACCGCACCATATATGATCGTAAATGTAGCTAAAGCAATTCCTATCGGGGTTGGGGTCAGCTCGAATTCCACAGCCATTTCTAGTAAATAGGTCGTGAGTTCAAGCCCTACAACTCCAGCTTCTATATACTCTCCAGTTAAGATTGTATTTTCATTAGAAATTTCAACTCCTAAGTCATGAAGCTGTTCAAGAACCAGTTTACTTTTTTCATCTTCTAATTCAATTGTATTCAGTGCTGTGGTAGCTGCATTTTGAAAATTAAAGTGATCTTCCTGTAAATCGTCTTTATACACTTGATATGAAAACATCGTATCGTTTGCATCGTCCCGATAGTATTGTATGTCTGACTGCAATAAATCTAATAAATCTTTGAAGTCATTACGCGCTTGTTCATCCCCAGCTTCAATGTTATCTAAAGCCTCAATAAGAAGATCATAATAAACAGTGAATTCGTCAGCAAAATCTACAACATCAAGGTCCCTATCAATTAACAATTCATTTAAATTATTCGTATAATCACTAGCATGATCTCTAGCAATTTGTTGATAGGTAGGTAAATCTGGAAGTATGTCTGATTGAATCGTTCCTTGTGTTGATATTGCTGTTTTATATGAATCCATAATCACTTTACTAGCAGCAATTTCGTTTAATACTTTTTGCATATTAACAGGTGCAAGAATGATATCCTCTGTAGTTACATCAGAAACTACGCCTTGATTTGCTTGAGCAAACGCATAATTTGGCAAGATTGTGCTCGTGGCTAAAGTTGCTGCTAATGCTGTAGCAGCTATTGACTTCGTTGATAACCTCAAATTATTTTTCCTCCTATCTTGTGGAATAGATTTGAAATTCATTTAATAGATAACTTGTTTAACACTGTAGATACATGATAAATAATAAAATTGTTGAAAGTTTGATAGGAGTGTGAAGGAAGAAAGAAAGATTATGTGATAATGATGTGATTTTAATATTTACAAAATATTACAATTCTAATATTAGCAAAGCAGGAATGCTCATTATGTATTCTAGCTGTCTGAATTTGACGTGAGTCGATATACTTGAGCAAATAAATTAAATGAGCCCTGCTCATACCAAACAGGGCTTTACGGAGGATATCAATGAATTGTGTCTTATTATTCCGCACATGGTCGCTTATTATACTAGACAATATAGATCATCATTTTATCAACTATACACACCTTTTCAGACAATTAGTCATTACCAGCTTTTATGTTCATATGTTGTTACTAGGAATTTAATATCAAGTCTAATATAATGATTTTAAAAGCTCTGTAGGAGGATCGATATGTCCATTTATAAAGCAGGGAAAAATTTGTATAGATTGACTAAAGTTCTTAGAAGCAGCAAATCAATTAACAAAGGGACAGTTGGAAAAAAAATGATATTTAAATTAGGAAAGAAAGCACTAAGGAAAATGTTGAAATAAAGAATGAACAAAAGCGTTGATACATTTATATCAGCGCCTTTTCTCTCTCAACCTCCTTCACTTTTCCTTTGGCTGTTTTGCATTGATTGTTGCTTTTCCTACTAAGAACTAAATACGTAAAAACCAGCTATTTGTGACACCTTTTCTCATTTAAAATGAGGTCAATTGCCAAAAAAAGATTAATTTCTTTTCTTAAATAGTCTCGATAGCAACAAAGTTTACGAAAAGAGCCTTTTCTTTAAATATCCACCCCTTTCTCTTCGATTTGTAGGACACACCATTTCATAACCCTCTCATTAGCTCTTTGATTCTATACTTGGTAACTTCTCCGATCAAATTTAGTTTGAGAATTATAAACTGCCGATTAGAAAGATTTTTAAAAGACTTCTTTTGAAATCTTTGTTAAGTTTTTCACTAAATTAGTACCATCAGGAGTGACTTGATCATATTAGTCATTATGCTACTTAAGAAAAGATGTCACGAACTCTAGATACGTACGTGTTTATTCCCTTTGAAAAACAACAAACTTTGCTAAAACAGCATTTTGGTCTTAGCATTTATAAGAATTAGAGTGCTTAAATAAATTTTTTCATTTCATTCAACTTTTCATCCACCTTGATACGTCTATATCGTATAGGGCAAAAAACACCAAAGGAGGGAAGAATGTTATGAACAAGAGAAAAGGAATATCAGAACAACAACTGACGGAATTCATCTTGGAACACAAACAGAAATGCTATAGATTAGCCTATAGTTATGTAAAAAACTCTGAGGATGCATTAGATATTGTTCAAGAATCGATACAGAAAGCCCTAACATCCATTCATACTCTCCAAGATAAAAATTCTTTGAAAAGTTGGTACTATCGTATAGTCGTTAATACCTCTTTGGATTTTATAAGGAAGAAGAAAAAAGTTAGCGTAGTTGATACACATACAATGGAGTTAATAAGTCCAAGCAAATACGACAACTATGAACAGCTTAATTTGGAAATGATCATCGAGTACTTACCAGATAAATATAAAACTATTATCATTCTTAAATATTTTGAAGACTTAACATTAGAACAGGTTGCAAATGTGTTAAATGAGAATGTGAGCACGATCAAATCCCGCTTATACAAGGCTCTACAATTATTACGTATAAAAATTGACGATGATTATTTAGAGGAGGCAAATATAGATGAAAAAACACTTTACCAAAGCACAAGAAGAGTATAATCGCATTCCGGTCCCTAAAGAGTTAGATGACGTCGTTAATAAAGCATTAATGCAAGGTAGGAAGAAAAAGAAAAAGTGGTATTTAGCTGGATTAGCTGCCGCAACGATACTTTTTGTATCTAGCCTTAATATTAATCCAACAGTTGCTAGTACATTATCAGAAACTCCCATCATTGGTAGTATAGTGAAGGTACTTACTTTTAGAGAGTATGAAGTAACGGATGAAAAATTTAGTGTAGATATTAAAGTACCTGCCGTTCAAGATATGGAAAATTCCTCATTAGAAACAACCTTAAATGAAAAATACCTTGAAGAAAGCCAACAGCTATTTAATGATTTTATGGCAAAAATGGAAGATGAAAAGGATTCTGGAGGGAATTTCGCTCTTTCCAGTGATTATGAAGTTAAGACAGATAATGAACAAATTTTATCTATAGGTAGACTCGTTGTTGATGTCGCAGGATCAGCTCAACAAACAATTCAATATGATACGATTGATAAAGAAAATGAATTACTAATCACCCTCCCTAGCCTGTTTAAAGATGAAAGCTATGTGGAGGTGATAAGTGAAAATATTTTAAATCAAATGACAAACATGATTGAAAACGAAGAACTTACGTTTTGGATTTCACATCCAGATGTCAACATGCAATATTTAAGACGAGATCCGTGGGGAAAAATTCAACCTGACCAACAATTTTATATAAACAACGATGGTAAGTTAGTCATTTCGTTTGATGAATCAGCAGTTGCCCCTGCTTACTATGGAATAGTATGGTTTGAAATCCCAACTGAAGTACTTTCTGATATTCTCGTCTCTAATACGTACTTAAAATAGCTATATTAAATTAAATTGCTTGAGGGCTTTGTTAGGAGGCTGGGACAAAACCCAATTAAAATGAAGAAACCGCACGAAATCAAATTTATAAACCTTGATTTCGTGCGATTTTTTTTTGCGTAATGTATAAAAACCAGTTAGTTTTCCACTTATGTCCCAGCCTCCTAATTATTAGTTTTTATATTTCTATACAGGCCTTTTACATCATACATTTTTGACATATTACAAACTGTCATTTATTATTTCTACATGGATTAATCGATACTTAAGAACAAAGATCACCAAACGACAAACAGCTATCCAGTTAAGTACAAAACACGAAAAGGACGACGACTATGGATGCGAAATCACAAAATAATATAGAGCAAATGAGATCATTCAAAAAAGATTTAATTCGCTTTATGATGTCTTACAAGTTTGCTTTAGCTGAAGTGAATACGAAAATTGATATATTAAAACAAGAATTTCAATATATACACGACTATAATCCCATTGAGCATACTAACTCTCGCTTGAAGTCCCCAGAAAGCATATTAAGGAAGATCGATAGAAAAGGTATTGGCCTTTCACTACCTTATATAAGCGAAAACATTAAGGATATTGCAGGAATTCGTATTACTTGTTCTTTTATATCTGATATTTACAAAATAAAAGACATGCTAGAACAACAAAAAGATATAACAGTCATTGAGTGTAAGGATTATATCGAATATCCAAAACCAAATGGCTACCAAAGCCTCCATTTAATTATCCAAATTCCTATTTTCATGTCTGATAGAGAAGATCTAGTTCCTGTAGAAATTCAAATTCGTACGATTGCCATGGATTTCTGGGCAAGTTTAGAGCACAAAATATATTATAAATATAATAAGGAAATTCCAGTAAGAATCAAAAATGAGCTCAAAGAAGCAGCTGATACCGCTGCTAAATTAGATAAGAAAATGGAAGATTTACACAAAGAAATGAATCAAATTAAACAATTATCGCAGCATGAGGATATTCTTGGGGAACAACTGGCAAACAATGACACATTTAAACTAATACCAGCCATGTTTATGTCGGAATTTAATAAGAACAATAAGAACTAGCTATTTTAAGCCTTCCTTTAAATTAGGAGGAGTATCGTCTCCTCCTAATTTAACCATAAATATAATAGTACGTTAACTTAATTATTGTTCATAAGAGTTGGAGTGTTAAGCTCGAAAATAATCCCCTCTCCAATTAACAATGTCCTTCTTAATTTGTTTCCTTTTCAAATTTTCTTTTACGGCTTTCTCACAAAGTGTAGGAAATTCTTCGTCGCTAGCAAATCGTAACGCAATAATTTGATCGATTGTCAAATTAGAATCTAATAACCTACCTGTTAACACATACGCTCTTAAATTCTCTTCTGTTCGAATGACACGATCTTGTAATTTCAAAATATACTCTCGAACGAGAATAAACGTGATCATTAATCCAACTACCCCTACTAACATTAATGTTGCAGGCCAAACTGACTCACCATCTGATAAAGCAAACACTAAATTTACAATGGCTCCAATAAATGCAGCAAGAATAATTGGTAGACCTATAAAATGGTATGGTACATGGTAGCGAGTATGGTTTTTAAAATTTTGTTCTTTCAAATAAAGCGCCCCTTTACTGTTAAAATATTCTATAAATTCAGAATATCATAACAGTGACAACAATGGAACAATTTACTAAACTTAGACAAATATACCTATAATGTCTTAAATACTAGATAATAATTTCATACTACCCTTTAAGTAAAAAATCATTACCATCAAGATCTTTAAACTGAACAAATGTCCCCCATTCCATTTTTTTCGGTTCATCTAAAAACTCTACACCATTTGTTTTTAACATTTCGTATGTAGCTTGTACATTGTCACACTCAAACACAATGGATGCCTGCTTCTCATTCCAATCTTTCATCATGACCTTCGGATATATTACTAAATGAGATTGCGCACCTTTTGGAGCTACTTCTAGCCAATTAGCATTTGGTCCCATTGGGAATTCTGCCACTACTTCAAATCCTACTTGTTCTGTCCAAAAGTGTTTTGCTTTTTGCTGATCATCTACATACACTGCAACTGTTGCAATCTTATTAATCATTGATTCTAACCTCCATTCTTCTTACTACCACCATTGTAACTTATATGATCAAGATGACAACGGTTTTAATTTGCTTCTCTTCGTAAGCTTTGCTATTTTAATACCACGATTGCTAGATGCTTACATATTTTATTTCTTAGACCCCAAAAACCTACTTATGCAAAAAAAGTGGGAATCTCATCATTGAGAGTTCACCACTTTACGTGAATCCTATTCGTTTAAACCTCTTCTAACTCAGCAATCGGTACAGACCGTTTTTCATGATGATTACCTCTCATATGGACTGTAGCAACATTCCCTTGCTCATCACAACTATCAATCCAAACAGACACGCCGTTATAATGAACAGTTATATCATTTGGTGATGAAATGATTTGTTTCGCTCGTTTTATATCCATTACTATGCCTCCATCTTTTTAAAAGACTTATTTTCGTAGAAATTAACGCGTTACAACTAAAAATCATGTCATCTAATTAATATTAAAGTAAAACCATTTCTAGCTGTTTTACTGTCGTAAAAATAATTACAACGGTTACGAAAAGAGTCTTTTGTAATTTTCACTCCACCAATATCATTACAAAAAAAAGAAAAATTTATGCAAAATTGTCCAAATATCGAACACACTATTAGCATACATATTATTTTTCTAGACTAAATTTGAAAGGGCGAACAGCAATGAAAATGACAAATGATGAGAAACAAGTGCTAAGCGATACGATTGATCGCTTAAATGAAGGGCTTGATTCAATCATTGCTCTATATAACGAATCAGAGACAGACAAGCCAATTCTTGACTTTGAGGATGATGTGATTACCGCTATTGAACAAGCAAAGGAAAAGTATGGAGACCAAAATATAAATGATCATCTTAATAATATTATGAGAGAAATTCTCTCCATGATGACGTGACTCAGCTTCTGAATGAAATACTTATAGGCTTCAAAAAATTGAGAGGTGTACTTTTAGATTGGAGGTTAGGCCGTGAAAGTTGGTGGGCTATTAGCATCGTACTTACGTTGGCATGTTGTTTATAGGATACTATCCATTATTATTATAATGATTATCCTATTCGGTACAATTATTCATTTACTTGAACCAAACCAATTTCCTACAATATTTGATGGAATTTGGTGGGCAATCATCACTACTTCAACTGTTGGTTACGGTGACTTCGTTCCAGCTTCAACGATTGGAAGGCTGGTCGCTATTATTCTCATCTTAGCTGGGACAGGCTTTGTTACAACATACTTTGTTACTCTTGCGGCTACAGCAGTTGCTAAGGAGAACGAATTTATGGAGGGAAAAATCTCTTTTAAAGGAGAACATCAAATTATTATTATAGGCTGGAATGGTCGTGCGTACGAAACGATCACTCACCTTTCAAAACTTAAGCCAGCGATTGAAATTATCTTAATAGACGAGTCATTAGAGCACAATCCATTACCAAACAAAAATGTTCATTTTATAAAAGGAAACCCTTCACAGGATGATACTCTAAAAAAAGCGAATGTTAATTCAGCAATTATGGCGTTAATTACAGCTGATCAAAGCAAGGATGAATTAACTGCAGATATGAATTCTATACTAACACTTTTAGCAATCAAGGGGTTGAATTGTAACATATATAGTATTGTTGAAATCTTAACATCACATCACGTGAACAACGCTGAACGTGCAGGTGCAGATGAGATAGTCGAAACGACCAAGTTATCAAGTTATGTAATGGTCAATAGTCTACTATCACATGGAATGGCCCACACATTACTCAAAATGCTCGATCATCTAAAAGGCAGTAAAATCATGTACATACAAACGACAACAGACCTAATTAATCAAACATTCCGTGATGTTAGCCACAGTTTACTTTGCAAACGTATTTTATTAATAGGAGTCAAAAGAGGAGATGAATCTTATGTCAACCCCTCTCACTCTTTTCTAATTAAGGCACAAGACGAACTGTTAGTCATAATGGATTAGTGAAGTAACCTCTCTTCTAAATCTATAATGAGGGACTTCCCCATATCTACATATTTCGTTGGGACAGTTGCATCAGGATCTTCTGGCTCTGAAAACTGATTAAATGAAGCATTCACATTTCCAACATGTACGTTATCATCTAAACCAACTTGGTATTTATGTGTCAATAAGAATGGGGTACCAAGTTCAACGGTTGCTCCTTCTGAATCTAATTGACCATCGACAGCTTCAAAAGGAATACGAAGAAAATGATAGCCGACCTCGTTGGCAATTTTATAATCAAATGAGCCATGATCATAATCCCAATTTCCACCAATAACATAACCTAAAGGTTTTAGCTCTTGTTCCAACTTAAATAATTTAAAAGTTGTACCCGTTATCTTTGATGATAATTCAATCATTTTGTAACACGTCCTTTAGCTTTTGCTGTTTTCTATTAGCTTGTTGCTTTTTATGACTAGATGACAACCCCCATAGCTGTTATTACGTTCGTTGTCACTATCCTTACTTAGAAAAACTTATCATAGCTTGTTTAAAATGATGTAACTGAATTAAATAATATGTTGCTGTAATTGCAATAGCAATAAAGTTCACGATTTGGTGCCTTAGTAATAATAGCAACAACATTGTCAAAAAGAGCCTTACTCTTGTATTAGGTTAACCATCTATATATCATTCATCCATATGTATAATTGAACAAAAATAAAAAAGCTTGAGGAAAATCCCCTCAAGCTTCATTCATAATTATTACATTAATTCATTAATCATTAAGTCGCTTTTCTAGCTCAGCCTTCTTCTCTTCGAAACCAGGCTTCCCTAATAGTGCAAACATGTTTACTTTATATGCTTCAACACCTGGTTGATCAAATGGATTTACACCTAATAAATATCCACTCATGGCGCAAGCTTTTTCAAAGAAGTATACTAAATAACCGAATGAATACTCATTAAGCTCTGGAATTGAAACAGTTAAATTTGGTACTCCCCCATCTGTGTGAGCAAGCATGGTACCTTCAAATGCCTTTTTATTAACGAAATCGACTGTTT
Source organism: Cytobacillus sp. IB215316 (assembly GCF_033963865.1). NCBI lineage: Bacteria > Bacillati > Bacillota > Bacilli > Caryophanales > Bacillaceae > Cytobacillus > Cytobacillus sp. IB215316. The sequence goes on along the minus strand of NZ_JAXBMC010000003.1, from coordinate 375,745 downwards.
TACCAGCAAGGTAGTTTAAGCCATCTAAATCACTACTTGCCTCTTCAATCGTTAATTCATGACGAGATTTCTCCACATGAAGAATCGTTTCAAATAAATCACGACGACCTTCTTGGACATATTGTCCTAATGAATGTAAATCAGTAGAGAAATTTGCTGATGAAGGGAAAATACCTTTTTGATCCTTCCCTTCACTTTCACCAAACAACTGCTTCCACCATTCAGCAAAGTATTGAAGCGATGGCTCATAATTTATTAACATTTCTATCGTTTTACCTTTATTGTAAAGTACATTCCGAACAACTGCATATTGATAAGCACCGTTTTCTTCCAACTCTGAGTTAGAAAATTCGTTGCCAGCATCTTGAGCTCCTCGCATCATTTCTTCAATATTAGCACCACTAACTGCTATTGGTAATAATCCAACAGCAGTGAGTACTGAATAGCGCCCACCTACATCATCAGGAATGATAAATGATTCATATCCTTCTTCAGTAGCCAGAGTTTTCAATGCACCTCTAGCTTGATCGGTGGTAGCATAAATTCTTTTTCTTGCCTCGTCAATTCCATATTTTTCTTCAAGCATTTTTCGGAAAATACGGAAAGCAATAGCTGGCTCAGTTGTCGTACCAGATTTTGAAATGACATTAATAGAGAAATCTTTGCCCTCTAATACGTCCATCACATCTTTCATATACGACGAGCTAATATTATTACCTACAAAAATAATTTGTGGTGTAGTTCTTTGCTCTTTTGATAGCGATGAATAGAAAGAATGATTTAACATATCAATGGCAGCTCGTGCACCTAAATATGATCCACCAATTCCGATGACTAACAATATTTCAGAATCACCTTTAATTTTTTCTGCGCTTTTTTGAATGCGTGAGAATTCCTCTTTATTATAATCTGTAGGTAAATCAACCCACCCTAAAAAATCATTTCCTGCACCAGTTTTTTCATGCAAAGAATGATGAGCTACTTTTACCGCATCACGTAAATATGTAATTTCATGTTCTGAAAAAAACGATAATGCTTTTGAATAATCAAACTTAATATATGACATCTTGTTAACCTCCAAACTGAATAATAAATCTTTATAAATACCACTTTAGCGAAAGCCTGTGAGTAAATCAAGAACACCACCCTTATGTAAGCGTCTCCAAAATAAAATATTTTATGACAATATAGAAAAGCGGAGCCGACTGTTTAACCTCGACAAGGGTTGGAATATTTTCAACTGAAGACGCTTTTGATCTTCTGGTGAAAGGACGAAGTGACTCGAGGAGTGTAGGTGCTGAAGCTAGATAAACGCAAATAATATGTTTATCACTCGTTTTGTTATAAAGGATTAAGTGCGTTAACTTTACAAATAGTAAGCGAAGGCACCTCATTCTCCTTATATTAAGCTAAATGAGTTTGTCGATAATTAGTAAAACCCTTTCACCATCTATTCTTCTAATTGCTTCTCTTTTTTAATAAAACGGCTCATAATTATAAAAATCAGCCAACATATGATTACGATAATACCCGATAACATTCCTGTACCTAATATCACCCATCCACCAACTATTATTAGCAAGAATAAATGAATTGCAAGTACAATATTTGCAATAATTAGAGGGTAGGTTAATCTTCTTCTCTTTTCAAAATTTTCCGTAATGAAATACAATCCAAGAACAAAAAGAATAATTGGCAGTGCATAAATGACAAACTCCATATTTTTTCCTCCTAACACTAATGAGGATTTGTTAAAAAATTTACAGCTATTTTTATAACAGTTAACTGAGCTCTTACGATCGTTATTGTTTAAAGAAAAAAATATTTCAAATGCTCTAGTTGTATACATGTTTATGTCTTTTCCAACATTTAATGAGAGGAAAGCTCATTCTATTACCCTCACCTAATTTAATTTTACCATTATATTACAATTGTTTCATCAAATAATACAAGATAAAAAAGTTCAAATTCACATAGATGCATAAGGATCGTACAAAAGTAATGGCTTTTTTCGAAACTTGTTTTTTACCTATCTTTTAGTAACTGATATGTATAATATAATTGCTATAATCTCTAGAGAAGAAAAGATGCCACGAACGTTAGCAACATACGTGGGCTTATATCTAAGACGAATAGCAATAATTAATGCGAAAACAACCAATAGTAAAAGACCAATTACAATCGTAATTGGTCTATACTTATTTATACTACTCATTATTTTTAGCTAACTATTTTATAGTGACATTTTTAAAATGGTTAGTACATTCTCTTTGTTTAGCTTTTTAAAATTACCAAAATCACCATAAACAACAGTTTTTTCAGCCATTACTTCAAGGTTCGAATCATCAATGTCATAATCCGCAAGTCGTGAAGGTGCGCCAATACTTGACCAGAATGCACTAAGTTTATCAATGCCTTCCAATGCGATTTCACGATCACTCTTACCTTCTGGATTTACTTCAAATACTCTTATCGCTAATTGTTTAAACCTACCTACATTTTCATCAAGGACATGTCTCATCCAGTTTGGAAATAAAATCGCTAAACCGCCTGCATGTGGAATATCGTATACAGCTGATACAGCGTGCTCAATATTATGAGTTGCCCAATCTCCACGATAACCCATGCTTAACATACCATTTAAGGCAATCGTACCATTGTATAATATCGTTTCTCTATGCTCGTAGCTCTCTAAGTCTTCAAGCAGTTTCGGAGCTGTATCGATGACAGTTTTTAGTACTGCTTCACACATTTGATCTTGCAAAGGTGTATTTGAAACGTTATGAAAATATTGCTCAAATACATGACTCATCATATCAACCATACCATAAATTGTTTGATCTCTAGGTACTGAAAATGTATTGGTCGGATCAAGAATGGAGAATTTAGGGAATACTAAAGGACTTCCCCAGCCATATTTTTCTTGAGTTTCCCAATTTGTTATTACAGAACCTGCGTTCATTTCTGACCCAGTTGCAGCAAGTGTTAACACAGTTCCTAATGGTAATGCAGCTTCAGGAACTGCTTTTCTACTCATAAAATCCCATACATCTCCATCATATTTCGCACCAGCAGCAATAGCCTTTGAACAATCAATTACACTGCCGCCACCTACAGCTAATATAAATTCAATACCTTCATTCTTACAAATCTCCACACCTTTTCTTACTGTTGATAAACGTGGATTCGGTTCAACTCCTGCTAATTCAACAAACTCAGCATCAATTTCTGAGAAAATTGATGTAACTTTTTCATAAATACCGTTGCGCTTAATACTTCCCCCACCATAAACGAGCAGTACTTTTTTTCCATATTGAGGTATTTCTGTTTTCAATTGTTCTAATTGATCATTACCAAAAATTAGTTTTGTTGGATTAAAAAACGTGAAATTATTCATAACATCCTTCCTTTCACTAACATTATGATTTAAGGAATACAAAATCGCAAGCTCCCTGCTCAGTCCAAGACAAGGCTATCCTGCCCGAGCAAATCGAGAAAGTAAAGTGAAAGATTTTCACTCTAAAATAAGCTTGTCACCTTCTGATGTGTGAATTGACCCCTACAGTTATACTTATCTTTTTATAAAGCTCTATTCATAAACTTTGCTGCTATTGTTATTAGTTAAGGCTCTTTTCGTATATTTTGTTGCTTATATTATTAATTTAGGACAATAAAATAAGATATTAAGTATCATCGTATAAATTAGAAAAGAAAAGATGCACCGAACTAGCATGAAATACGTGTTTATATTCTATGTACGAAAAACAACTATTGGTTTGAAAACGCAGCTGAAAAAGGCTCTTTTCGTATACTTTGTTGCTTATATTATTAATTTAGGACAATAAAATAAGATATTAGGTATCATCGTATAAATTAGAAAAGAAAAGATGCAATGAGCTAGCATGAAATACGAATTTATATTCTATGTACGAAAAACAACTATTAGTTTGAAAACGCAGTTGAAAAAGGCTCTTTTCGTATATTTTGTTGCTTGTATTATTAAATTAGAACAACAAAATAAAACATAAGATGTCATCGTATAGAGAAAAATAAAAGATGCCAACGACACCTGTATATCCAATGCAAGTGCAAACAGTCAAATAAAAAAATTAAAGATCATGAATATTTTTCCTTAAATATGCCAAAATATATATTAATTAAGATAAAAAGGAGGCAATATATTATGGGTACTATGCAACGAATCGCACTTGTTTTTACTATTATTGGGGCTATAAATTGGGGGCTAATTGGATTTTTTCAATTCGACTTAGTTGGAGCAATCTTTAATGGGCAAGGTTCCGCTCTTTCAAGAATTATTTTTGGTATCGTTGGAATTGCAGGCCTCATTAATTTAGGGATATTATTCAAGCCTTCTGAGGAATTTGGAACAAGTACCGAGCCTAGAACGACTAGATGATATCACTTATGTCATGAAACTTATGTTAAATCAAAAAAATCGCCTTAAAAGGTAGGCGATTTTTTGATTTGAACTGAGCTGTTTTTATGACTAAAGATCCCCACATTAATAACGAGGAAATCTTTCATCGAATGGATAGAGATTCCACAAGATTCACTGATGCTCAAGTTTACTTATGTGGGGTTTATTTTTTTATTAAATCTTCTCGCTTAGACTGTTCAATCCACTCTTCAAGTTTCTCTTTTAAAGTATTAAAGCCTTGTTGTTCATCCATTTCCGTTACTGGCATTTGTATTTGACGTTTTTTAGGTTTTTTAGGTTTTTCAGTTTCAGCAGGTGCCTCTTGCGTCGCACGGATAGATAACCCTATTTTACCTGCTTCCTCATCAATGGATAGAACTTTAACATTAACTTCGTCTCCAACCTTCACATGGTCATTAATATCTTTTACATATCCGTGAGTAATTTCAGAGATATGAACTAACCCTTGTGTATTTTCATCTAAGGCAACAAACGCTCCATAAGGTTGAACACCTGTAACTTTACCTACAACAACACTTCCAATTGCAAATTTTTCAGACATGAAAACACTCCTAAACCGATATTCTTATTTCGTTTATACGCAATTAAACATTATATCATAAACAATAAGTTACCTCAAAGCAAATTTTCTATCTATTTTTATATAATTTGCAAATTGGACTAAAAATATGAGCATAACAAAGAAAACCATATTAGACGTATACTTCATCAATAACTAATATATTTTGTATTTACCTATCAAGTTTAAACCTTTACACTCCTAAAAAATCACTCCTACATTTAATCACTAAATATTCATATTTATAGTGATTTTTTTACTTTCAATCATGGTAAAATATTTATAAGAAATGAATGTGCTAGGAGGGAGCAAAAATGGGTACACTCGGATCAAACATTAAAATGTACAGAATGCAAAAAAAGCTAAGCCAGCGGGAATTGGCTATGAAGATTCGTGTAGGTACTGGTACGATTGAGAAATATGAATCTGGTGCACAACTCCCTGACACCCAAACAATATTAAAAATATCAACTGTACTAGATATCCCAGCACCAGAACTGTTAGAACAAATTTATCAAATAAATTCGGGGTTTGACGAAGAAATTGAACACCTTATAAAAGAAGTTGGCACTGAAAAATCAAAGCTCATATTACGTAAGGCAAAAGAATTTAGCGAGGAAGATTTCTTAAAAGTGATGCAAATGCTTTATGATATAAAATATGAACAGAAATAACAAAATGACGATAGATTTTAACCGCACTTGAACACATACTACGATTATTATCTTACACAAAATATTTTCAGACAAAACCATAATGGTTTTGTCTTTTTATTACGTTCTATTGGCAACCTTTGTTGTTATTTAATACCTTAATATCAAATTAGGAAAACAACGATTGATAAGAAACAACTTTCTAATAATGGCTATGCAGCCAGCCAAGTTAGCTATTTATAAAGCGATTAATACGTTTGATTGCTTCTTGCAATTGTTCCATTGATGAAGCATACGAACAACGGATATGCCCTTCTCCGCTCTCACCAAACACATCTCCAGGTACAACAGCGACCTTTTCTTGTATCAATAATTTTTCAGCAAATTGTTCAGAGGTCAACCCAGTACTTTTTATGGAAGGAAATGCATAAAATGCTCCCCCTGGTAGATGGCAATCGAGACCGATATCGACTAATGATTGCACAAAGTAGTTACGACGACGTCTATAGCTTTTTTTCATTCCATCAACATCCTGACGTCCATTTTTTAATGCTTCAATCGCACCGTATTGAACTGGGGTCGGTGCACACATCATGGAATACTGATGAATTTTGAGCATAGCCTGTAAAAGTTCAGCAGGAGCAGCAACATATCCTAATCGCCAGCCTGTCATTGCAAAACCTTTAGAAAAACCGTTTATTACAATCGTACGCTCTCTCATGCCATTTACATTTGCTATACTATAGTGCTGCTCATCGTAGGAAAGTTCAGAATATATTTCATCTGATATAACTACTAAATTGTACTGATCAACAATTTCTGCTATAGCTTCAAGCTCTTCTTTTGTTAACACCGCTCCTGTAGGATTGTTTGGTGAGCAAATCATAATCGCTTTAGTTTTCTCAGATATCACTTTTTCAATATGCTCTGGCTTTAGCTTAAATTGATCAGTTTCCGTTGTTTGTATAGCGATTGGTTTACCACCAGCTAATGTAACTAATGGTGCATACGAGACAAAACTCGGTTCAACAACAATCACTTCATCTCCTTGATTAACAATAGCTCTTAAAGCGAGATCAAGAGCTTGACTTGCCCCAACTGTAACAAGAATCTCTTGATCTGGGTTATACTGGAGCATATATTGGCTCTTTAAATATGATGCTATTTCCTGTCTCAGTTCAAGTAACCCTGCATTAGCAGTATATGACGTATACCCTTGTTCCAATGATAGTATACACGCCTCACGTATACTCCACCCTGTCACAAAATCAGGTTCGCCAACCCCTAATGAAATAACTCCATCCATACTAGCAGCTAGATCAAAAAAACGACGAATCCCAGATGGTTTTAAACTTAAAACTGTATCTGATAAAAATGATTTTTCTGTATGAATCATGGTGACACCACGATACGCTGATCTTTATCATCCTGATCGAACACTGTACCATCATGTTTATATTTTTTTAACATAAAATGAGTCGTCGTTGAGATTACAGAATCAAGTGTAGACAACTTTTCAGAAACAAAGTTGGCGACCTCTGGCATTGATCGACCTTCAATGACGACTGATAAATCATACGCTCCACTCATTAAATAGACAGATTTCACTTCCGGATAACGATATATACGTTCAGCAACTTCGTCAAAACCAACCCCACGCTTAGGAGTTACTTTTACGTCGATCATTGCAGTTACATTTTCGAGACCGTTGACTTTATTCCAATCTATCATTGGAACATATTGGACAATAACTTTAGAATTTTCTAATTTTTTAATACTTGCTTCAACTTCCTCTGTTGACAAAGAAACCATTTTTGCGATTGTTTGCGCAGGTAAACGACAATCAGCTTCTAGAACCTCAAGAATCTCAATTTCTTTTTGTGATAATTTCACGCATATCTCCTCCGCTTTTTTTCGTATACACTGTTAGAATTTCTTCTGTTAATTTATTTATTATAGCATTTCGGCAATTAATTCGTTAATACCTGAAATGCAATATGAACTTGAGTACCTTCTCCTACTTTACTGTAAAATGATATATTTCCATTATGGGCTACAACAATTTGTTTAACAATCGCTAAGCCGAGGCCGGTTCCTCCATCTTTCCGAGTACGCGCTTTATTTATACGATAAAACCTTTCACCTAATTGATTTAGATGCTTTTCATCCATTCCTATCCCTGTATCTGAAATGATTAGCTCACATTGATTATTTTTTGCTTTCTTTAACTGAACTGAAATATTACCACCTTTTTCAGTATAATGAATAGCATTATCTATAAGGTTATGAATGATTTGTTCAATACGATCTTCATCAGCATAAATAATAATTTCTGGATCCAACATCATGTTAAGTGAAATTTCACTTTCAAGCAAAATTGGTTCGTAAATTGCTAACGATTCTTCAATTAATTGTGAAAATACTAGTGGTACCTTTGTTAAGTTGTACACACTACTCTCTAGCTTTGATAAGTCAAGTAAATCATGCACGAGTCGTTGCATTCGAGCAGCCTCACGATGAATCAATTTAAGGTATCGCTGTATATCCTCCTGTTTTTTTACGACGCCATCGACAATTGCTTCACTATAACCTTTTACATAACTAATAGGTGTGCGTAACTCATGGGAAACATTGGCTAGAAATTCTTTCTTACGCTCATCCTCTTTTGCAATAGCACATGCCATATCGTTAAAAGCTTGTGCAAGCTTACCGATTTCGTCATTTGTTGTAATTTCTACTCGTTCTGTATAATTCCCCATAGACATGTGTTGGGCAGCTTGCTCAAGTTGCTTGAGCGGCTTAATTAGTGTTGTAATAATTTTCCTTCCAAGGAGAATGGATAAAATGACAAATAAAATAGCAACTGGAATCCATAAGTTAGTAATATCATTGATCATATCAGTAATATTCGCTAAAGGGGTATATAAATAAACAATGCCTTCTAGTCTATTTCCATCTAATAGAGGAATGATAACACCTAAAATTTGATGTCCCATTTTTTGTTCATATCCTATTTTGGATATGTGTTCACCTCTTAATAGTCGCTCTCTATCTTCTTCATCAATATAAGATTCATAATCAATATCAAACGGTAGACACGCACTTAATTCTCGAGGGTTTGTTATTAGCAACACTTCCGGCTCAGACATTTGGTTGTACCAATTAATTTGGTCAATTAATTGGTCTGTTATTTCTCCACCATTATAATTAGTCGCAAGTTGAGAGCCTTCTTCTTGAAGCGTTTTTCTTACATTTTCAACATAGTATTTTTCATAAAAATAATTTGATAATATATATGAAAAAAAAATTGTCCCAATAATGGCGAGACTAATAGTAATCCAAATTTTATGTGCTAACGTCAAATTTCTGATCATTGTAAACATCTTTTCACACCTCTAACTTATAACCGATACCCCATACAGTTCTAATCGAATCTCCAAACTCACCCAACTTTATTCTAAGCGTTTTAATATGTGTATCGACTGTTCTTACACCACCCTTATAATCAAAGCCCCAAACCCCTTCTAATAATTGCTCTCTACTCAATGCTTGACCTAGATGTTTACAAAAGAATAACAATAAATCAAACTCTTTAAGTGTTAACCCAATAGAGCTACCATTTATGCGCACTTTGCGACCTTTTTCGTTAATTTCTAATGAGCCAAATTTAACAAATAAACCCTCTTCATTATGCATGCCTTGATTTGTTCTACGTAAAACTGCATCAATTCGAGCAATTAATTCACTTGGACTAAAGGGCTTTACAATATAATCATCCGCCCCCATTTTCAAACCGTATACACGATCCCACTCTTCACCTCTAGCAGTTAAAAAGATAATCGGTATGTTGGAGGTTTGACGTAGCTTCTCGCAAAATGTAAAGCCATCGATATCAGGCATCATTACATCAAGAATGATGATATCAATATTAGTCTTATCGAGTATGTTAAATGCCTCATTACCATCAGATGCATGGTATGTTTCAAAATTATCGCGCTCAACATACATTTGAATAAGGTTTCTCATATCCTCTTCATCATCAACGATCATTACTTTCTTCTTCTCAGTCATCATCGTTCACCTTCTCTTTTAATTAACTGAAATGGCCCTTTGCCTACTTTGATAGTGCTTGTTATTTCCATTGTTTTTTGGTCAATAACATACACCTCATCACTATCATAGCTGGTGATATAAAGCTCATCATTCATTGCAACCATTTCAACAGGATTCACACCTACATTTATTGCTGATATCTCTTCATATGTACTTGGATTGAATTTGCGAATCATGCTTGATCCATGACTGAGGACAAAAATCCCCTCTTTTGATTCTGAGAAAAATATTGGCATTGTTGGAGCTGCAATTTCCTCCTTCAGTTTTCCTGATTCTAGTGAAAACACGCTAATATTCGTCTCAATTTTATTTGCATTACCATGCCCCCCTAGCCACAATTCTTTTTCCGCTTCTCGTAATAGTCCTCCAGTAGGCAAAGGATTTATGTTAAACGTATCGATAACCACATTATGAATAGCATCTACTACGGATAAACTTGTATCATCTATATTAACGACATATATTCTTTCTCCATCATTTGATTCAAACATACTAAATGGACGCTTCCCAATTTTTATTTCATTAAGCTCCTCACCAGTTAGAGAAAATTTTCGGATAGAATTTCTATTTTGGTCAACAAGATAAATACTGTTTTTATCAGAGGAAAGAATTCCATTTACAATTCCTGTTCCAGTTTTCCAAGGGGTTAATTCTTTCCCTGTGGATAATTCATACAAATAAGCACTTTCTTCATTCTTCCCATATAACATTAGTGTATCTTGATCAGGGAACATCAGCCCTCCTGTAACTGCTCTATTTATTTCCCAAGACTCCGTCTGTTCCTTATTAGAAATATCTATAAAAGATAGACTTGCATCCTTTATATTTACCGATAGTACAGATGATTGATGAGGGTTAATTGGCTTAAATTGTTGTGTGTTACTGCATCCTACAAGTAAAATGATTAGCATAACAGTAAGCATCAATACTTTTCGTTGAAACATATTTTTCACTCCTATATAGGGTTCAAACAATGAATCTTAGTTTGTATAATGAGTTATAGGTGGAATTTGTCAATCAGTCAAATAAGAATCCAACCTGCTATGTTCAAATATACTTAAGCTAATAGTTGTTCTTGCAATCATTATACATTTAAATTGTGTTCAAACAGTGAAGTTCATCTGCTATTGTTTAAGCGAATGGTTCTTAGTTCAACAACTAATTGACTTAATCAAGATGATTCGTATGCCTTTGAACCGGTGTATAAATATTTACATACTCTAAAAGCAATGTTGTTGCTCGTACTAAGAAATTAAACACGCACACAACTAGCGTTCGTGGCATCTTTTCATCTTTACAACGATGACTAACATATAAAACCACTTTTTATGGTGCTAATTTAGAAACAATAGCAAAGAATTTACAAAAAGAGCCTTTTTAAAAAGAAGTATACTAAAAAGAGGTAGGTGTGAAGAGCATGGATAATCATTTTTTTGATCAAGTCATTGATCGGAGACATTCAAATTCTGTTAAGTGGGATGGTACTAAACGTGTTTTTGGTGTAGATGATGTGTTGCCAATGTGGGTTGCAGATATGGATTTCAAGGCACCCCCACAAGTATTAAAAGCAATACAGTCTAGAGTAGAGCACGGTATTTTTGGCTACTCAGAACCACCTCTATCAACGAAAAAAGCTATTCAAAAATGGGTAAACAATAGGCATCATTGGAATATCCGAGATAGCTGGATAACTTACTCGTCAGGTATTGTACCCGCATTGGCAACTGCCATAGAAGCGTACACAAAACCTGGGGATAAGGTTATGATGCAAACACCAGTCTATCCACCGTTCTTTGACCTTGTCATAAAAAATAACCGAATTCCAGTCTATCATTCTTTTGATTTAGACGATGGCAAATTCGAAATTAACTTTGACAAACTAGAACAATTAATTGATAAACAAACAAAATTGTTCTTTCTATGCAATCCTCACAACCCTGGTGGAAAAGTTTGGACTAAAGGTGAGCTAACAAAACTTGGTGAAATATGCTCATTACATAACATTACCATTATCTCAGATGAAATTCATTCAGATATTATTTTAGCAGGCACCCATATTCCAATTGCATCAATTGATGAAAAGTTTGCTCAGCGAACTATTACTTGTATCGCACCAAGTAAAACATTTAACCTTGCGGGTCTTCAAACAGCTGCTATTATTACACCTAATACTCAGCTAAGATTAGCTTTTCAAAAAGTACAACAAAGGCAAGGGTTCTATACAGTAAATGCACTGGGTATGGTTGCTATGGAAGCAGCCTATCATTATGGAGAAGTTTGGCTAGAGAGCTTGATTGCATACTTGAAAGAAAATATTATGATTGTTGATCGTTATCTCAAACAACATCTACCTAGCCTAAAAATGATTAAGCCCGATGCTTCATATTTGATCTGGATAGATTGCCGTAATCTACACATGACAGATGAACAACTTAAGAGAGAATTATTAGTAGAAGGTAAACTAGCTTTGGAACCAGGCAGTAAGTTTGGTATTGCTGGTAATGGATTTGTTAGAATGAACATTGGTTGCCCAAAACAAACTTTATATGATGGATTAAATAGACTAAAGAAAGCACTAGGATGAGTAACAAACATATATAAAATCCTTTAATTTTACAAGCAATTTTTTCATGTATTTCTTTTAAAAGTCATTGTAAATCAGGTGGGGTAAATTCTCCACCTGATTTACATATCAACATTTATTAATGGCTTTTTTTGTTTCATTTTGTTCCCTAAATCACTAAGTAACAAGTATGTAAAAACTAAGTGTTCACGGCACCTTTGCTTCTTTATCTACTTACTGTGGTCATTTAATCACACTAGCAATTTTATAATATAACACTAAACAGCAATCTTAGTTATCATCCATTTATTCCTCTTCCTTCTCTTCTTTATCTTTTTCATTTTTATCAGATGTTTCTTCACCTTTGCTTTGCTCTTTAGAAATAACCCCACAAGCAATTCTTTCACCTGCATCCCCTGCTGGCTGACTCATTCCATCATCCTTATCTTGATGAATAACGAGCGCTGTACCTTCCATAGTAAGTAATGAATTTTTATCTTCTTTTAACGTAACTTCTGGGGCAGTAATATCTACTTTTACATTTCCATCATCTTTAACGGTAATATTGGGTAAGTCTCCTGCATGTGGGCCTTCAGGCTGTAACAGACCATGGTCTTTATCTTCTGGATTAAAATGATTACCCGCTGACTTAAAATCTGGAGGTTCACATTTACCAGTTTCATGTATATGTATTGCATGCTCGCCTTCAGGTAAGCCCTCTAAATCAAGCTCTATTTTTACACCTTTGCTTTGCTCTGAAAATTTTGCTGTTCCAAGTGAATCTCCATCAGCATTATACATTTCTACATCTACCTTTGTTGGGTTTTCTTCTGTACAACCTATCGTCAAAACAGAAATAAATAACAAAGGAAATAGTACTTTATACATTGTTACCTCCAAAAACACATTTTTCTTATATATTTCCCGCTATCCATTCCAAATATACAAAGGCTTATTGCGTTATTTTCTTGCTTTTGTAGCTAAATTAGAAAAGCTACTAATGGATTTATTCCGCTGACATCATCGTTAGAATAGAAAAGATGCCACATGAGCTTAGTTTAAACATTTTTTTGGATAGTACAAAAAAATAAGGCGATAACAGCCTATACAAAAAAAACCTACTGAAATTTACTCAGTAGGGTCTTTAATTTGGTGTTTCTCCTCTAATATTTTTGCTCTTTGTTCCTCACGTGCTGAAACTTTTTTAAATATAACGAATGTGACAAAAGCACCGATGGCAAATATAACAAAGGTTAACACTGCCGGTATATACTCCGTTTTATCTTCAGGGAAATACAAAAACAAATATAAAATAGCGAGTATTTTCATCTACACAACCCTTTCCAGCTACTCAATCACGCTAATTGATTCGATAATTACCGGTTCAATTGGTTTATCATTCTCTCCAACTTCAACGTTAGCAATTGCATCGACAATATCCATTCCTTCTATTACTTGTCCAAAAACAGTATGTTTAAAATCTAAATGTGGGGTTCCACCATTTTCAACATAGTATGCGATTATTTCTTTAGGAAAACCTGCTTTTTCCAATTCCGCTTCAAACCCAGAAGGAAGATTTTTATTTTGAACGATAAAAAATTGACTACCATTCGTATTTGGTCCACTGTTTGCCATTGATAGTGCTCCTCTAATATTAAAAAGCTGACGTGAAAATTCATCTTCAAAAGGTTGACCGTAAATACTCTCTCCGCCATACCCATTCCCTTCTGGGTCGCCACCTTGAATCATAAAATCATTAATAACTCGATGGAATGTTACTCCATCATAATAGCCATTTTCACTATGTGTAAGGAAATTTTCAACTGTCTTTGGCGCCATCTCTGGAAATAGCTTAATTGTAATTATACCCATTGTTGTTTTCATTTCTACAACTGGAAAATTTGTAGTCTCATCCGATAATTGAGGATACTCAACCTGATCCTCAGTTTCTTCTTCGTTGTTTTCTTCTTGTTGTTCATCATTTTCCTCATCGACTTGCTCTTGTTGTACTTGATCTGATGAAGTATTTTCCTCCTTCACTTCCGCAGTGCCACAGGCAGCAAGTATGAAAAATAGACTTGATATCATAACAATCATTTTTTTCATGGTTTTAGTCTCCCTCTTTTTTTATATCAACTATTATCATATAAAAAAAGCAAGTCCACCACCAGTAAAAACTAATCTTTTGTCAAGATGCACTTTTTACTTCATAATTAAAGTTAAATATGAAAGCTCTTTTCGTATACTTTGTTGCTATATTATTTGAATGATGTTGGTTATCTAAGTATGTCATCATTTTTACGATGATTAAATGCTACATAAGCTAACCTTGATAAACTAGAAACAATGCGAAAACAGCAAATATAAATGAATGGAGGAATCAGTTTTGACACAAAATCACTTCCAAACCGGCGACATTGTTACGGCGATATATAAGACTGGGAAATATGTTGGAGAAATTACTAACATTCGGGAAAATCATTATTTAGTCAAGATTAAAGCTGTTATTACCCACCCAATGCAAGGGGATCTACATAATCCTAAACAAATTAACGTCCCATTGTTTCATGAACGTCGCGCGTTAGCCTTTGGTGAACAAGCAAATATCCCCAAGAAGATGGTAAAGCAATATAACGGTAACATCCTAGACTATGAAAAATCTTTACGCACAGCTCTTGAGCTTATGAAAGAACAACTGCAAGAAGACAACAGTGCATGGGCACTTCAAAGTATTGATAACTTATTAAATCTAGAAAAAGAATATTTTTAAAAAGGGTCTGTCACCACGGTTATTTTACAGCTAAAGAATGTTACAAATACCATTTGTAACCATGTGCCAATATTAGCGTAAATAACACCCGGTTATGCTTTAATCATAGTTAACATGAGTACCCTAGATAACCTCTAACCTTAAGAGTCCATTAATTTCTTTTAAGCATCTTTCTTTTAAAAAGGCTGTTTTCGCATTGATTGTTGCTTTTCGTTCAAAGGTATAGGCACGTATACACCTAGCGTTCGTGGCATTAGCTCTCATAAAACTCATCATACTGTCGAATTTTAGTGAAAAAAACAACAAAGTTTACGAAAAGAGCTTAAAAATAGCTAAATATAAGCAATGTTTCGTCAACTTAGCGATCGTATTAAATGATTTCTTTCTGTAGCTTTCTCATATATAATATGTTGATAACAATATCTTACATCTAAGAGGTGTTTGTCATTTCAATTAAAAATAGAAATCTACTAATCATGTGGTTTGCAAACTTTTTTGTTGCTGCAAGTGCCACAATGATCATGCCATTCTTATCCCTTTTCATTGAAACGATGGGGGATTTTTCTGCTGACTATGTACAACGTTGGGCTGGTTTTGTATTTGGAATAACTTTTTTAACTGCTTTTTTTATGTCTCCTATATGGGGAAGGTTCGGAGATAAACATGGCCATAAAAAGGTTCTGTTAATATCTGGGTCAGGAATTGCGTTATGTACTCTATTGATAGCATTTGTTCAAAGTGTTGAGCAACTTTTTACTTTACGTCTTTTGATGGGCGTAGTGACAGGCTTTATCCCCACCTCCTTAGCTCTTATATCTGCGCAAACTCCAAAAGAAGAAGCAGGTAAGACTTTAGGCACATTACAAATGGGTACTGTTTCAGGTGGGCTCTTCGGTCCTTTGTTAGGTGGTTTATTAGCTGATGCTGTGGGCTTCCAATATACTTTCATTCTTACATCAGCTGGTATATTACTAGCTACGATTGTCGTTTTACTTGGAATTAAAGAAGTTAGACAAAGTAAGAAGAAAGATAAACAAGAAACATACTCTAGAAAAGAGGTACTTACCCATATCTTACACCAGCCAATACTCATTACCATTCTCTTAGTAACTACTTTGATCCAAATTGCGAATTTTAGTGTTCAACCTTTGCTAGCATTATACGTCATTGACCTTACCAATGGATCAAATATAGCATTTTTGGCAGGTATGGCTTTTTCTGCAACGGGCTTCGGTAACTTACTAGCAACAAGACAGTGGGGTAATTTAGGTGATAAAATTGGTCATGAAAAAGTACTTGTCCTTCTGCTAGTATTTTCTTCTATTACGTTTATTCCTCAAGGATTTGCACATTCATTTTGGCAACTTGTTGTTGCTAGATTCATTTTCGGTATAGCAGTAGGTGGTTTAATCCCCTGTACAACTGCATATATCCGTCAAGTTGCACCAGTTGCTATGCAAGGTGAAGTACTCGGATACAATGTTAGTTTTCGGTTTTTAGGTAATGTCATCGGACCAATGATGGGTGGCGTGTTATCTGGTTATTTTGGCATATCTTCTGTATTTTTTACTACTTCAGTATTATTTTTACTTGCTGCATGTATACTGTGGGGAGCTATTCATTATGTAAATAGACACTCCGAAAAGGCTCACTATTCATAGTGAATAGATTAGTTTTTTTCAAAATGCTGTTTTTGCATTAATTTGATTGCTGCTTTTCATCTATAGATATTAGCACGTATACAATCACATTCGTGGCATCTTTTTCTACATTTAATATTAAAGAGTTCTCATAATAATGTTCATTTTTAGGAAAAATAGTAACAAAGGTGACGAAAAGAGCCTTAAGAAAAAAAAATATGTTCATAAATGAACCAGGCTAATAGCCTACTTTCTTCCTATATAAAGAGAGGTTATTAGCCTAAAAAAAAACAAAGAATAAATTTATTCTTTGTTTGAGTCTAACAGTAAAAACACATATAATGTTCTTTAGAGAACTGAGGACATAAGGAGGAAAGTTATGAAAAACGTTGTCATTCATAAAATGGTGAAGTTTATTTTAACCGAAGGACACCTTAAGGGCTACTGGGATAAACATGGTCATGATTTAGATTTTGGTTCTTTAACGAATGAGCAACTCGTAAGCTTGGCGAAAAAAGTTTTGAATAATGCCTCTCATAGTCAACTTGAGCAACATGTTGTTGGCCGTGGCTGGCGGACGGAAGATGAAACAGTTGGAAAGCTTTTACTGGAAGATAATTCAGAAAAAGATGAACATATTGAAGTGATTGATACATCCGTCTCTGGCTCTAAATCAAAAAAACTACTAATCGACAGATTGTTAAAAGTCGATTGTGAGAAAGGCGACTTTTCTTTTTTTGTCGAAGACTTAAATATTGATGTAACAGCACTTGTATGTCCAAAATGTGGTGGAAAAGTTATCGCTGACAACTAGAAGCTACAGATAAATATTAGAGGAGTGAATATCATTGTATGAAGCAGTAACAACGGGAGTAAGTGACTTCCAATATTTTGCAGCTATTGCGATATTTCTAATATCGTATGCATTTATCATTACAGAAAAAATTAACCGTGCTGTCATCGCCCTTTTAGGTGCTGGATTAATGATCTTCTTAGGCATTGTTGATTTAGAAGCAGCTTATGAGCACCATATTGAATGGGAAACTATTACCTTATTAATTGGTATGATGATTCTTGTTTCTATTACGAGTCAATCAGGAGTTTTCCAATATGTTGCCATTAAAACGGCAAAACTAGCTAAAGGGAAGCCGATGAATATCCTACTTGCGCTTTCGCTGTTGACTGCAGTAGGCTCAGCATTTTTAGATAATGTAACGACAGTATTACTAATCGTACCTGTTACATTTTCTATTACACGAATTTTGAAAGTAAATCCAGTTCCTTTTTTAATTTCAGAAATCATCTTTTCGAATATCGGTGGTACTGCAACACTTGTTGGTGACCCTCCGAACATTATGATTGGTTCAGCAAACTCACATTTAACGTTTAATATGTTTTTAGTTAATTTAGCTCCAATCGTGCTTGTAATTATGGCTGTTACTTTTGTTATTATCTACTTTATCTATCGAAAACAAATGAAGGCAGACCCAGCTCTTATTGATAAATTAATGAACTTAAACGAAAAAGATTACATAAAAGACACTGTTTTAATGAAAAAATCATTATCAGTGCTTCTTTTAACAATCTTAGGTTTCTTTGTACTTCATAGTATCTTCCATATTCCTGCGGCAGTTATTGCAATGGCAGGAGCAACATTGTTAATGCTAATTGGTGTGAAAGAGCATGATTTAGAAGAAGTGTTTGCATCTGTTGAATGGGTAACAATCTTCTTCTTCGTAGGTTTGTTTACATTAGTAGGTGGACTTATTGATATTGGTTTAATTGGAAGCTTAGCTGAAAAAGCACTAGAGGTAACAGGTGGAGATATTGGTACAGCATCTCTTTTAATACTTTGGGTATCAGGTGTTGCTTCTGCAACAATTGATAACATTCCTTTTGTTGCTACGATGATTCCATTAATTCAAGATATGGCAGTTGGAATGGGCTTAACTCCAGCTTCACCGGAAATAGATGTATTATGGTGGTCACTCGCTCTTGGTGCTTGTTTAGGTGGAAATGGTACACTTATTGGAGCATCTGCAAACGTGATTGTAGCTGGTATGGCATCTAGAGAAGGTAAAGGATTTAGCTATATTGAATTCTTAAAAATTGGTGCACCGATTACAATCGTTTCACTTATCATCGCACATGTATATGTTTGGTTGAGATTTTTATAATATCTAAAAGCCTTTTTAAGAGGAGATTGGTCACTTATTATTGATCAATTTCCTCTTTTTATTGCGTTGGGGGTAATCATAAAGCTTTGTTGCTATTGTTAGTAATTAGTAAACTAGTTAAGACACATATCACACAACAGTCATCGTTTTAAAGAAGAAAAGATGCCGCGAACTCGCATTATTTACCGTATTTAATTACTTAGTACGAACAACTACAATTAGTTCGAGAACAGGTATAACTAAGGCTCTTTTCTTATACTTTTTGCTATTGTAATTAAATTTAAACAGGTGCTTAGCTATATTAAGCTATGTCGTCTTACAAGAAAGAAAAGATGCCGCGAACTCGCATTATTTACCGTATTTAATTACTTGGTACGAACAACTACAATTAATTCGAGAACAGGTATAACTAAGGCTCTTTTCTTATACTTTTTGCTATTGTTATTAAATTTAAACAGGTGCTTAGATGTATTAAGCTATGTCGTGTCATCTTACAAGAAAAGATGCCACGAACTCGTACTAAATACCGTATTTAAATACTTAATACGAACAACTACAATTAGTTCAAGAACAGGTATACCTAAGGCTCTTTTCTTATACTTTGTTGATATCTAAGCTAAATTAAAGCAGCTAGATGGTTATTTTTTATACAATGTAACACCTCAACAACACCAAATGATTACTCTTTATCAGAACGAAAGGAAAGAATACAGTGAAAACACACTTCATTTGTATCATCACATAATTTCCCACAATTCCTTGATAATTCTTTGACAATATTGCCTATAATATAATATATAAGTAATGTCTAAGCCCACAATGTCACGATTGAAAAGGAGGTTAGCCCTTTTCTTAACACCTAAGAAAAAGTTATAATGAAAATACCTTAAGGGGCGTAAATACATACGCCTCTTATGGTTGTGAAGACATATATGAGGAGGCTTTTTTCCATTGAGTTATTCAATATATCTAGTTGAGGATGAAATGAATTTAAACCAAATATTAACAACGTATTTGCAAAATGAGGGGTGGCATGTAAAATCGTTTCATACAGGACTTGACGCTAAGAACTCAATTAAAGAGCAGCCAAACCTATGGATTTTAGATATAATGCTCCCTGATATAGATGGCTATGAATTAATTAAAGCCATTAAAGAGCATGATGAGCAAACACCGGTTATTTTTATTTCAGCTCGTGATGAGGATCTAGACCGTATCATCGGTTTGGAATTAGGAAGCGATGATTACTTAGCTAAACCGTTTTTACCAAAGGAGTTAGTTATCCGCACAAAAAAACTATTAACTAGAGTTTATGGCAAGCAAACCGTACATAATGCCATTCATTATGGAAATTATGTGATTAACGAAGAAAAGCGAACCGTACACATAGAGAATGAAGAGGTTGTACTATCATCAAAGGAATTTGATTTATTATTATTGTTCGTTAAAAACATAGGGCAAGCATTTTCCCGTGAACAGGTTCTTGATTATATTTGGGGGAGTGATTACTTCGGTTCAGACAGAGTTGTTGATGATTTAGTACGGAGAGTTCGTAAAAAGGTTACAGAATTGCGTGTAGAAACATTATATGGCTTCGGATATCGAACGGTTGAATCAACATGAAAAATTGGCCCCTGTCAATTCAAATTTCTGTTGTATTTGCTGGATTAATCATTTTTATCGGTGTGACATTAGTTACATTTATTCCTAACACACTAAACTCTTTTTTTACAAACGAAATTTTCACGACAATTGAAAACTCACAGCTACAGATGACCAATGATTATACACCTTCAGAAAACTCACTTGAACAACAACAAAGTGAACAAAATGCGCGCTCCGTAAACCACGTTGTGTTAGATTTTAAGGGGAACATTGTAGAAAACGCTATCCTTCCAAAACAAACATTAGCTAACATGTACATTAATGCTCGGAGACAAAAGGAAGGAACTGCTCGTTATGAAACGCTTGTTCAAGGACAGACAATCTATTACACCATTAGTAAAATACAGATATTGCGACAACCAAGGGTTGTTGAACAAGGTTTTATCATTTCTTTTATGTGGGATTCATACCGTAAAGAGCTAGTACACACACTATTTTCTCGGCTAGTACAGTTAATGTTATTCGTCTTAATTGGTGGACTCTTATTAGCATTTTTGTTTGCAAAATGGCTATCAAAACCTATTGTTCAAATGAAAGAGCATGTACATCATATTGCAAACAGACAGTGGGATGAACCAATGGTTGTTAAACGACGAGATGAAATAGGTGTTTTATCTCAATCGATAGAAAAAATGAGAGTACAGCTAAAAGAGCAGGATACAGCGCAACAAACCATGCTTCAACACGTATCTCACGATTTAAAAACACCTGTGATGGTCATACGAAGCTTTGCTCAAGCAATTCGTGACGGAATTTATCCAAATGGTACGATAGAACAAACTGCTGAAACGATTGAAAACGAATCGAAAAGATTGGAAACAAAAATCAAGGACTTACTCTATCTTACTAAGCTCAATTATCTCGCCCAGCAACAAACTATGGATGAAACATTTAACGTAAAAGAGGTCATTGAAGAGGTTTATTCACAATTCCAGCTTCAACGTTCAGATATTCAATTTGAACTATCTCTTTTAAGCATTACGATAACTGGTGATCGTGAGCAATGGAGAATAGCCTTTGAAAATATTATTGATAATGCCTTAAGATATGTGAACAATATAATCAAAATTACTATGAATAAAGAATATGGACAAATAATTATTTCAATTTGGAACGATGGACCCACTATTCCAGATGATGAGATCGAAGACCTATTTAAGCCCTATACAAAAGGTAAGCAAGGAAATTTTGGCCTTGGTTTGACCATTGTAAAACGAATCGTAGATATACACAATGCAGAGATTACTGTCTTTAATAGAAATCATGGTGTAGAGTTTTTATTTCGAATTCCTCTATCGAAAAATGAATAAGCTATTTTTTTCGCAATAAAACCACTGCAAATAACAGATAAGATAAAAGAAATATAAGGACTGGGATAACTACCTTAAGTTCCACCATTATAACTCTCCTTATCACTTTGTATGAGGGACCACACCCTTAGTTTAACAAATAGTATTAAGGAGAGTATAAACCATTTGTAAGAATATTATTAAGATTGTTAATTTTTGTCTCGTCCTCCATTCCTAATATATAGTCGTAAGTTTCCTTCCTTAAAAACAATGACAACTATACAATCTAGAAATTTAAGTAAATAACAGCAGAACCTCATACATCTTCTCGAAAAAACAAAATTCGCAATATTTGACATTTTTCTTCGTTTAAAATATAATAAATTCTGGGAATATATTTTTCCGAGGAGATCGATATATGACAATGAATAAATTTAACATTCATTTAAACAAAGAAGAACAACAATTCTCTGTTTTTACTTTTATCGCTTCTGTTATTTTAATGATAGCAGTGTTTTTTTTTAATAATACTCATGTCATCTCTGAACAATTTTACTTTCCTATTTATATTATTGTCGGATTTATTTGTATAGCAGTTACCACTACTATCTCAACACAAAACGGATTTATTCCTCCCTCAAAAATGTCACGGCGACAATTATACATAAGTACTACTTTTTGGACTCTCTCATTATTAAATCTATTTAGACTCTTGTCTTATGATGGAATGCCTCAGTTTATAGTCACCCATTCCATAGAAACTTCTGCATGGTTCTGGATAATCATCCAAGTGTTATTAGCTTCATCATTATTTGTTATTTATTATTCTAATGATTTAGTACTGATCACACATAAAAAGTGGATTATTTATAGTATTTCTACACTAGTATCAATTATCTTATTTATGTCACTTTCTAAATGGGCTATTCATTTTCCTAAGTTATACGACATGAATGGTGGCATAACACCGATACATAGACTTTTAACATACTTTGTATGCTTGTTCTATTTTGCAACTATTGTTATACTCCACAAACGTTACCGATCTGTTAAGATGTATTCATATTTAATAATCATAAACGCACTAATCTTATTTATACTGGGTCAATTGTTGGTCATTTTTTCGCAATATCACCATGATTTCATAACCCTTCTTGGACAAATATATTTTCTTATCGGAACTCTTTTCATGTTGAAAGGAATATACCTTACAACAATAGCAGGGCCAATGAATCAACAGCGAAGAGTAGAAAAGGCACTCTATACAAATGAAAAAAAATTATCCGTTATTGTTGAAACAATTCCAAGTTCAATTATTATTGTAAATCGAGAGGGCGACCTTACATTTATAAACCCTGCCTTTGAAAACTTAATTGGTTTAAAAAAAGAAGATATTCTACAAAAAAACGTAGCTGATCCTTTTTGGAAAATATCCAAACTAGATGGTACACCCATCCTTAGTAGTCAATTTATTTATGAACCCATATTAGCAACCAAAACTGCTATTATGAATAAACACTGCTTTCTTGAACATAGTGATGGTCATAAACTAGTTCTTTCTGTTAATGCTGCTCCTATATTTGATGACAATCAAGAAATTACGAATATTATATATTCACTAAATGATATTACTGCTTATTGGAAAGCCCAAAACAAGATTAACGAACTTGCTTTTTACGATGAATTGACACACCTACCCAACCGACAATTATTTATTAATAAAGTCAGTCAAGCAATAAAGAATCAGTTACTCGGCAAAAATATTGTCATATTGTATATAAATTTAGATCGCTTCGAAAACGTAAATCATTCGCTTGGACATGATTTAGGTGATTTGTTTTTACAAACAATTGCCAAAAGGCTTAATTCATTAACAAATGATCAAATTTCGGTTGCAAAGGTAAGTGCTGCTTTCGCAGTCTTGATTGAGAACATTCATGAACAACATGCAGATCAATATGCACAAGATATATTATCAACAATCCAAGAACCAATTGTAGCCAAAGGCTTTACCTTCCATATTACAGCTAGTATTGGTATCTCAATATATCCTAAACATGGAACAGATGTAGACACTCTTATAAAAAATGCTAGTACTGCACTATACAAGGCAAAAGAGGTTGGGAATACATATAAGACTTTTGATCAAGAAATGACGAAAGAGGCATATGAACAGATCATGATCGAAAGTGAATTAAGAAATGCTATTGAAAAAAATGAATTAACATTGCATTATCAGCCTCAGATTAATGTTCTATCTGGAGAAATAGTTGGTGTAGAAGCATTGATACGATGGGTTCATCCACAAAAAGGGTACATATCTCCTGCAACTTTCATTCCTATTGCTGAAAAGACAGGATTAATAGTACCTTTAGGACAATGGGTATTAGAAACAACTTGCCAACAACTGAAAAAATGGCATAACAAAGGATTTAATACATTAAAGGCATCGGTTAATTTGTCAATGCGCCAATTTTTTCAACATAATCTAAGGGACACAGTTCAACATGCTTTAATTAAGTCACAGCTTGACCCACATTTCCTAGAACTAGAAGTAACAGAAAGTGTAACAATTGATATAGACAGAGCACTTAATGTACTTGATGATTTAAAAAAAATCGGGGTTCAAATCGCAATTGATGATTTCGGAACAGGTTATAGTTCTCTTAGTCATATAAAAAATTTTCCAGTAGATAAATTAAAAATTGATAAATCTTTTATATGTGATATAACAAATAACCCGAAAGATGCTGCTATTGTCTCTAGTATTACAACAATGGCCCAACAGTTAAACCTTAAGGTCATAGCAGAAGGCGTTGAAACTGAGGAACAAGTAAAATACTTAGATAAATTACGATGCCATACAATTCAAGGTTATTACTATAGTAAACCTATAACAGCAGAGTCTTTTGAAGATTTGCTAAAACCTAAAGTATCATAAGTAAACTGAAGAAAACTTGAATAGTAGTAAATCAGGTGGGAAGCCTACTCCACCTGATTGAAAAATCAATCAAAAAAAATCTGCTTCCTTATCTCTTCAATCTCAAGTTTCCAAGGATCAACAAATGAGTTTCTTGTAACATAGAAATGTATAATTTTTTGAACCGCCCCTAAGTCTTCTCCATAATATTCAATTTTTAGAGGAATGTCTACAACCAGAGATCCAGTGCTGTTTTCAGAAGGTATAGGTGATGTTCGGGCAATCCCTTCTAATGAATTAAATTTATTGAAATAGTCCTCTGCAACCATTCTTTTACCTCCTATTATACTTGCTGAAAATATATGTAAGTCGCGTTGGTTGACACTAAACAAAAAAGAATCAATTAGCTCCATTGGAGATATAGATAAAAAATATTCACCAGTGATGCCTGCTGCTTTTCGAACCATTAATTGATGAGAGAAATCTTCACTTCTTGATGAATGGGTTGTACTAGATTTGAAATGTATACAAAAGTGCCCGGGGAATCCATTAATTAAAGCACCACTTCCGTGAGGCATACCATGCATTGAAGCAGCAATTTTCTGATGATCAGCCATAATAATGATTGCACGTCTATTCCAGCTCCACTTCCCATTAAATATTTGTTTCATGATTTTGGTATCCTCTTTAGTAATTGGCTGGACGTCAGCATGCTTACTTCCTGCTCTTCGTTGACCATTGAAGGATAAACCTGTTTCAATATCAATAATTTTAAACGTACTATACTTTGGAATTATCTCATTAACTTGTTCCCAAGGGATGATCGTACCATAGTGCTGAGCTTTAAGTTTTTGTTGTATATCTTTAAGTTGTGAAACTAACTTACTTGGAATATTCCACTTTTTTTGTTGTTTAATATTGTAAAGTTGCCAGTTGTTATTTACATAAAACTTTTGGTTCACTCCATTACTTTTTATTACGATAAAAGTATCTGTTAACGGCATATGCTCTGTTGTATGCACACCTTTACTGTCTTTTAACTTTGAAATAATTTCCTTTGATTTTATTGTCATTTTACTTTCGTAAAGAGATGTTGGTGAGGATTTCACAATAATTGTTACTGTATGATTTTGCTTGGCCGCAGCAATTGAACTTGACATTCCAAAACTAATAAATAATATTACAAAGAAAATTGTTAATCTCATGCTCTTCCCTCTTCAAATATTAATATATATACCCAATTATTATTTACAAGAACATGACTGATAATCATAGTAAAACTTGGTCACACGAAAAAAGCTTGTAGAACTTTCGCTCTACAAGCTTTTAATTACTTCCTCATTCGTACCCTATACTGTAATTGCTGTTTCAATTCTTTGCTACATGCTGTTTTCGTATTAATTGTTGTTTTTCGTACTAGTTAATAAACACGGATACAACTAAAGCTTTGTATCATCTTTTCTTCTAAAAAATGATGATACATTTTTTGTAAATAACAACAAAGGTTACGAAAGATGCTTGCGAAAAACAATCATAAAATATTTGATTTAGTAAAAGTAGCGATGAAGCTTGGGCATCAAACCTTTAGTCATTACTGTCACTAAATCGTTCAACAAATGTTGCTAGTGTTCTTACCATTACTCCTGTAGGACCTGCTGGACCTAAATCATGTTGAGACCTAGTTGTTGCAGTTCCAGCAATATCAAGATGAACCCAAGGTGTATCCTCTGCAAATTCACCAATGAACGTTCCTGCCATAATGGCATGACCTTCCCGCCCAGGTGAGTTATTTAAATCTGCCATTTTACTATTACGTACTCTTTCTTTGTCTTTTTTTGTAATTGGTAAACGCCAAATTGGTTCGCTAGCTTCATAAGACGCTTCAAGTAGCTTTTCAAACAGCGGTTCATTATTTGTCATTGCACCTGTCATATCTTCGCCTAAAGCAACGATAACACCACCAGTTAAAGTAGCAACATCAATAAGGTAATTAGCTCCGTGCTGCTTTGCATATGTTATTCCATCTGCCAACGCTAATCTACCTTCTGCATCTGTATTTAGTACTTCAATAGTCTTCCCACTCATTGCAGTAATAACATCATCAGGTTTCAGTGCGTTACCACTAATCATGTTGTCAGTTGATGGTATAACAGCAACTACATTTTGATCTGGACGTAACTCTCCAATCACTTCCATAGCACCAAGCACGGATGCTGCCCCACCCATATCTGATTTCATACCTACAATCCCATTTTTAGGTTTAATTGAGTAACCACCTGTATCAAAAGTTATACCTTTCCCAACTAAGCCAATCACGTTCTCCCATTTCTCTTGTGCTTGATATTTAAGTACAATCATTTTAGGTGGTTCAACAGAGCCTTGATTTACCGCAAGAAATGCGCCCATACCTAATTTTTCCATATCTTCTTTTTCTAAAATCTCATACTCAAATTCATACCTTTTTGCTAGTTCAATAGCATAATTTGCCATATCAGTTGCAGTTAGCATATTTCCAGGTAAATTTACAAGTGTGCGTGCAGAGTTTGTACCTTTTCCATATGCATATCCAACTGCCAGACTAGCCTCAATTTCCTTAATATCATGTTCGCTGTATACTGTTATATGTGTTATTTCTTTTTTAGGTTCATTCGCCTTTTGTTTATAGTTAGCAAATTGATATGTAGCTAGTGGTAACGCTTCACCTATGGCATGTGATGTATCAAATACATCGATATTTTTTGTTGCAAACGAATCTACTGCAATTGCGACCTCTTCAAATTTCTCATTTCTTAGTTGTTTAAATAATTTACCAAAAGCTTGTTGAACAATCTCAAATGTAAGTTGTTCTTCTTTTCCTAAGCCAACGAAATAAAAACGCTTTATAGGTGATTTTCCTAGTGTATGTACTTTTGAAATAACCTTCTTCTTTGCTGAAATATCCCCATCCTTTAACATGTTAGTAATTTGACCTTCCAGAACAGTGTCAACCTCAGCAGCTAAGCCACTCAACTGTTTATTTTTCTCAAATAAACCGATGACAATGACTTCACATGATTGAGTAAAATCTAAATCATTTTTCACAATAAACATTGTTATACACCTCCACATATATGATAACGAATAAATTTACAAAAAGAAAACATTTCAAATTATTCTTCTCGTTCCTCATTTAAGTATAATAATAATGTAGGTAGTTTAGGCAAACCATCAATGTGTTCGAAAGAAACCCGATCCACATCTTGTGGTATAATAATAAGGCATTTTTCAATAAATTCATTGACTTCTTCCAAATTAATACCCCAATAAGATGGACGGTATTTCTGAATATATTGATGCCCTGCTCTCATCATTAAACGTGCGCCTTCTACATTTCCATAGCCATAATGATAAAGCGCTACTGTCATTTGAAGAAGTCCTTTTAAAAAGTAATTATGCTTTTCAGTCATCCATATTTCTTCAAGAAGGTCATGACATGTGTAATAATCTCCTTCATTAAATTTAATAAAAAATTGATAGTATTCTAATGGATAATTGGCCAAAGTATTTTACCTCCAAAAAGCGTAAGCGCTCGCACTTCTAAATGGGTGAGCACATTAGCTAGATCTTTTAAGGTATCCCTTGGGGATGAATGCTGAAACTGGACATTTAGAAAAGCGTATCATATTCTTTTAATTATATCAGCAAGAAAGGGCGTTTTAGTCAAATGGAATTAATGTCAAATTTTCCTTTATGGTCTGCATTACTTGCAATCTTCTTTGCACAATTTGTCAAAGTTCCAATTCAGTTTTTTGCTACTAAAAAAATTGATTGGTCATTACTAACTAGTACAGGAGGAATGCCCAGCTCTCATTCGGCTGCTGTAACAGCATTAACGACAGGCATTGCTATAGAAGAGGGGTTTGGTTCACCTATATTTGCCCTATCGACTGTATTTGCAATTATCGTTATGTTTGATGCAACTGGTGTCAGACGCCACGCCGGTGAACAAGCAACTGTGTTAAATCAACTAGTGTCAGACTTCAATAAATTCGTTGGAGAAGCAAAATTATGGCCTAAAAAACCTCAAGAAGA
Source organism: Cytobacillus sp. IB215316 (assembly GCF_033963865.1). NCBI lineage: Bacteria > Bacillati > Bacillota > Bacilli > Caryophanales > Bacillaceae > Cytobacillus > Cytobacillus sp. IB215316. The sequence goes on along the minus strand of NZ_JAXBMC010000003.1, from coordinate 346,866 downwards.
AAAGCGTAAGGAGTTGAAAGAATTATTAGGTCACCAGCCTATTGAAGTGTTCTTTGGTGGCTTAACTGGAATTTTTTTAACGCTCCTTTTACAATATTTGATTAGCATGTAAAAAATGGTGACTCTATAATTTATGAGTCACCATCACCTTTATGTTAGGCTATTTATATTGATTATTATTTTTTGTATAACCAAATCAATTTGTACAAAACTAAAATTCATGGTCCCATGGCATACGTTTAAAACCACCTCTTGCTGTTCTATAGGTAACAATAACAACAAAACTTTTGAAAAAAACTTATATTAATTTTTTGAGTTTATATATTGTTGTCTAAACACTTGCATAGATTCATTTTCATTTAAGACCGTTAAATCTTGCTCAGTAAGCTTACCTGATCCTCGCTCAATAATATAAACTTCAACAGTTTTTTTACCCCATTCTTCATACACTTCTTCAACAGTTTCGTAGTACAAATCAATTTTATTACCTTTAATGGCACCGCCTTTATCCGCAACAACACCATACCCATAATCCGGGATAAATAAAATTGTTCCAATTGGAAAAACTCTAAGGTCTGCAGCTACAGTTGAATATAAATCTCTTTTCACCTTCACCCCAGAGTATGTAATACCATATTGTGGATGACTTGGTGTTTTTCCAGTTGACTCAAAGCCTGCAGTATATCCTGTTGCTGTCACCTTCATTGAAGGATATTTACTCCAGTCAAGATCCTCAAGACTTAGTTCCGCATTTACCTCTTCACTTGATGAAATTTCAGTTGGATTTACAGCAATTCTGTTTAACAATTTTGAAGGTAAACTTATGTCCCTCTGTAAATAATTATATTCCGGTAAAAACTCTTCCTGTACTAAAGTAGATTTATGATAGTTATTTTGCACCCAACCGATAATTGACTTAGCCTCAACACCGGAAAATGACTGAAAAGTAACAAATAACGCAGCAACCAACAGCATAGTCATTACTGCTCTTCTAGTAATAGTTCTTAGTAAACTCATTTTTTATTTTTCACTCCTCTCACGAATCTATTACTTTCCAAAAAGAGAAAGAAATATTCATGAGAGAGGAAAAATTATTGTAACTATAGCATATCGATTGAAATTTGATTGACGATGTCACTTAGTTAAAACAATGAAATTATCACGTTATTGTTGAGATATTCAATATGTGAAAATAACAAAAATTAACAACAAAAAAAAGACCTCAAAATTTTGAGATCTCCGTTTAGAACATTTGGTAACCTTTTGCCCGTAATATTTTTATTGTAATTCCTGAGCAAATAGCACCAATTAAACCGCTAGCTAATATGATAACATCAGCTGGAGCTAACGATATAAAATTTTCATATAAATCTGTAAATGATGCACTTGGTTCAGTAAAATAATCTATAAATCTGACCTTGTCAATAATTAGTATAAAAATAAGTGGGCTAATAATTGCCATAATCCAAGTCATTCGTAAAACCATATTTAGAAGGAATCCAATTCCAAAGAATAAAATAAAAAATAACAGTATTGAAATGATTAAAACCGGTACACTCATTTCCATCCTACTCACCTCCAGCTACCACCATTAAGTGTACTGAATGATGGTATAGGGGTCAAGTACAAAACACTTTACTATAAGCTTTCATTCAAACTATGAAGATTAAAGAACCATTATAATGTGAACGTATTAATCTGCTTATTCATTTTACTGTCGTGTAATGTTCATTGTTCTATTTCTTGCCACTACCACCACAGTTAGTACATGTTTCTGATCCACCTAATAATAGTTGAATATAACCTTTGCCAGAGCAATATGGGCATTCTTTTTTGTCTGTTGAAATAGCTTCCATTAATAACACCCTCCATTAAGTTTTTATTTTAATTTAAATTTTCTGATAATATTACCAACAATTTTATAATAAGGAAAGGTACGTTATTGACGAAAAAGTACTTATGTAAGCGATTACAAAGGTCTTATACAACTGTATCCTTCTTTAATCACACTTTTTCAAATAATTAAAGAAGGCTAAAGTACGTCGATGAGAAAAATAAGAGAAATTTATACGATCAGAACTTAAAGAAACAATTTATATTTTGTATAACCAAATTGACTACCAGGGTTTATGTCGTCATACATCTTTCTGTTTTGCAATTCCTTTTGTGAAAAACGGATGAGTAATATTGATGAATCTGGATCTTTCACTAAGTCATCAGGTGAGATAAATGCTGCGTCATACAACTCTTTTTCTTGAATAACGATTTCCTCACTCTGAGCTTTTAATGAGAACAACACCATATTATCACTTATGTCATTACTTATAACACCTGTTCTCAAGCCAATCATTCCTTCTATTTCGCAAGCAATTCCCGTTTCTTCGTAAACCTCTCGCAAAATAGCTTCATCTAATGTTTCATTATGTTCTACAAATCCAGCAGGAAAGGACCATTTATTTTTGAGTCCACCGTATTTCTTCTTAACAACTAGCCATTCCCCATTATTTGATGTCACTACACCTGCAACTGCTAGCCATACTTTACCTCTATCTTCTCTCCCCATATTTATACAACTCCCATGTTATTTATCGTCTTACTATATACAAACCACATGCATGTATCTTATCGGACGCAAATATTAATTTTACATACTCTTTGTAATTTTAGGTAATGATGGTAATAAGTTCACCAAAAGAACCTAAAAAAAGCAATAGCACAAGTTTTATGCAATTGCTTTTTTTAGGTTTAGCTATTTTCGCATAGATTGTTGCTTTTAGCTAGTAGCACATTATACGAAAAGAGCCTTATGTTTAAAATATATTAAATTTTCCTTTTTTCATTACTAATGACGGTCCGCCTACTAAAAATAGCGCGCGATTATCTACCATTTTTTTCATAAATGAAGCTTTTGAGCCTGTGATTTTCTTACCGAATACAACACCAATGGCATCATCTTCACCCAATGAACATACTGTTCCTTTTATATCTGGTTTAAATTGTTCTAATTCTCCTTGTTCTCTTACGAGGACAGCTAAATTTTTCGCACATGTTTCTCCTTGTTGCATTGCAATTTGTGCTGTCGGTGGATATGGTCGATTAATTTCTTCGTTTATCATTAATGAACAATCACCTACGATAAATACATCATCATGTCCAGGAGCACGTAAATCAGCTTCTACCTTTACTCGACCACGCATTGATTCAAAGCCTGAATTTTCAACGATACTATTTCCACGAACACCCGCTGCCCATACAACAGTTTCTGACTTAATTTCTTCTACTTCGTCGCCTTTTGCAACAATAATACCTTCTGTTGTACATTCTTTTATAGCAGTACCTATTTTAAATTCTACACCTTTACGTTCTAAATGACCTACCGCATATTCAACTAACTCTGGATCAAATCCTGGTAATACAGTTGGTGCTGCTTCTACACATATAATACGTGGTTTATGTTCATCAATATCGTATTCACGACATAACTCAGGTATACGATTTGCTAGTTCTCCAACAAACTCAATACCAGTGAAGCCAGCTCCTCCTACAACGATCGTTAAACGTTCATCACGATTTTCACTGTCATTATTATAGTTAGCAAATTGATATTCAATATGTTCTCTTATTCGACGAGCAGCATTAATATTTGCAATTGAAAAAGCATGCTCTTTTAAGCCTTTAATACCGAAAGTTTCAGACTCAAATCCTAATCCGACAACTAAATAATCATAAGTTATTTCATTATTCTCAAGTACAACCAACTTCTCTTCACGCTTAATTTCTACTACTGTATCTTGGATAAAGTTAACTTTTCTGTTATCTATTACATTATTAATTGGATAACGTACACGATCATGATGTAATGTACCAGCCGATGCCTCATGTAACCACGTACTTTCATAGTGATAGCTATTTTTATTTATTAACGTAATTTCAGCTTCGTTAACGCCTAAATATTTTTGCAGACGAACTGTTGTCATTAATCCACCATAACCTGCACCTAATATAACTATTTTTGGTTTTCTCAACCGTATCACATCCACCTTTAATAAATTATATTGCGGTTATACTTATCATTCACCGCTATGAGATTTTTTATCGTTTTTTCTTTATGAAAAGCTTGGTATCTACCAATATAGTATTTTTTTCCAAGTTCATGAACAAAGAACAATGTGAATTTCTTCACTTACTAAATCAAAACACTATCAAAAAATATAGGTATGATAAGGGTTAAATTTGTCACAAAAATTTAACATATTTCCTATATTACATAATATTCTTTTTATACATGTTTTTCAAGCACAAATTCTACATTTATAAACTTAAGAATATTTAAAAAATAACCTTTTTCTTCAACGTTTCGACAAATTTTACACTTTAGTCCAATAATGGAGTTTTTTAAACTGTCACAATTTAATAAATCAAAAATTTCTGCATTTATGCTTAAGATATTTTTGAATGCATGTGGTATGATAAATAGTGCAGAAACAAATATACTATTAAATGTAGCTTCACATATGGGGGGATTTGGTTTGAAAGAAGATCAAAAAGTGTATGACATTACCATTATTGGTGGAGGTCCTTCAGGATTGTTTACGGCTTTCTACGGGGGAATGCGGCAGGCTAGTGTAAAAATTATCGAAAGCCTTCCACAATTAGGTGGACAATTATCAGCACTATATCCAGAAAAGTACATTTATGATGTAGCTGGATTCCCGAAAATCCGGGCTCAAGAGCTAATTGATAATCTAAAAGAGCAAATGGAAAAGTTTTCACCAACCATTTGTTTAGATCAATCTGTAGACAAGCTAGAGAAGCAAGAAGACGAAGTTTTTAAGCTAATAACAAATAGTGAGATACATTATTCTAAAACAATTATCATTACTGCTGGTAATGGTGCGTTTCAGCCTCGTAGAATTGACCTTGAAAAAGCTACAGAATATGAAGGGAAAAACCTTCACTACTTTATAGATGATTTACAAAAATTCAAAGGTAAAAAAGTAGTCGTGTGTGGTGGAGGAGATTCAGCTGTAGATTGGTCACTAATGTTAGAGCCAATTGCAGAGAAAGTATCCATTATTCACCGTCGTGATAAATTCCGTGCACATGAACACAGTGTAGAAAATTTAATAAATTCAAAGGTTGACATAAAAACACCTTATGTTCCTGTTGAAATTATTGGGGATGAAAAGGCTATTAAACAAATTGTCTTAGAGAAAGCTAAAGAAGGAACAAAAGAAGTGATTGATGTAGATGACGTTATTGTTAACTTTGGCTTCGTTTCATCTCTTGGTCCTATTAAAGAATGGGGACTTGAAATCGAAAAAAATTCTATCGTTGTAAACTCTAAGCAGGAAACCAATATTCAAGGTATTTATGCTGCTGGAGATATTTGTACGTATGACGGCAAAGTAAAGCTAATTGCTTCTGGCTTTGGTGAAGCACCTACCGCTGTTAATAACGCAAAGTCATACATTGATCCAAAAGCAAAGCTACAGCCATTACACAGTTCATCTATGTTCTAAAATGAACGCTCTTTTCGTTAATTAAAATTCACCAAATAATATGCTTTATTAAAATCAGCGATCATAAAAAACATAACAACCATTTTTCCAATGTAGGAAAGATGGTTGTTTTTTAATTATTACTTATCTCACTAAGATTTAAACACGTAAGCATCTATAGCGATCGTGACATCTTTTCTACTTTGCTAATGATGGAATTTGTAAAAAACTAATCATACTGTCCATTTTTAGTAATAATAGCAACAAAGTTTACGAAAAAAGCCTTTCATAAAGGATAGTCAAATTCTTAATATGAGCAACTACGTTACTGTGCACCTATTAGCCGATTTTATCAATTTATCGCACGATAGACTAATGAATCAAACCTCTATGTTTATTATTGAATAGACTAGTAATAAAAGAAAAGAGGTGAATTCATTGAACTGTAACTGTCTATTTAATTCTTGTGAATGTAAATGTACGTATGAGAGATGGAATGAGATTCCTTATGCTGGAGAAAGTGAGCCTCCTAAAAACCCTGAGGAACCCTATTCAGGATCATGGTCAACTTACTATATTAAGCGATGTGGCAATCAGTTTATTACTCTTCCAAACAAAGAACCTATTTATTTCTCTATTAAAAACCCAAATTATATAGATTGGAATGAACAACTAGAGAAAGTATTAGAAGTAAGAGATAACCTAGATGATCATAAAAAAACTGTAGCGAAATATTGGGGTACAGGTGTTGCGACGAAGCAATGGACACCAATTATTGATCGACTCATTGACACATATGGTGTCACAGCACCTAGAGCTGCTAGAATATTGGGTGCGGTGCAAAGTGCCATAAATGATACATTTGTCATTACTTGGTTTTATAAATTCCTATGGCTTGTCGCAAGGCCTGATCAGCTAGACCAAGAGTTAGCAACCGTTGTTTGTACACCAAGACACCCTACGTATCCTTCAGGCCATGCCGCTGTTGCTGGTTGTGCTGCAGAGTTATTAAAATATTTCTTCCCAGGGGAATCGTTAAGATTAGACGAATTAGCTGAAGAATGTGCCATTTCTCGATTATATGGACTCGTTCATTTTCCTATTGACAATGATGAAGGACTAAGCCTTGGGAGACAAATCGGTCAAGTTGTTGTTAACAATCTCAAGAAGGAAGTTGACTCACAATGTGACCCAATTGATACGCCATATGAGGATAACCTACACGCAGATCTCATGCCACCTCCGTATGAACAAGTCATTCCATTTGATTTCAATACTGAGTGCCAATCATTAGTCATACCTGACGATGACTAATATGAATAATATACAACAATCCACAATACCCCAGTAAAACCACTGTATAGGAGCGCTCCTATACAGTTTTTATGTAAATATTGTGGATATTGTGAATAAACTGTGGATAAAACTGTTAAAAAGTTAACTCTTTTGATAAATACTAGGCAAAGTAAATGAACTAAGATGTGTGACAGTTTCATTAAAAGGTTTTAACATCTTAGATTTTATTAATGAATTTTCTATATATTAATAATTTTTATTAATAATTATCTATATTCTTTTTCCCTTCAAAAAGTTATATTGATGCTGTTTTTATGCCACTTCAATATCTTTATGTATGAATAATAATGTTATTCATGAACTTTGAGAATATATTAGTTCCGTGGAAAGGTTGAGTTTCATTATACATTCTCAATATATATTTTTTAAAGCTGTGGACATTGTGCGTAAACTGTGGATAAAATTGTTAATAACTTCAACCTGCTAAAGGATAGTGCCGGCAACTTAGGTAAAATATTTACTTTACCTTTTATACACGCTCCTTCTTATTTTAATCATTGCTTTACATAAAAAGCGCTAAACTCGTTCGAAATCTTTTCTATGTTCTATAAAAATCATATTATAGACGTAAATTACTCAATTGTAGCTAATAAAAAGCAGCAAAGTTTACGAAAAGAGCCTTTATATAGTATCAATATTTTCAAAGAGAATAATAGAGTGTAGTAAATACCCTTCTCTACACTCTAAGGATGAATCTTTTGTTGTAGTTAAGATTTACTTATTACACAGATAGTTTATTAATTTGATAAATGTATTCAGGATACGATACTGCATCTCCTAAAATGGACATATACCAAGTAGCTGTTTCATTTGAATTTTTGTTCTCAAGAAGTTTGTTTAGAAAATATATTTCAGAGAAGTGCGTATCTTGAAATGAATGGTTTCTTAATTTCTTTTTTGCTTCAAATCTCCTTTGAAGGCGGTATAAACATAATAACATCCAACGAAAGTATATTGCTTGAAGCTGGGGATCCTTCGTTTCATCATATAGTGAAGTAAAGTCCTTTAATGCTTCTTCAAACTCTCTTTCAATGAAAGGACGATACCCTTTATGATTGATTAATATTTGATTATTATCGGATTGAACTGGACTATAGCAAATATCTTCTACATGATTTTGTATATTTTTATGGTATGCGACGACTTCCCAACGAGCAATTTTTAAGGAGCTATCAATTTCGTATACGACTGGAATTTTTATGACAGATGCTTTTGTTATATTTAATAGTTTAAGAAATTTAATGTAATCGCTTGGATTAATAAATGCATCTTCTGAAATTCCTATGTTCCAATCTTCCTCTGTATGTTGTCGCTTTACTTTAAATGATGCAACCTTCTTATAATAATCATAAATTTCATCTATAGTCACATGCCATTTAAATTGCTTGGCGGTAGAAAGCCCATTCGTTATAAGTAAATCAACTAATTCATCGTCATCTAGCACTTTTTTGATTTTACTAGTTAAGTCTATCGGATCCCTAATTCTACATAGTAGAACATTCTCTCGGTCAATAGCATATTCTAGTACGCCATCATTTTCCGTCGTAACGACAGGACAACCACAAGACATGGCTTCTAATGGTGGAAGAGAAAAGCTTTCATAATGAGACGCAGATACATATAATCTCGCACCTCTATATAAATCTGCGATTGTACTTTGACTAGGTTGAACGAAGGCTTTTGTAACCTTATTTCTCATGTCGTTTGACGGCTCCTCAGGTGTTATCCAAAACAACGATATATCGTATTCTTGTTGAATGACTTGATACGCTTCAATAATTTCACGTATACCTTTAAAAGAAGCAGATTCTGCACCCACCATTAGCATATACGGCTTCTCTGATTTGAATGAAGAACTTCCATCGTAAAAGATGCTTTCATCTATTGCGTTATGAATGACACTTGCTTCTCGACCATAATTTTTATTAATTAATTTAGCTGCATTTTTCGATACTGTATATATAAATGTTGGCAGTTCATATTGACGTTTAATAAATACCTTTAACGTGTCATTCATACTTTCATAATCAAACAAGTGAAAGTCACCTTGTTCAAAATAAACAACTGGCGCAATACCTGTGTCTATACAGGATTGAATATGATCCCAGTAGGTTGCAACAATAACATCACAATTTGGTATTCCTTTCGCTAATTCGATCGTAAATGGAACTTGTATATAAGTAGCATCAATTGGATACCAATGAGGTTTTTCAAAATGTGTCACAATTGTAACTTTAATGCCAAGGCGTGTTAAACGATTAACATGCTCAAAAATAATTTTTACTCCCCCACTTACAGCTACACTAGACATCACATAAACGATTTGAAATGAGTCTTCGGCTTTGTCTTTTTGGCATAAGACCTGTTTTTCAGACATGTGTTGTTGAGCTAATCGCTTGTTAAATTCTTTTAATTTTAGTTCTTCGTACATACTAGCCTCCTTACATTTAGTTGATGAAAAAAATTATACTTCGTATGACATATCATATTAGTAAAAATGATAAGGGTGTTGTCTTGAGGCTCAAAGATCACATAAGAATACTGCAAACATATTATGTTGTATTGATATATCAAAACAGGAGGGCGATCTGTGGTTACAATCAGTTTATGTATGATCGTTAAAGATGAAGAACAAACACTTGAGAATTGTTTAATCAGTGTCAAGGACGCTTGTGAGGAAATCATTATTGTGGACACTGGATCTACAGATAAAACGAAAAAAATCGCTTCAAAATATACAGACAAAATCATTGATTATAAATGGATTGATGATTTTGCTGATGCAAGAAACTTTGCTTTTAGCCATGCTACTAAAGAATACATCCTTTGGTTAGATGCAGATGATGTGGTTCAGCAAGAAGATTTTAAAAAATTATTACAGCTTAAACAGACACTTGACGAGTCTATAGATGCTGTATCTATGATCTACAATATCGCCTTTGATGAGTATGGGAATCCAACGTTTAGTTATAGAAGAAATCGTTTAGTAAAACGAGTAAATCAGTTTAAGTGGTTCGGAGTTGTGCATGAGTATTTATCAGTTTCAGGAAATACTATACAATCAGATATTGCGATCAGTCACCATAAGCATCTAAAGAAGAATGATGTGAGTGAAGGTAGGAATCTAAGAATCTATGAAAACCGTATAAAAAAAGGGGAAGACTTTACTCCGAGAGATTTGTATTACTATGCTAATGAGTTAAAAGATCACCAGTTCTACAATAAAGCCATTAGTTATTATGAGGAATTTTTAGCTACTGAAAAAGGTTGGATAGAGGATGAAATTAGGGCATGTCTTAATTTAGCTGACTGTTATATCCACTTTGGAGACAAAGATGAAGAATTGAATGCTTTATTGAAATCGTTAAAGTATGACTATCCACGTCCAGAAATTTGCTGTCGTTTAGGGAGCTACTTCATGGAAAAGAATGCTTATGAAACAGCAACATTTTGGTTTCACACAGCTCTTCATAAAAGAGATACAAATACCGACGGATTTCAACAACCTGCATACTCTACATGGTTTCCTCATTTGCAACTATGTGTATGCTATTGGAATTTAGGTGATGTAGATCAGTCTATTAAACATAATAAGGAGGCTGAGAAATACCGTCCGAATGATGAAAGTGTGAAATATAATCATCAATTTTTTTCAGAATACATGAAGGAAAATACAGCTAAACAAACAGATGGATAGGCCATTAAACACTATGAGTATTTCACAATTCAAACTTAACCTACAAAATTCCCTAACATCCGGAGTTGTAATAAATATATAGCCGTTTGATAAGAGATTATACCTTTATATAGAATCTACATCACTTCCTACCATATACAATACTGTGGGGAAGCTTTGTTGCATCAGCACAAAAATAATGAAACGTACATTCACTTTTTAAATGCACTAAAGCTCAAAGCTGATTATGTGACACCTATGCAAAACTTAAAAGCAATAGGTCAAATGATAGGTCTTAATTTACTATATAAATATAGAAATAAATATTACAAGGGTAGCTACCCGGTTAATAGTAATTCTTGTACTTAGAAAGTTGGTGTATATAACTTGTATTCATGGCCTTTGCAATATTCTTTTGTACTGTGAAATAAATTTAAAAACCCCATCAAAAATTATTAGTTAAGTTCTGTTTATATGCCTTTTTTTAAGTCATGCAAGCCTTTTTAAGTAAGAATATGGATATTACACCCAACCAATTTTATAAAACGAGCATAAATATAAATAGAATAAGGAGGTGTCAAGAATGTATAATTACGATGAAGATTGCACGTGTAGAGTCGTTCCACAACCAAAACCTGGACCACAAGGACCTCCAGGAAAACCTGGACCACAAGGACCAATGGGTGCTACGGGCGCTATGGGTCCCACTGGTGCTACTGGGATGACTGGTGCTACTGGGATGACTGGTGCTACTGGGATGACTGGTGCTACTGGGATGGGTCCGACGACGATATTTTTAGGTACAGACCAAACACTCACCCCTCCATTCCAGAATTTCATAGGATTAGGTATAATAGGTACTTTTGAACAAACTGCTGTAGCTGTACCGCGGGCTGCTACTACTATAGAACTTACATTTAGCGTGAAGCGGGGTAATGTTTTAAACATTAACCAAACGGCAACTGCTAACGTTTTTATGGATAACATGTGTACCGGTGCCCCTCAACAGCCCCCTCTCGTTTCTGTTCAGATAACTGGTGATGGTAGTACTTGTTGTGCTTCTGCTATGGCCCCTGTTACTCTTATGGGATGTGAATCTCTATCCGTACAAATTGATATAGGTGCTGGTGGCAACCTAACCAATGGTGTTGCTGCAACTATCACATTGACCTAACTGATTAAAAAAAGGGCACAATAGGAATTACCATACTCCTATTGTGCTTTCTTTAAGTGTTTTTTAATAAATATTGAATTAACAAATTTTATATAGCTTAATTTTTCCCTCTAAACTGAAAGTATTAAAGCCATGTCTCTTACCCTTATACCGACATTTTCGTTTACGATTAAGCTAGTATTAAATAATTCATCAGCCTTTTCCAAATCCCTATAGAATATAATTGGTACACTCAAAGTTCATTTTAGCCAGTCAATATATAACTTCGCTTTTCATGAGACAACAAAACTCTACGTTGAAGATTTTTTCTTGTATCATTATGTTTACTTTTATTATGGTTGCTTCAATGACATAGAAAAGGCCTCTTAACGGTTGTAGATACCATTCGCCGTTAAGAAGCCTATTTATATTTACAACCATCAATCGTCGTTTTAGGGGTTGTTATTAATACCACAACATGTAACATCTATAAACCTGATGCTCTTTTATCAACTAACACTCCTCAGGTGCACCCTCATTCGTTGCTGTACGGAACGATGAACCACAGCCACAATTCGCAATGGCATTCGGATTATCGATCGTAAAGCCTCCGCCCATTAAAGATTGTTTGTAATCAATTTTTACTCCCTTTAATATTGGTGCGCTTTCCTCATCAATGACCATTTGAATCCCGTGTTGTTCGAATTGGATGTCACTTTCTGCTACCTCATGTTCAAAGCCCATGCCATACGATAGTCCACTACATCCGCCACCTTGGACTCCGATGCGCAGAAGAGCTCCTTCTTCTTCATTTTCTTTCTTCATCGCATTGATTTGATGTGCTGCTGATTCAGTTATTTCTAATATATCACTCATTCATCTTCCCTCCAATCTGAGTTTTTAATTGTCTAGCTTTGCCTCATAGCCGCGCAAGTCGATTCAACTTAAAGATGACTATTGTACTTTTATTTTTCTTTTAGTATACCTTTCCCGTTTTGGCTATACAAATAATTAGTCCTGTCATAGCATGGGATTCTAAAGGTAGAAATTGATATATCTTCTAGTAGTAATACGTGCCCGTACAAATTGTTTCAGCAGGCCCTGTCATCATGACATTCCCTTCATTTGTCCATGTGATGCGTAAATCTCCACCTGCTAAATGTACAAGTGTTTCTTTATTACGTATCGTCTTTTCATTTAATACAGATGCGACTACTGCTGCGCATGCACCTGTTCCACAAGCTTGAGTAATACCTGATCCTCTCTCCCAAACTCGGAAATGAAGTTCGTGATCATTAACGACTTCAACATACTCAACATTAATTCCTTCTGGGAACCTTGCATCCTTCTCTATTAATGGTCCTTCTGACGTTAATGGAGCCTCATCAATATGTTCAACGTAAAAAATAGCATGTGGGTTCCCCATAGAGACAAGTGTCACTTCTCGCTCTTCACCAGCAAAAATATTTTTCTCACTTACAACAGCTTCCTTCTCATCACCAACCATAGGAATTTGAGAACGTTTTAGTTGTGGTTTGCCCATATCTATCGTTATACTAATGACCTTGCCTTCCTCTTCTTGAATTTGCGCATGTACAACACCTGATAGTGTTTCGATTGGAAATGCCTTGTCACTCACTATTTTATGTTCGTACACATATTTCGCAACACATCTGAGACCATTTCCGCAGTTTTTCCCTTCTGAACCGTCATTATTAAAAATTCTCATTTTCGCAGCTGCTACTTCTGACGGACAAATTAAAATCATTCCGTCTGATCCAATTCCTGTATTCACATTAGAAATTTTTATTGCAAGCTCAGCTAATTGTGATTCTTTAAGATTTTCCTCGAACATATTTACATATATATAATTATTGCCTAGACCATGCATTTTAGTGAAAGTCAGTTGATTCATTGCAACATACCCTCCATATATTTTTTCGTTCCGTTAGTCTTCATGTATATTGTACTCATTTTTTGTTCATACTGGAATTATCCCCCGTATGATATCGTCCTTCATATTATTTGAAGGACTTCTTTTTGTTTCTTTCGACTCATTATTAGCAGTACTAATTTCATATATTTTACGATATAATTATATAAATATTATTTTGTGCTTAGGAAATATAAACTGCTAGTTAGGAAGGAAGCAACATGAATACTATCCCTCCATTATATGATTATAAACCTACATGCTTGCTATGTAAAAAAACTTATACTACTAAAAAGGTTAGATCACGTTATACGAAGGTTTCTCTTCATGAGTCAGATTTCTGTCCTCAATATAAAAATGAAGAATACGATCCTTCACTTTATTATATTTGTGTGTGCCCTCATTGTGGGTTTTCTAGTTCAAATAAGTTTGAATCGGCTTTCCCGCCTTTAACGATTGAAACGATTGAAAAAAATATTTGTGACAACTGGGCAGGTAAAAATTACTGTGGGATTCGGACAAAGAAAGATGCCATTGATACATATAAGTTAGCAATATATAGTGCATTACTTAAGAAAGAAAAACATATAACAATTGCTGGGATGTATCTTCGTACAGCTTGGTTATATCGTAAATTAACAAATCAAAAACAAGAACAACGTTTTATGAAGTTAGCACTAGAGGAGTATATTCAGTCGTATATGACCCACGACTTTAACTTTACCCAAATGTCTGAAATTCGTATCTTGTATATGATTGGAGAATTGAATCGAAGACTTGGTAACGATGAACAAGCTATTCGATATTTTTCAAAAGTTCTTGAACAGCAAAATAACACGATTGAATACGGAATCATTAACATGACGAGAGAACGTTGGTATGAAATCCGTCAGGATCGCCAAATGGTCACTCTCGATTAGGACAGTTGTTGTTGGATTATTAATCTTAGAGCATGAAGATTAAAGCAAATTGAGCAGGTACCTTATCAATTTAAGAAAGCTATAGCATGACCAAACATAATAGTAATCAAAAAAAGTGCACTAATAAATGAGTGCACTTTGTTTATTCTGTTACGACATATATTATTTTTTGTACCAAGAATTAAATACGAATTACGAAGCACTTTTCCTTCAATAAAATGACGGCAGTCAAATTAATTTTCAATTTAGTACCATTAGCAACAGAATTTACGAAAAGAGTCTCATTAAAACATCGGATTATCCTCTAAATATTGATTTATATTATTTACGAGTTCATCAGCATCTTTTCCTACAACAATCTCTCCGTTGACAAGTGCAAACAAGGATTGGGCACATTTACCACAATAGCCTAAACATCCATACTCAATGATATCTAAATTTGGATCCTTCTCAAGCCTTTCACGTGCTTGTTGACCACCATTAGCTAAATTACTAATACAAAATTCAATAATAGGCTTCATTTTTTTCACCTCTCATCGATTTTATATGCTACTCATTTTTTGCTGTTTCGTCAACAATATTGCTCAAATTTTGTCAAGAAATATGGAATATTTGTTGTTATTTTGTCGTAATTTAGTTATACTTTTTTATGGTTTCATCATTATTTAGTTATTAACCATATTAATATGTATAACATTATATATTTTATAGAAAATTTATGAAGTACGTATCGTAATCTCTTACTTTTTTAACAAAGGGGAAGTCAACAATGAAAAACCTTGTCATTCTTGGTGGCGGATACGGTGGTATGCGTATCCTTCATCGCCTTTTACCCAACGAACTACCAAATGATGTCCAAGTTACTCTAGTTGATCGCATTCCATATCATTGTTTAAAAACCGAATACTATGCTCTGGCAGCTGGTACCATTTCAGATACGCATGTACGAGTATCTTTTCCTGAGCACGATCGGTTGAACCTCTTATATGGAGAAGTTACGAACATTAATTTGGAAGATAAAACTGTTGAATTTCAAGATCGAGAACCGTTATCTTATGATGATTTAATCATTGGTTTAGGCTGTGAAGACAAATATCATGGCGTTCCTGGAGCGCAAGAATATACGTACAGTATTCAAACAATTGATAATTCACGAGACACTTACCAAAAGCTTAATAACTTACCAGCAGGTTCCACTGTCTCTATTGTAGGTGCAGGACTAAGCGGCGTAGAGTTAGCAAGTGAATTACATGAAAGCCGCGTTGATTTAAACATCAAACTATTCGATCGTGGAAAACACATTTTATCGATGTTCCCTGAACGTTTAAGTAAGTATGTTGAATCATGGTTTTTAGAACATAACATAGAGTTAATTAACAATGCTTGTATTACGAAAGTAGAAGAAAATGTCTTATATAATCATGATGAAGGTATCTCAAGTGATGCAATTGTTTGGACAGCAGGCATTCAGCCAAATAAAGTCGTTCAAGCTTTACCTGCCGAAAAAGATGCACAAGGACGCGTAGTATTAACGAACCAGCATAACATTCCTGAAAATGAAAATGTCTATGTAGTTGGTGATTGTGCAAGCCTGCCACACGCACCTAGCGCACAACTCGCTGAAGGGCAAGCTGAACAAATCGTTCAAGTGCTTCTAAAGCGCTGGAATAATGAAGAACCACCAAGCGAATTCCCACCAATTAAATTAAAGGGTGTTCTAGGTTCTTTAGGTAAAAAACATGGTTTCGGTTTACTTGCAGATAGACCTCTCATGGGAAGAGTTCCTCGCCTATTAAAATCAGGAATTCTTTGGATGTATAAAAATCACAGGGGATAAACTTGGCCTCTGATTATCATCCAACATACCTCGAGCTACATTTAGAATGTCACAAGCGGGTTGACCACCCTAGAGCATATCAATACCAGAGGCTTTTGCCTCTGATTTTAATAAAACGTCATCAATGGCTGGCTATAACTATGCCAGGAGATTGACTAAATTACATGGTACATTAAACAAGAAAAGACGGGCTGTTACCCGTCTTTTAACTGTATTTTTTGCTATTAACCTTATTAAACGAGCTTTGGATTGCCTTCACTTAGTCATATGCTTGTTATCCTTGTTGATAGCCGTATTTCTCCATTTCTTCAAATACAGCTTTTAATTTAGGGTTCCCTTCACCAACAATATTGTCATTAATAACAACTACTGGATAAAACATATCCTCTTCTATCACTCTAGTAGCGAAGCTCTGTTTGTCCTTCTTTGAAGGGGGAGCATATATATCAACATATGATATTGTAAATGGCTGATTAGGAAATTTTCTCGTTATTGCAGCATCCAACCATTCATATGTTTCTTTCGAAGATGGTAAGTTTACACAACTAGGACATAATACTTCCGTACCGTATACACAAACTTCTACTTGTTGTAATATAGTCATAGGGTAAGACACTCCTCTTTTTCAGTGTTCTTATCTTATTGTACAAGAAAACGATTGCTAACGAAACTTTTTCTGTAACCCAATCGGTAAATATCCAAGTTCGTACGATAGATTTTTTTCATTACACTGTTTATAATAGATAATAAGGAAAGGAGTCGATAATCTTGGCTGAATTAGCAATGGAAGAACAAGTACAAGAAGTTTTAGATAAACTTCGCCCATTTCTTTTACGTGACGGAGGAGATTGTGAATTAGTTGACGTAGAAGAAGGTATTGTAAAGTTACGTTTATTAGGTGCATGTGGTAGTTGTCCGAGTTCCACAATTACATTAAAAGCAGGTATTGAGCGTGCACTTCTAGAGGAAGTACCAGGTGTAGTAGAAGTAGAACAGGTTTTCTAACCTGATATAATATGTCATATTGGTCATCCACCACTAGTTCACTAGTGCTAGAGCAAGACAATATGAAAAGCGAAACCTTCCTGAATGGAGGTTTCGCTTTTTTATTATATTGTTTTTGCATTGATTTTTTTGTTGTTCATCGTAAAATATAAACACGGAAAATACCTGTGATCTCGTCGCAATTTTTCTTCTATAAGACGATACCATTCGCTTACGACCTCACTGTGTTGCAATTTTATATAAATAACAACAAAATCTTATGAAAAGAACTTTTATTTACAGTAGACCGAGCTTTTATGGTCAGTTAATCTTTACAGTATAGTCAGTTCACTTCTTCCTTTTCTTTCGATGTTTGAACTACCGTGCTCCCTTGATTGTCTACAGAAAGAAATTCTATTTTATGTTGAGAAAAGCTGCTTTGTAGGGATTTTTGAAGATTTGCACCTTTACCTTTTTCAGCAAAACAAATAATTGTTGGTCCAGCTCCACTTAATGCTGTACCAAAGGCACCGTATCTTCTCGCACAAGAGCTAATTTCGTCTATGTCAGGAACGAGCTTTGATCGATATGGTTGATGAAAAAGGTCTAGCTCCATCATTTTTCCCGCAAGCGTCCAATTTTTAGTCAATAAAGAGCTTATTAACACATTACTAATTGAGCTTGCTTCAACAGCCTTTGAGAATGCAAAATCACTTGGAAGGACACTTCTAGCTTCAGCAGTTTTCAATTCAAATCCAGGTATCACGACTACAATATCGACATCAAAATCATGTACTGCGATAATGTCAGTTTCATGTTGACGGTGGCTACCGATTATTAACCCTCCATAAATGGATGCACCAACATTATCAGGGTGCCCTTCATATAAGCTAGCAAATCTAAGCTTTTCATCATTTGTCAGATGCAAATCACATAACACATTCGCTAGTTCGATTCCTGCAACAATGGCAGCTGCGCTACTACCAAGCCCTCTAGCAAGTGGAATTTCACCAGTAACGTCTACATAGCATGGAGTTAACTCTTTTTCATGTATATCAGCTACTTTTTGTGCAACTTGAAATATGAGATTATCTTTACCCGTCGGAATATCTCTTAACTCGTCTGTCAGCGAATGAAATAACCATTGTGTACTTCTCTGTACTTCAAGTGTTAAGTAGCGTGAAACAGCTAAGCCGATAGAATCAAACCCTGGTCCTAAGTTGGACGTACTGCCTGGTACTTTTATCACGATCCGTTCATTCATAGTCACGAATGAACAGCTCCTTGAATATGATCAAATACAACTTTCTCGTCATTCGGCAATACAACAGGCTTAATTTCTGTTGAATCAATGGCAACATTTGGATCCTTTAAGCCATTCCCAGTCAAAACAGCCACAACTTTGCTTCCTTTGAT
Source organism: Cytobacillus sp. IB215316 (assembly GCF_033963865.1). Lineage (NCBI taxonomy): Bacteria > Bacillati > Bacillota > Bacilli > Caryophanales > Bacillaceae > Cytobacillus > Cytobacillus sp. IB215316. Next base: position 328,090 of record NZ_JAXBMC010000003.1, on the reverse strand, counting down.
CATTTCTCCACTCTTTAGTTGTTTTATTACTCCTGCTATTGAGGCACAAGATGCAGGCTCTGCAAAGATACCTTCACTACGTGCTAACAGACGATATGCTGCTAAAATCTCATCATCTGTTACTTCATCAATTTTACCGTTTGATGATTTAGCTGCATCAACTGCATAATCCCAGCTAGCTGGATTTCCGATCCGGATCGCTGTAGCAATAGTTTCTGGGTTTTTAATTACTTCACCTCTTACAATCGCAGCTGATCCTTCTGCTTCGAAACCTCTCATTTGTGGTAAACCTGTCTCATGCTTTTCATTGTATTCTTTAAAACCTTTCCAATATGCGGTAATATTTCCTGCGTTACCAACAGGGATAGCTAGCACATCAGGGGCAGAACCTAATTGGTCACATATTTCAAATGCTGACGTTTTTTGCCCTTCTATTCTATATGGATTCACCGAGTTCACTAGCGTAACTGGCGCAATTTCACTAAGCTTACGAACCATTGTTAGCGCATGGTCAAAGTTTCCTTCAATTGCAAATATCTCTGCCCCATACATGACTGCTTGAGCAAGTTTCCCCATGGCAATTTTCCCATCAGGAATGACAATTATACATCGCATACCAGCACGAGATGCATATGCGGCAGCTGCGGCTGAAGTATTTCCAGTGGAAGCACAAATCACTGTGTCACTGCCTTCCTCTTTTGCTTTTGCTACAGCCATTACCATCCCTCGATCTTTAAATGAACCAGTTGGATTTGCACCTTCTATTTTGACATATAGGTCAATCCCTAGCTCCTTTGAGAGATTGTCAGCTCGGATTAATGGTGTATTACCTTCATGTAAACTTAGTAATGGTGTGTTATCAGTAATCGGCAAATAACCCTTGTAATGATGTAATAATCCTTTCCAAGCCATTATACATTCTCTCCCTCTATGCGATATGAACTTTTCACTTCATAAATAACATCTAAATCCTGTAATTGCTGCAAAATTTGCTCATAATCTTGTAATGAAGCGTGATGTGTCACTAATACGATTTCCGCTAAATCACTTTCTTTTAAAGGTAACTGTAATATTTTTTCAAAGCTTACATCTCGTGCTGTAAATAGACCCGTTATTTTCGCAAAAGCTCCAACTTGATCCTTCACATGGATACGTAAAAAGTATTTTGAAAGAATTTCTGAAGCCGCTTTAAGTTGCTTATCATATTGTGGAGTAATAAAGCTATTTCCATTAATACCAAGTCTCATGTTTTTCATTACTCCAACCAAATCTGAAACTACTGCAGTAGCTGTTGGTAAGCTACCAGCCCCTGGGCCATAAAACATTGTTTCTCCTACTGCTTCACCATAAACATATACGGCATTGTACTCGTCATTTACTGATGCTAACGGGTGTGACTCCGGAAGTAGCGTCGGTTGGACACTGACTTCAACTCGATCACCACTTCTATTCGCCAAACCAACAAGCTTCATTGTATATCCTAATTGCTTACTATATTGAAGATCCTCTTCCGTAATATCTGTTATACCTTTCACTGAAACGTCTTCTAAATCAATATTCATCGAAAAGCCGAGGGTAGCCAATATTGCCATTTTCCTTGCGGCATCTAATCCTTCAACATCTGCAGTTGGATCTGCTTCCGCATACCCCAATTGTTGTGCTTCTGCTAGCACCTCATCATAAGGACTACCAAATTTATTCATTTTCGTTAAAATAAAGTTTGTTGTCCCATTTACAATTCCCATCATTTTAGTTATTCGATCTGAAGCAAGACCGTCTACTAAGCCTCTTAAAATTGGAATTCCGCCTGCGACACTCGCTTCATAGAAAATATCACAACCGTTTTCTGCAGCAACTGTTAACAATTCTGATCCATATAACGCCATAAGGTCTTTATTTGCTGTAACAATATTTTTCTTATTTCTGAGTGCATCTAAAATATGTGAACGGGTTTCATCTACTCCACCCATTACTTCGATGATAACGTCGATGTCAGGATCATTAATCACATCATCAACATTCGTTGTGAGCACAGATGCATCTATCTTAACATCCCTATCTTTATTAACATCTTTTACAACGATTTTCTTAATTTTCACCGGACAGCCGACCTGATGCATAAGACGATCTTGATGGTTTTCAATAATTTTCACAACACCGGAGCCTACTGTTCCAAGACCTAATAACCCAACTGAAATTGACTGTACCATACTCCCCACCTCGTTCATTGTTTTCTCCATAGAAACATTTGTTTATATATAAAAGACATTATAGAGAGTATTACATATGATTACAAGCCTTTTTTTAAATGCAAAAATGTAATCGCATACTTTTATAATGACTGTTTTTTAGTGATTAGTTGTTGTATATCGTACTAAATTATAGACATGTATACAACTTGCCTTTCTTGGTAATCTATTTTCTTCAAAGCACAGTTCTTATGATTCAAAATACAGTTTACAAAATGAGCTTATATAAAAACCTCACTTATATAACCATTCCAATTTCTTTAATGATCCTTGCTGGTTTACGTGAGACAAGTAATCATATACTTCTTTAAGAAAATGCTCATACTGCTTTGTTGTTTGTAAGATGTTATCTAAAGCTTTTATATTCCTTTCTGCATTTTCTTGTTTATTATTACGATAATATTCTTCAATACAATCGAAATAATGTATCGGAAATAGTAAACGAGCAAACAATATTCTAATAAAAAAAGGAGATAGTTGCTTGGAGCGTCCATAATGATAAATAAATTGAGGAATTGTTCGGTTGTCAAACTTACCAGCTCTAAAATATTGGTGTCGCAACCACTCAGCAATATCTCTTGACGGATGATCAAAAACCCAATCTGTAGGAAACCTTACAAGCTGTTGATGTGACCATGTATTTTCTGTAAACCGCTGATGACAAACTGTTGCAGAATCTACTGGTTGTGGTTGTTCATCTAATTCTGTATCAACAAGAAATTGAATAGCGTTTTCTGTTATACCTAAGTAGTATGGAAATGAGCATAGAAATTTTTCATCGAAAGCATTTAGATTTTCTGCTCTTACTTTTCTCCCCCAGAATATTTCCATTTGATCAAGCCTTTTTTCCCATAAGTATTTCCACTGTCCAATCCTAGCAGTTCTCGTTACTGAATATGGAAACCCACGACCTATATGATGGAATTTGGCAAGTTCCTTTGCTATATGTACATGTTTTTTGTACGTAAAATTTTTATATTGTAACAAAGCATACCTTTGGTCATTAATAAGGGCAAACAATAAATTACTCTTAGCAGGTACGAACGTTGCAGTGAATTGGTCTCCTTTTTGAACAAAATACTTACTAAACTGATCAAGTTCCATTATTTCTTCATCTTCAAGATGATCAACACGGACTGCAACATAGGATGTACGGTTATTTCTAAGTGAAAGGAAACTACCTGGATTTGAAAAGCTCTCATTCACAGATATTCCAAAAAATTCATCTATTTGCTCTTTGTTCATTTTATTCTCCTTTCTTCACCATAATAAAGGCAATCTCATAATGGCTTAACTTAGCTAATTTACTTATATGTATGCTGCTAATTACTTGAATAATCTACAATGCTCCTTTATGATATAGAAAACAATCTGGCAAAATTTTTCACATTCTTAACAATGAACTAGTAAAATATAAGAAAAGTGAGAGCTAGAGCCATCGATGAAAACTTCCATAAAACATGAAGGTTTCTGTTCGTAAGATATGTATCTCATAGGTAATGTTAAAAAACAACTACATTCCATATGAGACGCTTAAATGTAAGAAAAAAACACTTAGGAATCAGGTGACTACAATGGAAATTGAAAAAAGCAACCAAATCGAAGCGAGCGCTAGAGAGCTATTAATTCAAAGAGGTGTTACAATCGATGATATTGCTGACCTTGTATATTTTTTACAAGTGAAATATCATCCAGATTTAACGAAGGAAGTATGTAAAGATAATATTGAACGTGTTTTATCTAAACGTGAAGTACAAAATGCTATATTGACAGGAATTCAATTAGACATTCTTGCAGAAAAAGGCTTACTTGAAGAACCACTTCTTTCAACAATTACTGAAGATGAAGGGTTATATGGGGTTGACGAAATACTCGCCTTATCAATTGTCAATGTATATGGTTCAATCGGGTTTACTAACTATGGATATATTGACAAAGAAAAACCTGGCATACTTAAAGATTTAAATGATAAATCCTCAGGTAAATGTCATACATTTTTAGACGATATCGTAGGAGCGATTGCAGCAGCTGCCTCAAGTCGACTTGCCCACAGATTCGCAAACACAGAGTAAGAAGAAAGGTGGAAGTGCCTTGAACATCCCCGACAAGCACTGGAGCCATTTCACATGAAGGCGCTTTTTGCCTTCGGGTGAAATGGTGAAGTGACTCGAGGGGATAGGCACAGCAGCTGGACAAGAAGAAAAGCGGAAGGTGCCCGCTTATCGACGACAAGCATAAGCCAGTTCGGCATGGAGGTTGCTTTTTAACCATCTTGACGGATTGGCTTATGACCTCGAGACGATGGCACCTGTAGCTAGACATGTAGAAAAGCGAATGTGCCTTGAACATCCCAAACAAGCACTGGAGCCATTTCACATAAGGTGCTTTTTGCCTTCGGGTGTATGCTTGCAATGACCTCGAGAGGCTAGGATGCAAACTTGAAATACCTTGCAACGTTAAAGGTTTATGTAAGAAAAAAAACTGTTAAAACGCTTAGAATTGAATGCACGTCAAATTGTTAAACAGTATCTAACAATTTGACGTGCAGTTTTTATGTGCTAAATATATTTTATTACGATGTTAATTAAACATTTTGTTGCGAATTAAACTTCTTAATGAAAGATGATGCGGTTTTTCCAACAGATTAAATAAGTTCCATCCATTCTTCTAAAGTATTGATGACGTGTGTTGGCTGCTGCTTATACCCTTTTAATAATTCCTTAGTCGTCACACCTGTATGAACTAATAACGTATCCATACCAGCATTCATACCTGCTAGAATATCTGTATCGTAATTATCTCCAACCATCACAGTATTTTCTTTAGCCACACCAAGTACTTTTAGGGCTTGGTCTACAATTATTTTTTCTGGTTTACCTATAAAGATTGGATCAACTTGAGTTGAAACAGTAATAACAGATGTTAGTGAACCGTTACCTGGTAATAACCCTCTCTCTGTTGGGATTGCAATATCACCATTTGTTGAAATAAAAGTTGCTCCATCTCTTACAGCAAGACAACCTAATGCAAGTTTCTCATAATTAATACTTCGATCAATCCCTACTACAACAAAATCGGGTTTGTTATCCTTTAATTCAATTCCTTGATCAGTTAATGCTGTTTGAATACCTTCCTCCCCTATTACGTATGCACTGGCATGCTCTTTTTGTTCTGATATGTAGTTAGCAGTTGCCATACTAGTCGTAAAAACCTGCTCTTCTGTAGACGGTATATCAAAATCTCTAAGCTTTTGTGCTACTTGTGCTGGTGTTCGAGAAGAATTATTCGTTACAAATAAATAGGGGATATTATTCTTGTATAATTTTTTCACAAAATCACTCGCTGCATCAATTTTATCTTTTCCCCTATACATGGTTCCATCTAAATCAATTAAATAGCCTTCATATTTCTTTGACATGTTACACTCTCCTAAATAGTCATTGTGCTTTCTTATCTTATCAAAAAAAACACTTTCTATAAAAAATAGAAAGCGTTTACTTTATTTTTTTCTATTCTCTGATGGCTTTTTTACTTCGTAACGACAATAATCATCGCCTTTTGCTAAACAAGAGCATGCAGTCACATCAGTTTTAAGTACATCTTTAAATAGTTGTAATTCACAAGCACATGCTTGTTCATAGTGCTCAGCAACTTCGGAAATTGGACAATTAAATTCGTTAATGTAAAATACGTCATCGTCTTTTTGTTCAATTTCTGCCATATATCCATTTTCATTTTGAATAGAAGCAAGTTCTTTAATTTTTTCCTCAAATGTTTTATTCTTCAATCGATCGTCATATCTTTTCGTCAATCGGTCTAATCTATTTTGGAAAAGTTGATGAATCATTTCTTGTCCGCCTATTTTATGAATATCTTCCAGGAACTCTAAGGTAACTGATTTATAATTTCGAGGAAATAGTTCTTCACCTTTAGCTGATAATTGATAGACATGTATAGGTCTACCAATTGCTTGACGTACAAGTGTAGATTGTATATATAAATCTCTTTCTAATGTATTTAAGTGTCTTCTAACAGCCATTTCTGTTATTCCAAGCTCATTAGCAAGTTCAATAACAGTCAGACGCTTTTTGAATTTAAGCAGCCTTAAAATTTCATCACGAGTTGAAGAGGATTTATTTTGCATGTACTTTCACCATCCTCTTCTTATTGTATACGATTTTACATGTTATAACAATTAATACGTTGCAAACAGCAGGCTACCATAGCATGCTATCGTTCATTTCTAAATGCTGATACTGGGCCTAATTCATTAGCTAAATAGTTTAGAACAGACGACGAAAATGTTTTAATACAGGCTATGTTATTCTGTACTTCAGCTATTAATTGTTTATGGTTTATATGTAAATAATCATGGACAACCATTTTACGGTAACGAATTATATTTTTAAGTGCCTCACCATCATCTTTGGAAACGACCTTTTCATCAATTAATATATCTATTATATCTTCATAACTTCCTGGATCTCGCATAATGAATCCATCAATGATTAAATTTCCTACATCTAGTACCGACTCAATCATAATATGTACTATTCGTTCCAATGCTAATTGTTCAATTTGCCCATTGAATGTTTGTTTACTTTCAAATAATTGCACATGATTATCTAAAAAGACTAATGTTACTTCTATTTTTTGTCTATCAACAAAATACATATGAGTCTCCTTTCAACTTACAAACTTGCACTTACCCTTATTCTACCACATCATAAGGTCCGATATTGTTGCTGCTTCCCTCCTAAATATTCAGATACTCATAAGAAAGTTGCGTGGTTGATTCATACGATATAATATACTAATAGTAAGGAGGGAGTACATATGAGTGAACGTTTCTTTTTATATGATGAAACTGCACAAACAACGACAAGATTTGTGAGCTTCATGGGAGAGCATCAACGTTTTGATTTGGCAATTATTAAATCAGATAAATATTACGGTAAGCACCTTGTCTTAAACTTACTAAGTAATAAATTTGCTATTATAGGTCAAGACGATTTGGATGAACCTGGGTTTCTTGAGGGAGCTTATCAGCTTAGTGAAGAAGACGCACATGAGTTGCGCTCATTTTTAGAAGAGATTGTATAATTCAGTCTGTTCACTGGGAATAATACCAATAGATCTAACTTTAAGCTGTTGGTATTATTCCAAAAAGTAGGTGTAGCCATCATGAATAATAATAAGAATGAATCTTACTCAGATTTTAATAATGTAGAAGCAATGAAAAATTATCTAGTTCCAGAACAACTCCCTGAAGGTCCTTATGGCTCACCTCGGGGACAAGAAGAGCAAGTTGAGAATAAAAGCTCCTCATGGGAGCCAAGTCAACGATATTATAGTGCATTTAACTATGAGGTTAAATCACTACATCATGATATTCCTCGCAAATTTCCTGGTGCACACCCTCCACATGACAAATAAAGTGCTCATGTGTTATGGCAAACCCTTGTCGTAAACTTTGTTTTCTATTTTTACAATATCACAAAGCTAGGTCTTTTAAACTTTGTGCTTTTTTACTTACTTTAAGCAACAGATGTGTACGATATGATTTTTATAGCCTTTAAAGGTAAAAGGTGCTAAACATGATTAGCCCTTATGACGAAAAGCAACAATTAATGGGAAAACAGCCTTAACAAAACAAAAGATATGGCTTAAGGCTAGTTGTATGTTGGCCTCTAATACGTCATGACAATAGTATTGATACTAGCTTACTTTTTTTTATTCTTCACTTTTCGCAAGACAAAATACGCACAGCCAAAATTACAATATTCAAATAAATACTCTGAGATTGAACTAATCTTTGTATCAAATGTTGCTTTTTGATTTTGATCTTCAAAAAAGCCTCGTAACCTTAATTGATTATAACCCCAATCCCCTACTATGTAGTCATACTTATTTAAAATATCTGAATATCTCGCTCGGAAATCCTCTTCTTTAAACCCATCTTTTATATTTTCAACTAATTCAAAACAATGGTTATTAATACAAATCATTAAATATACCTCCTACAGAAAAAGAAGTTCTTACCTTATTTTTACCATAAAAATTATAGAATTACCATTCGATTACTCTTATAAAACTGTTTCAATTGCACAATGTTAGTATATGAGGAGGTGTTTGAATTGAACAAAACGATGATACTGCTAGTCAGCATATCGAGTGCTTTTTATTTAACAGCTTGTGCAACCAATGCAGGAGAAAAACAAGCACTTTATGAAAGAAACGGTACAACAGTTAATGTTACAGATCGCAACGATTTATATAATGAAACAAACTTGAGAAACGATAGAGAGCCTACTCGTTATGGATATGTGAGACATCAGAAAAACCCTATACCTGGAAAAGATACATCATATGATCAGATGGCTAAATTAGACAAAGAACAAGCAGCTGACGTAATTGGAAAGTTATGCACTCAGCTACCGAACGTTTCAGATGTAGCCACACTCGTCACTGATGAAGAAGTATTAATCGCTTATGAAACTGAATCAGATGATAGAGACTTGATTGCCGAGCAAGTAAAGAGAACTGCAACATCAGTTGTTCCAGGCTACTACGATATTATTGTTGCAGATAATCTAGAAATAAGCAAAGAAATTGAAAGGTATGGAGCCTTGGATGCATCTAATAGTAGTATCGATAAATCACTTAGAGAAACCATTAAGAAAATGTTGACATATCCTCAAGGAACAGACTTTAATTCAAACAAATTGAAAGACCAAGACATGATGTCAAAATAAAGTTCATTATACACTGAAGTCCAGCATTGTAGCTGGACTTCTCATTTAAAAAATATTTATGCTTCCTGCGCTTTCTTTGCAGCTGCATTAACTTGTTCATCGGCATGATATGAAGAGCGAACAAGCGGACCAGACTCACAATGACTAAAGCCTTTACTTAACGCAATTTCTTTAAATTCAGCAAATTCATCAGGGTGATAATATTTCACAACAGGTAAATGACTCTTAGAAGGTTGTAAATATTGCCCAATTGTAAGAATATCAACTTGATTTTCTCGTAAATCATCCATAGCCTCTATAAGATCTTCCTTCGTTTCACCTAAGCCAATCATAATACTTGACTTAGTTGGAATATCTGGCTGCATTTCTTTCGCTCTTCTTAAAAATTCTAAAGAACGCTCATATTTTGCTCTAGCCCTTACTCGATCCGATAATCGCTTAACTGTTTCAATGTTATGATTTAAAATATCGGGACGTGCATCCATTAATGTTTTCAAATTATCATATTTTCCTCCCATATCAGAAGGGAGCACCTCTATAGATGTAAGTGGGCTTTTCCTTCTAATAGCCCGAACAGTTTCTGCAAACACTTCACTTCCACCATCTTTTAAATCATCACGTGCAACAGCTGTAACGACCACATGCTTTAAATTCATTAACTGGACAGAATCAGCAACACGTTCAGGCTCTTGCCAGTCAAGCTCTGTAGGCAAGCCTGTTTTTACTGCACAAAAACGACACGCTCTCGTACATATATCTCCTAAAATCATAAATGTCGCCGTTCTTCGCTCAGCCCAACATTCGTGTATATTTGGGCACTTCGCTTCTTCACATACAGTATGTAGCTTCTTTTCTCGCATCATTTTTTTAAGGCCTGTATAATTTTCGTTCGTATTTAATTTTATTTTCAGCCATTCCGGTTTACGTTTATATTCCTGTTTGTTAGCCAATTTTATCAACTCCAATTTATAGCTATCTCATTAATTATATATCCAAACAATGTGTGTATCCAAATTTCAAGCTTTTTGCATTGATTATTGCTTTTGCACAAAGATACATATCCCACTAGTTCATGACATCTTATCAAATTTCATCAAGCTGTAGTTTACAAATGAACAACAAAGTAAACTAAAAAAGCCCCATCCAATGTTATTTCTTCTGTCACTTTACCACATTTCTCAAGAAACGAACAAGAAAAAAGAATTACCAAGAATTTCTACTCGATTTTTATTATTAAAATACTACTTAGCTACAAACTAACATTAAGTAGCTCAGAGAGGGATCAAAGGAGCTTCACCAACAGAATTAACATGAGAAGGCTTAGCTTTAAGCGCTCAAGTTTGTGCGGTAATGGATACGAGTGATATAGCAAACAAACTCAAATTTTTTCCTCACTTTTTTAACACCTTTAATAGAAGGGAGAAATGAATTTCGTGCAACGTATTTCTATGGTATTATTAATCATTTTTGCAATCCTTTTTACTGAAACGTATGTCGTTCATGCTGAGGAAAAAAATGTACAACAAACTTACAATGAACGAATGGGACTATACAAGAAATTTGAAGCAGTCACACAAATCCCGTGGTATTATTTAGCAGCTGTTGATCAATATGAACGTAATGTACGACGAATTAGGAGGGACATTCCTGATGACGAAGGGATTATAGGTGTTTATATTAATTCAGATATGTGGACAGGTCCCTTAAATCCAAACAAAGCTGATCAAGACCTCTATTCCATTCAATTATTTGGCGGCATAGGAATGGACGGTGATGGTGATGGTTTAGCTGATCAGCAAAATGGGGAAGATGTTCTATATACCTTTACTCAACACTTTTTAGCTAATGGAACAGACCATGAAAGTATTAAAATTGCATTGTGGGATTATTATAAACGTGATATATCTGTTGATGTAATATTAAGTCATGCCAAATTGTATCAAACATATGGGAAGCTAGATCTTACTCAACACGCATTTCCTGTATCTTTAAATAGTAATTATAGTTATAGAAGTACTTGGGGGTATGCTAGGAGTTGGGGAGGCAGACGAAGCCACGAAGGAACTGATATTTTTGCTAATTATGGAACACCTGTACGCTCTACATGCTATGGAGTTGTTGAAATCAAGGGGTGGAATAGGCTCGGTGGCTGGAGGATAGGGATCCGTGACATTTCTAACACGTATCATTACTACGCACATTTAAATGGTTTTGCAGATAATATTAAGGTTGGTCAAGTTGTAGAGCCAGGTCAGGTCATCGGCTCTGTCGGTAGCACTGGTTATGGACCACCAGGAACTGCTGGAAAATTCCCTCCTCATTTGCATTATGGAATGTATAAAGACAATGGAAACATCGAATGGTCATTTGATCCATATCCGCATTTAAAAGCATGGGAACGACAAGAACGAAATAAGTAATAAAACTAAGCAGTTTGCTATGAATAAAATAGGTGGCCTATCAACTGAATGCGTATTTTGTCTTCTAACTTCAGACAAAAAAGCGAGCACACGTTTATCTTCTTAAGCTAAAGGCAAAGGTGCAATAAAAAGCATCGACAATGTAACTGTCGATGCTTTTTATTAGTTATTTTTTCTTCGCTTTTATAACAGCATTTGTTACACTTGCTGCTAAACCACCCCAAATGATAAGAATACCTAGGACCATCATTACGATTGCACTACCATCCATTACCCAGATACCTCCTTATCTTTTTTCACTTGTAAAGCTTTACTATCCCATTTTTTAAATGTGAATATGACACCAATAAGCATTGCGCCTATCGCAACTGTCCAACCCCAATTAAAAATGAATTCTCTTGGATAGTCTCCATATTCTGATATCAGGTTCGTCTTTAAGTTCTCAAACATCATATATCCTAATACGACTGGAGTAATAACTCCTAAACAAACTTTCCACCATAGACCTAGCTTGATATCTGAAATGGCATTTGCATGATTTTGAAGATTTTTCAAATCTCTTGCAATCCAAGCGACTAAGATAACTTCAAACAGTCCTGCTAATGCTACACCGAAGTTATTAATGAATGCATCTGCTACATCAAGGAAATTCAATCCCCCTTGTGTTGCAAAAACCAATGAGATAACCGCTGAAAGACCTCCAGCAAAAAATACAGCAGCTGTTCTCGACAATTTAAACTTATCTTGTACAGCAGCAATGTACGTCTCAGTAATTGATATTAATGATGATAATCCTGCAAGTACTAATGATCCGAAGAACAATACTCCGAACACTTCGTTCAATGCTGGGAACGAGTTAATTATTTCAGGGAATACCATAAAGGCTAAGCCAACTCCACCACTAACTACTTCATCAACAGAAGCACCTTGAGCTGTAGCCAAAAACCCTAATACACTAAATACTCCAATACCAGCTAATAATTCAAATGATGAGTTACTGAACCCTGTAATAAATGCGTTGTTTGTAATATCCGATTTTTTCGGAAGGTAACTAGAATAAGTAATCATGATCGCGAACGCAATAGATAAACTGAAGAAAATTTGTCCGTATGCTGCAACCCAAACCGTACCATCGGAAAGAGCACTCCAATCAGGCTTAAAGAACGCGTTTAGACCTGTAATTGCTCCATCAAGAGTTACTGCACGGATAACGATAATTAAAAATAATACAACGAGTGCTGGAATAAAAATTTTATTCGCAATCTCAATACCTTTTTTAACTCCCGCAAATAATACCCCTAGTGTTACAACCCAGACGATAATTAAAGGAATAAGTACTCCTGGAACAAGACTTCCAAAGCTTCCTGCGTCTGTAACTTGTAAATAATCACCTACTAAAAAGTCAACTGGTTTATCCCCCCAGCCTAGGTTAAAGGCAAATACAGTATAGCTCATTGCCCAGGCAATGATAACAGAATAATACGTTGAAATGACAAAGGCTATTGCAACCTGCCACCAACCAAGCCATTCTGAGCCTTTACTTACTTTTGCATATGATAGAGGGGCTGAGCCACGATATTTATGGCCGATTGTAAATTCCATAACAAGAAGTGGAATACCGGCAGTTATTAATGCGAATAAGTACGGTAAAAAGAATGCTCCTCCCCCATTTTCATACGCTGTTGCTGGGAAGCGCCAAATATTACCTAGGCCGATAGCTGAACCTACTGCTGCTAAAATAAACCCAGCACGCGTTCCCCACTGTGGACGATTATCCATATTTGCATTACCTCCTTTTAATATTTTACCTCTCCGTATCTAGTAAATAAGAATGATATCTACTCGACTAAATTTAAACGGAAAGTTTTATATATTCTGATTATTTAATATAATCTATTCATAGTATAGCTAGTTCTAATGACATTTGTCAAAACATTATTTGTTTTTTTACAAAAAAGATATTTCAAAATAATGGATATAAATAAACCATTGGTAGAGTATGCTCAAATGCTATTATTCATAAGGTTTTTAAGCTAAATTTAGATGTAAAAAGAAAGGATCAGCTCTTACAACTCATTATTTTGTATAATATATTAGAGTACCTAACCTTTATACTTTCAATGAGTGCTTAAGCTAATCCTTTTGGCTCACTTGCAATTCTATTTATTATTGTATGCGGCATTTACAGCCTGAGAACTACTACTTTGTTTCTGCTTGGCAAAAATAAATATACCAACTAACATTAAGAGTACAACAGCTAACCCTATTAAAGTACTATTCGTAAATCCTAATACTAAATAGCCTATAGAAGCTACTACTGCTGCAATAATAGCATATGGAAGCTGCGTCAATACATGATCAATATGATGACTTCCAGCCCCTGTTGAAGATAAAATCGTCGTATCTGAAATCGGTGAACAATGGTCTCCGAATACTGAGCCAGCTAAGACAGCAGACATTGCTGGAAGCAATATTGTTATATCTACTGTAGCCGCAATTTGTCCAGCAATCGGAAGCATTAAACCAAACGTTCCCCATGATGTACCAGTAGAAAACGCCATAATCCCAGCAATAAGAAACATGATAACTGGTATCATACCAATATTTAAGTTCGAACTTTCCACAAGTCCTGCTAAATATACACCTGTTTCTAATTGACCAATTAAATCAACAATCATCCATGCTAATAATAAGATCCAAATTGCAGGAAGCATTGATTTAATCCCTTCAACAATGCCTTTCGGAATTAATTCAAAAGATATTTTTTGAGAAATCGTAGCCTGTCTTATAAACATAATTAAAGTAATTAACAGACCGAATAAACCACCGTATAACAATGAACCCGTTACATCTGTATTTTCAAATATAGCTAGTGCAGTAACGGGAGTTCCCTCAGCAACATTTGCCCAACCTGTCCAAATCATCGCTACGACTACACCTACAATTAAAGCTATAATAGGAAGTACTAAATCCCAAACTGAGCCTTTGTCACTCACAGGTAAATTTTCTTTCAATTCACCAGGTACTTCTTTTTTGTCTGGGTCAACAACATTCCCAGAATCAACAGCTCTTTGCTCATGCGTTTTCATAGCACCTAAATTAACATTATAAATGCTGACTATAAACACCATTGCTATTGCTGAGATAACGTAAAAATTCATCGGAATCATTTGTACAAATGCAGCAAACGGTGTTATATCTGCAACACTATGTGCCGCTAGGATCGTACCAATTATACCGATAATGTATGCTCCCCAACTTGATACAGGTGATACTACACATATCGGCGCCGAAGTCGAATCGATCAAATAAGCTAGCTTTGCTCGAGAGATGCGATGACGATCTGTAAGGGGTCTGCTCACTTGTCCTACTGCCAAGCTGTTAAAATAATCATCAATAAATATAATAATCCCTAAAAATGCAGTAACTAGATGTGCCCCTACTCTAGTTTTTACACGCTTTAATGCCCACTCTCCGAAAGCTCTACTACCACCTGAAATAGAAATAAATGCAGTAATTAATCCTAATAATAGTAAAAAGAAAATAATATACACATTCCAAGTATTAAGAGCTCCGTCTGATACAAAGATTGCTGAAAAACTACCCCACATTGACTTACCAGCTTCGGTAATAGAGAATTCATGAAGAAGTAGAGCAGCAGACAAAATCCCTACCCCTAGTGAAAGTAAAACTCTTCTCGTGACAATAACCATAAGTATTGCCAACAGTGGTGGAATTAGCGAATAAATTGTTCCACTCATTTAAATAACCTCCTAAAAATTTTTTTTGGAGGGCTACTAATTTAAATAAAATGAAACAAGCACAAAAAGAGTAATGATAGAAAATAACCTATCATTACTCTTTGTAATGTTATGTTATCCTCCATCACGATCAGTAGCCCTCCATTATGAAATATGCAACGATGCTTTCCATAATGACAGTGTTACCCTTATTCAAGGTAACCCCAGCAAAAATATTTTCGACAAATTATTTTCACTTCGGCAAAAAATCCTTTCAGCTATGATCATCGTTGTCATCCTTACATAGCCTAATCATACTTTTTGCGTCCTCTACCTCATCGATCAGATAAGGTTAATTATTCAGTTTGAAATTATTATATCAATAAAATGTAGTTAAAACAAGCTTAATTCATAGGAATTTCAATAGAAGGTTGAGTATCGCCACCGCCATTATAAAAATCAGGTACTTTACCTTGAAAGACTTTACTATCTAATATGACATCTGTTTTTACTGGAACTGTTTCAGTAGCAAACGGGATGACAACCTGCACATTTACCTCTAATTCTACTTTCACAATTAGTAACACATTATTAATCCCCCATGGCTCCATTTCATATATTACATTGGGCTTCACACTACCAACCATATAAAAAAGAACTGGTATGGACGGTCCTAAATTACCTAACAAGGCATTATTAGTTGCTTGCCCTAGTGGTATATTAAAGATAACACCGTTACCTTCTTCATCACCTTCTGTTTCGATATCTACATCTGGTACCTCTAGTTCATTTACCTTGCCTTTCCGTACTTTCGCAAGGTTTTGTTGAACCCTATTTGTTATTTGTGCTGATATACTATTAATAACGCCAGTATTGATGTTAGTAATATAAATATAGCCATCCTCATCTGTAGTTACATTATTAGTTAGTCCTTCAGTCTCCATTCCTTCTTTGATCTGCTTATTTACTGCATTATTTATGACTAATGTAGCAATTCGTTCTGATTCTTTCTCAGCCACATCCATCAACGTCGGTGTTATTCCCTTATTAATAATCCATAAACCAGTAGCAGTAGAAAAGATAAAAAAGACAAACGTTAATAAAAAAACATACCGAAAGGGTAGCGGCCCTTTTTTTCGAAAACGGCGGTTGTATAGTGACAAAACAAGATCCCCCCTTACAAGCTATATGTATGCAGACAAGGGGGATTTAACGCTAGAATTTTGGTATTAATTTCTCCTTATTACTTGTAAATGTTCGCATTTCACAATCAACGATAACAATGTGCAACTCTTTACTTAAATTAATATCATACGGATAAGTGAGAATTTGCCCTTTTTCTTCTAATATACGAATAATTGGACGATCACTACTATTTGGGTTTTGTTTTGCCACAATACCTTTTCGACCATCACTTAAAACAACACCTAAACCATCTGGGTAAATCGCTACAGCTTTGCGGAAAGCTTCTACAATATTTTTTTCAAATTGAGTTCCAGATCCAGAATATAAAATCTCCAATCCTTCATGGGGAAGCATAGCCTTTCGATATACACGATTAGATGCTACTGCATCAAAAACATCAGCGACAGCGATTAGTCGTGCAAGGTAGTGAATTTCATTTCCTTTTATGCCCCTTGGATATCCAGATCCATCTAGCCTTTCATGATGTTGATATGCACAGTGAGCTGCTACCAAAGGTATTGTATCAATCTTGCGAAGTGCATCAAATCCATATTCCGTATGTTTCTTCACTTCTTCAAATTCTTCATATGTTAACTTACCTGGCTTAAGTAATATATTCTTAGGTACCATTAATTTCCCAATATCATGAAATAATGCACCAATACCAATTGTCTCTAACTCTTTATTTGTTAAATTCAATTCTAGACCAATCGCTAGCGAATACATTGTTACATTTAACGAGTGGTTAAAAATATAGTGTTCATACGAAAAAATGTCTGCTAAAAGTGTGAATAAATCTTTATTTGACTTTAATTCTTGAAGTAATTGATCAACAATTTTTTTGAAACGTTGTGAAGCTTCATAAAATGCTGATGATTTCAAAAATTGTTTTGGATTTTTAACCTCTAAAAATGTATGTTCAATTTCTTTTATGGCTTCCTTCCGTAAATCGATAGAAATTGCTTGTTTTGGGTTAATATCATTTGTTCGGTTATCATTTATGTATACAAAAGTTATACCTAACTGTTTTAATCGTTGAATCATTCGGTTAGTTAACTCAATATCATTATTTATCAAGGTTTGTCCAAAATCATTGTATATAGGCTTAGCTAATTTCGTGCCTTGATGTATTGAATCTACTGATACTAGTCTCATAAAATACTCCTCACAATTATAGTGATGGCTACTCAAGATTCTATGTAAAAGTATACACTATTTTAAACGTTAACATTGTCTCCTCCTCCCAAAAACTGAATCATTAGACAAATTTTACTTAAAAAATAGTCTGCTAAACATCTAGTTTACCAGACTACTCCATCTTTAAAAGCGCTTCTTTTCCTTTCATGCCACTTACAATGCCTAGCTTTTCTGCTCCGAGTGTTACCGATTCTAAAGGTGCATCTAGTAATTGTTCAATTGTCCTTACCCCGACTGCTCTTCCAGCTATGATTCCTCTTTCTTTCAGCTTTTCATTAAGCAAGGCTACATCAAGCGCACCACACATTATATACCCTTTATCATTCGTTACTGCCATGAAATTCGTCTTAGGAAGCTTTACAGTAATGGCAGTAAATTGTTGATTTTCAATTATGATTGGTGTCATTGTTATCATTGCGAAAACTCCCCCTCTCCTCCTTGTATCACTCCATGAAAAGGAAAAAACAACGGTATAAATGTTTTTATAATCAGCATAACCTTGTTACAAACTGAAATTAAGTCATTATACGCTATTAGAACGTCTTTAACGTCTTTAACGTCTTTAACCTCTCAAAAACTAAACTAGCAGCCACGAAATAACAGTTAACAGTTACATGCTGGAGGATTAGGAAGCATTCTTACTGTGCCCTCATATGAACCTCTTACTTGGTTACATGTAGGTTGAATAGTATTTGGTGTTATATTCATACACACATCGTTAGGAACGCCATCAATACATGAATTCACAAAACTAGCCTGTTCACCTTGTATTTCAAGCGCACATACATTCTTTGCTACAATCGATTTTTTCTGTCCTGGGAATACTCTAATTTCTTTTACTACATCATTTGTAGGTGATAATAATCTTGCGACAATTGTACAATTTTCTATTTGATTAGAATCTGAAGCAGGCATAGTTGGATCACAGTAAATCGAGTCATTTTGAATATTAATACACCAATCTCCTGCACACGTTGAACACTCGTATTGATCTACTACAGGCATCAATGAAGATGGGTCTATACAATCTTGAACGATACAACCGCTTATTTCACATAAACAACAATCCTCGATATTAATGTTACAATCACCTTTCGCGGTCTTACCACAACAGCTGGAAGTGCTTATATGTTTAACCATACTGAAATATCACTCCTAATATCTTGTATTATGCTACATGGTATGATATTTCTCTTAATCATGTTTACGCTTATGCCTACCTCTCAAGAAAAAGGCTCAGACTTTCTCTAAATCAAATTAACTAGTTCATATTGTGTATTGGTTACTTTCCCTTTGCACAATGTTGTTTTCGCTTCTATTGTTTATCGTACTAAGTAATTAAACACGTATTTAAATTTATGTCGTGGCATCTCTTCTTTTTATATAACGTAGATATTCTCACGAAACCTCTTGTAGCTGTGATTTTGTAATGATTGTACTACTTAGTTTTCGAAAAGAGCTTTACGTAAAGCTGTTTTCGCTTCCATTGTGGTTTGTCGGACTAAGTAATTAAACATGTACACAATTACAAGTCGTGGCATCTTTTTTTATTCAAAACTATGGCAACTGTAAATGATGACTACTACTAACTTTTCTTATTTTTGCAGCATTGAAGTTAGTTTTCAAAAAAAGAAGCCTTGCATTTAGCAATTTGTATAATTTATTTTGTGAATGAAACGGTACAAGCATGAATATGAATAGAAGCATAACGACTGATATAAGAGGAGGAATATGAATGAAGAAGGGGATATTTTTGCTGTTCGGCATATTGTTTATCGTGAGTGGATGTAGCCAAGCTGCTTCATACGACCTTTGTGGTTATGGATCTATGTTTTCGTTAGATGGAGATGGCTTTTTACTTGTCGAACCATCAGCAACAGTCTCGTATACAATTAATGAAAAAGTAGGTGCAATTGAGAGACAAATCGAGGAAGAGTACCACCCTGTTAATCACTTAGTCTCCAACCATTTAGAAGAAGGAACAGTCATTTATTCTGTCATGGAAGACCCCACTCTTATGATTGCAAAAATCAATAATGATGAGTATGCCTTATTCGAAAAAATTGATGAATGAATAGGGATAGGGAACATTACCCATGAAAGTAAAAATGACCTTCATGGGTAATGTTGATGGTGCTAGTCTATTTCACCATCCTGGAGGCTACGTTATCTGTATATATGAATGTTGAACTCATCTTCTAAAATAAATCCAGCTGTTTTGATGATAAACCATTATATTGTATCTCTAACATTGAAATTAACTGCTTGGCGTTGTCAGCTGCATCTCCCCCAGAATTATTATTAAACAACACATATATATTTTCAGAATTCTTCTTCAGTTGATGTAGATTTTTTATCCACTGCTCCAGCTCTACATCATTATATCGGTATAAATATCTAATTTCTCTCCAGTTACTAGAATTAGGTTTATTCCAGCCATGGACATTACGGCCATGAAAACGGACGAGTGTTTTTTGCTCATTTGTTGTATTAAGGATCGTTGGAATTGAACCTTCTCCTGCTTGGGGTTCGTCACATATACTATGTATCCAACCTTCTTGAATCATAAACTGTATCGTTTTATGTCGGTAATGATCAATAAACCATGATTGATGCCTAAATTCGAGGGCACATGGAATTTCCTGCATTCTTTCACGACAGTAACGTAAATAATCTACATGCTCCTTTTTACAATCAAACCAAGGCGGAAATTGAAATAGCACCATAGCGAGTTTTTTTCTTTCTATTAAAGGTTTCAGCGATTCTCTAAAGTCATTAAACATCTCTTCTATGTTATTAAATGGTACTTTCCCTCGTAAATGCCTAGTCATCCCTTGATATGCTTTAACAATAAATTGAAAGGAATTCGGTGTTTCATTTGCCCACTTCTCCATATTTTGTAGTGGTTGAATGGCATAAAAGGACGCATCTAGCTCTACGATTGGAAAATGAGCACTATAATGATGTAGCTTATCACGTGAGGAAGCCTTGTTTGGATATAAACTATCGTGATCACCCCAGCCTGTAAGACCGATGTAAATCATAATAACCTCCTATAAAATATAACGATGAACAACGCAAATTAAGAAAAGAACCCACAATATATGTGAGTTCTTTAACCATTATAAATTATCCGATTGAACCTTCCATTTCAAATTTGATCAGTCGGTTCATTTCAACAGCGTATTCCATTGGGAGCTCCTTAGTAAATGGTTCGATAAAGCCCATTACGATCATTTCTGTTGCTTCTTGCTCAGAAATACCACGACTCATTAAATAGAATAACTGTTCTTCAGACACTTTTGAAACCTTCGCTTCGTGCTCTAACGATATATTATCATTTAAAATCTCGTTATATGGAATTGTATCTGAAGTAGATTTATTATCCATAATTAACGTATCACATTCGATGTTAGATCTTGATCCTTCTGCTTTACGACCAAAATGAACAATTCCACGATAAGTTACTTTTCCACCTTGCTTTGAGATCGATTTCGATACAATTGTTGACGATGTGTTAGGTGCAAGATGGATCATTTTCGCTCCAGCATCTTGATGCTGTCCTTTACCAGCGATCGCAATCGACAATGTCATCCCTCTTGCGCCTGCACCTTTCAAAATAACAGCTGGGTATTTCATTGTTAGCTTCGAACCGATGTTACCATCAATCCATTCCATCGTAGCATTTTCTTCACATACCGCACGCTTTGTTACGAGATTAAAGACATTATTTGCCCAGTTCTGAATCGTCGTATAACGACAATACGCGTCTTTCTTAATAATAATTTCTACGACAGCACTGTGTAATGAATTTGTTGTATAAACTGGTGCCGTACAACCTTCTACATAATGAACGTGTGCACCTTCATCAACAATGATAAGTGTACGTTCAAACTGTCCCATATTTTCAGAATTGATTCTGAAATATGCTTGTAAAGGTGTATCTACCTTAACTCCAGGTGGAACATAAATAAACGATCCGCCTGACCATACTGCAGAGTTTAATGCAGCGAATTTATTATCAGTTGGTGGAATGACTTTCCCCCAATGCTCTCTGAAGATATCTTCATTTTCTTTTAGAGCAGAATCAGTGTCTTTGAACACAATTCCAAGATCTTCAAGGTCTTCCTTCATATTGTGATAAACGACTTCAGATTCATACTGCGCAGATACTCCAGCTAAATATTTTTGTTCTGCTTCAGGAATACCTAGTTTATCAAAAGTTGTTTTAATTTCGTCTGGAACTTCATCCCATGATTTCTCGGATTTTTCAGATGGCTTCACATAATATGTGATGTCATCAAAATTCAAGCTCGCTAAATCTCCACCCCATTGTGGCATCGCTTGATTATAAAAATGCTCTAGCGACTTCAAACGAAAGTCGAGCATCCATTGTGGCTCTTCCTTCATGCGAGAAATTTCTTCAACAATTTCTTTAGTTAAACCTCGTTTTGAACGGAAAATCGACACATCTTTATCCGCAAAACCGTATTTATAATCCCCTATTTCAGGCATTTTTTTTGCCATTGATCGCAGCCTCCTTTAACTAAATGTTCATCAGATGAGAAAGTTGGACATTTTCACGTCCTCTCAGTTACTCTTTCCCTTGTAAACCTTTTTCCATAGCCTTCCATGCAAGTGTTGCACATTTTATTCTCGCTGGAAATTTTGAAACTCCTTGTAAAGCTTCAATATCACCTAAATCGATATCATCGTCATACTCTTTGCCCTGCATCATATCTGAGAAGATTTTTGAAAGTTCCATTGCCTTTGAAATTGGCTGGCCTTTTATCGCTTGTGTCATCATGGACGCAGATGACATTGAAATTGAACAGCCATCCCCTTCAAATTTTGCATCAACAACTTTTCCATCTTCTACTTTCATCGTTAAATGAATCCGATCACCACATGTTGGATTATTCATATCCACCGTTACGCTATCTTCTTCAATAGCACCTCGATTACGTGGTTTTTTGTAATGATCCATAATCACTTGACGGTATAGCTGATCAAGATTGGCATTAAAAGACATTGCTAAAGTACTCCTTTGTTTTAATTAATGAAGAAACAAAACGATCTACATCCTCTTCATTATTATATATATAGAAGCTAGCACGGGCAGTAGCCGAAACATTTAACCATTTCATTAATGGCTGAGCACAATGGTGTCCAGCCCTTACTGCAATTCCATCAGCATCTAATACCGTTGCTACATCATGTGGATGTACGTCATTAACATTAAACGTAACTAACCCAGCTCGTTTGCTTGGCCCATATACAGTACATCCATCGACCTCCGATAGTCTGTGTAAAGCATATTGAGCTAATGTATGTTCATGTGCTTCAATCTTATCTAGTCCAATTTCTTCAAGAAAATCAATCGCTGCTCCAAAACCAATCGCACCTGCAATAATCGGTGTTCCACCTTCAAACTTCCAAGGTAGCTCTTTCCATGTCGATTCATATAAGTCAACGAAATCAATCATTTCTCCACCGAACTCAACTGGTTCCATATGTTCAAGTATATGTTTTTTTCCGTATAATACTCCTACTCCTGTCGGTCCGCACATTTTATGAGCAGAAAAGGCGTAGAAGTCACAATCTAAGTCTTGGACATCTACTTTCATATGCGGAGTACTTTGGGCTCCGTCAACAACCATAACAGCACCGTGCTTATGAGCAATCTTCGTAATTTCTTTAATAGGGTTAATTGTACCTAACACGTTGGAAACGTATACCATCGATACAATCTTCGTGTTATCCGTTATTGTGTTTTCTACATCCTCTAAGGAGATTGTGCCGTCTTCCTGTAAGGGTAAGTATTTCAAAGTCGCTCCAGTTGCTTTTGCAAGCTGTTGCCAAGGAATAATATTACTATGGTGCTCCATGTAGGTAATGACAATTTCATCACCTTCTGCAAGGTTGGCACGGCCATAACTAGCTGCAACTGTATTAAGTGCAGTAGTTGTACCGCGTGTAAAAATAACTTCCTCAGTGCTTCTTGCATTAATAAATTTTCGAACCTTTTCTCGCGCGCCTTCATAGCCATCTGTAGCCTTTGTACCTAAAGTATGAACACCACGGTGTACGTTAGAATTGTACTGGCGGTAATATTGATCAAGTGCTTCAATAACAGATGTTGGTTTCTGTGAAGTCGCTGCGCTGTCCAGATAAACTAAGCTGTTTCCATTAACCTCTTGGTTTAGAATCGGGAACATATCACGAATATCTTGGATATTCATTATTTTACTTTCCTTTCGATTACCTCAACTAACTGTTCTTTAACCGAATCAATTGGAAGCTCGTTAACAACAGGTGCTAAAAAGCCATGAATAACGAGACGTTCCGCTTCTTCCTTCGGCAACCCACGACTCATTAAATAATATAGTTGAATTGGATCAACTCGACCAACAGATGCAGCGTGTCCAGCTGTTACATCATCTTCATCAATTAATAGAATCGGGTTTGCATCTCCGCGTGCTTTTTCACTAAGCATAAGAACGCGTGATTCTTGTTCTGCATTAGATTTTGAAGCCCCATGCTCAATCTTTCCAATGCCATTAAAGATAGAAGAAGCTGCCTCTTTCATAACACCATGCTTTAAAATATAACCTTCAGAATGCTTCCCATGGTGCACTACACTCGTTGTGAAATTTTGAGTCTGCTCACCGCGGCCAACAACCACAGTTTTAGTATCTCCGTAAGATCCATCACCAATAAGATGGGTAATATTTTCCGATACCGTATCTCCGTCATTCATTAGGCCTAATGCCCACTCAATTTTCGCATCTCGACCAGCTACTCCACGGCGATTTACGTAAGTCGTAACACCTTGTGCCAGATTATCAACGGCACCATACGTTACTTTGGCATTCGTGTTTGCAAACACTTCCGTAATAATGTTAACAACTCCGTCATTAACCTCCGTAGTAGAAATATAGTTCTCTACATAAGTGACCGAGCTATTATCTTCAGCAACTATAATCACATGGTTCATTAATGTAGCGTCTGCATCATCGTGTACATATACAGCCTGAATCGGTGTATCAACCTCTACATTTTTCGGAACGTAAACGAATACTCCTCCGTTCATTAAAGCTCCATGTAATGCTGTTAGTCGGTGCTCATCAATCTTTACTCCATCGTTCATATAATACTTCTGTAAAAGATCACTATGTTCACGTGCTGCAGTTTGGATATCAGCTAATATAACACCCTTCGCTGTTAAATTCTGTGGTAACGTTAAAAATGCAGCTGTATTATTACGTTGAATATATAGGCTTTTATCATCTTTTTCACTTTCAATAAGTGCCTTTACCTCACTTGAAAGTTCGTCTAACGATGTATATTTTTCGCTATTTACTAGGTGGTTCTTAAAATTAGTAAAATTCCATTTATCTATTTTAGTTTTATCAGGTTTTGGCAGAGGTAACTCTTCATATTTCGCAAGAGCTTGTAAGCGGAGATCTAGTAACCATTCAGGTTCACCTAGTTCTTTTGACAAGCCTCTAATATAATCCTGATCGAATGCATGTTTCGTATCAATTGTTGACATGTCCATCCTCCTAACGCTTACGCTTCTTGGCCTACTGTTTCATCTTCAATTCCAAGCTCATGTTTAATCCAGTCATAGCCTTCTGCTTCAAGACGTTGAGCTAGCTCAGGACCACCTGATTTAACAACACGGCCTTGCATCATTACATGTACTTTGTCTGGAGTAATATAGTTTAATAGACGTTGATAGTGAGTAATAATTAAACAACCGAACTCAGAACTTCTCAACTCATTAATACCTTTGGAAACAACTTTTAACGCATCGATATCTAGACCTGAGTCAATTTCATCTAAAATTGCAATCTTCGGCTCAAGCATCATTAATTGCAAAATTTCATTACGTTTTTTCTCACCGCCTGAGAAACCCTCATTTAAGTAACGTTGTGCCATATCTGGGTCCATTTCTAAGAAGTCCATTTGCTTATCCATTTTACGAATAAACTTCATTAATGAGATTTCATCGCCTTCTTCACGACGAGAATTAATAGATGAACGTAAAAAGTCTGCGTTTGTTACACCACTAATTTCACTTGGATATTGCATAGCAAGGAATAGACCAGCACGCGCACGCTCATCTACTTCCATTTCCAGCACATCTTCACCGTCCAGTGTTATGCTACCTTGCGTTACTTCATATTTTGGATGACCCATGATTGCTGCAGATAAGGTTGATTTACCTGTACCATTAGGTCCCATAATCGCGTGAATTTCTCCACCTTTTATGTCAAGGTCTACCCCTTTTAGAATTTCTTTACCGTCAATAGAAACATGAAGATCTCTAATTGTTAATGTTGATGCTGCCATTACTATACCTCCAATTTATCTTCTATACTATTTGTTTAAATACTTTCATTCTCATTTTATTCTCATTACAATCTTATAACAAATGAAAAGTATTAGCAACCATTTAACACCATAGCTATACTTTTTAAATAAAAAAGTTTAAAAAGTATTTTCTTTCATTATATGTAGAAAAGTAAAGATTGTCTTCGACATATATTGTTTGCATAAAAAACAAAAAACATCCAAAATACACATCAAACTCATTATACGATAATAAGAAGAAAAAACCAGTGAAATCACTGGTTTTTCTTCTTATTTCTTATTCCGAAACAGGGACAACTGCTCCTTCAAATTCTTCAATAATATAATTTTGGATTTCTTCTGAGCGCAAAGCGTTAACTAATTCGACAATTTCCTTATTTTTTTCATCACCACTACGCACAGCAATAATATTTACATAAGGAGAATCAGCGCCTTCAATTGCTATAGCATCATCTAACGGATTTAATCCAGCATCAATCGCATAGTTTGTATTGATTAAAATAGCATCACCTTCGTCATTATTATAAAACTCAGGTAATAAAGCAGCGTCGATTTCAGCTTCAAATTCCAGATTTTTTGGATTTTCTACAATATCATCAAGTGTTGCTGCTACTTTTTCAACATCATCTGCTAACTTAATTAAGCCCTGTGATTCTAGCATTGTTAAAATACGCCCATGATCAGCCACTGAATTACTCATAATAATTACAGCGCCTTCTGGTAATTCATCTAAGCTGCTATATTTTTGTGAATATACTCCGATTGGTTCAATATGAACGCCACCTGCATTCACGAAATCATAGCCTACATCAGCCATTTGCGATTCTAAATATGGTATATGTTGAAAATAGTTAGCATCAAGGTCACCACTATCTAAATCTTCATTCGGTAAAATATAATCTTGATATGTTTCTATAACTAAATCAATTCCCTTGTCAGCTAATATCGGTTGTACTTGTTCTAAAATCTCCGCATGCGGTACATTCGAAGCTCCAACTACTAATTGCTTGTTCTCTTCTGATGCTTGATTAGTTTGACTCTTTTCTGATGAACTTTCTTTCTCACTCGTTCCACATGCTGCCAAAGCAAAAACTACGAGTAATGTACTTACGATTGCAAATATTTTTTTCATGATGATCTTCTCCTATCTTTTGTCTATTTTTGATGTTATAAAATCTCCAATGTATTGGAGGATAAACACTATAATAAGAATAAAAATGGTTGCTACAACAACAACATCGGTATGACGGCGAGAGAAACCTTCTAAATAAGCCAAATTCCCCAGCCCCCCCGCACCGATAATTCCAGCCATGGCAGTATAACCAACTAGAGCAATTGCTGTCACTGTAATTCCTGATATGAGTGCAGGAAGTGCTTCAGGTAGCAGCACCTTGAAAACGATGGTTCTTGTTTTCGCCCCCATAGACCGTGCCGCCTCAATAACACCTTTATCAATCTCTCGCAATGCAATTTCTACCATTCTTGCGTAGAAAGGTGCTGCTCCAATTACGAGAGCAGGTAAAGCGGCATTTGCTCCTCTAATTGTCCCAAGCATGAATTTTGTTAACGGAATTAATAAAATGATTAAAATAATGAATGGTATAGAACGAAAAATGTTTACAAAACTACTGATGATTGTATTAATCAGCTTATGTTCCAATAGGTTGTCCTTCGATGTTAGAAAAAGTAAGAGCCCTAAAATAACACCAAAAACAAATGTTGCAATCACCGATGTAACAGTCATATATAACGTTTCAAATGTTGCTTCCCACATTTTTTCCCAATTAACGTTTACAAATAGTTGACTAACCATGCTGTATCACCTCCACTGTCACATGTTTTTCCTTTATATATGTGATCGAGCGGTTTATCTCTTCATCGGTTCCTGTCATATGAATAAACAATGTGCCATATGCACCGTGCTGTGTATGTGAGATCTTTCCTTGTATAATATTAATACCAATATTAAACTGGCGGATTAATTCTGCTATTAAAGGTTGTTCAGCATCATCCCCAACAAACAATAGCTTAATTACTTTACCTTCAGGGTAGCTTTCTAAAATATGCTCAATTGTTTCTGTCGCTTCTTCTGGTTCTGTAATTTGCTTAACAAACTGCTGAGTAATAGAAGCTTTCGGTTGCTGAAACACCGATAACACTTCACCTTGTTCAACAATGCTGCCATCTTCCATTACAGCTACACGGTGACATATTTTACGAATCACATGCATTTCATGAGTGATTAACACAATTGTGAGACCTAGCTTTTTATTAATATCCACAAGCAGTTCAAGAATTGAGTCTGTTGTTTGTGGATCAAGTGCTGAGGTTGCTTCATCACATAATAATACTTTCGGACGATTTGCTAAAGCACGAGCTATTCCAACTCGCTGCTTTTGGCCACCACTTAGTTGTGAAGGATACGCATTTTCTCTTCCCTCCAACCCTACTAGCTTGATTAGCTCATCAACCCTTTTCAACCGTTCTTTTTTACGAATACCAGCAATTTCTAATGGAAATGATATATTCTCCCTTACAGTTCTTGACCAAAGCAAATTAAAATGCTGAAAAATCATACTAATTTCTTGTCGTGATTTACGTAACTCATCCCCTTTAATAGAGGTCATATCATAATTATTGATCGTAATTGTTCCTTCTGTTGTTGCTTCAAGCTGGTTTAACAAACGAATGAGTGTACTTTTCCCTGCGCCACTGTAACCAATAATGCCAAATATTTCACCCTTGCCAATATTCACATTGACATTATCTACAGCAACTACTTCTCCTTCTTGAGATTGATATACTTTTTTTACCCCAGATAGCTTTATCAAAAGGCTCACCTACTTCCTTAATCATATTATTCATATAAGTTTAGTGCGTTTTATGTTACAAACTAAACGATCTGCCAAATTTAGCTCTTCTAGCAGCTAGATAGTCGTTTTATCCATTATCATTGTTTTATCAAAGGCTCTTTTCGTAAAATTTGTTTCTATCGTTAACAATTCAGCAACTATAGTTGTTGTTGATTTTCAAAAGATTAGATGGCATGAACTATAGTTGTATATTTGTTTACTTCTTCATACAAACTACAACAATCATTATGAAAACAGCATGTGTAAAAGATAAGATATTACGAATACCAAATGAATACATGTTTATATTTTTGTACGAACAGCAACATTTAATGCGTAATCAACCTAATAGAAAAGCTTAACAACAAAATTAAAAAGCCTTTCCGCACATATGAGCAGAAAGGCTTAATTATATTCCTTTCTCTCATCTATCAAAGCATACGCTTCGTGTGAATTGGCACCATTTCAACTTCACCGTTGATGGTTGCCGGGCTTCATAGGGCACATCCCTCCACCTCTCTTGATAAGAGTATATATCAATGTTTTATTTATTCATTTTTAAAATTACATTTCAAAATTAATCTCTTTTAAAAAGTATAGTTGTGATTCTATCACGCTCATTTATATGTGTCAATGAATATCTTTATGGAATTTACATCCAAAACACATATCAATTCACCCTAATTATTTACTTTGAGTTAGTCCTGTAGCTGTCTCTATTGCTTGCTCTAAGTCTTCTAATAGGTCGTCAATATTCTCAATTCCAACTGACAATCTTATCAAATCTTCTGTTACACCTGAAGATTTTAAGCCCTCGGTACTTAATTGTTGATGTGTTGTACTTGCTGGATGGATAATCAAGCTTTTAGCATCACCTACGTTTGCTACATGCGACCATAGCTTCACATGATTAATTACTTTAGCGCCTGCTTCTCTCCCTCCTTTAATGCCGAACACAACGATGGACCCACTACCTTTTGGTAAATATTTTTTAGCAAGTTCTTTTGCAGGATGATCTTTATGGTCGGGATACAAAACCCACTCTACAGCAGGGTGTTTCGCTAAATATTCAACGACTTTCCTGGCATTATTAATATGTTCTTTCATCCGAACATGTAATGTTTCTAGTCCAAGGTTAAATTGATAAGCATTAAATGGACTTAATGAAGCACCTAAATCCCTTAATAATTGCACCCTAGCTTTGACGATAAATGCACTTTCTCCAAGTGCTTCTGCGTATATAAGATTATTGTAGCTTGGGTCAGGGGTTATAAAGTCTGGGAACTTCTCAGAATTCCAATTGAATTTGCCTCCATCAACGATTATTCCCCCTAAAGTCGTACCATTTCCTAAAAGCCACTTTGTAGCAGAATGAATGACAATATCAGCACCATAGTCAATCGGTCTACACAGATAAGGAGTAGCAAATGTATTATCAATGATTAGCGGAATTCCAGCTTCGTGAGCAATTGAAGCAACCTTCTCAATATCCAATACGTGTAAGCTTGGATTACCAATTGTTTCAGCAAATATTGCTTTTGTTTTAGAAGAAATGGCCTTTGCAAAATTTTCAGGTTGGGAAGGGTCAACGAAGTGAGTTGTTATACCATATTTCGGCAATGTGTTAGCTAATAAATTATACGTTCCACCATATAAAGTAGATGCTGCAACAATTTCATCATCTACTCCTGCTAGATTAAGAATCGCAGTCGTTATAGCAGCCATTCCACTTGATAATGCTAATCCACCAATTCCACCTTCAAGTAATGCCACTCTTTCCTCCAAAACAGTTACAGTAGGGTTGTGTATCCGTGAGTAAATATATCCTTCTTCTTGGAGTGAGAATAAATTAGCTGCATGGCTCGTATCCTTGAATCTAAATGCATTTGATTGATAAATTGGTACTGCTCTTGCACCTGTCACTGGGTCAGCTTCTAATCCTCCATGGACACTCAAAGTTTCTAAACGATAATCTTTCTCCTTACGCATTTTTTTCTTCCCCTTCCCCTTTAATATTTAAAGCAAATAAAGATTCTAGTAAAAGAATGTATCTGAATTTCCCTTGGCAAATGATACTTTGTCGACTTATCAATTTTTGTAACTTTTCTTTACCAGATAACAATTCGTAAAACTGTTGGGGTTCAGCACCTAATGAAATGTCTGCAGGACTTTGTTGCCGATTGCTCAGCTCCAATCCCCTTGCTGTTAACACAACTTGAACTTTCTCTTTATTACTTTCAAAATTAACAATGATTGCTTGGTTAGGTAGGAGTAGGTTTAAGTGTGAATTTTGAACGAACCTATTATTAAACTCGTTAAGAAATAAACTAAGTTCCATACATTCAGTTACGATAAACATATAACTAGCTGTTCTACATGTGTATAGGAGTACTTCACCAATTCATACAACCTAGTACAACAAACAAGTAATATATTTTCGGTAACTTCTCTCCCCCCTCGTTCCTTAGAATTATAAGAAAGTGTGCAAATGTTTAGACCATCTTCTACAAGCGTCGGAACCATCCCATATAAAGGAGACTATTCAATTTAGTTAACGTGTTTATTATCTAAATTGAATAGGCTCTTTAGCTGAACAGCCAAAAGAGTAAAGAACTTTTATATCCTCTATTAACTGAACCTTAGGTCACTTTTGCTCTTCTAGGTACGTGAAACAACTCGTAACGCTAAACATCCTGTAAAGCTTAAGGTCAACAAAATATTTTTATTATTTTAAAATTTTCGATATTTCAAGGCAAACTCCTTCAAGAAATTAAAAGTAATGCCGAGCTACCTATTTCTGAGCGCTCACTCCCTTGATGAGATTCAGGTTTTCCACAACTGAATTTGTTTTTGTTCAAATTACTGGAGGAGTATGGAAGCTGACCCAGATAAAAGGACTCTATCAGCCCTCACAAGGGATAGAGCCACCTAATCTGAAGCGAGTTTTTCCATCATATAATTGGATAAATGGCCTCGAGGAGAATGGCTCTAAAGTCTGGAAATAAGATATAGTTTTTTAATAGAGAACAAATGTTAATCTAGGTCCTTTAAGTGCTTATATAATACGTCTACGGATTGAAAAGCATAGATACGCTTAATGACCATATTATTTTTAAATATGAGCAAGCACGGTACACTTTGAATTTCGTACCGTTCTGCCATGTCAGGAACATAGTTAACATCCACTTTACCAAACTCTATTGAAGGTACAATTTCTTTTACAACGCCAAGCATTCGTTCTGCTAATTGACAAGTTCCACAAAGTGGCGTATAGAAATATACTCCCTTTAAACCTGAAGCTTGTAAAACCTTGTTTATTTGGTCTGTCCATTGCTGCATAATGCTTAAACCCCTTATAAGTATTGTCTTTTCACTATAAAATTTGCACGGAATAAAACTGCTGCAATATGTTTTAACGGAGCAGCTGCAACTTCACGATACACTTTATCAATATAAATATGTTGCGCTTCAGGAAACTCTCTTTTAAATTGCTGACGGAGCTTGTTACCAGCTTCATCAGCATCAACAAGAACAAATACATCTTGATGAAATGTTGAATCAATAATTTCGTCCAATTTAGTCACACTTAGCGTCCCATTTGTACAAATGATTTCTATTGGTTCATTTAAAACGTTTTCGACTTGCTGTTTATCAGTTTTCCCTTCAACAATAATGACTTTATTAATCTCAATAATCGCCATCGACATCACCCTCGTTGAACAATTCATGAACTTAATAACTAATTTCACATTAGTAGTTTATGTTATTCAAACTACGAATCTACACGCAATATCTTCTCTTCTAAAACAGATAAGTAATACAAATTTCAAATAACGTTTATGAATTTTTGCATGGTCTCTTTTCATAACTTCGTTGCAATTTTGATGAGTATTATGATAGCTCAAAAATTGTAAATATAGAAAGATGCCACGATTGTTAGATGTATACGTTCTCATTATCTTAACAATGCTAAAACAGCTAGCATCATCGCCATATTGTCTATGAAAAAACAGTGGAGCTGTTACCCCACTGTTTCAAATATCGACCTTAATATTGGTGAAGATAACTTAATCTTCCTTTGTCATTTCCTCATATTGTTCAGCTGACATTAAGCTTTCAACTTCACTCATATCAGCAGGCTTGATTACAACCATCCAAGCTTTTTCATATGGAGATTCATTTACGAATTCAGGCGTATCGTTTAAGTCTTCGTTAACTTCTAATACTTTGCCACTAATTGGAGCATATAATTCAGATACTGTTTTCACAGATTCAACACTACCAAATGGTTCATTGATTTCTATTTCATCACCCGGTTCTGGTAATTCAACGAAAACAATATCTCCAAGTTCTGATTGAGCAAAATGAGTAATTCCTATGCGGACTTGATCTCCTTCAATACGTACCCACTCATGTTCTTCAGAATAACGCAATTCCTTCGGTGTATTCATTTCAACAATCCCTCCAACATTTATAATCATTTTATATATATTAAAAGATGACCGTTTTAACAGTACCTTCTAATTTCAATGACTACCCCCAAGTGTCTTCAAATTGCTTTTCATTAAACCCTACCGTCACAGCACTGCCATTCGTTACGATGGGACGCTTGAGTAACATGCCATCACTTGCTAGAATATCTAATAATTCAGCCTCTGAAGCAGCTTTGACCTTATCCTTTAATCCAAGCTCACGATACTTTTTCCCACTCGTATTAAAGAACTTTTTAAGTTCTAATCCACTTTTATGATATAATTCTTCGATTTTTTCTCTCGAAGGGGGATTATCAACAATATGTAATTCTTCATAAGAAACATGATGTTCATCTAACCATTTTTTTGCTTTACGACATGTTCCACATTTCGGATACCAATAAAAAGATACCATATAATTCCACCACCCAACGACTTTTTTTGAGGGTTTGCAAACGAGAAACTTGGTCAAAATTCCCCTCTTCAAATGAATATTATCATATTTTTAATTAAATGCATAATCAAGAATTCACTTGTTATAACCTTCTCAGTTTTATTCGTCTTTTATTTTGTTATTCCTGCAATTCTTCTTGAGAAAAATAATCTTAATTTCGTAAGTAACTAGGCCCTATTGGACAGTACTAGTAACCTTTTATAATAAGACTCTTTGCTTAAAATAGCTCTTATTACGAAAAGCAACAATTTATGAGAACCCAGCCTTTAAGTGGCTCTTTACACAGGCTTTGTTGCCATAATTACGATTTAAACGATGCATATCATTATCTCAGACGCCAGGTGTATGTTTCTTCGTATGTAAATATAGTGGTTAAAAAAAGCTCCCATTTTACAGGAGCTTTTTTCAAGTAATGGCCAATATTTCGGTGTTGTTAAACTGTATAGCGTTCTGCTTCAATTAGTACTGCTGCAGCTTCACGCTTTTTAGCAATTACGTTAATCGGAGTATAACGAGTGAACTTGCGTAGTGATGATAGCATCATGCGAAGTGTATCACCTTGCTCTGTTGCAACAAGTGTTTCTTTTGCATGCGCTTCGATTTCGTTAAATGCTTCTTGGCAATAAATTTGTGTATATAAAAGTTTTTGGTTGTTTTTCTCTAGCCCAGTTTTGTTGATTGCTTTTTCTGTACGTAAGACAGCTGATTCCATTGCATATAAGTTGTTGACAATATCTGCAATATTTATTAAAATTTCTTGTTCTTTTTCAAGCTTTGGACCAAACTTTTGTGCAGCTAAACCAGCTACCATGATACCTATTTTCTTCGCATTTTTCACTAAATATTTTTCTTGTTCTAGTGGCTCATCACCAACCTCTTCAGGCATCATCATCATTAACTCTTCCTGTAAAGCTTGTGCTTTTTGTAATAGTGGAAGCTCGCCTTTCATTGCTTTACGTAAAAATGTCCCTGGTACAAGTAAGCGATTGATTTCATTTGTTCCTTCGAAAATACGATTAATACGAGAATCTCTGTATGCTCTTTCTACTTCATATTCAGCCATGAAGCCGTATCCACCATGAATTTGAACGGCTTCGTCAACAACATAGTCAAGTGTTTCAGAACCCATTACCTTCCCAAGGGAACATTCAATCGCATATTCGCCAACTGCTTTCCCTACTTCTCTGCCGTCTTTAACTTGTTCTGGTGTAAGAGCACCCATACGATCTTCAAATAAACCAACTGTTCTATAGATAGAGCTTTCAGAAGCATATAATTTTGATGCCATCGTACCGAATTTTTCTTGTGTTAAAGAGAATTTAGATATTGGTGTTTTGAATTGTTGACGTTGGTTAGCATATTGAATTGATACGTCTAACCCACGTTTTGCTGCTCCTGTTGTCCCTAGTCCAAGCTTATAACGACCAATATTCAAAATGTTAAAGGCAATGACATGCCCTTTTCCAGCTTCACCTAAAAGATTTTCTTTTGGTACATGTACATCCTCTAAAATGAGTGTACGAGTTGAAGAGCATTTAATACCCATTTTCTTTTCTTCAGGACCAGTAGAAACACCCTCTAAATCACGATCAACGATAAATGCTGTGAAATGCTCGCCATCGATTTTTGCGTATACGACGAATACGTCAGCGAAACCAGCATTTGTAATCCACTGCTTTTCTCCATTTAACACATAATGTGTTCCCTCTGCATTAAGTTTGGCAGTTGTTTTTGCGCCTAATGCATCTGAACCACTACCTGGCTCTGTTAAAGCATATGCAGCAATCTTTTCACCTACCGCTAGGTCAGGTAAATACTTCTTCTTTTGTTCTTCGCTACCGAATAATACAATTGGTAACGAACCGATTCCAACATGAGCACCGAAAGTAACCGAAAAGCCACCAGCTCTTGACATCTTTTCTGTAATAAGTGCTGAACTAATTTTATCTAACTCAAGACCACCATACTCTTCAGGAACATCTGCTCCTAATAGTCCTAGCTCACCCATTTGTTTTAATAGCTTAACCGAACGGTCAAATTCATGGTTTTCAATATGATCTAGCTGTGGCACAACCTCATTAACAACAAAATCTTCTGTTGTTTTACCTATCATAATTTGTTCATCTGTATAATCCTCTGGTGTAAATACTGCATCTGAACTAATATCTTCAACTAAAAAGCTGCCACCCTTTACTAATTGTTTAGTTGTATCTGACATTTTAATTTCCTCCTATAAAATAGTGTGTTGTTATTTATTCTATTGCAGTGCTAGTCATTCCCCTGTGACTAACACTGCTTTATGATTCCGACCAAATACCCCCTATTTGTTCCGAACACTCTATACTAATTCAAATACCCCAGCAGCACCCATTCCGCCACCAATACACATCGTTACAATCCCAAATTGTTCGTTACGGCGTTTCATTTCATGAATAAGAGATAACGTAAGTTTAGCTCCAGTACAACCAAGTGGATGCCCTAATGCAATTGCCCCACCATTCACGTTAACCTTTTCTTCATCTAAACCTAATTCACGAATAACTTGAATTGATTGTGAAGCAAACGCCTCATTTAATTCGAATAAACCAATATCAGCTAATTCTAACCCAGCTAATTTTAATGCTTTAGGAACAGCTACAACCGGTCCAACTCCCATGATTTCTGGCGGTACTCCACCGACTGCAAATGAACGGAATTTAGCCATCGGCTTCAAGCCAGATGAATCAGCTTTTTCTCTATCCATCACCATCACCGCAGCTGCACCGTCACTCGTTTGCGAAGCATTACCAGCTGTTACAGATCCTGTGACAGAAAATGCTGGTCTAAGTTTCGCTAATCCTTCAACAGAGGAATCCGGGCGTACACCTTCATCTTGAGAAAATTGAATTGTTTTTTCTTGAACTTTATTGTCTTTACCTACTGAACGCATTGTAACGTCTACTGGTACGATTTCGTCAGCAAACTTTCCTTCTGAAATTGCATTCGCTGCTTTCTGATGGCTTCGCACAGCAAATGCATCCTGTTCTTCTCTCGTAATACCATATTTCATTGCAACTTGTTCAGCTGTATGCCCCATGCCCATGTAATATTCTGGTGCACTCTCAGCAAGCTTCGCATTTGGACGAACAACATGACCCATCATTGGTACTAAACTCATTGATTCTGCCCCACCAGCAATAACTGTATCTGCGTGACCAAGCATGATTTTCTCTGCACCGTAGGCGATTGTTTGTAAGCCAGATGAACAATATCTATTTACTGTAACTGCTGGAACGGTGTAAGGTAACCCAGCAAGCGCCCCAATATTTCTAGCCATATTTAATCCTTGTTCTGCCTCTGGCATTGCACAACCAATGATTAAATCATCTATATTACCTTCATAGTTACCTGCACGTTTTAATGTTTCCTTTACTGCAGCAGCCCCTAAATCATCAGGACGTACATCTTTTAATGTCCCTTTCTTTGCTTTACCAACCGGTGTTCGAGCACCAGCAACAATAACAGCTTCTCTCACATCATTCCCCCGCTTTTCTCCGTATTTTTTCGAATAGGTGGAAGCATTTTTAGACGATGTTCAAAAACTATGCTTATTTAAGAAATACTGATCCACATAATTACTGCAAAACTCACATAGATGTTCTTTCCTAATCTCTATCCAGCCTTTTTGAACACATAGTAGTTATTATTAATTGCGTAACGGCTTACCTTTTACTAACATGTGTTGCATACGTTGCTGTGTTTTTGGTTCTCCAATTAAGCTAACGAACGCTTCACGTTCTAAATCAAGTAAGTATTGCTCATCAACCTTTGTTCCAAATGGTACTTTACCACCTGCAATAACGTGTGACAGTTTTTTCGCAATTGTTAAGTCGTGATCGGAGATATATCCAGATAAATGCATATTTTGTGCTCCTAATAATAATGTTGCATATCCTGTTTCCCCAACCACTGGAACCATCTCACGTTTAGGAGCTTGATAGCCTTTATCATAAAGTGATATGACAGCTTGTTTTGCATCATGGATAAGATGATCTCCATTAAAGCTAATGCCGTCTTGTTTTGTTAAGAAATTATAGTTTCGAGCATCAGGTCCAGATGTTGACACTTTAGCCATTGCTATCGTTTCGAATACTTTATTTGCGACAGCTTGCAGATCAAAATCTACACCTTTTGGCATTGTTTTCAGATGGTTAATGTAAAGCTCTTTATTACCACCACCACCTGGAATTAAACCTACACCAACTTCAACTAAGCCCATATATGTTTCACTTGATGCTTGAATCTGACTTGTCGGTAAGCTAATTTCTGTACCGCCGCCTAACGTCATAGCGAATGGTGCGGCAACAACTGGCTTAGCACTATATTTCACATTCATCATTGCTTGTTGGAAATGACGTATAACCATTTCAATTTCAAAGAAATTATCGTCCTGTGCTTCCATAAGCATCATTGCTAGATTAGCTCCGACACAGAAGTTTTTACCTTGGTTTCCTATTACTAATCCTTTATAGTTACGATCGACTTCTTCAAGAGAATAATTAACCATTTGAATGATGTCTAATCCAATGGCATTATTCGGAGAATGGAACTCTAAAAGTGCTACATCATTACCAATATCTATTAAACTAGCACCACTATTTTTCTTAATAACTCCATTTTTCTCTTTTAAACTCTTAAGATGAACAATTTTTTCGTTTTCCTTTAGCAGCTTGTATTCATCTTTGTCTAAGTATGCAACTCCACCGTTCTCTTTTTTATAGAAGGAAGTAATACCGTTTGAAAGCATTTCTTCTATCCACGCTGGAATCTCTTGTCCTTCAGACTTCATTTTGTTTACTGATTTCTCTAAACCGATTGCATCCCACATTTCAAATGGACCGATTTCCCAACCAAAGCCCCACTTCATCGCTTTATCAATTGCAACGATGTCATCTGCAATCTCACCTAATAGTTCAGCAGAATACAAGAGTGCTGGGCTAATAATATTCCATAGCAGTGCCCCAGCTCTATCGTCTGCATATACAAGCGCTTTCAATTTCTCAGGAAGCTTCTTAATTTGTTTACTCATTTCGATAGATGGTGCTTTTAGCTTTGTTCTTGGCTCATACTCAAACGTTTCTGGATTTAATTGTAAAATCTCTTTTCCTTTTTTCAAGAAAAAGCCTTGACCAGTTTTACTACCTAACCAACCTTTTTCAACCATCTTTTTCATAAATGCTGGAGTAACAAATACTTCTTTATCCTTACCTTCAACATTATCGTATACGTTTTTTGCAACGTGAACGAATGTATCTAAACCGACAACATCAAGCGTGCGGAAAGTTGCACTTTTTGGTCTACCAATTAATGGACCGGTTACCGAGTCAACTTCACCGGCGCTGTAGCCACCTTTTAACATTTCATTTACAGTGATGTGAAGCCCATAAGTTCCAATTCGATTGGCAATAAAATTAGGTGTATCCTTCGCTTCAACTACACCTTTTCCTAGTTTTTCTTCTCCATACTGCTTAATAAAAGATAAAACTTCAGGAGAAGTATCCTTTGTAGGTATAACCTCCAACAGTTTTAAATAGCGTGGCGGGTTAAAGAAGTGTGTTCCAAGAAAGTGTTTTTTGAAATCATCGGAACGACCTTCTGCCATTGCCTCGATTGATATTCCAGAAGTATTAGAACTTACGATACTTCCTGGCTTTCTTACTTGTTCAATACGTTCAAATACTTGTTTCTTAATTTCTAAATTTTCTACAACAACTTCAATTATCCAATCACATTCAGAAAGCCTTTCCATGTCATCTTCCATGTTACCTGCTTCAATTAACACAATATTGTCCTTTGACATTAGCGGAGCTGGCTTTTGTTTTAACAGTTTTTTAATTGCTTGAGAGCTTAACCGATTTCTTACACTTTTATCTTCTAATGTTAGCCCCTTAGCTTTTTCATCGTCTGCTAACTCTCGAGGTACAATATCTAATAATATAGTGGGAACCCCAATATTAGCTAAGTGTGCTGCTATTCCAGAGCCCATTACACCTGAACCAAGAACAGCTGCTTTTTTAATATGTTGGACCATTCCATTTCTCCTCCTCTGACTCTTTGAATGAATACTCATTCATTTTACTGTCAAAAAAAATACTGCCTACCTAGAATGAGTTCCTTTAATTATAAATATAAATGATTTTTCAAATTTTCGCAATATAGAAGCAATAAAATAGGTAATTTTTTTCAAAATACAACATTATTCTACAAGAAGATTAACAACGTTCTATAACGAATGGCTATTTTTCCTATGAAAAAAAAATGTAGTTATGTGCGTGCTTATTACGAAAAGCAACAATTAATGCAAAAACATCCTTATGTAAAGAGCCCCATAATTATTATCTTGATAAAAATGTTCACTTTGGAAACGTTAATAAAATGGAGGTGATGCGAAATGGCACGCATGAAGAAGAGTCCATCAAAAGCGGGAGTAAGCGCAGCAAGTGTAAAAGGGAATGCTGGTCCTACGGTTGAAAATGAGGGTGGAAAAACTCAAAGCCAAAATCAGCAATATAAAAAGCATAATATGCAACCCGAGGAATAAAAAGGCGTTTTACCGGTTAAACAATAGCGGAATGTCCGTTAATTACAATACTAAGACAGGTATACACACGAAGGCGTATTGCCTTCGTGTGAAATCATGGTCTGGGTTAAGCTTTATGATGGATATTCAGTCAACAGATAAACTTTAAATTTTTCCCTTTTACTAGCCGAAATGTATGGTTTACTATCCAAATTTGCACTTACACTTGTCAAATATGCTGTTTACTGTCCAAACTGCCTATACTATACCATGCGCTTTAACGCATCTGCTACGAATTCAACATTTGTTCCTACAATTACTTGAATATGATTGTCATCTACTTTCATAACTCCGTGAGCACCATGTTTCTTTAATGAAGCTTCTCTTATAGCACTGCTGTCTTTCACCTCTAATCGAAGTCGAGTGGCGCAGTTATCTATACTAGTAATATTCTCTTTACCACCTAAATCTTGTAGGAAGCTCTCAGCCATTGTAGTATATTTATCACCTGTTCCAGCTGATGCGCTAGGATCCTCCTCAATTGCCTCATCCTCTCGGCCTGGTGTTTTAATATTCATAACCTTTATAAGAACATAAAATACGATGAAGTAAATTACTCCATAAATTAATCCTACTACTAATAGTAAAAGAGGTTTTTGGGCAATTCCAAAATTCAATAAATAATCTGTAACACCCGCTGAAAATCCAAAACCGTCCTGGATGCCAAGTAAGTTCGTCACTACCATTGAACTCGCCGTTAATAATGCGTGAATAACATACAAAAGTGGTGCGATAAACATAAACGTAAATTCTATCGGTTCAGTAATACCTGTTAAAAATGACGTTAAAGCAATTCCTATCAGTGCGCCAGAAACTTGTTTTCTTCGTTCAGGTTTTGCGGCAGCTATCATTGCTAGGCATGCTGCGGGAAGGCCAAACATCATGATTGGAAAGAAGCCCGTCATAAATTGACCTGCTGTTGGGTCACCAGCAAAGAAGCGATTTAAATCCCCTGTTGCTCCTCCATATTCGCCGAACACAAACCAAACTAAGGTGTTTATGACATGATGAAGTCCTAACGGAATTAACAAACGGTTTAAGAAGCCGAAAACGCCAACACCAACTGCACCTGCACCAATAATCCATTCACCTAAACTATTAATCCCCTCTTGAATAGGTGGCCAAATAAACCCTAATGGCAAAGCAATTATAAGCATCACGATAGATGTAACAATTGGAACGAACCTTCTTCCTCCAAAAAAGGCTAACCATTCTGGCAATTTTATATCATGATAGCGATTATACAATTGACCACTTATAATCCCCGCTAAAATACCACCTAGAACCCCCATATTAATTTCATCATTAATAGCTTGCGTTGCATCTGTTAAGACAAAATATCCGACTGCACCTGCTAGTGCTGCAGCACCGTGATTATCTTTTGATAATCCTATTGCAATCCCTATTGCAAAGATGAGTGATAAATTAGCAAATAATGCTCCACCAGCAGCAGATATAAACGGGATATTTAATATATCCTCTGCTCCAAAACGAAGTAATAATGCTGCGGCTGGTAATACAGCAATTGGTAGCATAAGTGACTTCCCAATTCTTTGTAAAAATTTAAACATTTTTCATCTCCCCAATTCTATAAAAGATGTGTGACTCTATCTTTATATTGATTAATTAAATCCTGATTGTGGATATCTGAGCCTTGTACGTTTCCACTTAAGAAAATGGGTGGTTTAATATTTTTCTTTAATAGAATATTAATGGTCTCTACGATTACACTATTTATAATTGCAGTATTAATAATTGTAGAAGTTGGTCCAAATGGTTGCTGTAGTCGATCGTCAGTCATGACAGCATCTCCTATAGGAGTATAATTATCTATTACAAGATCGACGACTTCGTGCAAGCGTTTTTGATCTATATGCCTTGACTTTACATGTTTTGAAAAATCAAGCGATGTTAAAGCGATCACTTGAGCCCCTTTACTCTTTGCATATAGCGCAGCATCAATCGGAACTGGATTAATACCTGAAGTAGACACAACGATAAAAACATCATTTTCTTGAATTTGATATTTTTCAAGGTTAACTTCTATAAAATTATTAACCCTTTCAAGCATTGAAGACCTGACTGGGCCTTTAAATAACATTAAATCTTCTATAAGAATAGGGTTTACACATGCTAGCCCCCCTGCGCGATAGAAGATTTCCTCTGAGATGATATGTGAATGTCCACAACCAAATATATGAATAATGCCTTCTTTTTCAAGTGTATTTGCTAATATTGATGCAGCGTTTGTTAATGTTTGTTCATTGGATTTCACCTTATTAAGCAATCTTTCAACTTCATCCAAATATTGAATAAGCATACATCCACCCCCAAGAAAATAAGCTCCGCTTCCTTAATAAATTTTTTTTTATATTCTCCCTATACATCACCCCATTTTTTTTATTCATGACCAAATGACAGATTTGAGTCTAAAGTGCAACTTACAAAGAAAGTGACCTTTAATTAATGGTGATATTAATTTTACATCTCGGTGGCCATTCTTTAAGGCTGTTTTCGCGTTGATTGTTGCTTTTCATTCTAAGATGTCGATCGTTTGTGGCATCTTTTCTACTATTACAATGATTAAGCTCTCTTAAAACTCATCTTACTGTCCAATTTAAGTAAAAATAGCATCAAAGTTAAGCCTTCTTTTATTTAGTAGTAATGTTAAGGTCACTATTGAACATAATGTAGCTCTCGTTTAATTAACTTAATTTTCTGATATTTAAGCGGTGCATGAACGTTTATTTTGTAAACGCATTCATAATTTGCACCGATAGAGAGTTTTTCAACCTCTCCATCAACTTGCTAAAACATGCAATTAATATTTTACAGGTAGCCTAGTGGAACAACTATATCGTATCATTATAATATATAGTTGTCTATACCAATTTTTATATATGTATAGTTGTCTAGACAACTGATAATTAACATGATATGATATAGAAAAAAGCATAAGGAGTTTTCGATATGCTTATTAAAGGCTTAACAATTTATGCTGAAGATAGAATGATTGAACAAGGTACTATTAAGATTACTGATGGCAAAATTGAGTCAATCAGTCAACACATAGATGAAATTGATACTAACATCATTCAATTTCCTAACACTTATAAATGTCTGCCTGGGTTGATTGATGTTCATATTCATGGTGCACATGGTTCTGATATTATGGATGCCTCTTCACATGCACTGGATACAATTTCGAAAGCATTACCACAAGAAGGGACAACTAGTTATCTAGCTACAACAATTACACAACATCAATCAAAAATAGAACAGGCATTATTCAATGTCGGTAACTATATGGAATCTCAGAATGATGGTCAAGCTGAAATATTAGGAGTTCACCTTGAAGGTCCATTTATTAATTCACAAAAAGCAGGAGCACAACCTTATGATTACATTTTAGAGGGAGATATATCATTATTTAAAAGCTGGCAAAAGCTTTCAGGTAACAATATTAAACTGGTGACGCTAGCACCCGAAATAAACAATGGTTTGGCCTTGATTAAATATTTAAGTTCAAATGGCGTTGTTGCTTCTATCGGGCATTCAAACGCTACTTATGATCAAGTAGTTGATGCCATTAGTGTTGGAGCATCTCACATTACTCATCTATTTAACGGCATGAGCGGCTTACATCATCGAGAACCAGGTGTTGTAGGTGCAGCAATGATGCGAGATGAATTATTTGTTGAAATGATTGTTGATGGTATACACGTTTCTCCTAAAATGATTGAACTTGCTTACCGTTACATTGGATGTGAGCGAACAATTCTAGTTACCGATGCGATGCGTGCAAAATGTTTAAGAAATGGCATCTATGACTTAGGTGGTCAAAATGTACACGTGAAAAATGGTAAAGCAACTTTGGATGGAGGAGCATTAGCTGGTAGTTTATTAACGATGGATCAAGCAATGCAAAATATCTTGACTTACACAAATGCACCTCTTACTGAATTAACCATAATTGCCTCAAAGAATCCTGCTAAACAATGTGGCGTCTTTGATCGTAAAGGTAGTATAAAAGAAAATAAAGATGCAGACCTTATTATTTTAGATGAACAAAACAATCTAGTTATGACTATCTGTCGAGGAGTTATCTCATACGAGAGATAAATACACGAGGTGAATTTCTCATGAAAATCATACAAGCAGAAGACTACCATGATTTGAGTATTAAAGCCGCTCAACATATTATAAAAAACATACAAAACGAGCCAGATCTTGTTTTAGGTTTAGCGACTGGTAGTACACCTAAAGGTACTTATAAACAAATGATTAATGATTTTCAAAAAAATA
Source organism: Cytobacillus sp. IB215316 (assembly GCF_033963865.1). NCBI lineage: Bacteria > Bacillati > Bacillota > Bacilli > Caryophanales > Bacillaceae > Cytobacillus > Cytobacillus sp. IB215316. Next base: position 283,463 of record NZ_JAXBMC010000003.1, on the reverse strand, counting down.
ACACATCTTATCGTTATGTAAAGACTATTAATTTAGATGAATATGTAGGCTTAGCTAAGGATGACATAAATAGTTACTTTACATTTATGAATGAGCATCTTTTTAATCATATTAATATTCCTTATTCCCAAACACATATTCCGAACGGAATGGCAAAGGATTTACAAAGAGAGTGCAATAACTACGATAGGCTTATTCATTCATTAGGTGGCATAGACCTACAATTATTAGGCATCGGACACAATGGGCATATAGGCTTTAATGAACCATATACTTCCTTTAACACCCGTACGCATATTGTAAAATTAACCTCATCAACTCGATATGCAAATGAACGATTTTTTCAACATATCAATGAAGTTCCTAAATATGCGATTACGATGGGTATTCAAACTATACTTGAAAGTAAACAGATACTTTTACTTATATCAGGTAAAGATAAACGAAAAACTGTCCATAAACTATTAGTAGAACAAAATATGAGCGAAGAATTTCCTGCATCTTCCTTATATGATCATTCACATGTTACAATCATAGCAGATAAAGCAGCGCTTTCACTAACTTAATAGCGAAAGGAGAGCTAGAAATGATCGACAGAGAATCACCTGTGCCAATCTATTATCAAATCGAAGAATATATAAAGAATTTAATAGATAATGAAGAACTCAACCCTGGTGATGCGATTCCTTCAGAAAGAGAATTTTCTGAACAATTTAGTGTAAGCCGCATGACCATCAGACAGGCGATTATAAACTTAGTTAATGAAGGATATTTATATAGACAAAAAGGCAGAGGTACTTTCGTTGGTGATAAGAAAATAGAACAAACATTACAAGGCTTAACAAGCTTTACTGAGGATATGGAAAAAAGAGGGATGAAACCAGGAAGTAAACTTCTTAAATTTGAGCTTATTCCAGCAAGCCGTAGTATTTCAAACAAGCTATTAATAAATGAACATGACCCTCTATATGAAATAAAACGGATAAGATTTGCTGACGACTTACCGATGGCAATTGAAACAACCTATATACCTGCAAATTTGGTAAAAGGCCTAACCGAAGACATAGTCAATCGTTCACTTTATTCTTACATTGAAAATGAACTAGGTTTACAAATAGACTCTGCGAAGCAAATTATTGAGTCGTCAATTGCGAGAGCAGATGAAGCGAAAGATTTAGGTATAAATAAAAATGCACCAATATTATATATTCGGCGACAAACTAAGTTAACCAACGGGCAGCCGCTAGAGCTCGTTAAATCAGTTTATCGAGCTGATCGATATAAATTTGTTATTAATATGAAGAGAAATTAACATTATTATTATTTTAAAATAACAAAAGAGCCTTTCGTTAATGGATGATGAATTTATCGAATGGCTCTTTTCGTAACCTTTGTTGCTAGAGTGACAATATTAGCAAAACAAAATGATTTATAATTCATTGACGTCATTTTATATCAAGAAATAATATATGCCGTGTTAATGTTTAAGTACGAAACACAAAATTAATGCGAGAACAGTTGACAAAAGCTGTTTATGTTTTTGTCCAAAAAATAACAATCAATACTAATCTCTAAGATAAAGTGAAATAGGCTTAAGAGTTAGACAATAAGGACTCAGAATCTACTTCCCTAGAGATTATCATCTTAGTATGAATATAACCCCAGAGTATAATAAAATCACCAGCCCTATTCACTAAAACCATCTATCGAATAAGGCTGGGTTTATCTTGATAATTTATCATTCTACTATTTTATTCTTTCACTAATTATACAAAGTTATGGAGAAGTCCAAAAATCTTTATTTTTTGACCATTCCCTTTACTACAAACGCAACATTTGCTGGTCTTTCCGCTAACCTACGCATAAAGTAGCCATACCAATCTGTTCCATATGGTACGTACACTCTCATTTTATATCCTTCATTTGAAAGCTCCAGTTGGCGTTCTGTTCTTATTCCATATAACATTTGAAACTCGAATTGATCATTCGGAATATTGTGCTCTTTAACGAGTTGTTTAGTATATTCTATAATCGCATCATCGTGGCTTGCTACAGCTGTATAATTCCCATTTAATAAATGCATTTTTATAATTTTTTTAAGGTTGTCATCTACATCTTTCTTATCAGGAAATGCTACTTCAGGGGATTCTTTGTATGCCCCTTTTACTAGCCGTAGATTAGGATGATAGTCATTTAAGTCTTCAATATCTTTTTCTGTTCTATATAAATATGATTGGATAACTGTCCCTACATTATCAAACTCTTTTCTTAACTCTTTGAAAATATCTATTGTTTTCTGGCATCGAGAATAGTCTTCCATATCGATAGTAACGAACACACCATTGTCTTTTGCAGCTTGTAAAATTCTACGCATATTGCTCATTACCACTTGGTCAGATATATCCAAACCCATAGAAGTCATTTTTAATGATAGCTGTGAATCTAAATTTTCTCTACCAATTGCCTTAATTGCTTCAATTGACTGATCTGCCATTTCGTTAGCTTCTTTTTCGTTATCAACAAATTCACCTAAATAGTCAATTGTTACAACTAGCCCTTTACTATTTAGCTCTTTAATCACATCAACAGCAAGGTTAATCGTTTCCCCTGCAACAAACCTACCTGCACCAAAACGCAAACCGTATTTTTTTGCTAACTTTGTCATAGGTTTATTCTTTGATAAAAATAAGAAAAAGTTTTTCATCACTTGTTCCAATTTATAATAACCTCCTTTTTGTAACCGCATTCATTTGAGTTAGCAGAGTCCTCAAAAAGTGTGGAAAAAGATGTTGTATAAACTTTGTACAAGCTAACCTGAAATGAGCTTTTCTTTTCGTAGTTTGAGTAAATCTCATTTCGTAGCTATGTGTAATTTCACTGTTCATGATCGTATGTGTTTTTTCGAGGAGTTAGTAGCCCTACTTTAATACGCCTACCACCATGATTTCTTCTTCGTACTTTTTAAACTCGCATTTTTAAGAAGGCTGTATTTATTTTTCTACTAGCCAGCATTATTTTATCATCTTTTATTATTTTTGAATATAATTTAACGCTATTTTTGTCGAAAATATGACAAATTGTTTAACAGGCTATTTTCACAGTGGTTGTTGCTTTTCGTTTTAAGTTTTTCTAACGTTCGTGTCATCTTTTCAACATTAAGATCAAACCCAATTTTAATGTCCATTTTTAGTAATAATAGCAACAAAGTTTACGATAAAAGCGTTAATAATAATTTGTATAGGTATTAGCCGTTAGGGAAGGATAAATTTTGAAGTTAATAAGGAGGGTTTAATGATGCAGCAACAAAATATGACTCAAAACCAAACAATGGCAATGCCACAGCCACCACAAGTAATATCAACAAAAGACTCGATGTACTTAACTGACATGCTTTCTTGGAATTTATTAGCTATGAAGAAAGCACATTTCTTTGCTAGACAATGTCAAGATCAAGAAATTATATCAGCTATAGAGCGAGCTGGACAAATGCATCAACGACATTACGGTATAATAATGTCCCATTTGCAAAATAACAATCAGCCAACCCAACCAATGCAATAAGGAGGTAACATCATCAATGAATAATCAAAACAAAATTCAAAACCCAAAAACACCGACACCTCAAACACCTGAAATGAACGAACGTGATTTTTTAAATGACATGCTTGCAACTGAAAAATATATGACAGATTCTTACTGTACAGCATTGAATGAAGCAAGTCATCAAGCACTTTATCAAGATATACAAAATGTCTTTAACGAAACACAAAATTGTCAAAGACAGCTATACAACCTAATGTTCCAAAAAGGTTGGTACAAAATCGAGGCTAGTGAACAACAGAAGCTACAACAATCTTATCAACAATTCCAAGGCTATACGAGTCAATTTCCATATAACAATATGACCCAATAAGAAAAATCTCTCATCCGGATTCTCCCCGACAAGCGCTTTATTTAAAGGTGCTTGTTGTTTTTTATTAGAACTTGAGGTTAGGGAAATAACATTTCGGCAACCAGTCTAACCAAAGCTTCCTTTAACAAAGTAGGACACACACAACTCTTTGTGTCTGCCCTACTTTGATGTACGATGTTCTTCATTTAATTGTTTAATTTCAGCGATAACCTTCTTCATTTCTTCCTTTGCATCTGGGTACATTTCATTCCAATGCTTAGCCAATGCAGGCATGCTTTTCGCAATATGAGTATAAAGCGCCCACATCTCAACCTTTTTGATTGTATCAGGAGTATGTTGACCAACTAATAAATCAGTATATTTTTCAAGTAAACCGTCAAACTGCTCTATAAATTTTTGTTCCACCATTTCAGCCCCTTTGAACAAATACTTTAACTGTATATATTATAATCTTACACTTTACTACATACAATTTATTACTCCTAAAAAAGAAAGGGTTGTTTCGATGAATTCGTACCCTTATTACAATCCTTTTCCTAAACAGCAAAATAAAAGACACACCCAACATGACAAAGTTGAGCCACATATCATTGTCGAAGGACGTGGGAAAGTAACTGTAAAACCGGACCTAGTTTCTATGCAATTCGGTGTTATTACTGAGGATCAGAGCGCCACCACTGCTCAACAACAAAATGCATTACAGTCAACACAGCTTATTCGTTCTTTAATTGAGTTGGGAATTGACAAAAATGATATTGAAACAATGGCATATAACGTATTTCCAAAGTATAAAACAGTTGATAACGAAAGCATACTCGAAGGATTTAAAGTTACACACCAGTTAAAAATTACGGTTCGAAACAGCCATATGTCTGGCGAAATTTATGATGTAGCATTTCAAAATGGAGCTAGCAGTGCTGGAAGGTTAAGTTTTGAATTATCAGATCCTGACCCCTACTATCTGCAGGCTCTACAAGCTGCTGTAAATCATGCCATTCGAAAAGCTGCTGTCATTGCAGAAACGATTCATGCACAAATTAATCAAGCTCCTACAAAGATTAAAGAGCTTGGTCACCCTCCATACAGGACATTTTCTGAAGATCAACCACTTATGTCTACAACAATTACTCCTACTACTTCCATTCTGCCTAGAGAAATTAGCATAACTGCGGAAATTGAAGCTCAATTTGATTATAAGAACTAGCCTGTTGATCAAGTCCTCAAAAAAGCAAGAGCCTAGCTATACTAATTGTTCTTCTTGACTAATCTACCCAAAAACGGCTATTCTCGCATTGGTTGTTGCTATACGTACTAATATATAAGCACGTATCCATCTAGTGTACCGGGCATCTTTTCTACTTTTACAATTATTAAGCTCTAATAAAATTCATCATATTGTCCATTGTTCATAAGAATAGCAACAAAGTTTACGAAAATAGCCTATAAACAAACAGCCAGGGAGAGAGTATGCTCTCTCCCTGGCTGTCTTATTGTATAGCCTTTTACTAGTCAAACCTTCTTTTCTTATAAGTAATTAACGTAACAGCAATCGCTACAACTACCCAAATAAGAAGAATAAACAGATTTCCAAAAATATCGCTATAGCTTCCAGTATCATTAAATTGAGTCCACATATAATTAAATTGCTCACTCGGTAAATAGCTTACTAGCTTTATAATCAATTCATTATCTGTCACCGAAGTGAATATAGAACCCATTCCTAATATGACCAAAATTGGCATTCCAACTACTCCGGTTTCCATTACTGTACGAGAAAGTAAACCTATCATTGTACCAACCGAAATATATATAATCAATCCTACAATTAACATCAATATAAAGAGTGGTAAAGATACCATCTGAAAATCACTAAGAAACATAACACCAGCAACGACAACCATTGTAGCTGCGGCTGATAATGTACTTTTTCCTACTAGAATCTCCAATGTACTAGCTGGTGAAAGTAATAGTCCTCTCAGTGTATTTTTTTCTTTTTCTTCAGCGACTATAGAAGCTTGTACGAAAGTCCCTACTAGCGTAAAAGTTAAATTAATTATAAACATTTGAGAGATTCCATCATTACTACCTACTCTACCAAAATAAGCTGCAAGTACTAAAGGCATAGCGATTGTTAACAGCATGTAAGAATTTTTAAGTAAATCAATCCAGTCCTTAATAAAGATTGCATTTACTCTTTTCAATGAAAATATCATACTAATTCCCTCCCAGTTAATTGTACAAAAATATCTCCGAGTGTCGGCTCATTTGAATGTATAGAAACAATATCACCTGATTTCATCAGTTCATAAATTTGTTCTGCCCCTTTTTCATCCTTATCTACAACTATAGTTCGATCCCCTTTTAGTAATAACGAAATGGAAGGATCTGCAAATTTAGTACGTAAATTTTGAGGTGTATCGAGTAACTCAATCTCGCCATTATTAAGAAATGCAACACGATCACAAATCTCTTCTGCCTCTAACATGTCATGTGTTGTTAAAAAGATTGTCGTTCCCTCTTCATTTAATTGGCGCAAACCATTGTGAATATTTTTCGTATTTGCTGGATCCAATGCTGATGTTGGCTCATCTAAAAATAATAGGTCAGGCTTATGAAGAATAGCACGAGCCAACGTCACTCTTTGCTTCATTCCTTTAGATAGCTTTTTAACTTGTGTTTTTTTCTCATTAACTAGGTTGACAGATTCTAATACTTCATCAATTCTGTTCACATCCACATCATATAGCTTACAATAGAGCACAAGATTATCGTAAACAGACAGTCGATCATATAGCCCACTATTATCTGTTAATACACCAATTCTTTTCATATAAGCAGGATCTTTTAATTTGCTTACATGTTCTCCGAACACTTGAACCTCTCCAGATGTATGTAGAAGTTGAGATGTTAATATTTTAATAGTTGTTGTTTTTCCTGATCCGCTTGGACCTAAGAAACCGAAAGTCTCCCCTTTTTTTACATTAAAAGAAACATCCTTCAAAGCTACTTTATTTTTAAATGACTTAACTAAATTACTTACTTCAATAATATTGTTCATAACATTAACTCCTTTTCCTAAAATTTTCGATTTAGTTAATTGTTTGTTTCGCTGTTGTATTTAGTATAGGCTCATTTCTTTTTACTAGCATTAAATTTTAGGTGAAAAGAGTATATCTGTTGATGAATAAATCCTTTTTATAGATGATTGGCGTTTCAAATTATGTATTATCATCAAATTTTATATTCCAATTATGCCCTTCAAATCATTTAATTTACCTTTTGATAACGGGATTGAGCTTTTTTTCGCATCATCTAGAATTAAACTATAACTATTACGTGTCCAGGTTATAACTTCTCTTACCTTTTGCAAGTTTACAATATAAGAACGATGGCACCTGAAGAAACCAAATGGATATAAGCGATCAAATAATTCATTTAATGTATAAGAACACGCAAAAGTCTCCCCTTTCACATGTAAATGAGCGATTCCGTCATTACTTTCAATAAAATCTATTTCTGTTGGATCAAAGAGAATGATCTTTTCATTCACTTTAGCCGGAATCTTTTCAAAACGAACTTGAGTATTGATTACTTGATCCTCTTCAACATCTTGAATATTTTTCTCAGTCATTTCCGCATTTGAAGCTGCTTTATTATTTGTCGGCCTGTTGTTATTCTTAATAATCTCCTCTTTAACGCCTTCGCCATCAGCTACATCTATCTTTTTTAACCCTTCTCCATTCAAACGATACACACAGTTCGTCATAATAATCGCATTTTCAAGATCGCTCGTCGTCAATAATATTGCTTTCCCCTGCTCAGCAAGTTCTTCAATTATCCTTTTTACAATCATTTTACTTTCAATATCAACATTTTGTGTTGGTTCTTCCATGATGAAAAACTGTGGATCTTGTAAAATTACCCGGGCAATTTGCAAACGCTTCTTTTCAGAAAAGCTAAGCTTGTCGATTTTTGTATTCTGTTTATCTATTAAACCAACCATTTTAACAATAACTCCAATATCGCCATCCACATTATACAGCCGCTTAATGAATTGTAAATATTGTTTCGGTGTCAGGCGTTCATAATAGCCATCATCAGACAATAGGACACCTATGTTAGGACTTATATCTTTAAAATTACCAATAAATGGTTTTTGAAAATAATTAATTTCTCCTCCAGATTTAGGTAATCTATCGGTCAGTATTTGAATGAATTGTCCACCAACTTCAATGTTACATTGGATTGCAACGATGTCTCCATTATGTATTGTTAAGTCTATAGGTGGGAATAAGACCGTATTCCCAATATTCCTTTCAAGCTTTTTCACACTTAATATGCCCATAGCTTCTTCACCCCTGTTTAATCCAAAGTTGTAATAAGGTACCTATTTATTCCTAGATTATACATTAAAACTATAAACATAATGCAAAAATAAAAAAATGAAGATCAAAAAATTCATTTTTTATCCCTTCTACTTCATAATATTAAGTGATATGAAAATTAAGGAGTTGGTTATGTTGAATTCAATATCAAGCACAGTTTCATTACATAATGGCATTGATATGCCATGGTTAGGGTTGGGGGTATATAAGACTGAGGATGGCAAGCAAGTAATAGATGCAGTTAAAGCTGCTATTCGTGCTGGGTACCGAAGCATTGACACAGCAGCAATATACAAAAATGAAGAAGGTGTCGGGCAAGCGATTAAACAAAGCGAGATACCCCGTGAACAATTATTTATTACATCAAAGGTTTGGAACTCTGATCAAGGCTTTGAATCAACTTTACGTGCTTTTGAAGAAAGTCTTGCGAGACTTAACCTCGACTACTTAGACCTTTATCTTATTCACTGGCCTGTAGAAGGCAAATACAAAGAAACGTGGCGCGCTCTCGAACAGCTTTATAAAGATGGAAAGGTCCGTGCAATTGGTGTAAGTAACTTCCACGTCCATCATTTACAAGATTTATTAACTGAAGCAGAAATAAAGCCTATGGTGAATCAAGTAGAATTCCATCCAAAATTATTACAAGAAGAGTTGCGTAACTTTTGCCGAGATCATCAAATTCAGTTTGAAGCTTGGTCACCTTTAATGCACGGAAAATTACTAGATAACGAACTTTTAACTGAGATTGCAAACAAACATAACAAAACAGTAGCTCAAGTAATTTTAAGATGGGATTTACAAAGTGGTGTAGTAACAATACCAAAATCAACAAAAGAGCATCGAATCATTGAAAATGCTTCTATCTTTGATTTTGAATTAACAAATGAAGAAATGCGTACAATAAATGACTTAAATGAAGATTTACGTTTCGGACCAGATCCCGATAATTTTGACTTTTAATAGAAAGTAATTGTCTTAACTGTTGAAGGGGCTATCTCATTACTTGTGAACAACTTAGTAAGCCCCTTTTAAATTTAACATTATTTATTTTCTCTGTTGAGATTCGCTGTTGTCCTTTGTCCAATAAAAACTTTCTTAGTTTATTTGAACCTCATTTTCTCAACTTCATATATGCTGATGGATCTAGTTCTTCACTCTCAATAACGACGGCTGTTAATCCATCATTTGACACAGTTTCATGCCACTCACCTTTGTTCCAAAACACTGCATGCCCAGCTTCTACATATTGTATTTCATCATTTTCACCTCTAACAGTGCCACTTCCACTTACGACTAATAGCAGCTGATCAGAAACTGCTTGATGATAGCCAACGATGCCTTCTTTATTTAGATACATGAATCCAATATGAGCTTTTTTATCTATGATACCTATACGCGACATGACAAAGTTTGAATCAAATCGTGTTATTTCTTTTCCCATATTTCTATTAAACTGATATATTTTCATTTATGACTCCCCCTACCATTTAATTTCAAGCGTTTAATTTTCAGTTAACTTAAATACAAAAAAAAAATATAATTTTACATTTTATAGCAACTGTTATTTTTTAGAGAAGTCTATTAACCTATTTTCTGGAATAGGAGAATTGCCTATATCTTTTGACAACATAATGAGCTCATTACATAAAAAACGACTGCGTCTTGATGGGTATGTAGGTTCCATATTTTCACCTATACAGACTCTCTCAGGTTGAACATTAAAAGTCCCAATTGGCACTTCATTAACTTTAGCATTATCAAAGTAAATTCGAAAATATTCGTTTTCATTCCAAGTTAACCTAACTGTTCTTTGTTTTTCACAGCATAACATTGGTGTATCAATAATAACTGAATTTACTTTTTGATCTAATGAGAGCCAAACCTTAAATTTTCGTTGATGAACATTGTAAAAGCATAAGAAAAAATTATTTTCAATAGCTGTAGGATATGAATTATCTCGAATCATAAAAAAATATATATAATCTGGATTTGATATGCCCTCCATTGATTTAGTATTAAAAGTCCATTCAATCATACCTTCCTTCTTATTGAAAGGAATATTAAGTGATTTTCGGCTATCAGGAGAAATCCAAGTACCATTGGATCCATAATTTTTGTAGTAAATCATATTATTTAGATTAAAATCACAATGTGCAGCTTCTTCAACCTTAGGTGGGTTTAGTAAATATACATATCTGTCTACTTTATTAAGTGCCTTTGCTTTATACTTTTTTAGTTTACTTTTAATCATAAATACGTTCTCCCCTTTTTTCGTCAATAAAAAAATCATCCCCATAGAAAGTTTGTTTAAACGAGGATGACTATATATTCTATTTCAATACTTTGAAAAAAATGTTAGTTCACAAAAAATTATGACCATCTACTAGCCATGACGCATACCTTCTAAATACTAGTTTATTTATTTCGGTTTCAATAACAATAAATGCGCATTTTTCTGGTAGTTATCAGAATCTGTGCTTGTCACATGATACTCTCCTTCAGCCCAGCTTTCCATTTGATCGTGGTAGTTTTTACTTAATACGTGTCCGCTTTGACCAGGTCCAACAACACTATAGCTTGTTGTCATATCAGCTAAATCTTGTATTACTCGCCATGATGCACCGTGATTAACTTCTCCTGTTTCTCTATTCCAACTAGCTGCTTTGACAGTAATATTACTACCGCTTACCGGGATTGGTGATGAGTTAAATAATAAATTTAATGGTTTAATTGCGGCAAGAGGGTGACTAAAAATAATTTCGTGAAAATTGCCCCATTTCCACTTATCTACATTATTCCCTTGTAGCTCAGCCGCTTTGTCAATAGCTCGCTGTAATGCATTCAAAACAACTTTGTCTAATCCCCCTGCGTCTTCAATCCACGGCCCTGGATTTCCTCCAATTGCCCTTCGAATCAGTTCATCAACAACTTGTGATTTTCCCCTAAAGAAACTGATCATATCCTCGTCGATCTTATCTTCAAACAACACATTTGAGATTTCTTCCATCCAAAAATGAAAAACGAGCGGTTCGGCTAAGTCCTTATCATCAATAAAATTCCATTGACGCATTTTACTTAACACTTCATCATCAATCGATCTTAGTTGAACATTATTTAATAGCGATAAGAACATTGGTACAAACTCTTCTGCGTATAAGTTCTTGTTATCAAGTTGAAGGTTTTTCATATCCTCCATTGAAAATGTATCTTTACTTAATAACACATCGCGAATCCGTTGTTGTCGATATGGCTGCGCCCATATATTTGACAGATGATAGGGATAACTATCATCAACTACTTTATTATTTGCAGTCGAAATAAACCCTTCTTCTGGATTTACGATCGTTGGGAGCTCCTCCCAAGGAACAAAGCCTTCCCATTCATACTCACCTGTCCAACCAGGAACAGGTACAAGACTGGTCCCATTCTTTCGAATTGGAATTAACCCATTTGCACGATAAGCAATCGTTCCATCTATTGACGCAAAAACAAAATTAGAAGCTGGGGCATAAAAGTATGTGAGTGCGTCTTTAAAATCATCCCAGTTCTCAGCCCTCCCAAATTTCAATACTACTTCAAGCTCTGGTGAAGGTTCGAGTGCCGTCCATTTCAGCGCAAGTGCTGTTTCTGGCTTCTCATCATGCGCAAACTCAGAAATAATAGGCCCATGACGGGTTTCTAGAACTTGATAATCAATGTCTTCTCCATCTTTAACAGCAATTGGCTCTTGTATGACTGTTGCTTTTTCCCATTCACCCATGTATTCAAATTCTAAGTCATTTTCTGGATTCCTTTTTTCAATATATAAATCTTGTACATCAGGACCAACATTCGTAATTCCCCACGCTATATGCTCATTTCTTCCAAGGATGATTCCAGGTGCTCCCGGTACAATTACACCGCTTACTTCAAAATTTGATGTTTTTAGATGTGTTTCAAACCATATAGAAGGAGTTGCAAGCCCGAGATGAGGATCATTCGCAATATATGGATAGCCCGATTCGGTTTTTTCCCCTGCTACAACCCAATTATTACTTCCATTTAACTCATTTGGCATATGAGCAGCTGCCAAGCTTTGTTTCACATCAAGTGGATTTTCACGTAATGCTTGCAAAATAGTTGCCCCGTCTTCAGGGTATGTCGGGAACAGATCAAATGTTTGTTCGTCAGAAAAATTTTGAGCTAAGTAATAGCGGAAAGCTTGCCCCTCCCAATGACCTCCTAAGTCATACGCCATATACTTACCTACAAGAATTGAATCATAAACAGTCCACTTGTCCGGTTTATAACCCATTAACCGAAATTCAACAGCAAGCCCCCCCTCTTCATTAACTGTATCGATGAATGCATTTACCCCATTGGTATAAGCTGTTAATATTCGCTGTGTCTCTTCTGATAAAATATCCCATGTCTCATTTGCAACACGATGTAAGCCAATTGTGCGGAAAAATTTGTCCGTATCGACTGCACTTTCACCAATGACTTCACTTAATTGACCTGATGCTTGACGTCGAATTAAATCCATTTGAAACAGACGCTCTTGTGCGGTCACGTACCCTTGAGCAAAAAACAAATCTTGTAAATTATTTGCTTCAATATGAGGAATACCCATTTCATCACGGTATACGGAAACTTCTTGTTGTAATCCACTAATTATAATTTCACCTTTTGTTTTTGGTTTACTTTGTAGAACGTAAATATATCCGGCTGTAAGCAACAGAGCGCAAACAATAATAATTGTAAATATACTATAGAATACTACCCGACGACGTTTCGTATTAAAAAGAAGTCGCTTACTTTTTTCTGATGGTGCCTCCAATAAACTCACCCCCTTTTATTATATTAATATTCATAATATTCTAATAAAAAGAACATAATCCTTTATATTACATATACTCATACCTATGCGCAGTATTAACGAAAAACTAATCTGGTGGAATTTATGTGCTTCTAACAAATATCAACCAAATGTATACAGAACTAAAACATCGGGTTTTATAGGTTCTTTTCGTAAACTTACTTTAATTTTTGTTACAAAAATTTGAGCAACTGATGTGTATGATATGATTTTTATAGTTTTTAGAGAAGAAAAAATGCCACGAGCATTAGATATATTCATGTTTAGGTCTTATTACGAAAATCAACAATCAATGGGAAACAGTCTTTTCAAAGTTTATAAAAACTCATGAATGACATCATAAAAAAAGATAGGAAATTAAAAAACTAGGTGGAGAAAATACTCCACCTAGATTAGAAAAATGATGCTACAACTGCTTATTAAGGTATGTATTAAAACTTAGTGTCTGGCTCATTTTGTGTAACGGCCGTATCCTATAAAAAACATTGCCCCTCACCTCGATAGGTTGCATATTCTCCTACGATTTCACCTTGTGAAATACCATACAAACACGAAAATCTCTCACATAGTTCACCACTTTTGGCATGGCGGAAAAATATCGGATCACCTAAAGATAAAGGTTCTGACCCTTCATAGAAAACCGGTGTTTGAACTTCTCCCGCCCCTTCCAAGGCATGCAAGCGAGCACCTGATGGCAAATACGGCTTAGGTATTTTATCATTTCCAACTGCACCTGAAGCTATATATCCACCACCAAGACATGTATAATACCGATCTTTCGGAGTTCTAACAATCTCTAACGCATAGCCTGCAGCAGGTTTATATTGGAAATCTTGATAAGAATCAAACAAGCTTGGTGAAAAAAATCCGGAACCTACTGTTACTTCCGTAACAACGTGCTCTTTACAAGTTGATGATAGGCTCCCTGTACCGCCTCCGTTAACGAACCTCAATGAAAAACCAAGATCTTCTACCCTTTTAACAACCTCTGCTCTTCTTTCACTAATCGCTTGAATCGAATGACTTTTTAGCTTTCTTACAATAAAGTTTTTTGCTGATTTTCCTGCTACAGCATCACCTACACCAGCAACCTGCGCTTCGTAACCCATTATGCCGTCTAGTTTAACGTATTGGCATTTTTTTATTACTTGCCCAATGTCATCCACATGTTTGGCAGATTGCAAAGGTGAGCGGTATACACCGAATCGAAAGCGTGGAAAATCGACAGACATATCTACGTCTATACAAATGGGGATCACCACGTTATACGTTGCACCAACTTGGTCAATTAGCTTAACATGTTCTACAGAATCAACCATTAACGTGATTAAAAAGCCTTGCTTAACCTGCTCTGCAATTGCTGTTAAATACGATTGATCTACAACAGGGTAAGCAATTAACACATCATTAAAACCATAATTAGCTAAGAAAATTGCCTCATTAGCAGTAAAGCACATAATGCCTTCAAACTGTTCATTACTTTCAATAATTCGTTTCATTATCGGTACACTTCTTATTGATTTACTACCCAAGCGTATTTTTTTTCCGTTACTGGCCTTTAAAATTTCTGTGATATTATCATCAAGTAAATCCAGATCAATATAAGCAAATGGTTTTTGTATATGCTGTAAAGTGTCTTTATAATATTGATAATTCATGTAAATCGCCTACTTCCTTATCAAATTAAAAAAATTCTACGATATCTCCCACTATTTTAACAGAAATTTCTGACAACAATCTACCTATTATCATATTCATAATTTTACTCTTTCAGTAAAAAATATAGAGGATCAATGTACTAACAATATAAAGGAGCTGAAAAAATGTGTTCAAAATTGTATTTGATTCGTATTGGGTTCGTTAGCGCATTATGCTTCGCAATTATTACAGGCTGCGGTACACCTAATGCTAATGAAGAGACCGGCGAAAATGCAGCTGGAGAAGAAACAACTGAAGAGCAAAATGAAACAAATGAAGAAGCACCCCAAGCTTCAACGGTTAATATCCCTGCTGAAAATATTATGTCTACCTTATGGCATCAAACGTCTGGCGAACGAAATGCTTTATATTATCAAGGATATAATATTGGCAAAATGATGCTTGACCAAAATTTGACAGAGAATATTGAAAAGAAGAGAGCAATCGTTTTAGACCTTGATGAAACTGTTTTAGATAATGACCCGTACCAAGCGTATGCGGCTGTAAATGAGGTTGAATATCCTGAAGGATGGGATGATTGGATTAACTCGGCTAGCGCAGAGCTTTTACCTGGTGCACTTGAATTTCTACAATATGCTGACGAACAAGGTGTTGATATTTACTACATTTCAAACCGTAAAGAAGAACAAAAGGAAGCTACAATTAAAAATATGGAGTATCACGGAATTCCTCAAAGTACTGAAGACCGTATTTTGTTGAAAACAGATGAATCCAGTAAGAAAGCAAGAAGGGATCAAGTTCTAGCGGACCATGAAATCATTCTTCTCTTCGGAGATAATTTAGCAGATTTTGCTGATGTTTTTGATAAACAGACTGTTCCAGAGCGTAACTCTTCGGTAGATGACTTAAAGGCTGATTTCGGTTCAAAGTTCATAGTATTTCCTAATCCAATGTATGGCGATTGGGAAGGAGCTGTATATGATTTCAACTGGGATTTAACACCTGAAGAGAAAGATGATAAAAGGAAAAAGGCTATGAAACCATTCGAACGAGCAAGCTAATAGTAAATGTAATAAACATACTCAAGGAGGAGCAATATGACTACAACCAATGTTGATTTAACAACTGTAATTAATGACAGACACTCTATCCGGGTTTATGACCCTTCAGTAAAAATTGATAAAAATGAGCTTAACGACATGATTCAGGAAGCAGCAAAAGCTCCTTCCGCATGGAACCTTCAGCATTGGAAATTTTTAGTTATTGATGACCCAGACTTACAAAATACCTTATTGCCGATTGCCTTCAATCAGCAACAAGTCGTTGATGCGTCAGCAGTCA
The DNA here is from genome assembly GCF_033963865.1 of Cytobacillus sp. IB215316. Taxonomy (NCBI): domain Bacteria; kingdom Bacillati; phylum Bacillota; class Bacilli; order Caryophanales; family Bacillaceae; genus Cytobacillus; species Cytobacillus sp. IB215316. The sequence goes on along the minus strand of NZ_JAXBMC010000003.1, from coordinate 267,304 downwards.
TTGCCATTTTAGGTGACCTTGAAGCAAATAAAAATGCTGAACGAGTTTACAGTGAAGCAGTTGCAGCTGGATTTATGACAGAAGAAGCAAAGTCCACATTAATTGGACAAATAAATGGAGCATACCAATCTCCAGAAGCGGCTCTTCATTCTGCCATACTTAATCCTTCCCTTGCGGCTATGCAGCTCATGCTCATAGCAAAAGCGCGAGGTTATGACACTTGCTCTATGGCTGGCTACGATAGCGCACAGTTCATCAAAACATTTAACATTCCTTCACGGTACGTACCAGTCATGTTATTAACGATTGGAAAAAAAGCGAAAGATGCCCATGCAACAAATCGTTTTCCTGTAGAAGATATAACACTTTATAACAATTTTTAACTAAGTGAGGAGCACCTGCAAAAGATGCTCCTTCTAATTATCATGATATAATACTCCTTATCACATAAAGGAGATCTCAATTAATGATTATTCATGATAAGATTTATGGCAATTTTGAAATTGATGGTGTATTAAAAGAGCTCATCCTATCTCCTCCTGTTCAAAGACTTAAGAAGGTTCATCAAGGAGGAGCTTGCTATTTAATGAATGAAAAATGGAACATAACCCGCTACGATCATTCTATTGGTGTAATGTTGCTAATAAGAAAACTTGGTGGCTGTCTAGAGGAACAAATTGCTGGATTATTACACGATGTATCACACACAGCTTTCTCTCATGTTGTCGATTACGTATACGAAAATGAGAATGAAGATTTTCATGAACGAATATTTGACAAGATCATTGAGCAGTCTGATATCCCTACTATCCTCTCAAACCATGGGCATGACTATAAAGAAATACTCTTCCCCATGGAACAATGGTCAATTTTAGAACAGCCTTTACCGGAGCTATGCGCTGATAGAATCGATTATACACTTCGAGATATGCATAGTTATTTTAATATTTCAAAGGATGAAATAAACAAATTTTTGAATTCATTAATTGTAAAAGAAGAGAAAATCTGTGTAAAATCACTTCAAAGTGCCGAATGGTTTACTGAAACATACTATAAAGAGGTCATTGATTTTTTCATGAGTCCAGAAAATGTTTATAGCTACCATCTTTTAAGCAAAGCTATAAAAATCTCCTTACAGCATAAATTAATAACATCAGATGATTTGTTAGACGATGATTACACCCTATTGAGTAAACTAACCACCAGTAATAATGCTGAAATACTCGCAATCCTACAACAAATCAATAGCAATGTGAAGTTAGAGCTCAATAATACCCATTACGATATTCACGGAAAACATAAAGCAAGACTCATTGATCCAGCTGTTGTTATAAACAATTTTATTAAGAAAGCATCGGAACTCTCCACATCGGTAGCACAACTTAATGACCACGCAGCACACAAGTTTCGTGAAGGCGTGTTTATAAAAATCGTATAGCATATTGTAAACAAAAGAAGAATGGGTGTTGACTAGTATCTTTTAATGGTGAATTACATAGTTGTTAAACAAATGGACTTACCAATAACAGTAAGTCCATCTACATCTTTATCGAGTTTTGTCGAAAGACTGATAAATTTAACAATCTGACCCATAAAACTGTAAAATTGACCGATAAGAGCTACCATTAAGTCGGAAAAATGTTCAAATAAAGATTTATATAGAAGATTACGATGCATCATTTGTTTGATCCTCTGAAACAGACTCTTCAGTTTCTTCTTCCTTCACTTCCGGGTCCTCTTTTACACTCTCCTCTACTTCTTGTTCTTCATCAATTACCGGCTCGTTATATCGCAAAACGACCATAACCTTTCGTTTGAGCTGACTTTCTAAGACACTTTCAATCGTCTTCTTAAATTGATCATCTAAGATGGATCCCCCGTCAATAGTGAGTTCAACTAAATACGCCCCTGTCCCACGCTGATACTGAAACATAAAATCTTCAAGTTCTGTACCTTCGAATAATAGCAGCTTTTCTGATACCACTTGTTCGATAACTTCTTCAGGTGTACCTGTTTCGATGACTTCAACGATTTTTTCTTCAGGTTTTGGAAATAACGACTGAAAAGCATTAGTGGAAGTCTCATTACTTACTTTTTGAACGAGTGTCACATCTGCCTCCAATTTTACAGGTGAAGCTAACTTATATTCCAAACTATTCTCAAGCTTGCGAATATCCTCTGGATAGATCACTCTTTCAGTATTTAATTCTGTATTAATCGTATATTCATTTTCCTCTTTGTTAAATTCAACGGACACAATTTTTGATTCAGGTGAGAGAACAGTTAATCCTTCTTCAAGTGCGTTCCTAATTGTTTTCTCTGTCCTGTCGGCCTCTATAGAATTCGCCATAAATATGATCAATGGGATACAAATTAAGAGGAGCAATGTAAATGGATAAATGATGTTATTCGTCACTAGTCTACTAAACAATGTCTTGCGTTCTTCGTTAACGGATATGTTTAAATAATTTGATAGCGTCGGATTGGTAAATCCAGCAATTTTAAAAATAATAATACCTATCACGATAATTGCTACCATATTTGCAAGAAATAAAAGTAATGCACCTGCAGCGTATTGAAATTCTTGCTTGGCAATCGTAATTCCAACTACACATAATGGCGGCATTAACGCGGTAGCTATCGCCACCCCAGGTAGTGTAGCACCTGACCGATAACATATCGCATACGTCCCTGCGGCCCCAGAAGCTAAAGCAATAATTAAATCAATTAATGTAGGCTCTGTTCTAGAAAGAATTTCTGGTGTTAAATCTGATACCGGTAGTAGCAAGGTTAATAGTGCTGACAAGATGATCGCAATTGATGCCCCTATAAACTCTGCTTTTATCGTCACCCTCAATAATTTGTTATTTCCGTTAATCAATGCAAGTGCACTACCTAGTATAGGATTCATCAGCGGTGCTATTAACATGGCGCCTATAATTACCGCGGTACTATTTGATAATAAACCGTATGTTGCTACTGAACATGACAATACAACCATGACGTAATAATATGTATCTGGTCTAGCTTCTTTCCTTATACTTTTAATAATCCGATTTCTATCATTTACTGATAGTATCCGTTTAAGCTTTTTTACCTCATTTACGTGCCCAAGTTCATCGGCATCGTTTATTCTTTCTTCCATATTATTTAGTCCTCACTAGTTTTAAATGAATTATACATCTGATCTTAATAGATTAGAAGATTATTGTAAAAATAACCTAGTCAACACATGCTTTTATTGTGAGAAAAACAAAACAATCGTATCCAAATTAGGAAAATGCTACAATAATATTTATGGGAGTTTCACTAGTACTAGTGAGGAGGGTACATACATGGAACAAGCACCAATTATTGAAGTTAAAAAACTTGTGAAAAGGTATGGGGATTTCACCGCTGTCAACGGCGTGGAGTTCAATGTTTATAAAGGTGAAGTATTTGGCTTATTAGGGCCGAATGGTGCAGGCAAAACAACAACGATGGAGATGTTAGTCGGCCTACGTAAACCAGATGATGGCACAGCAACAATTGCAACTTTTGATATAAAAAAAGAAATGAAAAAGGTTAAAAATGTGATCGGTGTTCAACTACAATCTACTTCATTATTTGAGTTACTTAAAGTTGAAGAGATTTTAGAGCTATATGCAAGTTTTTATCCTACTAACGTCTCAATTCCAGCATTAATTGACGAAATGATATTGACTGAAAAGAAAAATGATCGGGTTAAAGCTCTGTCTGGTGGACAAAAGCAACGTCTAGCAATCGCGCTAGCTTTAATTCATGATCCGCAAATTTTATTTCTTGATGAGCCGACAACAGGATTAGATCCACAAGCAAGAAGAACCTTATGGGACATTATTCTTAAATTAAAAGAAAGAGGTAAATCCATTATGCTGTCTACACATTATATGGATGAAGCTCATATCTTATGTGATCGCATTGCTATCATGGATCGAGGTCATTTAATCGCATTAGATACACCTCCGAACTTAGTAAAGAACCTTCAATCAGATAGTGCCGTTGAATTTCGACTACAAGGTGGAAATGGCACAGATTTCTCACACATCGATGGCGTCAAACAAGTTGGTCAACGAGAAGATGTGTATGTTCTATATACAGATCATTTGCAAAACACGTTAACGAGCCTCATCGAAACAGCTTCAAATGAACATCTTGAATTAATTGACTTACAAACGAGAACCGCCACATTAGAAGATGTGTTTATACATATGACAGGAAGGAGTTTGAGAGAGGAATGAAAGCGTATTGGCAATTAACTTTAGCTCAGCTTCGCATATTTGCACGTAATCGGCAAGTATTATTTTGGACATTATTTTTCCCCGTATTTCTCATGCTCATGCTCGGCTCATTCCTCGGATCAGGCAACAGCATCTCTCTCTCATTAGCTATTATAGATGAAGAGAAATCGGAGTCGAGTAGTGAATTTATTGCAGTTTTTGAAAACAATGAAACGATTCAATTAGAACAAGACATCACCGAAGAAGACGCTTTAGATCTATTAAAGAAAGGAGATTTTCAGCTAGTAGTCATTATTCCTGAAGGTTTTTCTGAAAGTATGACCGAAGTAAATGAAGATGAACCTGTATTTCAGATCCCAGTCTATTATAATGAAACAAATTTTGCAGTTTCTCAAATTGGCTTAACACTTGTTGATAGTGTAGTTGATGGAATTAGTAAGCAAATGGTTGACTATCATCCTGTCGTAGTAACAGAAGCACAAGGTGTTGAAGCCTTGGATCTACAATATATTGATTTTCTTGTACCAGGAATCGTTGCAATGATGATTATGAGTAACAACATGAACGGTGTTGCAGGACAAATTTCAGCGTGGAGAGAGCGAGGCATTTTACGTAGAATGCAAGGCACAACACTTAAGGCTTCAACTTTTATTGCTGCACAAATAACAGCAAGATTATTACTTAATGGCTTACAAGCAATGATTGTTTTGCTTATTGGAAATATCGTTTTTGATGTTCAAGTAAGTGGCTCATGGCTTAACCTTACCTTATTTGTTATATTAGGAACGTTAGCATTTATGGCTATTGGCTTTATTATTGCCGGAATTGCCAAAACACCAGAAAGTGCAGCTCCAATTGCAGGCTTTCTGTCATTCCCTATGCTATTTTTAGGAGGCGTATTTTTCCCAATTAACAATATGCCTGATTTTTTACAGCCTGTTGTTAAATTGCTTCCTATTTCACATCTGAGCACAGCTTTACGTGAAATTATGAATGTAGGTGCGTCACTGACAACTATGTGGCTAGAAGCGATCATCTTGATCGGTTGGCTTATAGGTGCATTTATCGTGGCGAGCTTCACGTTTAAGTGGGAATAATGACAACTATAAGTTATAATGTATTTCCTGTAGAGTTAATTTTTTATGTCTTACTATATTTTTAAAAATAGTCATTTATATTAATATAATCTTAAAAAGCCGATGTAATCATTTTAAAGTTACATCGGCTTTAATTATTGTTATTTTTTTAACTGTTATTAATTATTTATATTATTCCCACGAAATGTAAAGTGATATTTTATAAGTCGTTGGCCCTTTCTGGATCGATTATATCAGCTTGTTTAGCATCAAATGATAATACTAGGTTATCGATAGAATCACCTTTTTGGTGATTTTGATTATTATTATCTTCATATGTAATAATAATTTCAACTTCAACCGGCTGAACATCATCAGGTGTTAAAGCTGCATTGATAATATTTTTTTCATCAGCTGATTTTGCAGCAAGTAAAGAAACACCATCTAGTCCATCAATAAGTTCATCATCTACACGTATTTCTATTTTGAGGTCCTCATCTAATTGATTTAAAGAATCGTCGGTATCAATTGGGTTTGCGTCTGTAAGTTCATAGTTCATATCAAACAATACTTCTTGGATATCTAGTGTACCTATATTCGATAATTCAATTGTTCTTGTCATCTGTTCACCTGGTAATAGATTTGATACTTTAAACAATGCCGTATGTGATGGATCTGCTAGTAAATCTAAATTACCTGCTGTAATCTTATTGCCTGCAATTTCTTCTGTTTCAGTAATAAATGCAAATGTCCCACCTAGTAAAGATATTCCCATTATCAAAGATCCTATTGCCAACCCTAATTTCGTTTTCTTCTTCATCTTATATTCCTCCTTATGTTTTATATAAACCTTTATAAAAAACTTGGTGTAACTACGAATACTTCTAAAGTTCTTTTCCCCTGCTTTTAGATGTATCTGTAAATATTTCCTTAAATAAACTAAGTGCGTAGAGGATAAATAATATAGCTGGGACGAGTAGAAGAGTAGCACTACCCACCTTTGATTTCGAGTAATTAGCAATATACCCCATGTATGGGATAGTAAACCCGTCGTATTCTGCAACTACTTGTTTTGACCATACTTCATTTGTATCTGGCGTCGCGTTATTATCTCCTTTGGTCGTATAAAAAACATCGCCATTCTCATTTCTCACATCTATAACACGATGTGTTATGAGTACATTTTCGTCTCTCATATAGGTGATGACGTCCCCTTTATTAAAACGAGTCATATCTCCACCAGGCTTTACCGCAATGATCGATCCAGCTTTTATTGAAGGTTCCATCGATCCAGATAACACTGTTTTAACTTGATATCCAAATATGGTAGGCTCATTTGCAGAAAATCGCGAAATGACTATTAATAAAACCATTATAAGAAAAACTGACCCTAAAAGAATATTTAACAGCATACTCACTCTTTTTTGAAGTTTCATCTCTAGCCCCTTTATTTTTAAATATATAACTCTACTACAACAGTTGGAGCGAACTATAAGTATAGTCCACTCTATATCATTGAGATTGAGTAGATGTCAGCAATCACTACTATATCAATGAGTATATTCATACTCATCCGAATCAAATGCTGCTGTACCAGAGGAGTAAGTATAAAAGAATAATACAATATCACCATTTGTTAGATCATTGATTGTATACACCCATGATTCATCATTATTAGCTGTGGCAATGTTTTGTTGTTGTGCACCATTTATTGTATAGTGTAAATCTACAAAACTAGTTCCAGCTATGTTTGGTGTGAATATAAAAGTTGCACTGTCACCATTGTTTATCATTTCAATTGTAAAGTCTTCATGCTCAATCGTTTCGTCAACAATGTCTGCAGTATCTGTTAAAACATCAACTGTGCTTCCAGTTGATTGATTACCTGACTCATCTTTTGCAATAACTGTAAATGAATATGTTGTATTTTCTGTCAATCCAATAACCTCATAGTTTGTCAATGTTGTACTGTCTATATAAACTCCATTTTGATAAATATCATAATTTACTACCCCAACATTATCAATAGATTCATCCCAAATAATCATTATAGTCGTAGCACTTTTTGCTGATACAATAAGGTTATTAGGTGGTGCAGGTGCTTCTGTGTCATTTCGTATGATTCCTCCACCTAATCCTACGATATAGCTATATTGATCTGATTCATATGCTGGCTGACCTAAAGTATATGTGTACGAGAAATCAATCGTATCACCTTCACTCAGATCTATGATTGTATATTCCCATTGTCCTTCATTTTCGTTCATGCGAACATTTTGCTGTACCCCACCATTGACAGCATAGTGTAGATCTACGAAGTCTGACACACCATTAGTCGGATTGAACATGATTGTAACTTCGTTGCCATGATCAATAACTTCGATGGTATATTCGTCTTCAACGATTATATAGTCATTATTACCTATTGGTTCTTCATCGGTTGTCACTTCTATAAGATCACTTGCGTTAGATTCATTTCCTGCCGCATCTTTGGCAATTACTTTAAATGAATATGTGCTGTTATTTGTTAATTCTGTAACATGATATACAGTCGATACCGTACTAGCTATGATTTCTCCATCTTGATAAATATCATACTCTACTACTTTGATATTATCTGTTGCAGCATCCCATGCTATAGTCACTGTTGAATCACTTTTTTGTATGTATGTAAGGTTTGTTGGTGCCGTAGGTGGTTCTGCATCAGGCGTACTTCCTCCACTAGATCCAACGGTATAGCTATATTCAGGTGTGTCATTTGCTTGTCCGCCTAATGTATATGTAAATGAATAATCGATCGTATCCCCTGCACTTAACCCTCCGATTGTATATTCCCATGTTCCTCCATCGGCATTCATACGTACATTTTGCTGTGTACCATCTTCAACATCATAATGTAAATCTACGAAGCTAGATTGACTACCTTTAGGAGTAAACCTTAATGTAACTTCGTTGTTTTGATCAAGTATTTCAATTATGTACTGTGCGGCATTCGTTGTCACAATTAACAGGTTGCTTGCAATTGATTGATTACCAGCAGCGTCCTTGGCAACTACTTCAAATGTATATGTCGTGTTTTCTGCTAATCCAGAGACATGGAAAGTAGTTGTTGTTGTAGAGGAAATAAGCACTCCATTTTGATAAATATCATAGCTTTCAATTGCTATATTGTCAGTTGCTGCTGACCAAAGTAAATCTACTGTTGTTTCACTTTTATTAGTAAATCTCAGATTTGTTGGTGCTGATGGTGAGTCACTGTCTACAGAAGTAGTTGTAATGAAACCAGCGAATGTTTCCTTATCAGTAAAAAATGAGGACGTTGGTGAGGTAAAAGTGTGTAATGATACTAATCCTACATAGGAAATAACTACTAAATAGATTAAAAGTCTACTAAAAATAAATGCTATTGTTCCCAATAAGAGCCTCACCTCATTCAATTTGTGAGTGAACTTTTTACTACGCATTCAACTCAGTAAACCATTATACTGTACTATACTAAGTAATTGTACCTAAAAAAAATTACCATTTTAACCTAATTCATACTATCACTTTTTTATTCATCGTTCAAGAGCAATGTTTGATTGAAAAACCACTTCTCATGAACGAAAAAAAGACACATATTTCCCCCTAAGTATTTTTCATTCAGTTTTGTCGTATACTTGTTGTTAGTTACAGTAAATTACGAAAGCAAAACGTGATGATATGCGCTTTGTCTTTGTTATGTAGTAGATAAAAAGATGAAACGATAGTTGTATACTTGTTTATTTTGTTAGCAAAACAATCCAAATCAACAATAACCTTTCATTAAAAACAAAAAGATTGTATTTCATATTTAAATTACTTACCATTCGTAATTTGTAATATAGAAATACAACCGTTCTAAAAAATTCTTTCTTTATCCAAGTAACTTTTCTTCGTTAAGAATTGATCGTACGATATGTGATGCAGAATTTTCGAAAAGAGAAAAATAGTTTAGTGGGGTTCTTTTCGGAAAAAGCTGTTTTTGAATTCTTTTTGGAGATACCCCTTTTGTGTGAAGTGTAAGTACTTTATGTTGAATGTCTTCCAAGTAGGCTAACTTTATAGCAATTTTATTTCTTCCATCCTCAATCACCCCTGCATGAGAGCAAAACATTGTTGTGAAATCGTACGTTAATATTTTTTTCATAGATTCGATTAATACAGGAACAGATTCAAACGCAAACATGGATTTCGGTCGTGACATTAAGTAAAGATCGCCACTGAATAACCAACCAGTATCCTTGTTAAATAAGACAACATGATCGTGAGCATGGCCTGGGGTATGAATGACTTCAAATTTATATTTCTCTGTTTCGATAATTGGAGGGATTGCTTGAGGGGTAAAAGGCTTCCTATTTCCCCAAAATAACCTTCTATACAATGGTATTGGTTTTACGTGAGTGCAGTCATCTACACCTGATTCGTGCACATACATCGGCACATCATAATGACCTTGTATCCATTTCGATAACCCTGTATGGTCTTCATGATGATGAGTATGAACAACTTGTGTAAAAGGTATCGTTTTTAAATGTGATTTTAAGACATCCTCAATGCTGCTGGGACCAGTATCAATTAACAAACCATCAACAAAGTATAGATAGCTTTTTAGCTTAACGTTCATAAAAGAGACAGTGGACTGGACTATTTTTACTCCTTGATAATCAAAATGAGTTAGCACCTTTTTCATTCCTTTCAAGTCCATCTTTTTATAACAGTATAATTTATTTGATAAAATACTTACAAGTAATTTTTAGATAATTATGAATTTTAGTTATGAAATGGAATTTTATAATAAACATAAGAATGACAAACTATTATGCTAGTCAAATTTCTTAGTGAATGATTAATAACATACTGTATACTTTATCCCAAAGCCCCTTTTGAAAGTATCATGATAGACTTACTGTTAAACGAGATAAAGATATTAAATATGAAATACTTGAGGATGACTATATAAAAATTACTCATGTGTCATTAGATCAGAATGAAAATGATCAACAAACGCGATGAATTATACAATAATTAAAGACAATGTATTCACAAGTTTTGAACTTTTAAAGAAAGCAACAGATTTAGATATTGATACGGAATGGTCGCAGGAACAGAAAGTTAATGCCCAGGCGGACTAGAAGGAGTTCCAGTAAAGAAAAAAGAAGGATAAAAAAAGCAGCGAATAATGCCTTTTTCTATCCTTCTATTATATCTGGTCACTTCTGCTAAGCTGCAATACTTATAGTTAAGTAATCAACAGTTTTGCTTATCATTCACCTAATTCAGTTCCTTCAGCTTGTTTACCATTTCTTCTAATATAATGAATAATGAAGGTAACAGCGAATACCGCTAATAAAACTCCAAAAAACAGTCCTTCTTCGACATGGATGCCTAAAGTAGCAGCAGCAAGCATTTTTAGACCGATAATAGCAATTAACACAAATGCAGCTGTTTCAAGCTCAGGTATACGCTCTATAAGCGCTAAAAATACTTGAGCAATACCACGCATCATTAATACACCTAACATACCACCGATAAAAATAACCCAAATCTCACTCGAGACTCCAAAAGCAGCTATAACACTATCAATACTGAAAGCAATGTCCATGAGCTCCACAGCAAGCACTGTTCTCCAAAAGCCCATTTTCTTGTTTTTCACTTTTTTCTCGCTATGCTTCTTGATAAAGTGGGAAATCGCAAGCCAAAGCAAATATGCTCCACCGAGAATTTTTACCCACGTAATTTTTATTAAAATGACACCTAAGCCGATAGCAATAAAGCGGAACACATAAGCACCAAGAATACCATAGAATAAAGCTTTCTTCTTTTGCTTTTCAGGAAGGTGTTTGACCATAACCGCTAAAACTAACGCATTATCAGCCGATAATAAACCTTCTAAAATAATTAAACTACCGATAATAGTCCAATTAGTAGGATCTGATACGACTTGTTTAATTGCTTCTAATGAAAAAAATGATGCATAGCTATTAAATATTTCTTGAAAAAACTCTATCATAAAGCTTCATTTTCCCCTTCAATTACGACCTTATCGATCTTAATAATATATCCATTGTAACTTTTGCTAGATTGTATGATTTAGCTCTAGTACAAAAAAGCTTTCTAGTTTTTTATTTTTATCTCTCTTTTTCTAATTGGATTTTAATGCTCACAAATTCTAATTATAATCGTTTCTTACATGTAAGTAAATAAATACTCCGAACCATAAGATAATAGAAGATATTAACAAAGATCTATCCCATTCACTACATTTCTTATGGACTACGTTAAACAGCATAAATCAGGTGGCTAGTTTCTCCACCTGATCTTGTACTTTCAATAAATATGAGTGATTCAACCTTTAATCTAGGTATATATTGGCATCTTTTACTTAAGCTCTTCTCATAAAACTTTGTTTTTATTAACAAATTTGTACCATAAGAAGTGGCTTTATATTTTCGTCATCATTTTACAGTCGAACAGATGCCACGAACATTAGTGATATTCGTGTTTAAAGCAACAATTAAAATGGAAACAGCCTTTCCCTTCAAACCTCTTAAGCTGTTCCGATTTTTAAAGATAGCAACAGATTTCATTTTAGCTACCTATTTTACTTAATAACAATTCGAACCGTGTCGTTTCCTACCTTTACTTCTTCAAAATTAGTTAACGATTCAACAAATTCAAGTTCGTTCACTAATAAATTCTCACGTAATAAATGTTCAAAGCTATTCACTGCTTGTAGCATTTCATCATCAAGCTGCAGTGAAATATCGATTCTTTTTTCAACAGGTAACAATAATTTCTTACGATATTCCTGAACTGCACGAATGAGCTCTCGAACTTTCCCTTCATGTAAAAGATCAGCTGTCAATTGTGTGTCCAGAAGAACCGTAACTGAAGCTCCTTCTGCCATTTGATATTCGCCAATTGTTGATTTTTCTACAATGATATCCTCTAAACTTACCTGAAACTTCTTACCATCAATTTCCACAGTAAGTTCTTCCGTTTCTAACAGAGCTGCCACTTTACTTGCTGATTGACTCTGAAGATACTGATGAATGTGACTGCTGTATTTGCCATATTTAGAGCCAGCTTTTTTAAAATTTAACTTTAAGGAATAATGAAAATATCGACTCTCATTACTCTCATTCATAATCACTTTAACATTTAATTCTTCTTTAATGATGTCAGTATGACTTTGTAACCGTGTGAACTTCTCATCTTTGGTCATGATAATAAGCTGTTGAAGTGGCTGTTTCACTTTCAATCCTGCATTATTCCGAGCTTGCCTTCCGAGTTCTACAATTTGGCGTGTTGCATCCATTTCAAGTTCAAGCTGATGATTAATGATTGTATCGTCCACTACAGGATAGTCGCTTAAGTGTACACTTTCTCCCGTCAAGTTCTCAAAAACATCATCGGCAACAAAAGGAGTGAACGGAGCTAACAATTGACTACTTTTCGTTAGCACTTCATAAAGCGTCGCATATGCAGCTAGCTTATCATCGTCCATTCCCTCACGCCAAAAACGCTGGCGCGTTCTTCTTACATACCAATTGCTTACTTCATCCATAAAAGTATTTAATAACCTTGCAGCTAAAGTAAATTGGTAATCATCAACATACAACTTTACTCCTCGGATCGTACTATTTAAGCGAGATAATACCCAATGATCTAAGCTCGAATAATGAACATTTGTAAATAAATCAGGTGAGATTTGATCAATGCTTGCATATAAAGTATAAAAACTATGCACATTTACAAACGTGTCAACGAGCTTAGACTTAGCTTCAGCAACGACTGCTTTGGAAAAACGCTTCGAGTTCCAAGGAGCACTGTCTGCTATAAGCGCCCACCTTAACGCATCTGCACCAAATTCTTCAATTAATTCTAGTGGATCAAGAACATTCCCTTTACTTTTAGACATCTTTTGGCCGTTTTCATCGAGAATATGACCGAGTGAAAGTACTCTTTTATATGGAGCTTTTCCTGTGAATAATGTCGAGATTGCTAACAAACTATAAAACCAACCTCTAGTTTGATCAATACCTTCGGCAATAACATCAGCAGGAAATTGATCTTTAAACAATTCTCCGTTCTCAAATGGGTAGTGGTGTTGGGCAAATGGCATTGAGCCACTGTCAAACCATACATCCACTACCTCTGGAGTACGGTTCATATTGCCCCCACAGCTTCGACATTCAACCTTCACATCGTCAACATAAGGTTTATGCAGTTCCAAATCTTTATCAACATGCTCTACACTGTTCGCTTGCAACTCCTGAATGCTTTTTGGGACAAATTGTTGATCGCACTGTTCACATGTCCAAATGTTTAGAGGCGTTCCCCAATATCGATTTCTACTTATATTCCAATCAACAACATTTTCTAAAAATTTGCCGAACCTTCCGTGCTTCACATGTTCTGGGTGCCATGTGACCTGTTCGTTATTCCTAAGTAAGCGATCCTTTACAGCAGTCATTTTAATGAACCAGCTATCTGTCGCATAGTACAGTAACGGTGAGTCACACCTCCAACAAAAAGGATAACTATGCTCATATTTTTGCTTATGAAACAAAAGATTGTTTGCTGCTAAATATTTGATAATATCTACATCACAATCTTTCACAAACCTCCCTGCAAACATCTGAAGGTCATCTGTGTAACGTCCTGATTCATTGACTACATTGACGAAGCTTAACTCATATTGTTGTGCAGCGCGATAATCATCTTCTCCATATGCTGGTGCAATATGGACGACACCCGTTCCGTTACTATCAGTTACAAAATCCGCCTCAATAACAATATGACCCTTCTCTACAGAGATGTTGTCAAATGGAGCGTCATACGCTATTCCTACTAGCTCATCCCCCTTCATTCGTGAAAGAAGTTGATAATTTTCTTGTAGTACATTTTCAGCTAATGCTTCTGCTACGTAATACACCTCTTTACCTTTTTTAGCTTTTACATAGGTTATTTGAGGATTAATAGCTAATGCAACATTTGCAGGAAGCGTCCAAGGTGTTGTCGTCCAACCAAGAAGATATTCATGTTCACGATCTTTGATAGGAAATTTAACAGTTACACTTAAATCCTTTACATCTTTATATCCTTGTGCAACTTCATGGGAGCTTAACGATGTTTGGCAACTAGGACAATATGGTGACACACGATGTCCTTTATATAAAAGTCCTTGCTCATGAATCGTTCCAAGAATATGCCATACACTTTCGATATAACTATTTTCTAATGTCACATACGGATCCTCTACATCCACCCAATAGCCAATTAGCTCTGTAAAGGTGCTCCATTGTTGTTCATAAGCAAACACACTTTCTTTACACTTGTTTATAAATTTTTCGATCCCATATTTTTCGATATCATGCTTACCCGATATTCCTAATTGCTTTTCAACACCTAATTCTACAGGTAAGCCATGTGTATCCCATCCTGCTTTGCGTAACACTTTATATCCAGCCATCGTTTTATAACGTGCGACTAAATCTTTAATAACACGACCTAACACGTGCCCTGCATGGGGTAAACCATTTGCAGTGGGCGGTCCTTCGTAAAATACAAAGCTTGTGCTTTCTTCTCTATTGCTAATTGATTGTTTAAATGTATCCTCTTTTTTCCAACGTTGTTGGACTCTCTTTTCTCTATCGCTTGCTTGTTCTTTCACATCAACCTTTCTCACAGTACCACTCCTTTTAATTTTGGCTGTTTCGTATTATTGTTTTCGTTTTGAAAGTTTCATGGCATCTTCATACCATGATTGACTGTTGTAATTTAATAAGGCTGTTTTCGCATTGATTGTTGCTTTTCGTACTTAGATTTATAGGACCAATTCCTCTAGAGTTCGTACCATCTTTTCTACTTCATACTGTCCATATTTAGTAAAAATAACAACAAAGCTTATGACAAGAGCCTTTAATAAACGTAACAAAGGATACGAAAAGAGCTTAAAAGCACACAAAAAACCCCATCCCTATAAAGGGACGGGGTATCCGCGGTACCACCCTTTTTCTATCGACGCCGGTCAATAGCACTTAGCAACGTACAATCATACGTGTTCCTATTAACGGGGGAAATCCGTTCAAGCTTACTTCATTCAGCTTGACTTCTCGGAGATGATTGTTCAACTAAAGTCCGAACGCTAGCTTTCAGCACCTACTAGCTCTCTGGAGGACGGATCATTTAGTTTACTTGTTCTCGTCATCAAATTTTGTGTGCTTTTATTAAAAAGTATATTAATGGATATTTATTTTGGTGTCAAGAAATTTCTCATACACTTGCTGATTAGTTAATGATGTCATCAATAAGCCCATATTCCTTTGCTTCTTCTGCACTCATGAAATTGTCTCTATCTGTATCTCTAGACACCTTATCGAGTGATTGCCCTGTCCGATCAGCAATGATTTGATTAATATGTGATCGAAGCTTGACAATTCGGTTAGCTGAAATTTCTATATCTGTCGCTTGACCTTTAGCACCTCCTAAAGGCTGATGAATCATAATTTCACTATTTGGAAGCGCATAACGTTTCCCTTTTGTTCCACCAAGTAAAAGCATAGCACCAAAGGATGCCGCCATACCAGTGCATATCGTTCGTACATCAGGTTGGATATATTGCATCGTATCAAAAATTGCAAAACCTGCTGAAGTCGAACCTCCTGGACTGTTAATATAGAGTGAAATATCTTTCTCTTCATCATTAGCTTGTAAAAATAATAGCTGTGCTACTACACTTTGTGCCATATGGTCATTGATTTCTTCACTAACCATAATAATTCGATCCTTCAAAAGCCTTGAGTATATATCATAGGAACGCTCTCCACGACTTGTTTGTTCAATGACATAAGGTATTGTACTCATTTCTTTCCTCCATCATCATATTTATCTATGCTGCCATAGAAACTATGCCTACCCGAGAGGATATTGGACGTATCAACTTACTATTACATACTGGCTTTTCACTATCACTACTTAGAGAATCAATACTTGGAATCACGCGGATAAGTATTTCAGGATCATGCATTTTTAATGACAAATAAAGTGAAGTGATTAACTGTTCTTGTTCTTGCTCTGGCCACAAGCAATGAACTGGTGACAATGGATCATCAAGTGAAATGTTTTTTATCCGCTTTTTTCCACGATGAAGTATACTTTTAACAGCCGTTTCTGTCGTTGTTAAAATATTTGCAATTTCAGTAATTTGATATTGAAATGCTTCCTTTAAAATAAAAACGACTGCTTGCTTTGGTGTTAATTTTGACACTAATTTTTGGATGATATCTAAAGAATGCTCTAAGTGATCAACGTCAGTAACAATCGTTTCTGGAGTAGATTCAATTGTTTCTCGCTGTCTTTTTCGACAACTATCAATCCATTGGTGATAAGCTATTTTATTTAACAATGCGGAATTCATATCAGGCAAATCCTTATACCGCTGTAGTGCCTTGAGCAATGTTTCTTGTACAAGGTCATCCCCATCCCAACTATTTTGAGAAAGAAAATGACAGTATTTTGTTAGCTTTTGATAATGCTTCTCTAATTCATTTAATGACAAGGCTGCATGTTGATCGTCCAAGTTCGTGCAAGATTTAGCATTTGTGTACACATCTACTCCTCCTTTTTGCACCTCTCAATATATAAAACGAATAACGATAAAAAAAAGATACGGGTGATAAAATTTTTTCATGCCTTTTTTCAACAAACTTAAAAGCAAGATCATGAATTACAAGTCTTTACTAACAACATCACAGTTAATCAAAGGTCATCCTTCTAGCTTAGTATTCTCTTTTAAAGTACGTTTCACCATTAGTCATTATTCGGTCAATAACATCCCATTATTTTACCAATTTACATTTCATTTACTAAATATTAGTAATTTATCCATACCTCTTTTACATTTTTCTCTTAAACTATTATATGATCAAACATATAGGGAGGAAATAATGTTATGAAAAAATGGAATTGGAAGAAGTCACTGTTACCTGTGGCACTTGTTAGTACATTAACAGTAAGCAGTATCGGCCTTTTGCATGGTGAAGAAAAAGTTGTTAATGCAGCCTCATCAAAAAATGGCAAAGTAAAGAATGTGATCTTTATGGTCGGTGACGGAATGGGTGTTCCTTATATGACAGCTCTTCGTTATATGAATGATAATCCAGACACAATAAAATATGAAGAAACAGCTTTCGATCCATACTTAGTGGGATTACAAACTACATACCCAGACGATCATGAAGAAAATGTTGTTGATTCTGCTGCAGCTGCAACTGCAATGTCTGGTGGAGTAAAAACATATAATGGCGCTATTGCTGTAGATAACGATAAATCAGATGTAAAAACAATTCTTGAGCAAGCAAAAGAAGATGGTATGGCAACAGGTTTAGTAGCTACATCACAAATCAATCACGCAACACCTGCTGCATATGCTGCTCACGATGAATCTAGAAAGAATTACGATCAAATCGCTGATGATTATTATGATGACCTCATTAACGGAGGGCATAAAGTGGACGTATTGCTTGGAGGCGGTACATCATACTTTGATCGCGAAGATCGCAACTTAACTAAGTTATTCCAAAAGGATGGATATAGTTATGTTACAACACGTGATGAATTGTTAAAAGATAAAAACGACCAAATTCTAGGTTTATTTGCTCCAAAAGGTATGGACAAAATGATTGACCGTACTGCTGACATTCCTTCTTTACAAGATATGACAAAAACAGCAATTGACCGCTTAAGCAAGGATAAAGACGGCTTTTTCCTAATGATAGAAGGCAGTCAAATAGATTGGGCGGGTCACGATAATGATATCGTCGCAGCGATGAGCGAAATGCAAGATTTTGAAAATGCCTTTAAAGAAGTGATTGAGTTTGCGAAAAAAGATGGTGACACACTTGTTGTTGTGACAGCTGACCATTCAACTGGAGGTTTCTCTATCGGCGCTAACGGTGTTTATAATTTCTTCGTTGAACCGATCAAAGCATTTAAGAAAACGCCTGATTTCATTGCTAATGAAATTGTTGAAGGATTAGAGGTAGAAAAAGCCCTAAGTAAGTACATCGATTTAGAATTAACTAAAGAAGAAATACAAGCTGTAAAAGATGCTGCTAAAGCAGAAGAAGATACATTAACTGTTATTGACAATGCTATCGAAGCTATCGTAAATACTCGTTCTCTATCTGGCTGGACGACAAGTGGACATACTGGTGAAGAAGTACCAGTATATGCATATGGTCCTCAAAAGGAACTATTTGCAGGCTTCATTGACAATACAGACCACGGAAAAATCATTGCTGAATTATTAGAAGTTAAGAACAAGAAAAAGTAGGTTTTAAGAGGGTGCTATCATTTGATGGTACCCTCTATCTCATATTTATGTGAAATTTTCGAGCGCTTGTGGTCTTCAAAATGAAGCAATTAGTCAGGCTTACTCACCCTTCCACCATTTGTCTGTTCGATATTTTCACAGCAGTGGTTGCTATTCTAAGAAATAAAGACTTATAAAATGGCGTTTCGTCTTACTTTTTTAAAGCGATGACAATGGCAGAGAATCCCATTTGGCCTTGTGATTTCTTACAAACAGCCGCAAAGTTACGATAATAGTGTTCATGTAAAATATGAACCTAGCAAAACAAATTAAATTCAAAGTTAATGAGTCATATCTTGTTGTTTTAATATTTCAACCGTACCAGTCTCACCGTTAATTCTAACCATTTGTCCATCCTTCAATGTTGCTGTTGCAGAAGGTATACCGACAACTGCAGGAATCCCATATTCTCTTGCTACAATTCCACCGTGACTAACAGGACCACCATACTCCATGATTAGCCCTTTTGCAGTCATGAATAACGGTGTCCAAGCAGGGTTCGTACTTTCAGTAACAAGAATCTCCCCTTCTAATAACTCAGCTTTATTCGGGTCAAAAATAACCCTTACTTTGCCCTCATAAATACCTGCTGATAAAGGAACACCTTGAAGAATTTTGCTATGGGGATCAACATTTTGAGCTGAATAATATGTTTCTCCAGTATTTAATACAATGCGAGGGATCGTTGTTCTAGCAAACTCCCTTTTATATACCTCTTTGTTCGTTAGAATGGTAAGCCTTAATTGCTCCCTACTTCTTATATCCTGCGTCCTTAAAAAAAAGATATCTTCTTGATCTTCAATTAATCCTTGCTGTTCATACAACTGACCTACTTCTAACATAACCTCTCTGGCAAGTGCCAACATTCTGACGATATCAAACTTTGGATACTCTCTCATTCCAGCAGCTATTCGATAATCAATAATCATCTTTCTCATTTTCCTAGCTCTTCTTTTGCCTTTTAATACTTTAATTCTCTCATATATTTCATTAATTAACTGATCTGCTTTTTGCGCATTCCCATGAACTTCCTCAATGTTCCGATTGTACATTTGATCTACCATGTATGATTTTATTAAGTTCATGATATATGCTGGATCCTCCGACCATCTCTTCACACCAAAATCTAATTCAATCGTACTTCTGTGTCCAAATTCCTTTAACAACTGTCGCACTTTAGGGTGATTTTTTGTTGGTTCTATCCCCTCTTCATCAAAGTACTTTGCCAAATAATTAAGTTCCATACCTAATTCAACAGTTATACAATTTGGGAATGATTTTGTTAGCGGAACGATATCAAAATCATCACCTAACATTTTCGAGAGCTTTTTACTAATTTTTGAGAAATTAGCAAATTCCACACAATATAAGGCTTGCTTCTGAGATAATATGAATGCGTTGACAAGTGTATCCTTAATAAAATCCAACTTCTCTTCAACAGTTTGGAGAGAACATGCGAGCTTCATATGTTCTTCTACTACAGCATGACCTATCTTCTTCATCTGTCCATATCTGTCTTCGGAAGCGATTTTATTAGCTTCAACATATGGCTTAACCATACTAATAGCATATTTAATGATGCCCCAAGGTATTTTAAATTTGATTCCTTGGTTAGTAAACTGTTTTCCATGATGTTTTAATACAGCATTCATCGTACCTTCGAGTGGGAGATCGTTTCCCGCAAAAGCTTTCGCAAATTGCTTTCCAACAAATTTATTTGCTAATAAATAAGTGATATCAGCAAATATTCTTCCACCGGCCTCTTTTACAAACCCACCATCCAATGGCTTATTGCGACTTGTCATCACGTTTACGATCGTCGGAACCATATGCCCAAACAGCTCAAATCCTAACGGTGTAAAAGGCTCCTTCATTCCTAGCATAACTGTACTTACTGATAAATATGCTCTAAGTTTTTTATCTTGAATAAAACTGTCTATCGGGAATAATGAAGTGATGTCTCTTGACTGAACAATATATAATTCATCGTTATGATCTATAGCAAACTCAATGTCTTGAGGTTTACTAAAGTATGCCTCAACCATAATAGCTTCTTTCACAATCGATTCGATGTGCAGATTTTCCAATGAACTACCGTTCTTCAAACCGTCCCTTATTGGTACATATTCAATCCCATCTTCACCATATTGACACAAGCGTTCTTTTGAAGATAGTTCTTCTATCAGTACCTTTCCATTCGACTTCGCTACCGTATACTGATCTGGATTCACTTCACCACTTACAATCGCTTCCCCAAGCCCATAAGATCCATTAATGTATACCTCATTTCTATTCCCTGTAATTGGGTTTGCTGTAAATACAATACCGGATAACTTAGAATTGATCATCTCTTGAATGACGACACTATGAGTAAAACCTGACGTAACATCATACTTAGTTCTATAATCAATTGCTCTTTCATTCCAGAGGGACTGCCAACATAATAGAACTTTGTCAATGATATCTTTTCGTGTTACGTTTAAATACGTGCTATATTGCCCAGCAAAACTCATTCCAGGTAAATCTTCAACAGTTGAACTACTTCTAACAGCTACACGTTTACTAGCGATTTTAGTCAATTGATCTTCAATACGCTTTTGTAATTCTATTGAAAACAACTCTTTAGTGAATAATGATTTGATAGTCAAGGATTTCTCTTTCGCTGACGTCTCTTCATTTAAAATCCTGCTAATTTTTTCTCCTATGAAATTTTTTTGAATATATGAATTATAAGCATCAGAAGTAATAACAAAGCCATTTGGTACATTTAAGCCTTGATTATACATTTTGCTCAAATTGTACCCTTTGCCGCCAACAGCTTGAAAATCTTCCTCTCCTATTTCATAAAACCATCTAATCATCAAATTCCTCCTTATGCTCAAGCCGCTTTCTAGATTGCTGAACGTATTGAAGGGCTACTTCTTTAATTTGAATCATATTACTAGAAACACCTAATTCACGATTGATAAGATTTTCATTAAAAGCTAACAACATTTCAAATTCTTCATATGCTTCGACATCGGTAGAAAAAATAAGCTTTCTACATATTGAAACTACTCTAATCATTTCCCTAGACCATAATCCAGCCAACATATTTGGGTGTTTAACATGAAAGACTCCTTCTCGAACACCTTGCAAAATGAGCCGTGTATATAATTCCGTCGTCATTACTTCAAATTGACTAGCAAAATTTTTTAGAATGATATGATTTCCATTAAATGAAAAGATTTTTCTCATTTTTGGCCATTCAGGAATTTTGCCAAGCTTGTATTCAATCAGCTGTGCAAAAATATGATTCCATAATTCAATAGTTGAACGTTGTTGATGTTGAAGAAGCTTCTCATAATCAGTTTTTAATTCATCTATATAACGCGAGGTGATTGCTTCGAGAATTTCATCTTTCGATTTGAAATGATGATAAAATCCTCCTTTGGAACTGCCAGCTAAATTAATAATTTCTGATACTGTTGCTTTTTCAAACCCTTTTTCCGCAAACAAATCAAACGCTGCTTGTATAATCTTATCTTTTAACTCCAACTTATTAGCCTCCTTTTCAAACAAACCGACCGGCGGTCTGTTAAATGTATCTTACAATAAATTGCAAGTTCAGTCAAAGAAAATACCCTTATTGTGTAGGATTAATACTCTTGAAGATAATAACTGTTGTTAACACTATTTAAATTTTCAGAATAAATTGACTTTTTAGACGATGTGTAATATACTATCATTCACATAAGAATTCCGGAATTTATAAAAAAGGGGAACGGATATGCAAAATATAAATGGGAAAGTTGTCATCATTACTGGTGCTGGGAGCGGTTTAGGGAAAGAAACTGCCATTGCCTTTGCTAAATGTGGAGCTAATGTAGTTATTTGTGGACGGGAGTATGCTAAGCTTGAAGAGGTTGAGCGCTACATCACAAGTCAGTATAATGTTAAAGTTCTGCCTATCCGTGCAGATGTTTCATCCCAATCTGATGTTAGAATGCTTATACAGGCAGCTACGGCTAAGTTCGAACGGATTGACATATTAATCAATAACGCGGCTGTATTTGAACAATATCACATTTTCGAAAGCCCCTTGGATTCATGGGAGTACCAAATAACGAATAATGCTACAAGTGTATTCTTAATGATAAGAGAATGTTTACCAGTTATGAGAAGCCAAAAGTCAGGACAGATCATCAACATTACTTCAGGCCTAGCGAAGGAAGGTGCTGCTGGTTTTGGTGCCTACGCTGCCAGCAAAGCGGCCATTGAAGCATTATCCTATACTGTAGATGATGAAGAACATAAAAATGGCATTACGTCACACGTTTTTAACCCTGGTGCGATGAAAACGAATTTGGTGACAACAGGTGATGACCCTGCAAATATCGCACCCTATTTAGTTAAACTAGCACAATGGCAATCTTCTAGTGAAAAGAAAGTACTGCACGTAGACCATATCCAGAAAGCGGAATAACTTTTATTATGTAATTCTAACTGTTTTCACCAAGGTTTTATACATTTTACCTTGGGGACATCATTAGCTGGACGTTTAAAATTCAGCATTTGTATATGATTTTAATATCGGTATGAAAAGATCATTAGCTAAAAACAACAGGCCTGCTCCCTGTTGTTTTTTCATGTGGTTGATTTCGCATTCATTATTGCTTTTCGTAATTAGAGTCTAATGTCCGAGGCATCTTTTCTTCTGTACAACGAAATCTAACAAATTAAACGACGCTTTATGGTAATAGTTTGAAAGGAGCCTTTCATTTTAAATTGAATCCTTCTCTAATTTTGGTTTAGTAGCAACGGAACTTAGATGTTGTTTCATACTAACCATTTTCTTATATGAGTTAATTTTGTCTTCAAGCATCTTTTCCGTGTCAACCAAGGTTTTCACTTGATTTTGAATCTCACTCCTATGTTCTTCGAGCAGTTGTAAGCGAGCGATTGTTGTATGCTCTCCTTCGATATACAATTGTGCGTATTCTCTAATTTTTGCAATTGGCATTTGTGTCTGTTTTAGTTTCATCACAAATCGAAGCCAATTAAGATGTGCATCACTATATATTCTATCTTTATTCTTATTCCGATCTGGTTCTATGATTTTCTCTTTTTCATAATACCGTAATGTATGAGTACTGACTCCCAATATTTTAGCGACCTCACTGATTGTATACATGACATCCCCCCTATTCTTATATTACCTCCGTCAGCGTAGTGCTCACAAATAATTAAGATGTTAATGTATGAGAGTTATCGGTCAAATGACTAAAAGGTTTAAAAACTGTTCTACTCAGAATCATCTTTAATTTTGCCATTTCTTAAGGTAAAATAAATTTCCAAAGCGACTAATAAAACTAAGCCAACAATAATATACTTTACCTCTTGATTGGGATGACCGATCGTCAAGGCCATAGAAACGATAATGATTTTGATAAATTTACTGCTCACTTGCTACTCTCCTGTTCTCTTAGTTGCTTGAAATACTAAATTTTATATAGTAGTAAATGTTCATTGAAGTTAACAATTTATCCTTATTTTACTTCATAAAGTATTACTATTTTATATGAACAGCTCGTGATTTTACTTTTATATTTAATCGTATGATCAATTACACTTTGGATTGACGTTGAATACTTCAAAAGTTTATCTAGTTATTGAATGCTAAATTTCAACTTTTATTTCCTCTTATAACAATTCAATTATCATATGTGAGGCGCATAAAATGACAATTCGTTACACTATTTTGACTATACTATTTTTAAAGAAGGCTGTTGTCGCATTGATTGGTGCTATTCTCTTTCTAAGGTTTAAGCACGCATATATCTAGCTTTCGTGGTAACTTGCTATTTCAATTATGGAGCTCTCATGATACGGGCCATTTTTAGTAAAAATAGTACGAAAAGAGCCTTTATTACATTTCAATACCATCATTACTTAACACAGCCCTGACTATCCAATAAATTAATAAATCATAGCCCTTTTAATATAGCGAAAAACAAAGATTTTTATATAAATGAACGAAGAAGATTATAATAATGAGCATAGGATATTTTAAACAATATGTTTCATATAAATATATTAAACGAAACATTTACAATGTAGAATGACCGACAATAACTAGGGAGGGAACATAGTGCAACGAGATGAAAAGAAAAATGAAGTGCTTTCCCTATATGACTTGTATAGTAGGCGAGTTTTAAAGTTTATTTTTACATTAACTAAAGACTACCATACAGCTGAAGACTTAACCCACGAAACTTTTATAAAAGTATATAACTCGTATGGTCAGTTAAAAAATAAAGATAAAGTTGAAAGCTGGATATTCAGGATTGCTCACAATATTACAATGGATTATATGAGACGGAAAAAATTTAATATTTTTGAGCACTATAGTCATCAATACCGAGAGAAAGAAGCTAACAATACATTAGAAAGCGCTATTATGATCAATGAAAGCTTTCAAGAATTGTATGAAGCTCTTGGTAAGTTAAAACCGAGTTATCGTGAAGTGGTCATACTTAGAAAAATTGAGGGGATGTCTACGAAAGAAACGTGTGAAATTTTAGGTTGGAGTGAGAGTAAAGTTAAATCAACTTTACTTAGAGCTCTAAAAGCGCTACAACAAGAATTGTCGAAGGGAGAATGGGTTTATGAGTAACCAACATGATCATAACCTCTTTAAAGATGTGAAGAATTTAGATGAAAGTATTTCTTGGGATCCTAAAAGACAGTTCGAACTTAGAAAAAGAATAGAAAGTGAAATAAGTAATCCAAAGAGAGAGCGCAAATTAAAACACAATTTACTCCCAATAGCAGGTATGGTTGCAGCAATGTGCATCATTATCATTTTGTTTTCTTCATCAACATTATTAGAAGAAAGTGTGGAGTTGGGGAATACATCTGGTGAGCAATTTGCTGAAGCAGAACTTCAAGTAGAAGATGTGCTTACTGAGAATAACAAAATTTATACCGTAAATTTAGATGTTGAAAAAGGTTCGGAGTGTAACTTTTGGTTAAATAACCTGCATAATAGCTATAACTATAAATACAAAGTATATGCTCCTGACGGTACTCTCATTGGTAAATCAGAAACAGCTAAATCACAGGAGAGGTTATATGCAGTGGATTTAAGTAAATATGGATCAGGTGTTTATACAGTAAAAGTATATTCCCCCTATGGCAATATTGGTGGAAAGTATGTACTAAGGGTTAGAAATTTTTAAACACAAAATCGGTCAGAAGTTGTAGATTACTTTACTTCTTCCTACCGTATGAGATAAGCATACATAAATGTAAAATCTAAATTACCAAAAACAATTGGAGTGATTTAGATGATACAGAGTATATACGAAACCCATTTACAAGTGAAAGATTTAGATCAAAGCATTGCGTTTTTTGAAAAGCTCGGACTTCAACTAGCACATCGAATTTATGAAAGAAAATGCGCGTTCTTTTTTATTGGAAATAAGGAACAAATGCTTGGCCTATGGGAAGTACCAGCCGGGCAAGAATTTGCAAAGCGACATTTTGCATTCAGCGTACAATTAGCAAAACTAAAAACATCAATAGAATGGTTAAATGACAAAGATATTAAGCTCGCTGAAGATTTTTTTGGTAGAGAACCGATTGAACCAATCGTATTTACTTGGATGCCTGCTGCTTCAGTTTATTTTTATGATCCTGATGGAAACAGTTTAGAGTTTGTCTCGGTATTAGAAGGTGACCCGATAGATTTAAATGAGATGCTTTATTTAAGTGAATGGGATGAATTGAGAAAGGAGGAAGGAGCAAAAAAAGATTAATCACAAGGATTATAGTGATTTTTAGTCTAGATACGAAGAGATACCTATCGTCTGTATGGGTTTCATCTTTTTGGCTCAAAATCACCAGGAGTTTATTTTCATAAATTTCAAATATCATTCACACAATGCTAGCTTACAACCTACATCATGGTAATAATAAGTATATAATGTGATATACTGTTAATATACTATATTATTACAATAAGTGACAATGATTTTAAAAGAGCCTGTTGAAAACAATTTATATTATTGTTGATTTATTAAGTTTAGTGTCGTTTTTCATACACTTTATTTACAATTTCTTGTCACCATCGAAATTATCTCGGGTGGTGTAATAAGGAGGGACAATCATGATGTTCAAACCAATGCAAACTCCGTATGTGGGAATGGAAGTTTGCATTATCATGAAAGGTCATTCGATAATAAAGAAGGGAATAATCATACGTCAAGATATATTATTTCCAAAAACAACTCTTTTTGAGTTAGAAGATGGGAGAATTATTTCAGATAGTGAATGCATTGATTACATACCTCAAACAAATACGTTTCTTGAAAATATGATTTTTTCCAATTTAAAAGGGGAATGAAAGCTCAACGTATAATGAGTCACTATTACACAGTGACAAATTTATTAAACTATAAAAATATCATGTATATGCCCCATCTCCTAGTGTTCTAACTAAAAAAGTTGTCATGTGAATGATTTAATTTCAATCTCACTAAAGAATTTTGTTAATACCATTTCTTTAATTTTCTCTTCTATTTCTCTCCCTGTACTTGACTTAATGCAATATTTTACCACACCTTCGTTTATATCTGGATTTGTTAACCAAACTCCATTTCCACCTTGAATAAAATTTAATTCATCAAAGACCAATTGATTTTCATTCAGTGCTGTCACTACTAACTGCCCAGCTTTTTGAAAGGTTCTTAAAGAATAAATGAACTCTTCAAGCTTTTGTTGTATTTTAGGATTCATATTAGACAAAGCATACTCTTCAAATTTTGAATCTCCCTTTAATTTTATCAGGATATCGAACTGTTCCTTTGTTAAGTACGTATCTGCAACTTTTATTCTTTCTGTATTTGAAAATGAAAAACTATTTATCATTTCTTGAAAAGCCTCAATAGGAGTTCCTATTAATTGTAATTTATGTAAACCATTAGTTACTTCATATATTCTTTTTACTACTAATTGTGGTGTGAAATAATAGTAGCAGCTCTCTTGGTTATTATTTATAAATTGATTAAACCAACAGCATACAGACTCTGGTCTCAACGCATATATGAGGATTGCATGCTTTCTATCTATCTGGTATGTTTTATCTTCAAATAGAATATTCATTTTGAGTAATTTATCTTTTAATTCTAACCATGCCTCAATAATTTGCTCTTTAGTACAATCTTTAAATGGATCTTTTATGCCGACTATACATTCTAGTCCCATTAGTTCACTCAAAAAATAAAGTTCTTGCGTAGACAATGTAACTTCTAATGACTTCATATTACCTCCAAATAATATAACTATGTATTAATGCTCTCATCAATTATATTACTTACATTCGCATTGAATATGTTCTTTTTCTCCTTTTTAGGTCATACTTAATGTCTTTCGTAATGGTCTTTCCATTCACATGAATGCTGACGTTCATAATAAATGTTATTACACTCTCATCACTTAAATTCAAATTATAGTTGTTTATTTCTTCGATTAAACTACTCTCACCCACCAGCAAAGAATCATATTTCGGATCATC
Organism: Cytobacillus sp. IB215316; assembly: GCF_033963865.1. Taxonomy (NCBI): domain Bacteria; kingdom Bacillati; phylum Bacillota; class Bacilli; order Caryophanales; family Bacillaceae; genus Cytobacillus; species Cytobacillus sp. IB215316. The sequence goes on along the minus strand of NZ_JAXBMC010000003.1, from coordinate 239,014 downwards.
AGATGCCGATTTACCAAATTCAAGAGTAACATTTATATCTTCCTCAATTTCTTTAAAAGCTACATCATTCGTTCCAACTACTTTTATATGGTTGATTGTAGCTGTATTCAAATTATCATATTTCTTATATGCAACTATTCCTAACGAATACGAGTAGTACCCTTCCTCATCACTTCCGTACTTTTGGTTTTGTCTAGTTACAGGAAACATATAAATACCTTCATTTATATAAGGTTCATATGGAGCGTGATTAAAAACATCTTCAACTTTTTCAGTATAAAATCGTTCTGTTTCGGGATGAATTAAGTCTATGATAGTATATTGACCACAACCAACCATACTTAATAAAACAACAGCACTTATGGTAACTATAAATAATCTCCTGAACATATATTTCACCTCAATTATTTTATTGGTTCTTCTCATTCTTTTGACCTACTAGATAATATGGAATGACATCTGTTATTGCATGACCAGCATTACTAGAAATCCATTCGACCCAATCAAGGATTTCTTGTTTATCTTTTGGAAACCCTTCTGGTTGTAGTGCTGGATTAATGTAGTTATATGTCCCTTTTATGCTTGGATCAGCTATAGGTTCAAGCGTATCTCCATCAAAAACGGCTTCTCTACCATCTGGGTTTATATACTTCTCTTCAGGTTTTCCTTGATGATTATCATGGAGTACTGACATATCTTCATCAAGAAGGATCCATTCTGAACCTTTACTCGTTACTTCCTGATACGATGGATGAGAACCATTTAATTGATCTCTCTGTTCATAATGGTAGAATTCAAGATTTCCCCATAACTCTCTTCCAATAGTAGTTACTTGCATAGCGTCACGGACTTTAGAAAGAGGTTTTTCAATTTCTCGATTAAGTACATTTAGCCTAAATTGTTCATCCTCAATAAATTTATCTATCGGTCTTGTAAAATCATCTATTTCTTCTTGTACACCTTGATAAAAAGTTACTATACTGCGATCGAAGTTATTTTTCCAACCGCTTATATTCGCTATAGAAGGTTCAAAATCTATAACTTTTCGAATTTCTCTTTCTAATTCCCAAATTTGATCCTGCACTTTAAGATATTCAGCATACGGATTTTGGCCACCTAGTCCTTCGGTAACACGTTCAAAAAATGATGTGATAGGTTCCCATTCAATTAACTTCACTATTTCTTCTATTAAGCTTGCCTTTTGACTCTTTAATATTTCAATTTGAGCTTCATAAGTTTCAATATTTCTTTTTAAATAATGCTTCTCTTTGATATTGTGAATATTATTATTGTTCGTATTTGGGGAATAACCATTTATTCCCCAGTTCCAAATATCTATTGCGCTACTTCTTCTATTACCAAACGTGAGTGAAGATATATCCCTCATCTCATCTCCATTAAAATACTCGTCAGTATTAATACGTTCCCCTTTTGTAACCAAATGTTCTTCCATTGATTTATATCGCTGTGTTGCATCATTTATAAATCTTTCTATCTTTCTTAGCTCAGCTTCTAAATTTAGCAAATCATTGCGTGATCTATTTAGCAAGCTTCCAATTCCATCACGGGATATAATTCTCCAATCAATTTGGCTCTTTACCCTTGAGATATGATTATTTGTAAATAATAATGTTGATATGATCTGACCTAAGTCGCTATTTGTACTTTCTACCGAAGATATCCTTATATTTATCAAGTACATTCCTCCCTTCCTTAAGGGTAATTGCATCAAACTGAATATTTAAATTATTTATGTTTCACTTTGAGAATATAGAGCACTACTAAAGAAATACCCATCTGAAATATCCTTATATTACTAGTTTTGTATAATCTCAGGAATTACATTCGTTTTCGGATATCCATAAAAATACTCGAAGAAATTATGTACGTATCCTGGTGTTGGTTTTAATGTGAACTCCATTAGAAAGTTATCTGTCAAAGTTTCAACTTCCATAAACCCATAATCTACCTTGATATTTTCTCCACGTAACAGTGGATCTGTAAATAAACCAGCAGATATGTTAGACAGGTTATACTCAAAACCATATAATGCTAAAGCATTGTTTATATCTATCTCTATTCCTGATTCTCTAGTATCTGCAAATAAGTACCACACTGTCTCTAGTTCACTCATACTTTGTTCACTTAACTCTTCTACATAAGAAACATGAACATAATCAGAACCAATGTTATAAAGAAATTCTGGAATTACTGGGTTGGCAACTATTTCACCACGTACAGTTAATAGTGGATAAACCGTTTCATTATATAGCCTTACTACGGTAACCATAGCTTGCTCTCTTGTAATATTGTTTAATGGTAAAAATTCACCTCCAGAACCTTTCATAATACCTAGTCCTTTAAGTGCGTTAACTGCTGGTTGAGCCCCCTCGTAAATCTGATTAAAATCTTCATACCCTAAATCAGCTTCACTCAAATAGTCAAACTCATTGAATAGATGGACTGTATTCATAAGCATCATAGCAGCTTGCTGCCTTGTAATATAGTTATCAGGAGAAAATGTCGTTTCAGATGTACCATTTACACTACCCATTATGTACGCAAGTTGCACATGCTCTAAATCGGTATCTTCAAATGGAGTATCAATCGTTACCTTTTCTAGAATCGAGTCTTTTGTCCATCTAATTGGTGTTTCTTGAAATTCATATTGTTCGTCTAAATTTATTAACACGTAGTTAACTAATAATTCTGCAAATTCTTCTCTTGTGATAGGCTCTAAATAATCTGACTGTAACCTCTCAGGTATTAACCCTAACTCAATACCTTGTTGTATATCTTCTCTAAACCATTCTGACGGTTCGTTTTGTACAGCTCCTTGTACAGTTACCGGCATGAGTAAAACAAATATTAAGATATATGATAATAGCTTTTTCATTTCCTCTCTCCTCTAATTTAGTTTATATTCAATAGCAGTTCTTATGTTCTCTAGATTAACCCTAGACCTTAACAGAGCACTTATACTGTCATATTAATGCTTTAATTGTATACATTGAACATCCATCATACATGTCCCTCTCCCCCTACCTAAAGGCTTGTTCAAAAACTTCTACAACCTCTGCATTATTGTATGGAATTGTTCCTTTTAATGCCGAAGCCGAGATATATTTTAATCTAGGGATGACAATTAATTTAATTAACAGTGGGTCGATCTCTAAATCTAACAAGATATTCATAGGGTCAACAGGGGGATCGATTAAGATTACCTTACGGGCAATGTTTTCCCTCTTAAATGTAGCAATTGTTTCCTTGATCTGCGATATACCTCTCGGTGTACAGTCCGTTATGAAATGTACTGATAATGCAGAAGGCGATAGCTGATCAAGAAGTTCAGTTTGATGACTATCTAACACCAAATTTATATTTGGATAATAGTTTAAACGTGTTCTTAGTTCTGATATCAATTCATTAGCATGGTCTAAGTCATCAATATTTCCTTCGACAACGAGGAATTGTTGTTCAATTCTTTCACTAAGAAATGCATCTAAGCTAATTGGGGTGACACCGTATTGACTGTATTTAGATGAACCTGTTAGATCAATAAGGACGGTATTTTGCCTTCTAGATAATGTTCCTGCCCATATTAAAGAAGTTGATGTTCTTCCAACATTTTGAGGCCCAACGAATATACGAAGGCAATTTTTGATAATACTATCAACAATCACAACATCCTCTATTCTTTGAGCTTGTAATAGATTGATTAATTTCTGCTGGTATTCAATAATAGATCCGTCTGTCTCACATAATTGAAATACTAGGTCAATAAGATTAGAAATCTTCTCTTCTAAAACGGACATAGTGATACGATTGCTTTGAAGGTCTCTCATGATCCGAGCGGTGATTTCGGTAACATTTTTTGGTGTAAAAATGTTTTTTTGAGTTTTCAAAACTTCGTTGATATATTGGCTTTCGGACGGTAAACCATCATCTAAACTTTCTAAAAAATCACCTGCAGTACTATCAAGTACTTTAAATACTTCGATCACATTTTTTGCTAGTTCATGTAGCTCAACTTGTATTTGTAATCTTTCATCAATTAGAGCTCTTAATTTGCGCTGGTCTTCATACATCACTTTCTTAATAGCCATAGAGTCTAAAGCTTTTCTAATGGTATTGACCTTATAGTCAACAGTTGCCTCTACTGACTGTACAATGGAGGTCATAATGGATAATACTTTTTCAGCAATGATATTATTTTGTAAATCTTTATATGCTGACCGTTCTAAACCTAGAGACTTGATCTCCTCAAACTTTGAATCTGCGGACAAAGCAGTATCTTTGAACACATTTATTATTTTCGTATCTAATGTATCTAACATTTTGACTAGACCAGCATATTGAATATTTTCTTCCATTAATTCATTTAACACTGTATCGGTCTGATATGATCTCTTAAATAAATCCCAATCTGCAAATTGTCCAAGATTTTTTATACGCTGTTCAATCGTTCCTTCTTTTACTTGATTACTTACTAACTCTTCATTCTCTACAGTAGCAGCTGGAATTTGCTCAGAGGACGAGGTAGCCACTTCTTTTTCAGCATTTGCTATTTCTTTTTGCGCTAGTTCTGAATCTTCTTTGCTTACCTCTAATTGTTGTTCGTCATACAATAGCGTAGTTGGTTGATCAAACTTTTCTTGTTCAAGCTTATGTCTTACCCTATCTCTAGAATCTACTATTCTATGATCCTTTCCTACCGCTTTAAGCTCTATCACCTTATTTATTGATTCTTCTATAATAGCAGGGGTTATGCGCTTCACCTTGACCTTCTCTACATCCCCATCAATTAAGCCTTCATCCTTATCTTTTTGATAAATATAAATGATGCCTACTGATTCATGTTTCTTTTCAATCGCTGCTTTTAAAACTTTACCCTTAATACCTGAGACGTCTTTAGGACCAATTACCACAGCATTCATATTAGATGTTTGAGGATCGATTGGTAGCGTTTCTGCTATCTTAGTTGCATTCGTTTGAAATGCTTTATCACCTAGTGCTTTCTTTACATATGCGCCTAGAACATTACTTGCATAGATCATTGTTTATACTCTCTCCTTCCGCTGATGTTTATCTCTAGTTAAAAACGATTCCTAATCTGTTTGTCTACAATGTAAGATTGGCTAATTAAAGGAGCTTCAATCTTTCTTCAATTTCTTTAATAGATAAATTCAAACTATTTATTGTATTTACTAGTTGACTATGTTCCTTAGGTAAAACTTCTAAATGCTTCTTATTAATCACTTTTTCCGTCTCCAGTTTATTTCTATACCTTTGTTTTCTTTTTAAAATCTCAGCTAATGCGGAGCTTACTTGTTGATGCCCCATTTTTTCTTTCGCATAAGCATCTGCTAGCAATTCAGGTTTATATACTTCACCGTTAAGAATATGCTCCCGCCTCATTTCACTATATTTCTTCTTCCTATAGTCCTTTTTCTTTATGTGTGCTACTTCATGATGTAAAATATACTCTATACAAGTAGAAGAAGCTTTTAATAATTGCGATGTGAAACTTATTCCTACTTTTTTTGATTGACCTGTCCCATTAATAAATGCCTTCCTATGTTTTATAAGTTCTTTTGATAAATAAATAACACTAGCATTTGATACGTGGGATACTGTTAATAAAACGATGTATCCGTCAAAGTAGCTGTATTGTATCTTCATATTGCTTACCGAAATTAATGCTATATTATTAAATTGAATAGGAGATTTACTATTTATCATACCGCTCCTTACACGTAATAAATCAATAGGTATAACGTTAAACATAGTATTAATATTGGAATTATAAATACTGCACTATATATAAGTAGTAATATATTCTTACTTTTTCTCCTTCTTGCTTCATAATCAAATACTGAATCGAAACTAGGAACATATAAGTCTTGTTCTGGCTTACCACATATAGATGCTAAAAGTAATTGTTCGTCCAAAGCACTTATGTCGTCCTCATGAAAACTATCTTCTAAAACAAATTCAATTGTTCGGTCATGATTATTTTTCACAATTCCGATGTATTTCCCTAATTTAAAGTAGGAGAAAGGTCCTTTTCTTGCCATATCCTCACCAAATTGTGCTTTGAATTGTTGAGATGTTATTTCTTCGGTTCTCATCGTTTTCCCCTCATTCTTCAACTAGCATCTTTTAATTGAAGATTGTTCTATAATACAGCGACATCATACATGCTATTTTCTTAGTACTAAGTTTACAAACACATCTCGTCGTCTACTTTCCTGTGCACGCGAATGCCCCTTATCATGCATTATATCTTTAGAGCCAACTAACTTATTATCTATAAAATTATTCGTTTGCTGTAACGTTTCCTTTAACAAATCAACTGATTGAAATAGAGCTTTGATCGCATCTCTTGTAGCCTGACTCTGTTCAGTAGAAAAACCACTTTGCAAAGAAGGATCATTTAAGATGGCTATCTCTTTCTTAATCTCCTCTACATTATGCCCAGTCTCTTGCATAAATACTTTGCTTTCCTCATATAATACCTTCAGTATTTCAGGGTCCATAAGCTTTGACTTCCCACCCAATGCATCCACCTCCAAACTGTTTTCACTATGATCCTACTAAATCTTTAGCGTTAGCCACATCTACTACATAATTTCCCAATGTATTTTCTATGCCCTGACAATCCTTCGAGAGGCTTTGCAAGCTAGTATCAACATCAACCATCGCTTGCCTAATCTTACGAATAAAAATTAAATCTGATTGTTTAAAAGCTGAATCTAAGGTTTCATTATAGGCTTGAGTTACCATCGCTAGATTTTCAACACATTCAATAATTTTGCTAATAGATTGAGTGGCTTGATGAGCATTATCGATATGGTTTTCCACTCTCACTCCTCCTTTTTGAAGATACACTAGTAATAAAAAATACCTAACCCTATTCATTACTGTTGTTGACATATGACATTTTATTTAGGTTTATTTAACTAACAAAAAGATATATATATAAAGTTATATTCTCCTAATCAATAACAGACTAAGGTACAAACCATCCATATAAGATCAGTATCCTCTTTATAATCGGTACACAGGTAAATAAGAGTAATAACCAAAACACAGCAATTTTTAATAGTTGGCTATTTATTTTGTAAATGACTTGTAACACATAAAAGCTTGTTATGTAAAAGATAAATACCTCTAGAAAATAAAAATAATAATTAAAGTGACTGTATTCATGAGTAAAAAATATCGAATCGACCAAAAGTAACAAGATATATCCTATAAACACTCTGACTATGGCACCTTGTAAATATTGTATTCCCTCTAGCATATATCCCCTCTCACTTAACCTGTTCTGTAGCAAATAGACGATCAATTACGGATTCCATCTTTATAAAATATGGATCTACTTTGTATGTCAGCAGAAAACTACAAAATGGTGGTAATATAACCGACCATAATTTATGAGACCTAATTTCGAATAAATCGCTAAGCTCCCAAAGTATGATTACTTCTACAATGTATATAATTGATAGAACTATGATCATCATCATGGTACATGTCAATTGTATGATTACGTAAGATTGGGTAGCATCTGTTACTGGGAAAAACAGTCTAATAAATATTGTTATGAGCAATAAAATCACAAATACGTTACTTAGTATTTTTAAGAATGGGGCTTTTTCATTCAATGATTTTTTAATGATGTATGAATTTCTTACTGGTATATAGCATTCTATACGTTGTAACATAGTCATTGAATCTACCTTTGAACAATTCATATAAATCTTAGTTGTTAACATCCCTTTTGGAATAATAAGAACATATAATGAGGTAATGATTGAAAATGTCAGATAGAATATATCACTTATTGACATGTTTATCATTCCTCCTTAAAAGGACAATAATCTCCTCGTTTGTTCCTTTTCTGAATCAGTTATCTGAAATTCTTCCTGACCTGTTTCTTGTTTGATAGCTTCTCCTGTCTCTACAGCGGTATTTGATAACCCTGTGTTCACATTCTTATCACGATTATCCATTGCATGATCTTTCAAAATATTATTCATACCATTTCCTATCGTTTGTATAGAGCTACTATATTTTATAGCTGTCATAAAAAAGCGTTCCCATGGCATTTCATATTCAGTCTTAACTAAATAAGAGAAGTTCACCCTTTTTCTAAGCTCTTCCGGTTGATTAACGAAATGTTTTACATTAATTATTGCTGTTATAGTATGTAAAACCCCACAGCATTCCTCTAAATCTTTATCTATATTTAGATTTGTTAGAGATATGAATGGAGCTAAAATATTAATCGGTGTCGGTGCCGCCTTATAAAACCAATTCACTATCTCTTCCAATTTACCGTTCACACCTACGGCTGTCTTAAGCTCTTCAAATGTGTACTTGTCTGATACTATGATAGCTTGATCATATACATCTCTATGTATATAGAAATAGGCATCATTTTTAAATAGTACGATTGTATTAATCATCGTTGGTAAGTACCGTTCTTTCGAAAAAACAATCATTCATATTCCTCCTCTCAATTAAAACTAACTTTATTATTTGTAGAATAACAAAAACCTAGTAGCAAAGTATTTGTTTGAGTACCTACTTGTCCATTAAGTTATGGAAGCTCTTTTAGCCTTTTATAAAAACAGCAGGATCTACAGCCTGTCCATTTATATAAACACCAAAATGTAGATGGGGACCTGTGGTACTTGTTCCTGAATTTCCTGATGCTCCAATCGCCTCATATTGCTGCACCTTCTGACCTACTTGAACATCAATACGATCTAAATGACCATACAATGTTTCAATGCCATTTCCGTGATCTATGATGATATGATTTCCAATAGCTGATTCATAGTTTGCTTTTTTAATCGTGCCATTAAATGCCGCTAATACAGACGTTCCTGTAGATGCTCTCATGTCCATACCTTTATGTGTGGAGATTTGTGCTCTTGTGACAGGGTCTAGCCTTGGACCAAATGGAGAGGTTACAAATACTGACCTATTAAGTGGAGATTTGAAATTACTTATCTCTCCTAGCTCTTCATATGAAGTAGCTTTCTCATAAGCTAAGCGTTGCTGCTCTACTTTACCCTCTAATTCTATTAATTTCTTCTCGGCCTCTACATCCTTATAGGTTATTTGAGAGGATTCGACGTACTGTAGCCACTCACTTCGTTGTTGATACAAAGTATCTAAAGAGGATTGGGTTGCCCTAAAGCTTGCATCTAATTGTAATAAATACGCAACCTCCCTGTTTTTACTTAGAGACATCTCCTCTTCTATCTTTTGCAATGAATCAGTCAATTCATAAATCTCTTTATCTACTTCAATTAACTTCTCACTATTCAGCTTACTAGATAATTCTGAAGAAATTGCCAACATCGTATTCAAACTTACTTCTTTCGATACCTTTCTATAATCCGCAGTCATTTGATCAAGTTTTTGCTTTTCCTCTGCTTCCCCTATTGCTGTTTGTATACCATACATATTTAATAGAACCGATGAATCTTCACCAAGCGCAACAGAGGGAAGCAAAAGAAATAATATGATGACAACCAAGAAAATCCTTCTCATATATGCTCCACCTTTGAATCAAGCGTATTCATTTAATTTAGTAAATTTATAAACCTAAAAACTTAATTGAAGAGAAAAAGCTCAAATTTAGGTTGTGAATAACCAAACATAACATGTTGCTTGAATACACTGGAATGTTCCTCAATTTAAATTCAGATAAAATGTTTGCCCTACTTAAATGACGTGATTATTCCTACCACCTTTAATTAATAGGCTTGGGATCTACTTCTACTTTCGGATAACCGTACACATGACCAACTAACGCATTAAAATACCCTGGTATGTCTTTCAATGTAAATTCGAGTAAGTGATTTTCTGTAAAAGTTTCTATTGTCATATAGCCGTAATCTACTTTTGCTCCTTCTCCTTTTAACGCTGCATCTAAAATCCATGTATAAGTTCTATTTAATAGATTACTTTGAAAACCGTAAATAACGATTGCCTTTTCGTGGTCATAGCGTACTCCCGATTCAGAAGTTGCATTATAAGTAAACCACAGTTCTCTTAAGGTTTTGTCAGAAAGACTGAACTCTCCCTCATCCTCATAGGATACATTCACATAGTCTTTTCCGACATTGTAAGTCAAATCTTCAAACCAAGCAAAAACAGTGATATCCCCTCTTAGCTGTAATGTAATATACTTGGCATAATCGAGCACTCTTATTATCGTTACAATCGCTTGCTCTCTCGTAATATGCTTTCGTGGCATAAATTGACCGTTAGACCCTTGCATAAGTCCCAAAGTGTAGGCAGCACTTACAGCAGGTTTTGCCCATTCTCCTATTTGATCATAATCCGAATAGCTCATGTCGTCTTCTGTTGCATATGATAAAATACTCGATTTATGAATTGTATTTATTAACATTTGGGCTGCTTGCTCACGTGTGATATAAGCATCTGGTGAAAAGGTCGTATCAGATGTACCATTTACACTGCCAATAATATACGCAAGCTTGACGTGATCTAAATCTGTGTCTTCAAATGGTTGATCAATCGTCACTTTTTCCAGTACCATCTCCTTTGTCCATTCATATGACCTTTCGACCATTTCTAATTTTTTAAAAGCTACATTTACTAATAACTCCGCAAACTCCTCTCGTGTAATGGGGTCAGCATAATTAGCTTGTAGTCGTTCTGGAACAATCCCTAAATCAATTCCTCGTTGAATCGTATCTTTCGACCAAGCACTTGGCTGGTCTCCAGCTGCAAATACTGACGTCACTGGGAGTATTAGTACAGTGATTAAAACGAATAATAGTATTTTTTTCATAAAAGCTTCTCTCCTTATGAGGTTAGAACAATATGCTCTAACCTTATTATTTTTTAATACTAAACACTTTAATGCGTTCCTGATATTTCTAAATCATGGGCAGATGAACGATGTGCTGAATAAACTGAAATGACTGGTAGCCGTTCACCTTTTTCATTCATAACTCCACTTAAATCATATTCTCTCCCGGCAATCTCAACGGTGTCACTCATTATATCGTACTGTAAAGCATAGGTATCACCTACTGCTTTAATATCAGCTGCCATGAGGATGACGGAACGATTATTCATTAACGTATCAATATTCGATTGTGTAATGTTAGAAAGTGTATTACCTCCATCGTGCTCAACGATCACCGCTGAGGACGGTAAGCCATAGGTGAAATGCCACCTTTGCGCTTGTAAGGCAAAATTCTCTTCGAAAATTTTTCCACCAGGATTATTATTCACACCGTAAGTTTGTGATGAACCAATAAAGGTTCTATTTCGGTCTTTTAAGTGTAGTATTTGAGCCGTTCCAAATGGATATTGAGATCCAAAGGGAACTCTTAATATCGAATCTTCATCCTTCGTACCATCACTATTCACAACTGTGAACATATCCACCACTCGCTCGGTCAAAGCTCCTTCTTCATAATTTCTTCTAACAGATTCGTTATCCCAATCTAAATTATAAATGAACTGATAGTACTTATCTGTTGAGTATTCAGAATCATATGGAAAACCAAATATATTTATTGGCTTGTAATAGCTATTAACATCCATATATACATCAACAGGAGTAACCGTAGGGTTGATGACACCTGTTTCAGTAGTCGGTGTTAGATCTAAGTGAAAATAATAAGGTACAATTTGCATATTATCATGATAGTTGCCGATTGTTTGAATATCTGCAAATACGTTATAACCTATTCTCATCGGTTGATTTTTTAAAGCAGCAATATTATTATCGGCTGGTGTCAATGGGAACCCAATCGGCTCTTGTATTTCTAAAAACGGCAATGTTCCATACGTATTTAAAAAGTCAGTGTCTACTCCAACAATATCTCCTCTTATGTTAGTCAAATCACCGTACACTCTATTTTGCATAGATAAATCTACATTTTTCACTACATTTGGGACTAGCCATTCAGTTGGATTTAATGGCTGTTTAAACAAATTAGAGAATCTAAAATCTCCTGTATCTTCTATAACCATATTCCCTATTCTTCCTACCACATCTATGTTCCATTTTTTGATCGCACTATGCTTTGCTGCTTTCCTACTATTTCTCGTTCTGTTTGTCGGCATGTCATTATCTAAATAACTACCATTATTCGCTATAGCTTTAAATTCTACTAAAGCACTCATAGCTTCTCTATTTGATAGGGGAACATAAAATTCATACATTTCTTGTTCTACCTTTAAGTCAATCCATTGACCTGCGGAATGCAAAGTGCGAGACAATATATTATCTTGGTTATTTTCATCCCTTATGACATATATTACATCAAAATCAAACTTGACTTGTTTAGAATCAGTCCACTCTGTTGTATCCATACCATTTGTATATCCCATACCACGTATTGAAGATGTCTTTGATATACCATGAGCATTATTGCCTTCAAAGTCCCCTTTATTCGGAAAATAAATATCAAATTTATAATCTATATTAATGAAATTCCCTGGAGTAAATGGCGTTAAATTACCGTCTTCATCTGGAGCCATTACGGGAGCTTCTGGATCCTCTGATACTAAAACATATTCATAAGCACTTTCTGGAGGCTCTAATTGACCAGGGTCAGTCATCACGGATACAGTAATATACTCTTCCCCTTGCGCTGGGGTTGATGGTGAGGTAATTTTAGCCTTTCCATTCCCCGAGTTTACTCCTGAATCCATATCCCCATCTAATACGCCGCCTATATAACCAGAACCACCGCCTCCGCCGTGTCCAGTGGAGGTACCACCCCCGTAGTAGCCTCCGCCACCTCCGCCGCCATCAGAACTACTTGAGGATGCTCCTTGACCTAAGCGTCCATCCCATGACCCATTTCCTCCTCTTGTTTGTGTACCTCCACCTGCTGAAGAAGAACTTGAACTTCCTGAAGTACTCTTACCATGTCCTCCAGTTTCTCCTCCTCCAACTCCTCCATCTCCGTCGTTCGTATCTACACCACCGCCGCCTCCAGCGACGATAATTCTAGAGTTTAACGAGGATGATGTTCGTATGTCAGTTGCACCTCCTCCTCCACTTTCTCCATTATCATCTCCTCCTACATTTCCTCCACCGTTCCAACCTCCATAGCGTCTCCCACCTTGTCCACCAACGTAGACTCTAATGGTTTCATCAGCTTCTAAGCTAATCGTTCCTTTAGCATATCCACCTAACGCGCCGTGTCTCCCTCCACCTGAAGTACCACCTTGAGCTCCCCAAACTTCAAGGGTATAGGTTGCTGAAGCAGGAGCTGTAAAAGTTTGATAATTCCCCGTGTAATTATATGTTTCAGAAACACCTGGAAACTCAGGTATATAATCAAGGTTACGTATTGTTTGCTCTTCATAGGTAGGCTCTGTCGGCGTAAATACGTAGCCTTCTTTCAGTACCTTTTCATACTCAGAAGCAGGTTCCTGTAAGTTACCACCAATGAGCTTACTATCATTCGTTCTCTGATCCCTACTGTCATCTAATGGTTTAACGATCGCATCCTCTGTTGATACAGGATTATGAACGACTATATCATTTACTTTGTTATGGCTATCGGAATATGCAGAAATAAATTCATGTCCAGCCTTGCTATACCTGCCGTTATATCCAGTATCATATGGTAGCGTCGTCGTACCTTTTTCAAAATTATTATCATATTGATAAAAGACACTTGCATTTCCTACAATATACTCACCATTACGCTTGGTATCTGGAATATCAATTCCTGTTTCTTCTAATCTCATAGCTTGAGAAGGTCTTGACGGCCTAGCTAAATCTGCCGGCATTGTATCAAATATTGTACTCACCTTTCGATTGCTATAAGTGGAATATTTCTGACTTGGATTTGAATAATTACCATTGTATGAACCTACAGTAATATGATCCTTCTCCCACTTGGCAGCAGAATTGGGATTATTCGTCCACATCATCTCGAAACTAGATGTAGGTACTGTTAAATTCTCAGTAGTCTTTCTAGTATCTGACTTTTTCTCAAAATACATTACAGACTGGTCTCCTTGAGATGTTTGTAATATTAAAAAGTCAGATATTGCTGTTACATTAGTGGTCATATTTCTAGCTTCGTCAAATTTCTCTTGTTCATTAACAGTTCCGCTATATCTTGAGTTATCGTCAGGATTAATATTATCCGAATCCTCCTCCCAAATAACAAGATCATGCTGGTCTGTTTCAAATGAATATCTTAATCGGTGTTCTTTGCTCGTATTTTCATCAGCGATATTACCAAATATATTAGGTGTACCTTGTTCAATCTGAGCTGTAAATTCATCTGTCGCTGTTAGCTCTTTCATACCGTCTATTTTGGATTCTACTAACTTCCACACTTTCACTTTATTAATTTTCATATAATCATAGGTTACAGTTTGTGTCCACTCATCGGTATGTCCACCAACCATAGTTGAAGGGTATCCCTCTCGTACCCACCAATATTCCGTACCCATGACAGCCGGCTTTCCACCTGTACAAGGATCTCCACTACAGGGGACCTCTGGTTCTTTTTCATATTCTCCCTCTTCCAATACCACCTTTTCTATATAAATATTTCCCCCGCTATCTTCTCTTTTTCTAGGTTCTGGCTTAGGGGGAGGAGTGTCTTTTTGCCTTGATCCCGGGTCAGGATCCATCGCCCAGCCATTTACTACTTTATTAAATATATATTTGTATGTTCGAGTTGATGTTGCATTTGACACATACTCTACTTCAATATCTACTATAAATTCTGAACCACCTGACGCAAAGTATAAGTCTCTTGTTGTAGGGGTTCCAGCCATCGCTTCGAAAGTTTCATTTTCTGGAGAACCTTGCTTTAACTCTGACCAATAACTCGGAGCTGACTGATAGTAACCTATTTCTGGCTCCGGCTCTTGCGGTCTCGTAAAGATGATAGGTTGCTCCGTTCCTACCTCACATTCATACTCAAACGGTTCACCTAAACGATTGATCCCTTTTATCGTTAATATGGCGTTGTATGTTAACTTTACTGACGAATCCTCAGCTATCGGGAAGTTAGACAAATTATCCTGATACATCTTCACCCCCTCTGTGAGAGAACTTATTAGAGCGCCTTCATCAACAGAGATCCATTGCCCTGGTGTCAACCCTGTATTGATCGGCGTAAGCTGTGGAGATGGACTTCCTGATTCACGTGTAATGTCCATTTTCATTTGTAAATTAGTAGCCCCGTCTAGTAACAGACTCCAATTATTTAATTTTGATTCATCTTTCATTGTCATATCAACATTTAGGGATACTATTTGATTTATCTTTTCTGTTTCTACCACAACATCTTTCAATTGATCTTTATTGGATATTACGATATTAGTTTCACATTCGCATACTGGAGGAGGTCCACCTCCTGTATTCTGAGGGCCACCCTGTATTAAAAAACCAAATTGGTTGTCTTGAAAATGTAAGGTGGTCATTAGTCCTGGTAAACTATTAGATTTTTCCACCGCTACACCAGTTTCAGTATGGATATTATCTCCTAATACACCAGAGTATCCGAAAGCGAAGGCATCACTCAATAATGCATTACCTCTTTTACTTGTAGTCCTCTTTCTATTAGGTGCTTCCTTAATAGAGATATTTGCAGAGTCCATTAATAATTTCACCGTATCTTTTAATGCTCCATTAGTTGCAGCAAAATCAGGTGAGGTAATATCCCCCTTCGGGGTAGCACTGTGGGCAAACATTAAAAATTTCGTGTCTGGGATGAACATATAATTCCCACTACCTAATGCGCTAATAGATGAAAATCTTGAAACAGTGTCTATCGATAGCAATAACGGTCTTTCAAGTAATGTATCCCTTTCTCCGAAGAATCTGTCTAAGGACTGTTCAAAAAAAGGTTTATCCTCAGGACTTGCTAATGCCCAGACGGTCATAATTAAATCAATATATTTTAAAACCGCTCTATGACGTTCTCCTTCAATATCATTATCTATATTTATATCTTCTGTATAGTCTTTAATTCTTTCTTCTATACCTCTAGCTTCTTGAAGTATCCAGTTCCATGTATTTTTCGATTTTACTCTGTCATCAGCACTCGGTATAATCTTTTCCTTCCATTTTCCGTTAGCTAAGTTGTCAAAATCTGCGGATGTCGGAATCTCAGCTGCTAACCTAGAGTAAAATACATTTTGCGAGTTTTGATTATTCGTTTCTATCCGTCTTATTGTATAGTCATAATATGGATAGTCCCTTGGTGTTGTAACTAAATTACCGGAGCTAGGAATATAATCACCGATTAATTTTGTCCCAACATCATAGGCACTAGGGTATGCAAACATAACATAGCTATGGACATTAGGAAAATGGTTGTCATAATGCTCCTTTATTTTATTCCTAATTGAATCGTTATCATCCTCGTTTTCCACAAATTCAGTTCCATCTTTCATCTCTTCATCAACAAGGCCTACTCGAAAAGCTGCTGGTCCCGTCGTTGGACCTGGTGGAATATGTATCCCCCCATCTTTTCCCGCACTTCCTCCAGGTGGAACTGTTCTTCCTCCCCCTACAACGGCTGAATCAACTATTATCATTGGATATAACGAAGATGCCAGTAATACGAAAACGAGCATTATTCCAACAAATTTTTTCATTTTTCATCCCTCCTGTCATACTAATCCATGTACAGACTATCATGGTAATAACCTTCTGATGCTGCTTCTCTTACAGTGCTGAATACATTAATTAATTGGATGCTAGCTCCTATATCAACTTCTGGGATTTTGTCCAAATAAGCGTAGTATTTGATATCTTCACCATTTACATTGCGAATATAGGCACCTACCATTCTAGCTTGATCTATTTTTGATCCAGAAATGGAAAAAGCACTTATCGGTCGTGGAGTGGTGAAGTCAAGACCTTGAACTAATGTGATAAACGACGGTCCTTGTATAGAGTTATTGTCTCTAACACTACTAATACTGTCTGGAATATAGAAGTTATTAGCCCAATCTGGGTTATGCTCATTTGTTTTATTAATAGAGTAAGCCATATCTTGAGATATTATTTTATTGATCATTGACCAAGCTTGCTGTTTAGTGAGCGGAACTCCGTCTCTTGGTGGTAATCCTTCATCTCTTCTCATTACATTTCCATCAATGGCGATCGTGTAGCTCATACCCATGTTCAGTGCATAACTAACTCCACTATCATTATGTGTATAGGGTGTTTTCATACCAAATATTAAATCCCAGTCGGCGTCATTTACAGGACCTTCTGGATAATTGCCACCACGATTTCTTACTAGCTGGTGATTTGCTAAATATACCCCGTCAAAGGTCGCCACTGCTGCTACTGGCATGTATTGTTTAATTGTTTGTTTATTTTCTTCACTTGGGACCATATCATAGTTAAAGGCAAAGACATTAAGAAAAGACTCTAGCGCTAATTCTGGATTTATATTAAGATATTTATGATTCCCATAGTCCATATCTAAGCTTCCTGTTCTTAGCATTTCTTGTGCACCTGCATCAGTAGCATAATCTATTGCATACGATAACCTGAGCTGTTCGATCTCATCTGTTTCATTTTTTACGTAATTGACAAACCCTACGATTAATGCGGCAAAGAATAATAACGAAGTGATGTTAATTAAGCCAAAAAACCTAGACATATCAATTCCTCACCATACCCGAAAGAGTAAATTCAAACTTTGGCATCGCAAACTTTAATAACCGATGCATAATTCTTTGACCGCCTGTATAATCAATTGCTTCTACATGGACTTGAATAATATCACCTTTATTCCACGTATTTATATTGTCACTTAACGTATAAGTTGTGTACGTCCCACCGGTACCATCTGGGTTTACAACCCGTACAAATCGTTTAATTGTCGCATTGATAGCAGTTCCATGAGAGGATATACCTAAATTAAAATCTCCTACATCACCATCATCAATAACTCCAATATCCGTAACCTTATCGATGAAATTCGTCGTTTCGTTCATTACACTTCTTTTCATTTCTAACTCCGACATTAATGTAGAAATCACTAACGGTCCAGCAACTAATAGTGCAAAGGCTAGAAAAACCCCTATGATTTTATTAATAATATCTACCACAAGAATCGTACCTCTTTTCTTATTCCTCTGTAACTTGCCAATAGCGCATTCCTGAAGGGCCAGCATAAAGATCTATTTTAATTAAATTTGATTCTATTTCATTCATAGTCGACTTCGCATTTATTAAATCCCCTGTTTTACTATTTAAGAAATCATTATTAATATTAATAGTCTGCATTACCGGGATCCCACCAGTATCTTCACTGACAATATGCAATGATTTTGGCATCGGAGTATATTCGTCTGCTACAACGAGCATGAGCATTATATCATTCGTCGTAAGCTGCCTTGCTATAGGCACAATTTCACTTTCTGTTTTTAATGCGGTCTTCTCGATTTGTGTATCAAATCCACCGAGATCGCCTTTATAAAAAGGAATGGCTTGGTTGATCGTAATTGGTAGAAATGCAACTAAAACGAGAATTAGTACTAAAACGTCTAGTATGTCATCGCCATCCATTATTATTACTCCTCTCTAATATCGACTTTGAACTTGTCTGCACTTTCAGTTACATTTACTGTAACTTTTGTATGAAAGATATTTTTAAATGCAATTTCAAACTTTTCTCGATCCTCAAAGTCAATAATTGTTCCATTTAGTGTAATTTCTTCAAGTGCATCCATGTTCTTATCTAATATGACAAATAACGAAGTGGCAGATAACGGCTTGCCATATTGCTCCGCAGCTAATATTTCGGAACCATATGTTTCTGCTTGTATGCTAGCGATATTAGTCGTATTAACACTTGCATACGTGTTCCCAATTGAAGTTAAAACTGCATATGTAGACAAAATAACACTGACAATGACCAACATTACTGCTATATCTAACGCTTTAAACAGTTCTCTCTCCATCGTTTAATCCCTTTCAATATCTATTATTAATATCTCCCCATTCTTTCCCTTGATTATCTTAGAGGTAAAAGTTCCACTCTCGCCAAACTCGCTTGCAAGTAAAGTAGAAAGATATGTAGGGGAGAAAGATTCTTTTGAAGAACTTGAATCCCATAAAAAATCAGGTATATACTTACCATTTATATCCCTACCCAACGGACGACCTTTTTTAAATAATTCGATTATCGGTATTCCTCTAGACTCCGCAATAAGTGTTACTACATCCTGGGAGTATACGGTTGTACCATCATACTGGTTGTACTTCCTATATTCCTTCATAATAGCAATAGAGTTTTGTTCTTCTTGTTGAACTGCTGCATACTCTCTTCCGAAAGTTACTAGTAATGATACTAAACCTATAATGATAGATGCTGCTAGTAGACTCGTTGCAATCCAAATATATTGTGCCCACTCATTCATAATTTCCCACACGCTTTCTATTAGATTGGAGTAGCGGTATTGGCTATTTGCGGAACAACTGTAAAAAGTAACTAAAGTATTTCTAACGTTTTATATGTAATAGTCAGTTAGGACACATTACCATTATTTCAAACTCTATAACGATTACGAGCAAGAGGCTCGTAATCGTTTAGAGTATAAAATTATTGTTGCGTGAATACCATACCTACAATTGTTCCAGTTGAATCCTTTATTAACTCACCTAAGAATTTAGCTGTAGGTCGGATATAAGCATCAGATCCTGAAGTTTTAGATTCCAAATAGTCCATATTATATGTCATACCACCACCACTCCCTGTTACTTTTAAGTTCATGGTATAAAAGCTGTTACTACCTTTCATGCCAGATATATCTTCAGTAATAATACTTACATCCGGGTCGTCTACAACAGATTTATCGAACACAGCTCCATAATTGTGACCAGTTTCACCTGTTGTAGCCATTTGTGCACTAGTTCTAACTATGATTCCAATAGGACGACCTTCATACATTTTAATTGTAGAAGCTACTTGCGTTCCTGAAAGAATTTGTTGGTCATAGCTGTCAAATTGTGATAATGTCATAGAATCCATCGTATTCTGCACTGATGTTGTACCTTCATTGGCACTCGTTCGCGTAAATGTTAGTAAAACGAAGACGATTGTTACTACTGCTAAGAACAGCAGAATACCTATCGCAATCGTTAAACCCTTACTAATTTCATCAAACATTTAAATCTCCCCTTTTAGTTATTTTCTTGGCTACTAAATAGAATAAATCTATAGAAAGAGTGTTTACTCTTACTAACATTGTGTACTCTTCTTACTATCACCACCTTTTAAATGACGGTTCTTACATATTGCTCATTGTATCGATAAACTCTTTATAACCTAATATTCCTAAAGGAATCATAATATAGAGAAAAATTGTTAAGTATAGAGGCAACATGGCTATTGGACTCACAATGGCTCTCTTTCGCATGATGGTCGTTTCTTGAGACATCTCTCTTATTCTCATCACGTGGTTTCGTTCAGATATAAGATCACTAAACGCTTCCTTTAATGTAATTTGATGAATCGTAAGTATTAGTTTATCTACAAGTCTCTTAAATTCTCCTACGACCGATTTGTTCTTTAATCTATTCAGCGATAGCTCCGGATTTGAAGGGTACTCGTGATAAGCGTCTATTAACGCATTTTTGTGCACTCTACTTTGCCTCTCTAACCAATAGATTGTATCTAGCGTATCTGAGCTTGTATTCATGAGGATGGCAATAATCGTTTGCATTTGCAAAACGTCTTCTTCACTTTCTGTCTTCAATACCCATGCTCTAGCTATTAATATAATATCCGGTATTTTCCAGCAAATTAAACTTATTACAAAGCAGACCGCCAGCATCCACCATTTTATCTCCGCATTATGATAATCTGTATATTTCTGCTGTAATCTCTTAACCTGTGCTGACTTATCGTATTCTTCAAGCTCTGGTAATTGTTCCTCTACAAATAGAAGGGTGTCCCTTTCACTAGGTAATACAGGCAGAGAAAGAAAATATTCATCCATTTCTAACCTTTTATCAATATCTTCCTGCGTTAACTTCTCTCCTCCTAATAAAGACACTTCTCTTGTATTTTCATATACGAACTCTTTTCCTATACCAATAGCAAAAATTGTAATAGCAATAGACAGAATAAAAGCAATAGAAGCATATAAGAATTTAGATGCATACAGATGTGGTATATCAATCATACTTAAGGAGCCCTTAATCGCTTTATTCTTTCTTAATAACTTCTTATATTTTTTAGGCATAATATCTTCGATAAATATCCTGAATGTCTTTTTACTCAATAGCCATAAAATGACTATGTTTCTATCATCCTTTTTCACTGTTACAGCACTGTTTATTCTAGCAATTGTTAAATAAGCAATGATTGATGATACGACGATAACTACTCTAAAAATATAACCTGTCGATCCGTTATAGATAACGGAAGTACCAGGGATTGTATTCGAGAAATAGTTTTCTATTAAACCGATAACACCAACAGGTGCAATTGGTAAATACTCAAGCTTTCCAAATTTGGCTTTTTGAGTGGATATCCGCCTAATCTCTAGATTTACTTCATCAGCTATCATTCCCATAGACTGAATAAAACTTGATGAGCCATCATCTAATTTCGCATCACCTGAGTTATTTAAGATAAAGCACGTCCCAGCAAACGTCTGTAATAATTTAAAGGGTGTGCTCGCATAAAACTCGTCCAAGCGTTGTTCACCATCAATAGCAGTTAATATTAAGTAAATATCTTCAAAAGCTCTTTGTAATTCCGAACCGATCTCTGCTTCTGTAATTGAATCTGGTATAGATCCCAGTCTTAAATAATTTTGCCTAACTGACGATAATGCGATAGATAATTGCTTAAGGATCTTAAAGTGAACACTATCAATCTGTTTGTCTACTAATACATTTTTCATGACGATTGCATATGCTAAAACTAACAAAATTGAAAATAAGTCCTGAAATATGATCGCACCTGTAACGACTAGTCCAACTGAGGCAAAAGATGATACTAAGTAAAATTTTACGGCCATGACCCTTAACTCAAGGTTAGTATATACAGACAATTCAGATAATCTAGTTCTTATTTTGTTAATACTACCTCGGGTGAAAAATAAGTTATCTAGCAATTTATATATACGAAAATAAGTAGAAATTGGAATTAACCCTTGTTTTTTTGTACCTTGTTTCTTTGCTTTTGTATTATTTTTTTTCTCCATTGAAACTAGGACTGCAACAACAACAAGCATTGTTAGGGTTAGTGCAATAAGTAGGAATAACATGATTTGCATATGCTAAATCCTCCAATTTTCACTTACAAATTGTTTAAATTCATTTCTTTTAATACTAGGCATAGCTTCTAACATTTGTTTTGTCAAAGTAGGACTAAACCAATCCAACGTTTCATAGGTCTTTGTTTCTTTGTTAAATTGCAAAATATCCCTAGTCGTAAATGTTTCCCTATCTGTTTGTCTAGCATAATACTCAGCAGTAATTTTGTTCATTGAGTTTACAGGATCATTCTCGTTATAGTGAGGATAAGGAACTCCTTCCTCTAGTCTTACGATTTCAGAAACACGTTCCACAAAGCGGTTTCCTTCTGTGTCGTAATTTAAATGAATATCTACACGAATAACATCAATTACCTGCTGTTCAGCTGTGATCATATTACCTGAGAAGCCACCAGCGTTTACTAACGAATTACGCAACGCATATACTAAATCTTGAGCTCTGTTAGCATGATGCGAAAATATTGTAAATATAGATGCTACTTGACCTAGTTGAATCATCCGAGCTGCAATAGCATCTGTTGCTACCTCACCAGCAATCGAAACAGCAGCATCAGATTTTTTAAGCGCATCCTGTAATTCTGTCGCAGTTACGAAGTCTGTTTCTTGCACTGTCAGGATGTTACGTTCAGGGTATAATTCCCTTAAGTATAATTCGAAAGCCATCTCCAACACTCGTATCGTATGTTTAGGGTCCATGAATTTAATCATTGCCGCCATTAAAGTCGTTTTACCAGAACCTTGCCGCCCTGTTACACCACACGTTACTTGGCCACTCATTAGAAATTGAATGAGCTTCATTGGAATATCTCCTCGGCCTATAAATCCTTGCTCATCTCCACCTGCTACTAATTTTGACATGATCTCTTGCGTCATCTCTTTACTTTTATCAATTGGCTTTATTAATAAACTTTCGATACTAGCGTCGGTTAACGTGAATTTCCTGACGAATACCGCCCAATACTCTGACGCAGGTGGCCTTAACGCAAGCACTCGAGATTTATCATACATCGTGTTTACTAAATACCCACGTTTCTCTGTTAATGGACCTGGATTATTGTATCGACATAATAGTTGTACTACTCTGCGCAATTCCTGTTCTGATTCAAATGTTAAAAATCTTAAATGTATATACTTACCTTTATAGTAAAGCCATACAGAACGAGGAGCTTCCATCACTCTTTCTTCACGGCTTAGAACATTACTTAAAACAGAACCTGAAGTACCACAGTTAAAGCCGTTAATATTCATTTCACGTAATGTATCAACTACACCAAAACCTTTATAACGTTGATAAATCATTACCGTTAAAATGTCTAACATCACTGGATAACTTAAATTAAATCGCTTATCATCATAAATCTTTTCAATATCTTCAATAGTGATAAGATACGAAGCTTGCGTTTTATCTTCAATCTCATACCTTTCTCTATCAAGGCTGAATTCTTGGATCATCTCTGCTAAAGCATTTTTGCCATAGTCCTTCTTATAAAAATACATTAGTATTTCGAATTTAATTCTAGGATCTAAACTCCCAGATCTAAAATTATAAACTTCTAATACCTCTTCTTCTGTTTTCAGATGCTCCTCAATGACACTTCTAATTAAATCTTGAACGATTAACTTAGCTGAATCGATACCATATACACAGTTACGCATCGCATCTTGTATACGAGCTTTACGCTTATACATCGCTTCAAAATCTTCATCTGCCAATCCAGACAAGTTTTCCTCTTTTACAAGATCAGCTAAGCTATATTTCACTATATCTAGTAAACGATCTAATGTAATCTTATCGGATCTTTGTACATCTGGTTTTTCATACTTCGCTCTTAAATAGAGAAAAATGAGGAGTACGATTATGATTACAATCGTTATGATGAGTAATATGGCATTAAAGCTCAAGACTCATCACCCCAGACTGTTACTCGGCCAAGATTAGATAATATGACCATTAAGCATTCCCTAATATCATTGTTTAGCTCTATCATCCTATAATCATTTTTAACAATGCGAGGCATAATAGTATGTAGTTTACCTACATTACTTTCCTTCTTCACAAAAGGGTTATAACTAATCTTACAAAACCTTCTATGTGGAAATCCTAATTTTTTACTATAATCTCTGAATGCACCTACATATGGGTCAAACTGATTTAATAGAAAAACGAGCCCTCTTCGGTCTAATTCCTCCAGTACACCTTCCTCATGCCATACCTTAAGCTTTCGAAAAATATCTTGAGACTGGGATAACACCATGACAATTAAGTCAGATTTGTCAAGAACTGCTTGTGTTACCGGATCATAAAGTTCTGTAGCTACATCTGTAATAACAACATCATGACTTAAATGCTCCAATGCATATTCTAATAGTTTGGCATTATCTTCATCTGTAATACTAGAGGATGCTGTATCTAGAATTTGAATATTTGAACCTATTTTAGTACAGTAATCCCCGATTTCTTTACCAGTAATGAGGTTAGCTTCCAATAGCTTTATTACTTGTGTTAAATTCCTCGTCCTATCTTCAACTTTTGTTATTCCTAAATAACTACTCATTGATATGTTATTATTTCCGGTATACGTGATACAGCTAGTTAAATTTTGGGTTTCAGCCATTGCAAGAGCCAATAATATACTAGCCGTTGTTCCACCCTGCCTTCTATCAGGTGATATGACAGCTATCCTCATTGTCATAATTTCCACCTCTTATTAAGCAATTTCTTTACTGACTTTGCTGGCATTTTTAATTCCGGAGCCATCAGTTTAGATAATCCATTCGTTAACTGGTTAGATGGTATCGGTTCCAGCACAAGGTTATGCTCTATAATTTCAATTGTCTCCCATATTCCTATATCTGGGGAAACATTGATTGCCCCTTTCTCAGGCTGACGATCAAATGTTATTTTTACAGTTTCATACTTATCTATAAGATCTAAAAAGCTTAATTCTTCTTCATCAGGTTCAAATGACTTCACATACAACATGAGGTCTACATAATCTGGTAACGATTCTTGGATGTCAAATATAATGTGATCAAAGTCATCTGAATCATAGCCAATTTCTTCGAAAATCTCATCCGGACTAGAATCTGATATTGAAATGAGTATATTAGACATATGACCTAAATTTGATTTATCTTCTAATAACCTCTTATAATGCCTATTATTACTTATAAGTACCACATCTCCTGTTGACTGCAGGAGTTTTAGTAATGGATAAATAATTGGACGTTTATCAGTATAGCCACAAACTCCTATGATCATATTAGTCTACAACTCCTTCTTCAATTTCCAGCGGTGGATTAGAGTCATCCACCATATTTTCCTCTGTTTGTGTATCTCCTGTTACAACTGGTTCATCAGCATTAAATTCTCCTTGCCCCTCAGCTTCCTCTCTTAGTTCTCTTTCTTCTATTACTTCTCTTTCCTCTATTTCTTCTCTTTCCAAACTAACCTCATTCACGACTTGAGTTTCTGACTGATCACTATCAGAATCTTCTTCTTCATCTAACGCTTCATTAATATTAGTAATGATATTTTCTCTACCATTAAATATAGATGCAAATGCAAAAATAACTTCTTCAAGCTCTTCCTCTGACAGGTCAGCAAATTGTTCATCTATCATTTCACGTACTTTATTATTTTTTTCTTGATCTTCCATCACTACAATGTTTGGATCAACTTCAATCACAGAAACTATATTTTCTGGTACAGCATAATAAGCCTCTGCAGATTTCTGTATGCCTGGTTCTACATATTTATTTATATAAATAGCAGCACCAACCCCTTTTAATTGAAAATAGTCTACTAATGCCGCTTGATAAAAGTGTATTTCCTGTTCGTTTAACCTCACCTTAATTGTTTTCCCATTTATTTCATATATTCTTTTATGTGAAAAGACAATATAGTCCTCTCCAAATGGGTAAGTAATTCGGAAATCGATATAATCGCCTTCTATAAGTCCTATTGGTATATAGTCAAGTACGATGTCGTATTCTCTTACGGTATCGTCAGGCTCATCATACATGACTAAATCACGACTAAGTGGCGTGCCTGTTTCAATACCCACTTTATAATATCTTCCAAGAATCTGCGCAGGCT
This sequence comes from Cytobacillus sp. IB215316, assembly GCF_033963865.1. Lineage (NCBI taxonomy): Bacteria > Bacillati > Bacillota > Bacilli > Caryophanales > Bacillaceae > Cytobacillus > Cytobacillus sp. IB215316. The sequence continues at coordinate 212,619 of NZ_JAXBMC010000003.1, read as the reverse complement.
TAGTAATGAAATGCTCTCCAACGACAGACTCAGGAAGTTTTATAATAGATAAGTCCTCTTGTTTAATCACTTGACCAGGTTCTGTTTTTGCTAAAACTGTATACACAGGTTTTAATTCACCAATTTGATTAAGGGTGTTTTCTAAGCTTGTTAATTCATTTTCATAATTTGCAATGAGCTTATCCGTCTTCGGTGCCCATATATAAAAATATTGTCCTACATTCGATCCTATTAAAACAGCCGTTACTAAGAAGCCTACTAATAGCTTCTTTAGCGTTATAGCCCTCTTGATACTGGAAAAGCTTAGACGACCACTTTGCCCATATTTCCTGCGCATGATACCCCAACTTTCTATAGCTTTTATATAACATCATTATTTTTATCTAGTTATAATCTATTACTGAAGCTTTATGTAATACTTTTAGACTGAATCAAAATAACTAGTTTTATAACAAAAAAAGAAAAACAAAAGAGAATCATTACTAATATTAATACAAAAAAAGCTAAATTCAACCATTATATTACTATATATCCAATAATTTTTCTCTGTTATTATAAAATTATTGAGGAATTTTGTCACTAACATTCATTTAATTATAACTTTTTTTTCAAAAATTAAGTTCTAATGGACTATTAACGATTTAATTATCAATGAGTCTAATTACCTAATTCGTACCTTTTATTATTTAAATGACCACTCAACCTACAATATAGGTCATTTAGACCTATACACTTGTTTTTTTGTTATGAAATAAAAAAAGCTCTTTAAGGCATCCTTAAAAAGCTTTTTTAATAAATATGATATTTAGTTTTAAACAAGTGGATTAAAGCACTCCTCATTATCTTAAACTATTAAGCCTTCCACTTATATATGTCCATGGGTCTGGCAATTGACCATCTATATTATAAAAAATCTTCATTTTATCTTTAAGTATAATTACTCTTGCCAAAATATTATTCTTCCTAAAGTACAAATCTACATAAGTATGATTTCTATATTTAGCTATTAATTCCCATCCATCATTTACTAAAGTTGAGACATATGTAGAACTATTTTCAATATCGGATTGATACGTATATGGAATGGAACTTGTTATTCCTATATTTAAAGTAGTCGGATCTATCATGTCAGTGTTTGTTAAATACGAAAACTTAATTTTTTCTACAGATTCCATAGGTAGTATATCTATTGCTTCTTCTATACTACCATTAACTTTCTGTATTTCTTCAATATAGTTTCCATTAACATTTTCAATATATATAATTTCTCCACTAGTAAAAATAATAAAATGATCCAATCCTATAAATGCTTCATCTAAAACTACTTTACTTTTAAATGTTGGGAGAGTATCTACCTCTCCACTATTACTTATCATTAAAGAGACTACTATAACAACGGCTACCATTAATACAAATGATATTCTATAATACAAATTCATCAACTTTCTCCCCGTTGTATTTTAAAATAATTTCACCATTATTAAGAGTATGAAAAGTAAGCCCTAATCCTCGCAATATATCAATTGCTTCTTGTGGTATATTCTCAACATCGTCTATCGTAAATACTCTAGAACCATAGTATACTTTAAACTCAGCACCTTTTTTTTCCACTCCAATATCATTGATACTCGCCACGTCCAAGTCATTTAAGGGATCGTAAAATTCATCATTTACATTTATATATTCTTTCATGGATATAAGTACTGGGTCAATTTTATTATCTTGAAACTTATATACCATAGTACTCGCAAGTAATACAATACAAAGACAACCAAATACAATAATTGCTCTAACCATCTCCTCACCTCCTAATCAATAAGTTAATACTCTTTATGACTTCTCCTTTACTTAAGAGTGAATTCTATAAAATATTTATTCATTGAGCACATTTTTATTAAATCTCACTACTACTCGTATCCAGTATTCTCTCCCTACATGATGTCTAGAATTTATAGTTAACAGTTGTATAGGCATTGTGAACGCAAATGTTTTCATAAAATCGTGATCGAACAAATCTACACTGTCAATATTTGGATTTCCAGGTATTAGTACTACTTGTTTTTCTATAGCATACACATCTTCCTCAAAGTACTCCATCCCTATCATATTATTCACATTGTAGCTAATCCACTCTTTAAGTTCATCTTTTAACAACACTTCTTTTTCACTATTTAAATCTGGATATTGTTTCAATATTAAACTGTATAATTCGTCAGATAATTGATTAATAAGATTTTCTCTTTCTATTTGATTTTCATCTAATGTTCCATTGAGGGTATGTGTAGATGTTGAGATTGCTTCAACCCCGTCGCCAAAAATCAAACCACTAACTACATTTGAACCATAATATGCTAATGTTTCATCTTTATAATAGATATTAAATATTACAACTCCGACCATAAGGACACCACACAGTTGAGCTATCATTACCAAATATAGATGCTTATCATTTTTGATTTTTATTCCCCTTCGAAAGGAATATCCACTTACATCGTTCGACTTTTGTTTATCGCCACATAATTCACTCTCTTTTTTTGCTTCAATACCGAAGCCTTTGTGATTCATTTTATGTACCAAAGCAAATATATTTATTATCAAAGCTGACAGTATGATTAATAAACATGAAATAATAATAAAAGCAAAAAACATATCACGAAAGTAGTTATTAAATACTGAAATAGCATTAACAACTACTTTGGTGCCTAGTATTTGTTCTATTAATAACGAATTTTTCATACTATCTCCCCTTTTTCTATTTTAAAAATAACATGGATATTACTAGATAACAAAGAAATTTTTTCTAGATAGTGTACTTTATATGAACTGATTTATTTTCAAAAAAATCCCAATATATCTAGTTTCAGTTATTTTTCATAGAACAAATAACTGATGGATAACTTGTGTAAAAAAGGTTGTATATGTATATTGTTGTGATTATAATAGATTTTAATTATAGTTGATTCATTTTTGGACAAAACTAATAGTCACCTCCTCCCCATTTGACATGCTAATCTTATTTAATCCTCACAACACTATATAAAGGCCTATATGGAGGGAGTTAAATGACAAAGTTTTCTACAGTCATTATTTATATAATAAAGTGATTTGAATCTTTGTTCATGAATTGTCTATCACTAAGTAAAAATGCCTTATTAATTGGAAGTGAGTCGTAATGGTACAACAATGTAAGCAATGTGGGCAGCAATTATTTGATGGAACAAATACATGCCCATCATGTAATCATCATAACCAAGTATCCTATGATCATATTTTATTTGGACGATATCAAATAGTTTCACAACTAGGGCAAGGTGGAATGGGAAAGGTTTTTCTTGCCAAAGACTTAAAATTAGAAGGAAAGCTATGGGCTATAAAGCAATCAACAATGGATTTAAAATACTCGCAACAGTTCATTGATGAAGCAAAAATACTTGTGAAAATAGACCATCCTAACATGCCAAAAATTGTTGACTTTTATCCTCCTGATGAGGATGGTCAATCGTTTTTAGTCATGGATTATATCAAGGGGAAAACGCTAGCTGAATGGTTTCAAGATACAAATCAATCCGCCGATGTTAATGAGATAATTAAATTTGCGATTCAAATCTGTGACGTGTTGGGGTATTTACATAATCAGCAACCAAATCCCATTATTTATCGTGACTTAAAACCACAAAATATAATGGTTGGCGATCATGGAGAAGTAAAACTTATTGATTTTGGTATTGCTAGAAAATATAAAGAAGGGCAGCAATCTGATACTGTCCAAATTGGCACAGTTGGTTTCGCCGCACCAGAACAATTTGAAAGTATGCAAACTGACCATCGTACAGATTTATTTTCACTAGGGGCTATGCTTTATTTTTTATTAAGCAACGGCAAGTACTTGTTATCAACACAAAGACCGCTAAAAGATATGAGAGATGATTTACCTATAAAATTGTGTGAAATCATTGATAAACTTGTTCAATTTGACCCTAACAAACGTTACCAAAGTGCACTTGAGGTAAAAAAAGATCTTCAAAATATTCATACTACCTCATTTGAAACAACTACCTTACTAAGCACACCAGCACTCGAGAATAATAAGGATTCTAACAATAAAGCAAATGTTGAACAATCCTTTATTAAGAGTCAAAAAATAGGTTTTGTAAACTTAACTATGAAGGCTGGTTCAAGTTTTATCACTACTAATCTAGCAAAAGCCTTAGCTGAGAATAGTATTTCTGTTTCAGTTCTAGAATATCCAGTTTATAAACTTGGTAAAACTCATTTATTTGATATGCTTGGAATAGAATTGTCTGAATCAGAGAAACATCCTTTCACTAGTGTACCTCATCTGATTAAAGAGAATAATTTTATTGATAAGGATAGTATCTTTCAACAATATAATATTGACTGGTTAGTTACAGACAGCCGGAAAGATAGCATTAATAATTTTTCCTACGACCAATTATTAAAGTTCATGTACACATCAAGGTCCTCTATCACTCTCCTTGATATAGGTAGCATAGATGTTAGTGCAAATGTTAGCAATAGTATTAAGGAAATGATTTATGAAATGGATTATGTATTTGTTGTCATAGATCCTCTTCCTCAAGAAATATTTGCAAACCAGGAAATTTTTAATTTCTTCGAAGACGTGCAACAAAAATCAAATAATATTGTCTTTATATTCAATCGTTGGAATGATGGGATTAACACTAAAATGTTAGGTGAGATGGGAATTGATTTAAAAAAATCTTTAAAGGTACCTTACATTGATCCAATGCATGTTTATAGAGCGCACTACCAATGTCAAATTCCATATGAAGATAGGGAAGTAAGAGAGGTTCTAACAGAGCCGATACAACAAATAATTAACATTATCGCACCAAATATTAACCTTCAGCATAGTAGAACAAAGAAATCATTTTTTTCTAAATTAATTAGCAGATAGTATTATGCACTCATACATTGAAGTGTGAGTGCTTTTACTACCATCAATATAACATTGAGAAAACACGTTATAATAAGTGCATATTGCATCTAGTATATGACATAACATCACAAATAATCCAACAGCCACGTACTCTTTTACATCGATAAGTTTAAATCCTGCGAAATAAATTTTATACTTGAGTGTAGCCTCAAGATTCCATTCTAAATTTGAGCTCTTCCTTTGCACAGGTAATGATGTCTCCATCTTTTAAAGTGTATATTTTGAATGATTCTAATTTTTTTTCATTTAACTTAGTACCGTTACTTGAACCTAGATCTTTTAATGCATACCCTTTCTCACCAGATACAATTTCAAAGTGCATTCGTGAAATTCCAGGAGATTGAATTGAATAGGTAGCAGTTTCAGAGTTTCTACCAACAGTAAACGAATCCAAATCAATTTCTACCTTTTCAATAACCCCTTCTTTATTCCTCTCAAGAATCGGATGTCTTTTCTTTGTTGGTAAAATTAATTGATCGTTTAATAAAACCGTTGCATCTGGTTGCTCTTGTGATAAACTAGTTGTCTTTTGCTGACTATTAGGTAAATCATCTACTTTTACTTCAACGATAGGTTGATTTAATGGCTTCAGATCATTGGGTTGCCTGTCAGTAAAATTATGTTGTTTTTTTCTTTTTTGATTAGCTAGTGTAGCTTTAAAGATTGTTAGGGTCATTAATGGTACACATATAACCAAAACACTTAAGGTCAAACATATATAAAATAACTTCTCACTTGGTGAGTCAAAATAGTAAATCCACATAAATATTATCCCAATAACGCAAAATATCGTCGTCATTATTTTGACAAGCCTTGAATCTTTCCCTTTGTGCACCTGTACTTCTTCGGAGATATTATTTTGTTTTTGTCCAGTGTTTTTCGACGAAGGAACAATGCTTTCCATAGACTTTGAATTAAAGGGTATTTGAGAATTGCCAGATGTAAGAGAGCTTGCTAGCTCCTTCACTTTACCGATGGAGAAAGAAGAATCATTTAACAGACTCATTAATTCCTGAAATCCATTTCCAGACATATTATTAACTGATATAATCATATTTACCAATAAACCCTTAAGCTCTTCGGAAACTGTTTTTTTATCTGTTATATATTTTAAAGGTAAGTATAGTAAATGAATATCTTGGATGTTTTCACCAACAAAAATAAAATCGGGGTGAAGGACATAGTGTTCTTCATTTAGCTTATATTTACAACCCTCATCAATGATTGAAGTTAAATTGAAAATTATTTTATAAAATTGTTCAATGGAAATTGATTTTTCTTGTAAAGCAGATGATAGAGGTCGCTTTGAACTAATGCTATATTGAAGAGAGACCGCAAAACCATTCTCACTTATTTCTAAAGGTATAAGGCCTTTAGTCAAAGGGTCTTGTATGGTTCTCGCTTGTAATAAATCTAACTCATCACTTTGAAGACGATGACCTTTGTTTCCATCAATAATAAAATACGAGTCACCTTGATATTGATAGTTTAATTGGTAGATTGTCGTTCCCATCAGAATACTCCTTTTCCCCAACCCTCTCAATTTGCGATTATAAAAAACTGGTCTAGAAAATTAAAAGAATCAGAAAAAATATTTTTCTAAATTATCACATGAATGAATACTGTTCTATCTCGCTTTATATTCTCCCCACCTTTTATAAGGCTCTTTTCGCAACTTTATTGCTATTTTACAGCTTAAAACAACTATCCAACACGATTGATTCATTCCGCAATCCTTCAATTGGATAATTAAAGGTCAAACATCACAATCAATAAACCAGTATACTGTACTATTTCCATATTTCTTTTATGTCTTCTTGAGTTACACCAATTTTTATAAACACATATTGCATTGTTTGATCTCCAGACATCACATGAAAAATAGGTGTGACTTGCCGTAAATGTTTTTGTTCCATATAGTCAAACAGTATTTTATAACCAACCTCTGTATTCGTTTCAAATTCATTATGAATACAAATGGAAATTGTGTTTTCTATATTAAAATAACTTTGAAAAAGCATGTCATCATAAATATCAACCTTATCTTCTTTTACGGGCATAAAAAATTCTACATTCATTATTTCATCTTTTGGTATATTATTAAGAGAGTAAAAGAGAGGCCCTTTAATTGTTGCATTTAGCTTTACAACATCATTCGTAAAATCAGATAAGGCCGCCTCCATCTCTTTGTAATGAAAACGGTACTTCCTAGATATTACATTCGTACATCTAATTGAATCATTATGGTTAATCATTACGCTCCTCCTTAATTGGAGCGAAGATATCTATAATTCCATCCCCATATACATCTAGATATATGTTGTAAAAAGGTTCTTGTAAAGAAAAGTCATTAGCTTCTGCACATGCTTGTAAAAGTTGATATGATTGACCTATTGATTCATCCAAATCTGCATGCCTGATAAGTAAGCCGTCAGGAATATTCAATTTATCCATGAAACGATATTTTTCATTTTCAGCCATTTTCACAGCTGCATTTACTGGGATATAAAAAGTATACTGAGCTTCATTCACAGCTTCATCAAAATCAGAAACTTGATATATGATTGGCCCTGTACCATACAAGCCATTCTTGATCACTGCATTTCTTAACTCTCTAGCTGCATGAGGCCATTCATCATGACTACACTTCGTTGTATAACTTATAATGTTATTAAAAACAATTGGACAACGTTTTATTTTCATCTTGTTACCCCTCTTTTTTTCCTATGTCGTAGTGGAACAGGTATTATAAAAGAACCAAACTTACTTTTACAGTATGCCAATAAAAAGAATTCTGGCCATAGTAAAGCCATTACGTACTGCCCACCAATAGCAATCGATAATGGAAAAAAATACATAGTTATCAAATTAAAAAAATCTACATCATTTCCGTTTGTTAATGAAACTCCTACAACTGTAGCAATTATAATAAAAGGCAAACTTAAATAGCCTTTTGATTGCTTAAAATTCAGAAGACCTGGACCATTTTCCTTACATTTACCTTGTAAAATACGAAAAAATGCTCTCATTAATGAAAGTCCAAGTAATATAAAACCACCTATTAGCAGCAGTATGACCAAATTGATCGTATTACTATTAAGCTCATCACTCATACTAAAACTAAAAAATGCATAGTATACTTCTATCTGCATTTTTAATGTAACAAAACAAAAGATGTATATTTGAGATTTTTGATATTTATAGGCTCTATAATAATTAGCATAAAAAACTGTTATGAAAAATTGTATAATTGTAAGGATAATTGATACTTTTAAAATTGGCTGCCAAATTTGGTGAACATTAAAGTTATTATTTACAGCAAAATACAAAAAGAGGTTCATCAGTATACTAACAAGTAAACAGCAAAATAAACCGGCTGAAATACCATCTGGACTCAAACGATACGTTGCGACATTTTTTAACAAATAATAGTTTGCTTCTTTTGAATTATTCTTCATATAAATGTTATCACCTACCAAAACAGATTATCTAACTTGTCACCAACTCCATCTATAAGCTTTACAGCCCCATCAAAAGCTTCTCCAACTACATCTATTGCTTCATCTACTACTTTACTAGCTAGGTCTTTTGTATGGTCAACAATACTCTGAGGTGGCTCTCCAAACTTATAATTAATTCCGAAATTGATAGCCACACCTACACCAGCACCCACCACTGTACCTATTGGTGGTACAATTAATGACCCCACAGCAGCCCCACTAGCCGTAGCACCTGCACCCATACCTATATCAACACCAACATTAACTGCAAAATCTACTACTTGATTCATACCCTGATAGTTATAAGATCCTGTTTTTGGATCATAGAAGGTTTCATGTAAATTTTCAAAGCCGGTTAATAGAGTGCCAGCTCCTCCCAAGAATTTGCCTGTTTTCGTTAATGTAGATGTATTGCTCCAATTAAAGTCATCCCATACCTTCAACTCATTTACGAAAGAACTTCCAGCAACATTAAAAACTTTCACTTTATTATCTAAAACTTCAATATATTGCTGAACTGACTTTAAATTAGAAAATTTACTGAGATCGCTGTTATTTATTCCATATTCTCCCATGTGCAATGGGATTCCACCACCGTTTATCATTCGATTGACAAACCCTTTTTTAAACGTTCCATAATTTCCACCAAGATGTTGGACAAGTAAGTTTCTGTAATTAATGTAGTCAGATGGAACTGTCATTTGTGCTCCACGTAGTGTTATAAAGCTTTTGCCATCTCTATTTATCACTTTAAATTTTAAGTTCTGATCTAACATTAACAGAGTTTCTGAGCTTGCTATCTCTTTAATAAGATCTATTATTGTATCTCGAGTGTTTAGTAACTGATATGGGTCAAGTTTCAGCCTTGAGAAATATGTATCCCCACTTTTATTACCGAGAGCTAACGCTAAATTCACCAAATAATCGTCCATCTCAAAGTATTTATTTGCAGAATTATTGACAAAATGCTCAATTTTTTGCAGATCATCTTTTACTTCTATTAAATCATCAGAAACTCTATTTAAGCTATAATGTATACCATTTCGAGAAATAATTTTCCTATCAATTCGATTGCTTAATGAATTTAATTCTAGCTTAGTTCTAGAAATATTTGATAGGCTAATAGCTAAGCCGGAATTTGTACTTTCGATTTTTTCTTTGTTAAGAGATAATTTTCCCACTGTATAACCTCCCCCCTTAACGTTTTAATATAATTATCAATTCTAGCTGAGAGCATTTTCCCTAGCTCTTTCTCGAGCTCTTTCTCGAGCTCTTTCTCTAGCTTCCGCTTCTCGCTCTTCTTCTCTTTTAATTTCATATGCAGTTGAAATAATTTTTGATTCTATAGAATCTAGGCTGGACGTTATTTTTGTAAGTTGTAGTTTTATATTGTCAATAGCCTCGTTTACATATACCATTTCCTCTGCTTTCCATCCACTATTTAAATTTGTTCTAAAATCTTCTAAACTATTTTTTATTCTTTGAAGTTCATTTCCTTTATTTCCTATTTCTCTAGCCTGACTAACTGCTCCACTAACATTTATCCCCATGGGCTATCACTCTCCCTTCAATTTCTCTATAATTTAGACAAGAACAGGAAAGTACGCCTTTCCTAATCCTGTAATAATCATTTTAAAAAAAGATCCACCATTTTGGGCAAAACGGTATATTAATTATTTCTTCCATGTCATCCAAAAGGGTGGATCAATCATCCATACTAAACAACTTCTTTGTGTTATTTTGTAGAAGTGGGGGCAAATTGCCCCCCACAATACATACTATCTAAAAGCACTTGCATTACTATTAATGTTAGTCTCTGCAGTGTTATAGTTTTGAACAGTATTATCGAGAAATTTTGCATAAGATTCTACAATCTCTCTATAGTTTTCAAATTTAGGAGCTAATGCATTAAAATTACTTCTAATTGTTTCTGATGCATCACTCTGCCAAGTTGACGCAAGATTATTCATTTCCTTCTTAATGTCCTCGAGTCTTAAATTTAAGCTTTGATTTATGTTTCGAATTGTTCCTGCTGTCTTGGAAACCTCACCTAATGATATATTGATACCTTCAGTAGCCATATTAAAAATCCTCCTTTATAGTAAATAAATAGACTAGTTTCTTAAAGTCTTAGCTTGACTAATAGTTTCACTCTGTGTCTGACGATAAACTTTGGCACTTTGTTTTAAAAACTCAGAGTAATCCATCATTAACTTTCTCATCTTCTGGAAATCATCAGTAAAACCTTTAATTTGTGTAACAAATGCCATATTATCAGCACCTTTCCAGGCAGCACCCATTCCATCAACCTCATTAAATAGTTGATTATACTGCTTTTCATAATCAGCAGCTTGAGAATCTATTTTACTAGCTGCCTCTTCAAGCCTACTTGGTTCAACAACAATTTTTCTTGACATAAGTAAGTCTCCCTTCCTTCATATCTAAATTATTTATATCAACATCAGCTTGGATCCATTCCTTATATCAAGTTCCATAACTGATTTGTTAACATCATATATACGACCAGTATTTTTCTCACAAATCACTATATCCTCTGATGCTACAAAATAACCACTTGAAATTTCACTAAAAGCAGCTGCTAATAGTTCTTCAATTTCATACATTTTGCTTATCAGTGGGAGATAAACATCATAGTATTGATTTATTACTGGTATATAAATTTCCACTAGAACTTTTTCCACAAAACTACACCTCCACTAGACTACCAGCACTTTGCTTAATAGATGGGGTTAATAGCTTGACTAGTGCTACTTTACCATTAACAAACTTATAGCCGAAGCCTTCTTCAACTTCTTGATACAGATTATTAGTCATGCTTAGCTTTAATTGATACTGATCCGAAATACCATTTCCTATCCAGATTCCATCAGTTAGTGATAAATGTTTCTTATACCAGTTGTCAAAAGAAAGAGATGATAAATTACCAATTGTATCAGATATTATAAAATTCACATTATATTCAATTTCTCCCTTTTCCAGTAAAATCGTTAATTTCTCCTTAGAATCTTCTGATATTTTCCCAAATAAACTGGTAAGAGAATGTATAACAAATGTGACTTCGTCGAAAATAGGTAGTTCATCACCATGCTCTTTTGCATCTTTATATAGGTTATTTCGATTTACTAAAAGATTAAACATTTCCTCAATTGTAGGGTCTAACTCGTTTTCACTTGAAATATAACGATATTCTTGATTATCTTCTTTAATAAATAAATGATCCTGATCAAGTACCACCACATCTGAATGACCATTAGCAGCAATAACTTGTGTAAGACCTTGAACAAAATTTGTCATATTTAAACTTTGAGAAGTAACGAGATTGATATATGACTTTCCAAAGTCATAATAAGCAACATTTAGATTCGCTTTTTCAATACCAATTGGTGTTATATTCTCACTGTAACTACCTATTTCTTCTCTAAAGTAATCAATATTAACGACCTTCGGTAGAATTGGTATTTTGCTAGCTGATTTATGATTCCATTGTTTTGTATAGTCCTCGCAATAAGTTCGAATATTATTAAATGTATCCTCTTCACTATAAAACACATTCGCAATTTGAAATTCGTAAGTTCGGTCTGTTTTATATATCCCTCTTCCTTTTGCTTTTGAAGGCAACACACCATCAATATTACCAAGTACTGCAGAATAATCTGATACATCATTAAGCTGTAATACATATAGTTGCCCAAAGTTTTGAAGGATTCTATATCTTATTGCGTTCGTATTAAGTGCAGTAACAACAAAATAGACACCATACTTCAGTCCCTCTCTTGTTAAATATGCGATTGCTTCTTCATGTTCCTCATATGTTTCTGCAAAACCAGCATAGTTGTGAATAACTACAACAATAGTTGCTATTTCTTCATTAGTTGTTCTAATATAAGCTTGATAATCACCACCATAGTCAGAGAAAAGCTTCTTTCTTTTTTCTACTGTACTATAAAGCATTTTAAAGAGATTGTTAATTTTTTCCTTATCATCAGATAATAAGACATCTCCTACATGAGGTGCTTTTGAAAAGGCTCTAAGAGTTTCTGCACCAAAATCTAAAATATATACATTGACATTCGAAGGTGTAAGGTTCTCCATGGTAGAATATAAAAATGTTGTCAAGAAAGTTGTTTTTCCACTTCCTGCGGATCCATAGATAATTGCATTACCCTCATTTGAAAGCGGGAATGTCATTCCGAACTGACGTTGATTTACTGGGTCATCGACTTCACCAATTAATGGGTTAATAATTGTCTTGGATGCCTGGATATTATATTTCTCATTTAATTCATTTAAATAAATCATATCAGGTATTGGGTCTAACCATATTGGTTTAACGTGTATATTTTCTTCTTGAGCAATAGAAGCTAGGTATTTTGTAATTTCATCCATTTGTTTAGGTGGGTTAGGGTTTAATAATTTACGTTTATCTATTTTGGTCTCTTTTACGATTCGACCTAAGTTATCAATTACAGTAACAGTCTCATCTCTCTGTTTTTCAATACGGTCTGTTGGATAGTACGGGGCTCCTCCCCAAGCTGATTGCCCCATTTCAAATAACTCATTAAAACCTACCTGTAAATAGAATCTTCCTGTCACAGACAATTCAGCAGCATCAGGCCTCTTAATAACATCCATACTATCTGCTTTTTCTTGTACCTTTAGGGAAATTCTAAATTTACTATTGCTCCAAATCTGATCATCAACAACCCCAGAAGGCTTCTGAGTTGCTAAAATGAGATGAATCCCCAAGCTTCTTCCAATTCTTGCTGCACTTACTAACTGCTCCATAAATTCAGGCTGCTGTGTTTTTAATTCCGCGAATTCATCAGAGATAATAAATAAATGTTGGAGTGGCTCTTCAACTTTACCTTCTCTGTAGAGCTTCTGATACTTATATATATCTATATTACTTATATCTAGCTTTGTACTTGTTTCACTAAAGATAGCTTGTCTTCTCTTAAGTTCACTTTGAATAGAAATTAACGATCGATTTACAGCTGCTCCATCTAAATTTGTAATAGTCCCTGCTAAATGGGGTAAATTCGAAAAGGAGTTTGCCATCCCCCCACCCTTATAATCAATGAGAATAAAAGCAACTTCATCTGGATGGTAGTTCACAGCAAGAGATAATATAAATGTCATGATGAATTCGCTTTTACCTGAACCTGTCATTCCTGCTATCAAACCATGTGGGCCATGAAACTTCTCATGTAAATCAAGGTTGAACCATCTGCCGCTCGTATCTACACCGATCCTTGATTCTAAAGTAATGGTCGGGTCATTTTCTTTCCAGCGAGTCAATGCATTTAAATGCTCGACCTTACCTACTTCAAACATATCTAAAAAGGTTATCATATTAGGTAATAAATACTCTGATGATAAAGAATTCAATTGTACATTTGCTAGTTTTACTGCAAGATTTAGCTCCTCTTTACCTAAATAGAATTCCGGTTCAAAAGGAATATATTTTCCAGAAAGATCGTTTTTATCATAAATTTTTGAGATATTTTTCTCAATATCCATAACTAGAGAACATTCTTTCGGTAAATTAACTAATTCATCATATAAATATAATAAGCTAAAGCCATAATTCTTTTTAAGATTCGATATGGAGTTAATCATTTCAGCCTTTTCAGTTAAACTTTTGTCAATCGCAAATATAACATAGTATGGTGTTACAACATTATCATCTTCTTGTTGATCATTTTCTGCTACACGTTTCACTATTTCACTTTCGATATACGCTGACATTTCTTTTACTTCATTTGAATCTGATGCAACAAAACGAATATTATCTTCTTTGTTCCAAACATGTGGTAGCCACTTAACAAATTCCCATACATCATGTTCCTTCTTGTCATAAATAAAAACAAGTTTTAATTCATCATAGCTATGTAAAGCTGCTAATTGAATAACTAAACTCTTTGCGAGATCAATTAGGTATTTTCTATTTCCAATAATGCCACTTATCCAATCTTGAGTAAGGGAAAAAGTAATTGGGACATTTATAAGTTCTTTTGGCTCTTCAGCTAGTTTATATAGTGCGTCCTGTAAATGATCATCTTCCAAAGAAAACTTCTTTTCCGGATACTTTAAATCAGCTTCAAATGGTAAATTCCCTAACCCGAGGCGTAACTTTAAAAAGTCATTTTGTTCATGAGTTCTTTCCCATAAAGCTTTTGAAATGTTCATAATTCTTTCTGCACATTCATTAACATCTACATGATTTTCGTGTAATATTTGTGTTTGTGACGAACATTCTTTCTTAATTTCTTCACGAATCTCATTTATATATGATAAATATTTATTTTGTCTAAGCTGCTCACGTTCACGCCGTTTCTTACTTTCATGCTTTCTTGTAAGAATTGGCCATAAAATGGTACCAACTAACATACTTATGGACATCATCAGTGTAGGTATCGCAAACATGATATTTCCATTACTACTTAATGCGTATTGCAATGCAAATACACCAGTAAATAAAGATGCTAATCCCATAGTAATTGATGGACCTAACATCAACATTAATGGGGTTTCTTCCATGTTTACCATTGCTGGAGGTGGGTCAATTTTAAGTTTGGGCTTTTGTATTTCCTTCTTAAATCTTGGTGAACGAAAAAAGGTTTTAGTGACCGATAAATTGTCACCTTCCCAATCTCCAAAATCAACGTCGTCTGAGACTTTAACTTGTTGTTTCTTAAATGGCCTTAATATTGTTTGATCATACACAACTAGACCATCGGGATTATTAACCATTATAAAACCTTTACCGATTATTATTTTCAGTCCAATAATATATACGATATCTCCAGGGTGTAGAGATTTTTCATAAACTTTTTTATCATTAATATAGGTCCCGTTCGAATTGCTAAGATTTTTAATTTTTATGCTATCACGGGATATATCCAATTCCGCATGTTTTGTGGATGAAAATTTACTATTATACTGTATATCACAATCCTCTGAGCGACCTATTAGCAACTTTTTTTCTATTGGTAGCAAAAGTTTATGAAAAGTTTTTCTATCGTTAGTAATGGGTTCAGAAAATAATATGACAGTTTCTTTAGATTCCTGTAAATAAATCTTATAAACTTCCATTGGCACTATTTTCGTTTCTTTAATTCTTTGTTTATTTTCGTCAATTATGTATGCATTTCTATTAGACTTTAGTATCCAATCCCCTTCAACCCCTTCAACACTCATAACTTTTTCCCCATACTCAAAATTGTTGTTGAAAGTAATCCAATATTGACCTTTTTTCTTTTCAGGAAGTACACAATTATATATGACACTTCCTTTAAATAGGGATAGTTGCATTGTTAGAAGTCAGCCCCTTTTGATGAAGTTACAGAACCTCTCTATTGGTTGGTTTTACATATTACGTAATTAGAAATAAACTAGCATTACAATTCTTGTAAACAAATTTTAAAAACTAGGAATATATTCCTCTGCAAATTATACTATTTTTTTACACGATATTCCATATAACCGACAAAAAAACTTATATATTATGAAAATCTACTTTTCTCTAGCTATATTGAACGTAAAATCTAACTTGAAATGATAAGAGTATTACTATAATGGTGTACAATCTTCATTTTCTAGCAAAATACCATTTCGAAAATTTAGAAAAAACAGGTATAGCCATGCCTATACTCACAGCTAAATACACAATTATATTCAGTAAATTCAATTCTATATTTAGCAAAGGATCAGTAATTGTTATTAAAGTGATTAATGGGACTAAAGAAATAAACGTAATCCCATTTGGAAAACCAAAAGCATTACCGAATATAAAAAATTCTAATGTGAAAACGACAGTAGCTTTTCGTAATTTCGATAAGATAAAAATAATTAGTATAAAGAAGAAAACAGTAAATAAATGCAATAACATATTCCCCCACTCTGCTTGTAATAGAGCAGATATTACTACAATAGTATTAGCATAAGCACCTATAAAACTGATAGCTGTTATAAGGAAAACCGCTACTTTAAATAGTAATGTAATAATATCTTTTACTGTGTCAAAGATATCAATTAAAAAACTGCCCTCTTCGTAGTTATTAACATTTTTTTTATTCCCCAATATGTAACACTCCCTCATACATTGTTAAATTAAGCATAACCTTTTTCTTTTTCTAACGATCAATTAAGTTACTGTGGCCACCCTAATGTATGCTCTTTTTTACCTAGTATATAAGAACTATAAAGCAAAAAGAATGAACCAGCGATTCGTTCACAGTTATACCCAATTGGAACTCAAGGAACCAGAAACAAATTTTGTGGATGTATAGGCTATATCATGACTAAGTTATACAAACAGATGGAATTGTGGGTTAAAGCTTGAAATTAAATTGTGATAAGCAACAATGTTTGTTGTAGTAAATATCATCTATACTAGATTGCGTATCTCTGAACAAAACCGAGAAGAAGCTAGAAAGGACCATCTACATTATTTTATGGATTAAAAGATGCATGGGATTCCGAGCTAAAAATATGATTGTCAAATTGGTATTAAGTTATTCTTAAAGTTAATAATACAAAATCTTAAAAAGTATGAAATTAACAAGAAATATCGAACATAAACAAAGAAATTTCTCTTATAAATATTTATTAGAAAGACTTTATATTTGTTAGAAAAGTTCAAAGAAAGAACAAAATTAACAACATAACAAATTTTGTTGCTCTTCTATTTTTTCCTTCAACAAATTATTGATATAGTTTCATCAATTTTGTTAAATTTTGTTTATGATTAGATAGGCCTATACAAAAATTGTTAGGTTTTAGCATTATACCTGAATCATCAGAGAATGTAATATTTATTTTAGTCTTAAGCAATCCTTTTTTTAGTGAAACATTTTTAACATCACTTAAATTAATATCAAATAAACCCTCTGTAAATTTTCCAGTAATGGAATCCATTTCACAAATAATAATACGTTTATTAGTAAAAGAAACTGCCATGTGCTTATTCATTAATACAGCAAATTGTTGAAACATAAGATATTTAGTTAATGGAGCCATACTCATTACATAAAAATAATGATTATATGTTTCTTCCTCTGTTAATAATTCCTTGAAGTGATTATTAAAATATTGATTTTTGTTAAACATGAAAAATTCTCCTCTTCTATTCATTTTTTTATTAATGCTTAGTTATTCATTTACAATACTGTACTTCCATACGAATGACTTGAATTTTTTTGGAAAGAAATTAAATGCACATGTATTTACAATTTTTTTGAATTTTAACCTTCTTTCGAAAAATTTAAAATTGTAATTTCATGCTAATATATCATTAGACAAAATTCAACAATTATTTCATAATTATGATATTATTACCTTCTTAATTGATCATTCAGTGTAATATCGTTGCTTTTTTATGTATATTTTAATTAAATATTGAATTCTTTACTTTAGTAGTATCAATTAAGAGTGCCTATGACATTAGTTAATCAATTCCCTTAAGGAATAAATGTGTTATTTCCTTTTTTGAATGTTTACAACTCTGTAAATAAATTCACCCTCTTATTCATGACCTGAAACAACATCCTATCTATAATTGGGCGTAAGGCGAGGCGAACCTCTAGGTTGGTAAGCATAAATTTATTTTTTTCAAATTCACAAAAAACGCCTCTCTATCAAACCTCCAATAATTTCTATTTGATCTATATTTTATTACACCTAAAAAATATAATGGAAGTAAATACATTTTTTACATTTTATAACAGGAATGTTCTACAGTCATCACGAGCTGGATTTTATTTGTAATGATTGCTCATCTACATATAGGACAATTCTAATCCATTTATTAGTATGAAAAAGTTTGACTTAGAGTAAGCTCTAAGGAATATAATTACATTGCAGTTTGAAATTAAGGATTCTTTTCGTAAACTTTGTTGTTATCATTCCTAAACTAGAAGGCAAAGATATCGTTTTATAGAAGAAAACATCCCACGAATTCTAGTTGTATACGGCTTTATTGTTCAGTAAGAAAAACAACAATCTATGTGAGAAGAATCAATTTAAATGAGTCAAGGAGGAATTTGATAAATGAAATATACCGTCATTACAGGTGCAAGTTCTGGAATTGGATATGAAGCAGCTTTGGCATTTGCCGCTCGAGGAAAAAACTTAGTTATTGTTGCTAGAAGAGAAGACAAGTTAGAAGAATTGAAGTCCAAAATCGCACAGGTAGCTCCGGACCTAGACGTTATCATACGAGTAGCTGACTTATCGGAAATTGAAAACGCGCATAAACTATATGAAGACCTCCAAGATTTAGACATAGAAACATGGATTAACAACGCGGGATTTGGAAATTTTGCAGGAATTGGTGAACAAAATTTAAATAAAATAGAAAAAATGCTCCATTTAAATATTGAAGCATTAACGATACTATCCTCACTGTATGTACGTGACTACTCAAATGTAGAAGGTACCCAGCTTATCAACGTATCTTCGGGTGGCGGCTATACAATTGTTGCAGATGCTGTAACCTACTGTGCAACTAAATTTTACGTAAGTGCATTTACTGAAGGGCTTGCTCAAGAATTAAAAGATCAAAATGCAAAAATGCAAGCAAAGGTTTTGGCTCCAGCTGCAACTGAAACAGAATTTGGAAAACACTCAATTGATGCTGAAGATTTTCAATATGAAGGCGTTATTCCTAAATATCATACTGCCAAAGAAATGGCAGCATTTATGTTAGAGCTTTATGATAGTCATCACGTTGTAGGAATCGTCAACGGTCTCACTTATGAATTTGAGCTGAAAGATCCTATTTTTAATCGAGTGACAAGAACGAGATAACTTAAAAGTCAGTAAGGGCTATATTTATATCATGCTAGCCCTTACTGATTTTTTTTTTGCTCTTTTCGTAAACTTTGTTAATGGACAGTAAGCTGGTGGCTGGTCCAATAACACGACCGCTAGATGTATACGTGCTTATGTGTTAGTACGAAAAGCAACATCCGTACGAAAACATCCTTTGTTTATGTAAAGTGAAGAAGGAATATTTTTGCAAACTTTGTTATTATGATTTTAGCATTACATAATTTCTTATAACGCAACTTCATCAATGTAACGTTTATGAATTGAGCAAAAATCATGTCCTAATTGTATCAATACTGAATGTGATGAAGGTACAGATTTCATAATAATCAAACCTTTAGATAAAGGCTGATTTTAGTTATTTCAACACGTATTGAACATCCACAACAATTTAGAAAATAGCTTACAGGGGTTTTTTAATTTGGATCATAGTGTGAATTCATTAATACAACTTCTTACTACTACCGAATACAACAATCGATTTATTATAGGCATTGATGGCTTAAGTCGTTCTGGCAAAACTACGCTTGTAAGTAAGCTTAGTCATCATTTGCAAGAATTAAATATTCCATATCATATCTTCCATATTGATGACCACATCGTTGAGCGAAAAAACCGTTACAATACTGGGCAAGAAGAGTGGTATGAGTATTATCATTTACAGTGGAACAAAGCTTGGCTAAAGGAGCATTTTTTCAAACAACTTAAACATGCAACCGAGCTCAATCTTCCTTATTATGAAGGTGACTCAGACTCATGCAATGTGAGAAGCATCTCACTTCCTAAAAATTGTGTCATTATCATTGAAGGGGTTTTCCTTCAGCGATACGAGTGGCGGGAATTTTATGATTATGTTGTTTATTTAGATTGTCCGAGGGATCATAGGTTTCTTCGTGAAAGTACAAATACACAGAGAAACATCACAAAGTTTAAAAATAGGTATTGGAAAGCAGAAGCATTTTACTTACAAAATGAACTTCCTGAGAAAAAGGCAGATCTCATTTTACAAAACTAATATGTCGACACTTCACTCTAAGGTTAAATTACAGTTTGACTAGCTAACTTAAGTAATATTTCCTCCCCTTTTTGAGATCGTTATGAGGTAGCTTCATCGAAGACAATATCTTTTTCACAATTGTACTCGATGAAACTTGCAAGAACTCTCTAGCAGATGAGTTGGTTATCGTAGAGTTTATTAAGAGAGCATAGTCTTCAAAAGTTTGTACATGGGCATCTTTTGAGATTGTGCTGCATTGTGAACATCTCCATCTACCCCAATCTCGTTCTAAAGGAAGAAAGAAGCAATTAGGACATTGGACACCTGTTTGTATATCTGATTGAGAAATGTTTTGTTGAAGAAGTATGTCCACCTCTAATGGCACATGTTTGTTAATAAATTCGTTAGAAAGGTTACGAAGCTGCTTGAATTGAAGAGCTTCCTTCTGATGTGATTTGTGTATTTCATTCACTTTATAAGGAAGTGTTGCACTATGGAGCACTTTATTGTAAATGTATTGATTATTAGAGGAAGTTTGAAGCATCGTTCTAGGGGTACTAACAACAACAAACGTTTCGATAGGAATTATGGGGTAGTTACTTATCCGCAACCACTTTGCTAGTTGAGCACTCTGTCTTTTCACTTGCAAAATGGGATCAGGAAATCCCTCTTTTATATCATCTATCGTTCGTATGAGTTGGTTAAAATGGGAGTCAAAATAGAGGGTTCCTTTAATATTTTTAACTTCTAATATGAGGATAAAACGTTGAGAAAGAATGAGGGTATCAAGTTGAAAGTAATGAGTTCCATCAAATAGCCTTAAATCATGAAAAAGGTGATATTCTTCTTCAGGAAGAAAGCTTAGTGGAAAATCTATTTCTTGTTCTCCTTTAAAGCCAGCCAAACGCTTAGATAGCTGTTCTGAAATCCCTACCCTTTTTGGATGACTTTGCGGAAGTCTTCTCACTAAAGCTTCTAGTTTTTTAATATAGATGGGGGTGGTGCGGGGCATTACAATCATATCATCTCTCCTTCTATCATTTGTAAATATATATTCTATCTACAAATTTAGCTTTCCTGCATAAGAATGATCTATATTTTGCTGTCTATCTGTTTAATCGGTCTATTACAAACATTATTGGGTCAAATTTATACTTTTTCGGGTCAAATTCTATGTTTTTCGGGTCAAATTGGCACATTTACAGGTCAAATTCATAGTTTTATAGGTCTTTAGACAAAGTCCTATTATTTTCGCTGAGTCTCTTTTCTGTATATTGCAGGACTGACACCTACATGTAGCTTAAATAACTTTGAAAAATGAGCATAATCTTTGATGCCTACACCTTTACTAATTGAATTAATGGTTTCATCTGAATTAGTTAACATATGTTTCGCTTGAGAGAGTCGGTATTGAGTTAGGAATTGAATCGGTGTCACCCCGATTGTTCTTTTCATACACCGGGTTATATAATCTGGATGGTAGAGTAAATCTCTTGCTATATTATCTAAAGTAACCTGATCTTGAAAATGATTTTTTATATAAACGATCACTTGTTCTGTTAATTTCTCAGACGTATTCTGAACAGTCATTGCTTCTTTTTGTAACTGAACAAAAAATTCTTGAAAATATATTTGTTGGTATAAATATAATTCAGGATTTTGCAGGTCATTAGAAGCAATAATTCGATCCATCAACCTTTCCATATATTCTTTTTTTCGTATCTTAGCATATTGAGGAATTTTCAAAAGTAGGTTTGCTGGTTCTATATATGACGGGATGTTCTGTACGATGTTGGACCAATCAATTGATTCATTTACTTCTAAGTCATACTTTTTTTCATACTGAAAATGCAGCCATATAAACTGACTACCTTCTATACAGTCTTTATGTCCATAATGCTCCTCACCTGGAAGGATAATAAGATATTGCCCCTCATTTATTTCATATTGGACATCATTCGTAGTAATAAATATTTTTCCGTATTTTACATATAGTAAATCGAATACAGGAAATGTCCTTCTAAAATGACGATCTCCCTTGTTAAATACATATTGGTCCCCATTCACAAATAAAGGAAATGGGGGTATCGGAAACTTTATGATATTCATACTCCACTCCTGAAGTTTGTAGGTTGTGATAAGCTCATTATAAATGTCCGCACCTATTATTCAAGTGCATAAATGCAGCCATCAGTACTACCAAAATAGATTGATCCATTTTCAATGAAAGGGGTTGAAATGATTGACCCTAATGACATAATCGTATCATAAACTTTACTATATTCGTCAATATCCTTTGCATTTCGTAGTTGTTCATTAAGTTCTTCACCTAACTTACCTTCATCATCTAACCATTTTTCGAAGCCTTCCTTACTTGATTCGGTTTCGTATACCCATTGTTGTTCTCCTGTGTGTAAGTTAAGAGCATAAAACTTCCCGTTCATATTTCCAAAATATAAAGTATTATGTGCTATTATACTTGATCCGAACGTATTAATATGGAGGGGTAAATTCCACTTTTCTCGCCCGCTTTTAGCATCCATCGCAAACATTTTAGAATGGTCTGATGAAGCAAAAAAGACAAGCCCATCTTTCACAGTTGGTGTTGTAATAACCCAAGTTCCTGGTACTTTATAATTCCATTCACCTCTGCCTGTTTCAGCGTCTATCGCGTACAGGTTGAAATCACGACTACCAAAATAGACTGTCCCATTAGAAACAGATGCCGAACCTTGAATGTCGCCATTCGGAAACCATTTGTCTCCTATTGTCCTAAACACCCATTTTTCTTTCCCAGTTTGAATATGTAGTGCGTAAAAATAACCATCGTAGCTACCTATGAACAATGTTTGATTGTATATTGCCGGTGTTGCATGTACTACACCTCCAGTCTTATACCTCCAAATTTCTTCTCCTGTTAGAGCATGAACAGCATATATATGATGATCACCGCTACCAAAGTAGACGATTCCTTCACTTACTATAGGTGATGAAAGAAAGTAATCCCAGGGGTCGACCATAGCTTCCCCGTTTGTTTCAAAACGCCATAATAGCTCACCTGAATCAATTTGGACAGCATAAAGAAAGCCGTCAGTGCAAGTAAAGTATGCCAGCTCATTGGCAATACTAGCTGCAGAACGTATCGCTCCACCGCTTGGAAAACACCACTTTACTTCCCCATTTTTCTTATCAATTGCATAGAAATGCTTATCTTCACTTCCAATATATACAGTGTCATCAAAAACTATTGGAGAAGAATATATTTTTCCATCAGTTTGAAACTTCCACTTAACTCCCTTCAATGATTTTATTTCATTTTCCTGAAAGACTCCTGATAGCTGTATATCATTACGAAAATGAACTGACTGATTATCTCCTTTATTTTCCATGACACACCTCCACTTTTGAAAACATAAGCTTATTAGGAATTATTTTAGCTGTTTTCAATATGTATGGATATGTGAATGACCGAATCATTTTGTGTTATCTCGACCAACTTATATATCAGTTATCATCACTCGTTGTTTTCCTACAACGAATCAAAGCGAATAACAAAACTGTAGATCCACTCCACAAACACATGGTGATTGTGAATAAGCTGTTGATAGCTATTTGTTTTCGTAGCACCTTTTTTCTTTTGCAGCGATGGCTGTTGTGTATAACCTACTCTTTTTTACAGGATAAAAGGTTTAGAAGCATTTTACGTATTTTTTAAAACTAAAGAAGTGGGGATCAATGTTAGAGATATTTCTTAGCAAGGATTAAAGAAAAAAATGATAAAGGTTGTACATTTTCAGCTCGTTTTTAGAGTTATTGAAAAATATTAAAAGGACCTAAACGGAAGAATAATATTTCTATACACAAATGGAAGATATGAAGAAAGGATTGTCCAAAGGTTTATATCTATTGGGCAATCCCTTTTCATTTTAACTCGGCTAACCTTTTCAGTCAGCTTTTTTTATATAAGCTTTAATCTGATCATATTTAAACGGGTTTGTACAAATAAAAATTTTCTTGCTTTTTTTCTTCACTGTTTATAAGGATTTTTAACATATGCAATCCTTCATAATGCTTTCTAGTTGATAGATCCTTAAATGAATGGGTTCTCGTATAGGTTTTTGTATCTACAAATGTATTCTCTGTTATTTTAAACTTCTTTGCTGAAGTTTTGTTATTTGCTTTTACAAAGTGAATTTCATAGTCTACACGGAGTTTTTTTGGTCTTTTTGATGTATTTGTAATAGAGAAAGAAAATGTTAGATCATCACCTACAGTTAGCTTTTCGCATGATAAAGATAACTGATCGACTGTAATTCCTTCAGGAGTATCAAAGCCAAATAGAATTAAAGCTTCAGGGTCTCCTTGCTTCAAGAGTGTACGACAGCCATGTTTGATTATCCAATTAGTGTGAGAATCATGACCATACCACTCTTTGGCAATTTTTTTCACTATATGGGGATGATCTTTTGAAATATCATTTAAATTGTTCGCCACACTTCTCCTTACGTATTCAGATGAATCCCTTTTGAGATATTCAAGTATTGGCAAAATAGGTGTTGGATCAATTTTCAAATCTTTTAATGCTATATTCCATGGTAATCTTGGGCGGCACCCTTCACTTGCAAGTCGTCTAACATGATGATTATCATGCTTTGCCCACTGAAGCATTTGTTCCATCATTATTTTTGGGGAGGCAATAATAAATGGCCTTACAGCCCCCTCCGAGGTCGAGAACTTTGTAAAGTGTTCTAATGCTGCTATAGAAATATCCCAATGTTCAAGACCATATACTTCAACAAAATCAGGAAAGAATATATATTCAATCCCTCGACACCGTGGTGCAATGCTGTATAGTATAGCTAATGCCTCTTCATAAGAAGGAGGAAATGTTTCACGTAAACATATTGTAATATGTCTCATTCGCTGCTTTAATTCTTTTGAATCCCAGTCATCACAGTAAATAAGCTTCGTAAAATGATTTGAGTCAAACTGAGGATACGCTTCCTTAACAATATTAGCAAATTGAATAAAAAATGATTCGGTGTACATATTCTTTAATGGTTCTGCCACTGAAATTGCACTCCTTCTTTATTAATAGTCCTAGTCGTAAGTTTTGTTGTTATTTGTACAAAATACCTCCCGATATTCGTACGACAACAATACGAAAACTGTCTTATACAAAATAATGTGTTGTGCTATTAAATAAAAATTAGCATACAACTACGACAATTTACGTCGTAATTAATAAGAATCTTGTAAGTGTTGGAGAAGTTTCATTCCAGTGACTCTTTGTGTGTTCAAGTAATCTGACGAAACCATGATGATATATAGACATAAGAATATAAAAAAAGAATACCTAAATAAGAAGTATTCTTTGTAAAATAGATAATCAATTATTCTCTTTGTTGATATATACATCTTGCAATTGATTAATTAAACCGTCAGACAACATAACATCGTTTTATTGCAAGTTATTGTTGATACGAAGGTTTACGAACCTTTTGCATGAAGAATTCTGGATTATTAATATGTTCAAAACCATATTTCGTATATAACGAATGAGCATCTTTCGTCGCAAGCATAAATCTTCGAACATTTGTAAGTTCGGGATGATTGTTAACAATGTCCAATAACCATTTTGCTAAACCTAATTTTTGAAAATCCGGTAATATGAATACATCGCAAAGGTAAGCAAAAGATGAGAAGTCTGAAATTACTCTTGCAAAGCCAACTTGTGCACACCCCTCTGTTCCTACTTCCCCTTTATATACCCCAAAGCATAACGAACTATTTGCTATAGATTTTATGATGTTCTCCATCGGTATCCCTTTTGACCAGTATGCTTCTTCACTCAAATAACGATGAATAATATCTAAATTTAAGTACTCGTTATTCGTACATATAGAAAACTCTTTATTTCGCCACAAATCCATATCATAACCTCCTTTTAAACATATTAAATATTTATTATTATACTAATAATTAAATTTCAGAAAACAGTTAATATGTCAAAAAGTCAGATGTTTTTATGGATTAAACACAGTTTATGAGAAAACTAGAAATTCATGATTATTGAAAATGCTATAGGTCTCCCACTTCATTTTAACCCAAAAGTCCTACCTTTCTTTTACATTCGTCTGTCAGGTGGCGTTCATTTCCACCTGACTTGTTTCAAGTTCCTTGACTGTATTTACTGTTCATTTTTCATCGGCATCATACGTGTAGCAATAGCGATTCGATTCCATGCATTTATTGTAATAATGGACATAATTAGTTCTGAAATTTCCTTTTCTGAATAGAGATTCTTCACTCCATCATAAACAGCATCAGGTACGTGTTTTTCTGATACTAATGTAATAGATTCGGTTAGTGCTAACACCGCTCTTTCCTTGTCAGTATAAAAATCCGTTTCTCGCCATGCGTTTAAGGCATATATTCTTTCTTCTGATTCTCCATTTTTCCTAGCATCTCTCGTATGCATATCAATACAAAAAGCACACCCGTTAATTTGTGACGCACGGATTTTAATAAGCTCTAACATTTTTTTGTCAATTGAGGAATGAGATACATATCCTTCTAAGCCGAACATAACTTTATATGCTTCTGGATCAACGTCTCCCATAATAAATCTTGTCTTCATTAATGAACACTCCTTCTTCAGATATAATTAAGATAAGAGTTATCTGTAATAGAAACCAAAAAAATTTAGGTGAAGCCCCAACTACTATAACTAATATCGATTTTAATTGTTGATTGATCTAATTACGACGAACATGGTATTAGCTTTAGCTTTTATAGATAACCCTTATCTGGATTATACATATTATTTCTTATTTTTGTCAACTCCCAATTTGTAATTTATTTGTAGATTCAATCATTGTGTAAAAACACAAAAAAACCTAGTTAGTTTCATTATTGAACTAGGTGAGTTAAAATAGTGCGTCAATGGATTTCTCAGGTTTTAATTAAGGTTTTATATGCTCATCAAACCATTCTGCTGTTTTTTCAATCGTTTCAGCTGGTAATTCTTGATCCAATGTATCTTTTAACCATAAAAGAGTTTTACTTTTTAAATAATCCCGCATTTTATTTTCAGCTTCTAACATCGTTAGATTTATTCGACAAGGTATGTCTGAAGAACATTCGCCTTCGCTACATGGCTCGTTAAACATATTTTTGTCAACTATTCTCCTGCATTGAAATAATGGCTTCTCTCCCTCAATTGCCCTTACTACATCCCAAAAAGTAATATTTTCAGGTCGTTGCGTTAATACATATCCACCTTTCACGCCTGTACTTGAAGTAATAATATCAGCTTTTACTAATTTCGTGAAAATTTTGGATAAATATGTTTCTGATAGCCCTTGTATTTTTGCTAAATCTTTAATTCCTATGGGTCCAATATTTGAAGTGGAACATAAATAAACTAAGCTATGAAGCGCGTACTCAACACCTACGCTGTATTGCATTACCATTTCTCCTTTATACATAAAGCTGTTTTCAGTCATTATTGTTTTACGTAATAAAAACTAAACGTGATCCAACTAGAATTTTGTGACATCTCTTCTTCTAAAAAACCATGCTATCGCATAAAATCTCGTTTAGCATAAAGTTGTTGCTAGAGATATCAACAAAATTACGAAAAGATCAGTAGATAACAATTATCTATATTGTATAAATTCTTTTTACATGAAGTCAATATATAGCTTTCCAAAAGTTCATATAGCTAAATAATACGA
This sequence comes from Cytobacillus sp. IB215316, assembly GCF_033963865.1. Lineage (NCBI taxonomy): Bacteria > Bacillati > Bacillota > Bacilli > Caryophanales > Bacillaceae > Cytobacillus > Cytobacillus sp. IB215316. The sequence continues at coordinate 184,551 of NZ_JAXBMC010000003.1, read as the reverse complement.
GAAGTTGAGCAGAAAAGTTACTTGGCCAACAAAATTAAAAGAGTATAGCAAAAGCCAACACTTACTCTACACTATATACATTGGAATATTTTCCTATTTATTGCTACTTTTCGTACTATGAAAAATCTTCATATTACAAGCTTTAGTGGCATCTTCCATCATTTATAATGAGGTCTATTGGTTGTTATTCTAATTTAGTCTCAATAGAAACAAACATAATGAGCCTTATGTTAATATAACTTTTTTACCATATTCAGTATGAATGGTGTGAAATCCTCAACCCAGTTAACTGTGTATATAAAAAGGATGCTCCTTTTCATCTAAACATTTTTGAAGTTCATACTTAAAATCTTCACGCTGTATCATTTCCATTGCATCATGGCTACTATAGAAACCTACCTCTAAACTTTCATTACATATAGTTATTTGTCCTCCAACATGTCGAGCTATCCAAAAAGTATGACACATATTGCTCTTTATATCTTGTGAAATACCACAAAACTTCAATATCTCTATATCAATTCCCGTTTCTTCTTTAACTTCTCTTATTACACAGTTAGAAATCGATTCTTCATTTTCTACATGTCCACCAGGCAGTTCCCATCCTCTAGTAGGATCTTTTTTCAGAAGTATATTCCTTTCGTTATCTACGACAACTGCTCCACCTGTAATATAATACTTGGTCATTATATTCCTCATGCGTTTTTCCAAATTTAACTCAATCTCGTTTGAGCATGATTTCGTTCCATGAAAACGTTACAAACTGTATTATAAAAAAACTACATATCTTCTCTTCTGTCATATTTTTTATACCATTAAATCATTTTTTTCCTACACCTATTTGACCATCTTCAAGCTAAAAATCTCCTAATCTTACATAGTGAATCTACTGTACATACATAAAAAAAGCCCACTTCCGAAGAATATAGGCAATAACATTTTTATGAACGCTATGTGAAACCATAAAAATATGGCTGTTGAGTTTCATCAACAGCCTTCGTTTAAATAAAATTTTCCTCAAACCAAATTTTTGCGGCATTAAGCTCTTCCGTTCGAAGTTCATGCCCTCCTTCTGTCCAATACGCTGTAACTTGTCCATGTGATTCTTCAAGATTTCTAACAAGCTCTTTTGTTTCCTTAGTAGAAATTAATTGGTCATGTTTACCACCACTGATGAACACTGGTAGATTATTTAAATGAGGAAGTGTTATCCCGCGTCGTGGAACCATCGCATGAAATAATATACCGCCTCTTAACGCATTTTTATGATGGTACATAAGGCTCGCAGCAATGTTTGCACCATTTGAATAACCAACCGCAATTACATTATTTCGTTTAAAATCATATTCATTAGCGCTGTCATCGATAAATTTATTAAGCTCACTTGTGCGAAACACTAGATCCTTCTCATCAAATACTCCTTCTCGGAGTCTCGCGAAAAAACGTGCCATTCCGTTTTCATCCACATTCCCTCTTACACTCAATATAGATGCTCTAGGTTCAATGATTTCTGCAAGAGGTAATAAATCATTTTCATCTCCACCAGTCCCATGAAGGAGAAGTAATGTTGGTAAATCTGGTCGGCTTCCCTGTTTATATATATGTTTCAAGTTATCCCTCTCCTCTGTTTATTCCTTAGTATCAAGTGGCTTTAATTTCTTCTCAATAGATTCCCTTTGACCTTCAAAAAATGGTGGTAAAGCTAACTTTTCACCTAGAGTCTCAAAGTCCTCATCTGATTCAAATCCGGGTCCATCAGTTGCAAGTTCGAACAAAATCCCATTCGGTTCACGGAAGTATAAGGAGCCAAAATAGTATCGCTCAACGAATCCAGAGTTCGCCACTCTGCTCTCAGTCAACCGCTCCACCCATTTGGTTAATTCTTCTCGATCTTCAACACGGAAAGCCAAGTGATGAACACTTCCTCTTCCTGGTCTCTCAATTGGAAGATCACTTCGTTCTTCTAGGTGAACCTCACCACCAGTACCTCCTTCACCTGATTCGAAAACACGAATATTTGTATCCTGTTCCTTTGCATAGGAAGGAAAGCTTCGAGTTTCACGAAAGCCTAGAATATCTGTTAAAAATCTTGCAGTGGATTCAGCATGTGCTACAGTTAAAGTAATAGGACCTAACCCAACAATGCCATGCTCGACTGGTACTGGACTCTTATCCCACGGCTTCCCACCTTGAACGCCCTTATTATTTTCATCTGATACAAGAACCAGTCGTTGACCCTCAACATCACGAAAGCTTAATGTCGCTCTTCCAGTATGATGAGAGATTTCATCATGATCTACACCTAAATGTTCAAACCTCTCTTTCCAGTAGGTTAAGGAATCATCACTCTTAACACGTAATGCTGTTAAGGTAATACTATTGGTTCCTTTGTAAGTTCTTCCAGCATTAGGGATTTCAAAAAAAGTCAAATCTGTCCCTGGAGTTCCTCTTTCATCTGCATAAAATAAATGATAAATAGAAGTATCATCTTGGTTGATCGTTTTTTTTACTAAACGTAAACCAAGTGTTTTTGTATAAAAATTATAGTTTTCTTTTATATTAGCTGTTATGGCAGAAACATGATGGTTGCCTTTTAATGGTCTTAAACTCATGATGCTTCACTCCTTATAATTTTTCTTTTCTTTCATAAATAGTTTACACTAAAATTATCTCTAATTCAAGATATTTTAATTAAAGATATTAACAGTGATTTATTATATGCCCTTCCCATATTTAAATGCAGTATAATTTGTTATTCGTACATCCAGATAATACTTTTGTGATTTGCACCAAAATGTAAGTTTGTCATCACATAATCTTTAACAATTACTAACACTTTATGTACAAACCGTACTATTAATGGCATGTTTTTTAGAATATTACCTCTAAAAGGTCAGATACAAAATTTTTCAAGATATTTATTGCTACAAGGTATTGTCTTTTCTAAATATTGTAATATCCTTCCCTTCTATTATGCTTCTACAATGATGAAAGATTCTTTGTACATTACAAAATCTACTCAGTAAGCTACTTTTACATTAAATGATGTTTTTCTTCTAAGCAGTATACATGTATACCTTATGGGTTCAGATAAACCCCATCTTACTATCAAATATTCATAATTTTAGAGCTTTTAGGTATATGAAAAAAAGTCGTGCTATTGCCATTTATCAGTACTCTTAAAGAGCTTCATACATTGCATAATTCAAATAAAAAAATAATATTTTCTTTGATGAAAGAAAGACTAACTAAAGTAAATAAAAAAGGGAGGTAGCATTTTGAATACAACAAGTGTAACTGTGCAGAAAGGTGAGGGCTTTACAACTTTGCTCATAGATCATGGTGAAGTAAATTTACTTTCAAATGATCTAATTGTTGAATTGCAACAAATAATAAGTGAGTTAAATAAGGATGAGCATAATAAAGTGGTTATCTTCCGTTCAAACAATAAACATTTCTTCAGTGCTCACTTAGATGTGCTTGTTATAAATCGTAAAGAAGAAGGTATAACAGGAACGGAAAATTTTATGCAATTAATTGAGGACGTTAAGAACATGCGTGCAATTACGATTGCAATAGTTGACGGTGCAGCACGAGGTGGTGGAAATGAACTTGTTATGGCTTGCGATATAGTATATGGAACTGAAAATGCAGTGTTCGCTCAACCCGAGTTAAGTACAAACATACCTCCAGGTGGACAAGGAAGCGTACAAGCTGCACGACGATTAGGCCGTACAAGAGCTTTAGAATTCCTCTTGACGAGTGCAGATATGGATGCTCCTACTGCCGAGCGTTTTGGTCTAATTACACGTCATATTCCATCAGATTCTATTGAAGAAATGCTACAACAAGTTGTACCTCCATTAACTTTCCTTGATCATCGCAATATAGACATGATAAAGGATATTGTTGATTTAGCACTTAAAGATGAACAAGCAGCCATCGACCTTGAACGCAAAATGTTTATCGAACGTGCTGGTGAAGATAAAACACAATATTTGATAGGCAAAGTATTAAAACATGGCGCACAAACATCTCGAGAAATTCACATTTCAGAGCTATTGGCTGATGTTGCCGCTGACGTTATGCATGATTTAGCCCAAATGAATCAAGGAAGCCAATAAAATTATGAAACAAAACTGCCAAAGATCAGGCTTTTCAACTGATCTTTGGCAGTTTCAATATAGTTAGCTTATGCAGCAAGGTACAGGTTGTTGTTTTCGAAATAATTTTCTAGTTAATTTAGAATAGAGGGATTTGATTGAGATAGACATCTTTGATCGATAAAAGGGCTCATATTTCCATGCCTCTCTGTTAATCAAATCCAGTTTGCGCATTTGTTCTTTCATCATTTGTTCATACTCATAATCATTCATAAGTATTTCTCCCTCCCTTTTCATATTAAGCACAGCAATTATTATTAATAGTGTCTTCCTCAGTGTCTTCTTTGGTGAAAAAGAATTCCCATTCATGGCCATCTGGGTCAGTGATCCAAAATTTATCTTGCCTAGCGTAACAACATGTTGTATCTTTCTCATCTCTAGAGAAGAACCCTTGAGTTTCCAATCTTTCTTTATGCTTTATTAACTCTTCTGGTCTAGACACTTGAAAGCCGAAATGATTAATGTGATTTCCTACTACACTATCTACAGGCCTTAATGTGAAATTTAATCCTGGCTCTTCTAGCAAGAATTTCGCATAGTTAGGTTTGACCTTTGCTGGGTTTGTTCCGAATAACTTCGCATAAAAATCAATCGAAGCGTCTAAATTTGTTACATTTAAACCAACATGAATTTTCATACTTTGTTACCTCCTAATGAATAATATATATCAACTTTTTTTGATGTATAGATCAAAAAAAGTGAACAACAAGTAGAACGAATCTGACAACTTAAATTTAAAGATAATAAATTTCTATTTCTTGTTTGGTTATGTCAGCATTTTAAAAAAATGTTACACAAAATCTCAAGTGTTTAAATTGTTCATGAAATGAACATCCATTCGTTTCTTGCTCAAATGTTTCTTCATTTCTTTATAAATCAAAATTATTTGATTAATTAATACTATATCCCACGTGAAAATATATTGCAAGTTATATATCAAAAAAAATTGATATATTTTTAATATTGAACTAATTATGTATTTTTTATCCTATAACCCAGTGATTATATCTATTTCCTTGAGTGAATCATAAATACCAATGTAATTAATTGTTCTGTTTACATATCTCCTATTGAATACTGTATTATGCACAATAATGCCTTTGTAAGTAAAGGCTGTTTTCGCATGTATAGTTGTTGTTCTTACTAATAACTATACATGGATACAACTATTGTTTCGGGGCATCTTCTCTTCTATATATGATGACAATGACATAAGACTTCTTTTTTATTTTGGTAATTTTATAAATAACAACAACGTTTACGAAAAGGGTCAATGTAAAAACACATTAACAACCCTGACAAGTATATGTCAGAGTTGCTTTGCTATAATCAATTTTGAATTAGTAAGTCTACAGTAATCACTCTTAATAAAGGAATATTGAAACAGCTTAGGAGGGAAGCAAAATTGATTGAACAATTATTCACGCTAAAGAATAGGGTCAATATCAATGTCAGATATTCAATTCCTGGAGGAGAAACGATTCTTTTTTTACATTTTAGCTCTGGGAATTCCCATATGTGGGATAGCCTTATCCCACATTTTACAAATCATTATAATTTAATTGTTCCAGATATAAGAGATCATGGGAAGTCAGATAGTCCGAAAGAGGGTTACCATATTGATGATATGGCAGAAGATATGTATTTGTTATTAAAAGAATTAGGGGTTAAGAGGTGTCATATTGTAGGCAGCTCATTAGGTGCAGAAATTGCTTTAAGCTTTGCTTCATCATATCCGGACATGGTCAAATCAATTATATGTGAAGGGGCTTTATACAATGAATTTGGACCTTATGGCTTAATAAATGATAGTGAAGAAATAATAACAGAAACAATTGACAAAAGACGTATAGATTTAATGAATTTTACAAGACCAGCTTTCAACACAAAGGATGATTTCGTTAATGCAATGAAAGATGACTTTAAAAAACAAGGTATATGGAACGAACATTTCTTAAATTTTGTTAAACATAATATGTCAAAAACTGAAGACGGGTACTTTACTAACTGTTTTCCACTGCTCGCAAGACAGGAATATATTCAACATTATTGGGATGTTAAGTTTGAAGAATATTATAAGAAAGTTAAATGCCCTATTCTCATGTTACCGAGTGATGATGAGTGGCACAACTTAACGGCTAGAGAAATAATGATAAAATTTTCTACATTAGTAGAAAAAAGTGAAATTAAGCATATTGAAGGGTCTAAGCACGCCTATATGTGGATGCAGTTCCCAAAGTTAATGAGCACTGTCGTTCATGATTATTTAAAAAGAAAAGTGCTATCAATAGATTAATAAGTTTTAACTTAGTTGTCAGGTAAACTAATCTCAATTTTTTCTATAGTAGAATTTCCTAACAAGCTATTTTACTTGGGCTACCATATGAGATTATCAAAAAATAAACCACCTACATTTCTAAACAAGGCTGTTCTCGCATTAATTCTTGCTTTTCGTCATAAGCTGCTTTCGTTTAGATTGTTGTTTTTCGTGCGAAGAAATATACATGTATACAACTAATATTCGGGGCATTTTGTCTTGTATAAAACGACAGTTTTATCTTCTATATTACGAAAAGAGCCTTAAACAAGCTTTGTTAATGCTATAGTAGGTGGATATTTTGACAACACTTCTATTACATCATTTGGTGTAAGAAATACGTAATGGCTAATATTAATAGTGTCGTATAAACCACCATTCTCTTCAAGAAACCAACTTAAATATTCCGAATCACCTAATTTGAATAGAGACCACTCACTATAAAATCTTTCGTCATAATTGTTATATAGTGAATATAGCATTTTAATTAATGAGCCTTCTTCAGTATTTGAATAAGACAATACACCTACATCAAATGTCATCGTTATCTCTGTCTCGTCATATTCATCAATAAATGTTAACGTCAGTCCTTCCTTATTATCTATAAGTGCCGAATTATATATTTTTGAAGGAATTCCTTCAATTGGTACCCACCTTTCCCACACTGCCATGTTACATTTCCCCTCAACCTAGTATTCTTTCAATTTTGTTAAATTCACAAAATTAGTAAGCAAACATTTTCAATAATAGCTTGAATCAACAAGATAAACTATAAAAATTAAAGAGCAATATAAAGCTATCAAATAAGAATGTCTACCATGGTAACGGCTGATTTTGCAATTCCTTTTCCCAAAACCGTTGTATTTGTTTGACCATATCTATTGACATTGCCTTTTCTGTAGCTGAATTATTTTCATATAGCTGTTGAATATTTTTCGTTCCTGGAATAACCGTCGAGACTTCCTGACAAGCTAAAATATACCGTAAAGCAGTTTGCGCCATCGTTGACCCATCGTTTGTAAGATAACGTAGCTTAGACAATAATTTTGCTCTTGTTTCAATTTGTTCTTTCGACCAACGACTACGCACACCTTCAAATGTACTATGTGCATTATATTTACCAGAAAGCCAACCAGAATCTAGCGGGACTTTAATAATAAGGCCAACACCCTTATCTTTTGCTAATTGAAATGCTTTAGCAGGCTCCTGATGGAAGATGTTATACATGACTTCAATCACTTGACTATTTGTGCTTTCTAGTAATTCGAATAATTCAACACTTGAATCCACCGAAGCACCATATGCACGAATTTTTCCTTCTTCTTTTAAACGCTCTAGTAATTCATAATGAGGACTTTCTCCATTAAGAAATTGAACCGGAGGATTATGCAATAATATCGAATCGACGTAATAAGCTCACATCAAAATTTTGAGTATTGTTTGAATGATGGCCAAATTTTGTATTAATAATCACTTGGTCTCTTTTACTAACTAATGCTTTTCCTAACAGCTCTTCACTTTTTCCTAATCCATAGTTAGGTGCCGTATCAAAGAAATTACAGCCTTGATTAATAGCTTCATGAACTAGCTTAATTGCTTGGTCATCATTCATTCCTCCCCAATCCTTCCTATTTCCAAGTTGCCATGAGCCAAACCCAACTTCCGATACACGAATACCTGTATTACCTAATGGTCTATATTTCATAACAAACTCCCCTTCTAATTTATTAACAAGTTGTACTTCATATCATAAGTTTGAATAACATGCACAATTACAATAATTAGTTGACCATACATTATGTTGAATGATTCCTATGTACGTTATAAAAATTCATCTTGATTATTTACATTTGTTTTCAATAAAGTTCAACTAACTCCTATCGCTTGTTATTCATATTTAACCATAGATTGATATAATTAAAAGTATCAGTTTTCATAAAATGAATGGTACCAGGAATAAATGGAGGAATTCACATTGATTGAATTAACACCCATATTAAATACTAAGAGTGAAAAACCTATTTATATTCAATTGACTAACTATATTAAAAAAGAAATCATAGCCGGAAGTATTCGACCAAAAGAAAAGCTCCCGTCTAAACGAAAGTTATCACAACATCTAGGTATTAGCCTTAACACCATTCAGGCCTCATACGATCAGTTATGTGCTGAGGGCTATGTAAGAAGCATACAAAGAAAAGGATACTTTGTAACGGATTTAGATAACAGCATATTTTTATCTCATCATCATCCTCACCCACTACAAACCAATAATAGGAAAGTAGAAAGTACAAACATTAAAGTCGATTACAACCTCGGAAGAGTAGATTTAGAAAAGTTCCCGTATACATTATGGAGAAAGTTAACTATCCAGTCATTATATGAAGACCAAGGAGAACTTTTTAATTTTGGGCACCCGCAAGGAGAAATATCACTTCGAGAGCTTATCGTAAAACATCTTTTTGCATCCAGAGGCGTTAGATGTTCCGCGGACCAAGTAGTGATTGGAGCTGGCACACAGCAATTAATAAGTCAATTATGCACAATAATAGGAATAAACCATGTATTTGCATTCGAAAATCCTGGATTTAATGGAACAATGGCTGTTATAAAAAATCAAGTAAATAAGACAGCTGCAATTCCTGTTGATGAAGACGGAATTAATATGCAATCGCTAAGACAAAGCGGAGCGAGTGTTGTTTACGTTACTCCATCCCATCAGTTTCCGCTTGGAATGGTTATGCCTATTTCACGCAGGATTGATTTATTAAAATGGGCTCATGAAAACAAGGCCTATATCATTGAGGATGACTATGATGGTGAATTTCGATACAAAGGAAAAACAATTCCATCATTACAAGGACTCGATAAGTATGACAATGTAATATATTTAGGAAGTTTTTCAAAATCGTTAATTCCATCTATTCGTATAAGCTATATGATATTACCTCCACATCTAATAGAACGGTATAAAGAGTATTTCTCTATTTATAAACAAGCAGCTTCAAGGTTACATCAAGATACATTATTTCGATTTATGAAAGAAGGGTATTGGGACAGTCACTTAAATAAAATGAGAACATTATACCGGAAGAAACAAAATACGTTAATAACATCTATTACTAATGATTTTGGGAATCAAGTAAATATCATTGGCGAAAAATCAGGGTTACATATTATTCTAGAAGTTAGTAACGAAATGGTAGAGGAAGAGCTAGTTACTTCAGCTCTAGAGGTTGGTGTAAAAGTATATCCTTTATCAACATATTACGACGAATCTACAAAGCATGAAGAGTCTAAAGTAATACTAGGTTATGGAGGCTTATCTGAAGCTGAGATTATAGAAGGTATCAAATTGTTAAAAGGTGCGTGGAAACTTTAAATACATATAAGTACATTCCCTTCTTGATCTTTGGTTGTTTTCGCTTAGTTTTCCAACTAAGAAATTACTGTTTCGCTCATTAATCTCTACTAAGAATATTATTTTGTTAAGATAAAATCTCTCATCAATGTAATAAAGACAAGCAGCCCCAAATAATCCATTATTGGGCTGCTTTAAATCATTAACTTAAACTTTGAATACCCAATTGATCATACTTTTCACTTGTAAGTTCTCCTTCATATAATAATTCCCCTGAGGATAAATCACTAACATAAAGGGCATAACCATTAGTTGTTGAGTGGAGTATATTTATTTTTCCATTTATTAACTGATATTTTATATCATAACCAGTTTGTTCATTAAGAAAATCGAAAGTTATTTTATCGCCCCATTCTTCCTTTTCTATATCATACATAATGACTCCAAATTCATCTTCTTGTTGAGATGGAAAGAATAGCGTTGAACCAACAATTGTAGATGAATTAGAAGATATTAACATTTCATCTGGTATAGTCAATGATTTGGATTGATTTGTCTCTATGTTGTATATAACAAGTTCATTAGGATTTGAACCTGAACCATCGTCATATTGTACCGTCTCACCATTTTCACTATAAATCGTAGCATCTGCTTTCATTAAAAGATATTTTTGAGGTTCAACAGATTTTAAATCATTCATTATCGTTATGGTTGCATAGAAATTGGTTATTGTACTTGGTATAATCGGTGTAGAAAGTAGTAATTCACTATTCATGAACTCTTGCTCATCTATATCAAACGTGTAAACCGTTAAATCCTCTCCTCCATCTTTCCGCTGACCACTTGCAAAGACCTTAGCTATGCCATTAATTAATTGAACCTCTCTTACGTCTAGGAAATCATAACTTTCTTTGTTTGGTAACTTCAACTGGATTGAGGTAACTTCTTCAGATTTTTTAATAAGAATATCAATATTAAATGAAATATTGGATCGAGATTGATAATCCCAAATATCACCGACATAAACTAGTACGTTATCATCTTCATAATAGTGATTTAAGTTAATTGAATTTTTACTACGCATAAAATTGTTGTACTGTTCTCTCCATTCCAAAATAATGGGGTGTATCCAGCTCTCTGACAATTGTTCAAGCAGAGACGGCGTGTTATTTCGATTAATTGTATTCTTATTTGTAATTTGCAAGTTGTGATATTCACGCGTTTCTTTTGTATAACCGCCTGCCAATATTTCTATATTTTTTACTGCATCCTCATTTCCACTTACTTTTTTCCATTCAAGTAGTTTATTTTCTGTTGCAGCTATACTAGATTGCAGATAAAAAGTTCCTATTATTATTACAGTAACAATACAAAGCAAAATTGTTTTTCCAAATCGTTTCATTAGTTTTGGCCTCCTATCAAACCATAATTTTTTTCTTTAAAAGGAAATGTCCGATCAAAATACTTCCAACTAAGATAATTCCTCCAATTCCTAGTTCCACAAAAAATAGTTCCTTGAGATACAAATAATCGTTTAAAACAAGTTTATTTATTAATAAAGGAGCCAACAAAATGAAAAGACATAAACCACTATAGATAATGCCATAGAACACCCCTTTTAAATGATAAGATCGTTCAAACAAAATAACGGTAAAAGCAATAAATACAAATGTCATGCCACTTCCGTAATAAAGTAGAAATTCAGTGAAAGTTGTTGGAATTAAATTTTTTAGTAATGTGTCTTGAGTTGTAATTTCAATGAAAGTTAAATCGGTACGAAACTCATGAGGGACCATCCATTGGAAAACTTGACCTTCAATGAGTAACAATAATAACTGGAAGGCTACGAGACCTAATATTAATAGTAGAATCGTTGTCGCCTTTGCTAAATAAAGATTAATACGTGCAGTTGGTAACGCTAATAAACGATAACTAAATGTATTTTTACCGAACCAATCACGGTACCATATAAAAAACACACATAGTATTAACGTAACGATAGCAAATAATATCGGTGCCTTAAAAAATAGCGTTTCTGAAATATTTAGAAAGGACATCGTTCCATTCTCTTGCAAAAACACATCCATTGGAATGAAATTTCCATATATTTGTTCATTAGCTCGATTTACATACCTTCTTGATTGAAAAATGACCCCGACCATTTGTGAAAAGAACGTTAGCCCCATTAATACAACATATAATTTTATAAAACGATTAAACTCAAAATCAATTAACTTCATATAACGTTTCATACTAAATACACCTCTCTCATCACATCGATGATTGATTTCCCGTGGCTCTTTCTCACTTCTTCTGTATCGAACTCTTTTAAAACTTCTCCATTTTCTAGTAAAACAACTTTATCTATTAAATGATCAATATCGTTTATTTCATGTGTGGTGATGATGACGCCACGATCTTTTATTAATTCACTAGTAAACACATTTGCAATTTCTTCACGACTAAACACATCAATACCTGAAAAAGGCTCGTCCATTAGGATATACTCAACATCCATCGCTAATCCTAGTAGAAGATTCATTTTTGCTGTATTTCCTTTCGATAAATCTGAGATTCTGTCAGCTTCATTTAATTTAAAGAATTGAAGCAGCTCTGTGGCACGTTGTTGATTCCAGCAATCGTAAAAATCAGCCATGAATGTAAAGGCTTCATGTATTTTCATATGTGGTAACATCGTTATTGAATCTGGAATAAAGGTGATTTTCTCATAGCTCCCTTTATGGAGCCTTTCACCATCAATGAGGATTTCACCACTATCTATAGGCATTAATCCCATAATCGATTTCATAATGGTAGTTTTACCTACACCATTAATACCAATTAAACAAGTAACCTCCCCTTTTTTAGCAGTAAAAGACACATCCTTTAATACACGCTTTCTACCATATTTTTTTATGACATTTTTCACTTCAATCATAAGGATACCTCCAATTCATTTTCTCTTATAACAGACCCATGTTATATTTAGGACCTAGATGTCTCTATTGTAGGAAGGTTGATACATTCTTTTTAAATTTCTATATTGCAAAATATCAACCGACCATTTATTTGATACTAATATTACTAAGTGATTCTTAAGAACCCCGATACATAATAGTGAAGAATTTCTTAAGTCTTTACTAATAATTAGTTATTAGCATTCATTACTTGGCATTTTAAGGGCTGTGAAACGAGGTGAAATAGTAGAAGAAGAAAACGATATTGCTAAAACGAGTAGCTCGATCAACAATAGCTATGTAGTATACGTGCTCCAAGTCATAAAAATGACGCCTTCTTTTGGAAAGAGGCGCCATTTTAATAAACTATCCTTATTTTTCTCTTTAAATTAACTAACAAATTTTTTATCAATATATACTTGTCATTGTCTTTTTCACTTAAAGTAGCATGTTCATCATATTTATTCCTGATCAACTGGCTTTTAAAACAGTGCGGTAAGTCAAATTTGAATTAGCTGCTATAAAAGGTCAGTTCTAGCTTCAGTTATTGGGGTAGTATGGTTATTAAACATCCTTATTCGCAAAATATTATACAGTTATGACTACATTCCCCTTTTTGTGACCTTGATCTACGTATTTATGTGCTTCAACAATCTCTTCTAATGGATAATTTCTGTCTATGACTGCCTTAACATGTCCTGCTTCAATTAACTCGTTGAGTTTAATAAGATACTGTGGATGTATCTTTAAAAATCCATCATCTACTGACACGTATTTTCCATTATTACTAAGTGCTGTTTCACATTGCCTTTTTAGTTTCGAGCTTTTGTTTTTTCCAACAGCATCAAGGATAAAATCATAAAGTTCTAATTGGTTTAATGAATCCTCTTTAGTGTAATCGATTACTTTGTCTGCACCTAGAGATTTCACTAATTCTCTATTTGTTGAGCTGCATACCGCAGTGACTTCAGCACCTAATTGTTTTGCTAATTGCACCGCAGTCGTCCCTATTGCTCCTGAAGCGCCATAAATAAGCACTTTCTTTCCATCTTGGATATCACCATCTTGCATAAAGTGCATTGCCAGAGCACCACCATAAACTATCGCTGCCGCTTCTTTATGACTTATATTTTTCGGTTTTAGCACCAATTCCCCTTGCTCAATTTCTTTCGCAGATACACATTTGTACTCAGCATATGTTCCACGGCTATTACCTGTAAATCCATATACTTGATCACCTTTATTGAATAGCTCAACATCGTTACCTACTGATTCTACGACCCCTGAGAATACGAGTCCGATTATAGGATTTCTTGGTTTTGAAAACCCAAGAAATATTCTCATCATCAGTTCCATGATTTGCTTTTTAGGAAAGCTAGGGTTGCCAGGCATGTTAAAACCTCTAATTACACAATCACTTGCAGTTACTGCAGTTGCGTGTATTTTCACGAGTACTTCATTGTTTTTTGGAATCGGTTTTTCCACTTCTTTAAGCTGAAGAACTTCAGGTGGACCGTATTTAATGCATGTAATCGCTTTTATTAGTATCTCCTCCTTACAATTATCATCACTGCTTATCAACCTATTTCTTCCGTTCAGATAATGCTTTTTGTACTAGGTTGTTTTCGTACTAAAAAAATATACACATCGGTATCTTCAAAAATCATATAGTACATCTCAGTTACTCGAGTTTTAGTGAAAGAGCAACAAATTTCTAAAAGAAGCTTATTTAAAGCAATTAGGTCGAAATAAACTCACGTCAAGCTTTTCATATATTACCTATCGTTCATATGAAATGATAATTGGCATTTATTTGCTGTGCTTAGCAGTCAGCAACTCATCAAGTGCCGCTAGGTTGAATCCCTTGATAATCAACCAAAGTGCCATTACCATCTCTTGTACACCCAACGGAGCATACAACATTTCTAAGTTAAGGCTTAGCCCAAATAACTTTAATAAGTCGACAGCCAGATAGATAACCGCTCCGATCAAACCCCAGACGGTCAACCAACGAGGGATAAGTTTGGTGAGATAGAAGAGGGTGTACAGCAGCATTGCCCCGATGATAAAAACAATAGTCGTAACGGGACTCATGATGTCATTTGCCTGAAGCAGGACATTACCAATTACCTGTAAAGATGCCTCCTCTGCTCCAGCCGCTGTGAATTCTTTGCTGAACACGCCTAGCAGGAGCCAACTGACTACAGCTAGGATATATACACTTCCCTCTAATGGTCCTCGGAAAACGACCATTCCTAGTGCCAGGGCTTCATTCTTTTTTTTGAAGAGTGGGTATAAGAACACAGGCATCGCCGCTAAAGAAAGTCCCATCATGAGAATAAAAAATGCGCCTAGGTTAAGCTGATAAGGATTGGCAGCAATTTTGCTTAAAAAATCCTCCCCAGCAAGTAGATCACCTGTAACTAACTTACTTAAAATTCCTGATGCTGTTCCGATAATGTAGAGGACACCCACGATCACTGCAGTCATTCTGTATGTTTTCATTAATTTGTTCTCCTTTCATCTTTTGTTAAATTAGCTATTATTTTTACCTACTCATTTAACGACTCAAGAGAATACAAGACGACTACCGGCTGTCTAGGTTATGAAAAACCTACAAATAGCCTCTTCATTAGTTCTATTAGTTCCTTTTTGTGAACTGAGGTTGGCAGTTTACAAAATTTCCATATCTTCCTCAATTATGATGTTATCTTCCTTATGAACATTTTTCTCAGTTATTTAAAGCAGAGTCTTAGAAGCCTGTATGTTATTTTACTTCCATTTTTTTTAAATCCATAGACACTTTAGTGTTGTTTTTCAATATGTAGGTGTAAGATATTTAAGCGACAAGCGAATAGGATTCTACAGCAACCCCATCTCACGTGCTTTGGCTACAGCCTCAGTGCGTCTTCTAACCTGAAGCTTTTCAAAAATCCTTCGATTATGTCCTTTCACAGTGTCTAATGCTATGAATAGTTTTTTACTAATTTCTTTGTTTGAAAACCCCTGCCCTATTAGCTGTAAAACCTCAAGCTCACGTTCGCTTAAAGCATCAAATAGGAGCTGGGGTTGAGTCATATTTTGTTGTGCTACATAATCAAGTTTGAATGCTTGTAGTAAAAGGTCTATATACTCTGGCATAATTCCATTAGCATATGCTTTAATCAATAATTGTTCCATATGCTCCCCTTCATCAAGGAAAGTTCGAACAAAGCGACCAGAGCTTGCTTCTAATAGATGGTCTGTTAACAATTGTAATGCTTCGTCTGTTTCACCATCTAAATAAGAAACTACTGCCTGTAAAACCTTCAACTTCAACATTTTTTCTCTCATGCCATTTTGCTTTACCTCTTGGTAGTAAGTGTGTAACTCATGCTGAGCTTTAGCGATGTCTCCTTGAGAAAGATATACTCTTGCCTGACTATGGGGGAGTTTGTATGTTTCAGCTAATTTACGTGCAGCATGAACCTTTCCCTGATTTAACAATAAAAGTACCTCTGTCTCACTGACTTCTGACATCCGATCTTCTAAGTCATACTGAAAAGCAAACTGTTTTATTTCATTTAAGATGCTAGTTGCGCTCTCAAGATCCTTTTTCGCAAGCAATGTTTGGACATATAGAAGGTTACACGTAATGATTTGATTGTAATTTTCTATATATTTCGCTAGTTGTTTACTTTTCTCTATATATTCAATGGCTACATCTAAATCGTTCCATTCGTAATAAATACGGGCTAAACCAATATATACAGGATACAAATATGATGACGGCGTTTCATCCTTCATTTTTAGAGCTTGCTCGTATGTTTTACATGCTTGCATGAGCAGGTTTTCTTTTACTTGTAAGTTCCCTAGCGCGATTGTGGATAATATTTCAATTATTCTATTTCCAGACGCATTACTAGTAGCAATAGCTTCTGAATATGCTTGTTTCGCTTTGGTATTGTCACCTTGTAGTTCATAGGCTATACCTAGCTTCCAAGTAGTTGCAGTTCGCACCGCTAAATTACTTGGGCTTAGATTCTCTAGTGCAATAAGAGACTCGGAAATAATCCCGTCCACATTATTTTGGGCTGTAGCTAGCAGCGCACGTATGGCAGCAATATGCCCTATAAGGTTCCGAGTTTTCATATTTTTCTCAAGTCCATGCAAGGCCCTTTCAGCAGCGAGTAATTTGGGTTCAACCTCATTATATTGAGCAGACATAGAGAGTACTGAAGCATATATAACCCATAATGTAGGATGAGCATCCAATGTGTCTGTTGTTAATGTTTCAAGCCATTTCATAACAGGGACAACAGCTCCACGAAAGTGAAGGGGGATCCCATTTCCCAACAATATACGTTCAGCTCGTTCTACATCACCAGCAGCTGTAGCATGTTGAAATGCCTCAATCTCGTAGTTATTTTTTTCATACCAAATACTTGCGCGTATATGTAATTGCGCAATATCTATGCCATTGCTCACTAAGGTATCATCACTGCTATGCAACAATTTTTGTTTTAACAACTCTGCAAATAGGTGGTGATACCGATACCAGCGACGCTCATTATCCAAAGGAATAATAAACAGATTCGATTTTTCTATAAACTCAAGTGATTGCTGCCCTTTAAGAAATGTATCTTGCATGATTGCATCACATAATGAGCCACATAAACGATCTAAAATTGATGTTTGCAATAAAAAATTCTGGATATATACTGACTGTTGTTTAAGAACCTCTTCTACTAAATAGTCCACTATGAAAGAGTGATTTCCTGTAAATGATTTTATAAAGCTTGATGGGTCATCATGTCCGCCCATGGAAATCCCAGCCAATTGAAGGCCAGTAATCCATCCCTCCGTTTTCGTTACTAGGTTATCGATATTGTTTTTTGACAGCTTCAAATTCATCACTTGATTAAGGAAGCTAGCAGCTTCAGAGCTGGTAAAACGTAAGTCTGAGTTGCGTATTTCCGTCAGCTGATCTTTTGCTCGTAAACGTGCCAAAGGAAGTTTAGGGTCTTCACGAGTTGTAATTACTAAATGCATCTGTGGAGGCATGTTTTCTAAAAAGAATGTCATAGCTTCGTTTATAGGTTGTGTATGGATCGTATGATAGTCATCAAGTACGAGAATAAAATTATATGGAATTAAAGTGATTTCATTGAGAAGAGAAGTTAAGATATCCTCCAATTTGGGTGGCTGGGGAGATCCGAGTAAACTCAAAAGTTCATCACCTAGATCTTCCTCTATTGTCTGTATTGCCGCAATAATATAAGAGAGAAAAGAGTGAGGATTATTATCTCCCTCTTCTAACGACAGCCAAGCTACAGCACAATTACAGTTGGCAAGCCATTCGCTCACTAATGTCGTTTTCCCAAAACCTGCATGAGCTGATATGAGAGTCAAATGCCGATACATCCCATCGTTTAGCTGCTTAATTAAACGGTCTCGTATAACTAACTCTCGCCTCATTATTGGGATATTGAGTTTCGTAGATAAGATGGAATTAGTCATTATTAACTCCCTTCTATTATCACACTTGTTTTAGATTTTACCTTCCCAAGCAGTTAAACATAGTAGTGAAAAAAATCTTATAAGCAAATCAAGCTTAAATATCTGTTAATCATATGGAGACTCTACTATATATGATCCTGGGGAAACACCTTTTCTATATCGACAGCTTATTAACATGGCTATATTCGGTTGTTTACCTACAAAGTTAAAAACAAATACACACTAAAATTTGTGGTAGCTTTTATTTTCTAAAACGATGACAAACGTTAAAACCTCATGTTTCGCTTCAAATTTGGTAACAATAGCATGATCCATTGGTCGTGCTCCTGGCTCCCCACTTATTCATTTCTAGAACAAGAATTTATCGACTCAATAATCATTATGGATTAAGGTTAGTTGTCACATAAGCCATGTAAAAATATAGGTTTAGAAATCTTAAGAAATTCTTCATATATATATTAATAATTATCTAGTATTATTAGTAGCTAGAGCTATTAATGAAAAATCAAGGTCGTATAACCTGTATGCTAATGATAAGATAAAGAGCAAATTTTTATAAGAATATTGTAAAGGGGTGGAGAAAAATAATGTTGGTACAAAGTTTATTCTTTATTGGAGTACCCTTTTTCATTGTTGTTTTCGCTTGGTGGATAACTAAAGAATTACCTTCTAAAAATCGTTCCATGCCTGGGAAGATACTGATTGGTATTGGAATCATATTATTTATTGTTGCAGAAATTCAAAGTTGGAGTTGGCCATTATCTCTTGCTATACTTCTCCCTATTTCAATATTTATAATAGGTGGAATAGTAATACTAGTCATTGTTTTGTTAAAAAGCTAAAGTATTCCATCATACTTTCAACAATCATTATGACCTCATATGTAAATAGTAAAAATTCACTCAGCACAGACTCAATTCTGGCCGTAGCATTTTTTCTTCATTAACAATAGTAGTAAGGCAACATTTACGGGTCAAATCCTCTGTTATATGGGTCAAATCTCTATGTTTACGGGTCAAATCCTCTGTTATATAGGTCAAAACACTATGTTTACGGGTCAAATCCTCTGTTATATGGGTCAAATCACTATGTTTACGGGTCAAATCTCTATGTTTACGGGTCAAATCCTCTGTTATATGGGTCAATCCTCTATATTCCCTATATCGTATTAAGTTGGATCATCATATTCAGACAAACTCCAATATAAGGTCAATATAGTATTCTCCGGCATTGTAATATTCTTAATATTCCAACAATAATTTTATCATATTTTACAAACTATAATAAATCAACATAATTATGGTAATATATTCACATAATCAACGTAGAAAGGGAGATGTTACTTTGAAGAGAACAGGAGAAATTATTATTTCAGGGATAGCATCCACCTTAAGTGCATTAATAGCTATTATTGGAGCCGGAATGATATATTATTTAAAAAACGAAGAATTTTTAAGTGAATTGGAGGGTGAGCTAGCTTTAGATTATCCTGATATGGCAGTAACTAATATAACTGATTTTATTGAAAGCATGGCTAGTACAGTATGGCTCGTTATGGTAGCCGGTTTAATTAGTCTGATGTTAGGTCTAATTGCCGTCTTAAGCCTGAGAGGAAATAAGAAGCCACTACTAGCTGGGACGTCGTTAATTATTGCTGCGGTACCAATTATCTTCATAACATTAGTAGCATCTTTATTGGATGAAATCTTAGGTTATTTAACAGCTTTGCTATTCTTAATTGCAGGAATGATGAGCTTAGTACGTAAACGTAAGCAAACATATGTATTACAAGAAACCATAAGATTAGAAGACGAGAATACCTCTCCCTTCAAGCAATGAGTATTGAGGGAGATTAAAACCACTCGAGATAAAACAAGATCATCTAGCGTACTATTGTACGAAAACATTTTGATAGTTTGTAATAATTATATTTTACTCCTCTGATGAGAGGAATCTAGCGGTGAGTAAGGACTGAATTCAGTACTTACTCACCTTAATATAGCCTATTTTAGAATTGTTTTCATAAAAGATAAGACAGCATGTAACCCCATAAAAAAGTAATATATATCATAAGTTCCACCTTGAACTTCTTCCTACTCTAGTTTAATGACTGATTTTAATACTCACTTACCCTGACCTTATTAGGCCAGGGTTATTCCTCTTTAATCATAAGTTCTTCATTAATTATTTCTTTACCGTTAGAGTTTTTAATTACTAATTTCATAGGTTCACCTTTCTCAAATAACCTTGTAGGATGAACAGTCCACAAACGTAGCTTATGTGAATTACTAGGTGTAAAAGTTACATCATCTATTAATTGTCCATATTTCATACTTACATTACCTTCTCCAACCAAGACTCCATTGTCATGATTGTCTACTATTGCTACCGTGTATTTTCCTTTTTCTAAGTTATAAACATCTACTACTAATTGTACTGAATTAGCATCTTTTATTAAGACTATATAGCCATTGTTATTTTCAAATTCGATCAGTTTTGTTAAAGGGTCTTTACTTTCAGATGTTGTAAATTCAGTTAACTTAACGGGCTGCTTATTACTATTTAAATCATCGGACTTAGCATCATCTGATGGTGTATTTGTATTATCCAATACGTTACAACCTGTCATTATTATTACTATAGAAATTATTAATACAGAAGATAATACCTTTTTGATAAGAAATCACCTAACTTTTTTAAGTAATTAGTATTATAACTAGTATTACGTTGGTTCAAACTATTGTTTCAGTGCACTGTATGTTTATTAATGGCTCTTTTTAATAGCTTTATTGCCTTTTCAACATACATTTTAAAACTGATGTGTATGATATGATTCATGAACTCCATGTGTGTACTTATTTGTTTCTTAATACAACTATCTTATTCATCGTCCCTTTGTGGCTTTCTTCCTTTCCAGCCATTTGATTCGAGGGTATGATCAAGGTCTTTAAAGAATTTTCCCCATTCAATAGAAACTGTATCACGTTCTTTCTTAGTCTCCTTATCTGATTTTGCTCCATCCTCTTCATTGTTCTTATTCTCCATATTCAACTCTCCTTCACATAACGAAATTATGTTTCACACGTATTCATTTTTTAGTAGAAGAAACATTGGAAAACTAGCTTGAGCTAAGTTCATATATTCCAAATAACTACCAATTATTTTTCTTACATTAGAAGACGTAGGTTTTTCTTATAAAGTTTCACTCATTTAAAGAAAAGATATCCATAAGGTGAGTAAAATATCTTATTCCCAACAACTATGCTAATAATATTCATTGATGCTCTTTTAACGACTCTGATTTTAGAAAGTAGCCTCTCGTCAAAGAGTTGTGGAATCTCCCCACTTTTAGTACGAAATTGAAACTATGAAAAATAAGCATTAATAAAGACATGCCTCTTCTAGGAACATGTCTTTTGATGTAAGATTTTATTAACATAAATATTCAGCTTCACTCAATGAAAGCTCCCATTATCAACTATGAATATAGTTTTATTTAGCATCTGTCATTCTTTTTCTCTTTAGTTTCTTAAATTCCAAGAACAAATAGATTCCTATTATGAAATATGTTATAACCATCCCAATAACCAACCGTACATCTTCGCTATATGTAGTGAGCGATAATATAAATGTCGGTAGATGAAGTGCTATCAAAATAACAAACATAACAGGAGTCTTTGCCCAAATTGAAAATAAAACTAAAAAAGTCAGAACAATTAAGCCAATAACTAGACTACCTAACCAATCAAAGTTGATAGTTGGGGTTTTATAAAATGTATCGACTACCATTAAGCCTACAAAGAATGTTAAGGTAATAATAATTGGAAGTAACAAAATAAGAAATTCTGTTAACTTTGAAACTTGATTGCTAGCAGTATAGCGAAAAGTTATAAAAATTCCTCCAGCGAACATCAAACTAAACAAAATCGTTCCTACGATTTGCAATAGACTATAACTTAATGTACCTTGAAATAAATCCCCTAAGATAGAAAGTGACAATGTACTAATAACAATGAGGGGAACATATTTCGCCCACAACTTATAATCGGTTTTCATCTCATTTGAAATATTTTTCATATATTCTTTGGGTGAACCCCCCACTATTTGATCAATTGACTTACCATGCTTTTCAGCTTCAATAAGATGAACTTCAAGCTCTTCAGCAATTTCATTAATTTCACTATCATTTTTTCCACTTGAAAATAAGTACAACCTTAAATCATCAATAAATTCCTTACTTTTATCAGATAGTTGATGTCGTTTCATTGTCTCAACCTTTCCTTTTTGTTTCTTGTTTAATAACTGCATTAACACTTTTCTCAAGTTGACTCCATCTACTTAAAAAATCATTCAAAGCATTAATTCCTTTTTCTGTAAGTGAATAGTACTTTCTTTTTGGGCCTGCTGTTGAACTTTTACGTACAGAGGTTACGAGACCTTCACGCTGCATTCTCATTAACAAAGGATAGATTGTTCCTTCACTTACTGCACCAAATCCATACTCACTTAACCGTTCAGCCATCTCATATCCATAGCATTCTTTGCCATGTATAATTGCCAATAGACAACCATCTAAGATCCCTTTCAGCATTTGTGTTTGTGACATTATCGTTCCACCATTCTTATTATCTTGTTTTACAAGGTATATATTTAGTATATGTATAATTAACTTGCAATGCAAGGTATTCATGAGAAAAATATCCATTTATAAAAAGTATCCATTAGCAAATGACAAAGGCGCATATCTATCTTTCAGATTTGCGCCATATGGTCGTTTAATTTATCGTTCCCTACAAAAGGTCCTATTAGTAAAATAAATTTAAATTATGCTATATTGCTTGAGTGCATAGCTAATACCATCATCACTGGATTTTTTCGTAATAAAATCTGCAGTATTCTTTAACTTTTCACTACCATTTCCCATTGCTATACCAAGTCCTACTAACTCCAGCATATCGATATCATTCTCTCCGTCACCAAAGGCAATAGCCTCTGATTTGTCTATATCAAAATACTCTAAGGTTTTTAAAATGGCTAGAGACTTTGATACTTCCTCGTTTAAAACATTTAAAACAAACGGGTGCCATCTTTTAAATGATAGATAAGGGAATGTTTGAATATACTTTTCAACTGTGTCATCATCAGCAAAAAGGCACATTAAATAAACCTCTTGTTCATAAATCAATGAATTAGTTGTAGGATACTCATCCAATGACAAAGTTTCCTTCAAAGCACTTAAAATCTTTCTATCCATGACACCATTCATACTAAATTCTTCTGTATAGAATGACAATCCATTGTTTTCTAAATTAGAAAATTCCATGACTTCTCGAATTATATCTTTATCCATAGGTACTTTATAGATGACATTTTTATTATGTTTTACGTAACCTCCGTTTGCTGTAATAAATGTATCTATACCTAATTCTTCTATTTCCTCACACATTGATAACGGTCTACCCGTGGCTGCAACAACCTTTATTCCTCGGTTAATTAATGCTTGAATCGCAGCTCTGGTAGAATCTGGAATACTTCCATCATCATGATGCGTAATTGTCCCATCCACATCTAGAAAAACAATCTTATAATCCATCCTGTCCTGCCCCTTAATTAATAATCTCTATTAAATATCTCTACTATACTTTAGTAATTGAAAACTACAATTTAAGCTACCTTTCATTTTAAAATGCACTCTACACCACCTCTATTAATAAACTCTAGTAACCAAATGTTATATCAATTTTTTTACTTATTACTGAAAATAAAGAAGGCAACGAAGAATTTCGATTGCCTAAAAGCACTTTAATTTATGGATTGCTAACTGAAGGAGGTACATTGATATTTTCAAGCCAATTCGCTAATATTTCAAAACCTTCCGCTTTTAGTACATAAAACAACCGTTTCCCATCCCTAGCTAAGTATATAAGATTATTTTCTTTAAGCTCTTTTAAGTGATAAGACAACTTAGTATTTGAGACATTAAAGCCTTCTTCTTTCAATATTTTTGCTATATCCATTGGACAAAAACCATTTAATGCTTCACTTTTATCAGATAAAAATTCTCTCCTTTCATATTCAGAATGCAAAATTTCAATGATTTTAATACGAATAGGATCTTGAAGAGCTTTAATTGTGTTTATTAAATTTTGATAATTATTCATAACATAAAGATACAATAATTCTATTGACATTTCAAATTAATTTGAAATAATAATAATAATAATTCAATTATTTTTGAAATGAAAAGGGGTAGGTTTTATTGAACTTAAAATTAGAAAATAAAAGAGTGTTAGTTACTGGTTCAACTTCAGGTATTGGGAAGGAAATTGCTAAAGCGTTTGTTAAAGAAGGAGCAAACGTTATTATTAATGGCCGCCAAGAAAAAGCGATGAAGCAAACAATTAGAGAACTTTCTCAATATCATGAAGTAGATAGTGTAGTGGCTGACATATCTACCTCAGATGGAGTTAATGAACTAGTTGATAGAGTTACTCAAATAGGCCCAATTGATATTTTAATTAATAATGCGGCTTTATGCACATCCCATCATTTCTTTAATACTAGCGCTAAAGATTTAAAAGATATATTCGAATTAAATGTCTTCAGTATGTTTTACTTAACCCAAGCATTCTTACCAAATATGATAGAAAGAAACTTCGGTAGAGTTATAAATATATCAAGTGAAGCTGCATTAAAGCCTTACCCAAAATTATTACCGTATTCCATGACAAAAGCTGCTGTTGTTAATTTTACAAAAGGAATAGCGGAATTTGTGTCAGGTTATAACATAACAGCTAATTCAATACTTCCTGGACCAACATTAACGAACGAACTAAATCACTTCTTAACTAAAAGAGCTGTTAATACCTCAAGAGACATTGAAGATATTAAGTTAGAAATACTAAAAAAGAATAATCCCACATCTGTTATTCAAAGATTTGTCGAGATGGAAGAAGTCGCTGGAATGGCTCTATATTTATCATCTAAACAAGCATCTGCTATTACTGGGTCAGCTATTAGGGTAGAAGGTGGAATATTATCAACTATTTAAAATAGGAAGGAATGATATGAAGTACAAAATTAACCGAACACGAGACGCGCATAATAGCTTTGTCAGTTAAGAAAATGATATTAGCTGGAGCTATTGTAGTGGCAGCAACAGATATACCATTAAAAACGTCTATTAAGGTGTGTGGAATTGGGATAGGAACGCTCATCATAACGAATGAAGCAATTGAACGATAAAAAGCAAACTATTGTCATGGTAAGTAAATAACCAGGGAGCCTAACCATTTTGCATGCACTCATAATTGTAGATGTTCTTCTTTTAGACATAGAAATACCCCTTTAGATAACAATATCTAGAGGGATAAAGCGGAATAATTTTTTTCAGAAGATAATTCGGTTCATTAATACATCTTCCATAATCAACTGACATACTAAACTTATTTTCTTTGTAAATTGTACTACAAACCTTTTAAAATTGAATCATCACCTATACTCCAACATCACCAATTTGTAGCTCCATTACGTGATTGAGTAAATGATTAGTCAATTATTATATTCTGCATTAAATTTATGACGGCTAACCGTGATAGATAGATATATTACGAATCATTAAAAGTTTTATGCAATTTTGCTTCTTTATATGAAGTGTCATCGTTGGTTAAAAGTGTATCTTTTGTTCCTTTAAGATAAGTATCAAAAAATGCTAATGTATATGCATTTATTATTCTATGAGCTTTTTTAGGTTTAATTTTCCCTGTAAATCCAACCATAGAAAATACCGGACTCCATAGAGGAACGTCAGAAAAATCAAAGTGTTCAGCACTATTGACTTCAAGTACAAACCCTTCTCCACGAGGAATATCTTTCATTCTTTTTCCACGATCAGTTACTATATTATCTGCTTTTTTCTTATCTAATCCCATAGCTATTAGATTTTTTCTCATGTTCAAGTAGTTTTTCCCTATTGCCCTCATGTACATAAATGGTTCTTCCACGCCAATTTCATGTGCATTTCCCAAAGGGTATCCATCCATATTTATACCAGCTTTAAATCGATCATCTAATGCAAGTGTATTAGCAACTGAAGCACCACCTGATGAATGACCAAAATAACCTACATGATCCAAATCAAACTTCCCTTTCAAAATCTTGTGATCATGATTAATTATTTCGATTTGATCTAGTATAAAAGATGCATCTTTTGATAGTGTATATACACTATCCTCTATTGCTTCCCAAGAGCTAGAATACTGGCTTTCTATTGGACCAGAATTTAATATAATTCCTGAACTAATATATGAATGTTCAATACCAACAACTATATAACCATGACTTACAAGCTCTTCTATTTGAAAAGAGTTCAATGATGTTGAAGAACCATGTGCATGAGAAACTAGAAGTACTGGATATTTATTTTTTTTATTTGAAACTCTAGCTCCCTTGATTGAATTTGTTTCTATTTTATCGACACTATTCAATAAAAATCTTGGAATATTTAAGAACTTTGATATTTCTTCAATAAAGTAAGAGCTGTTTGGATGATATGGTGCCTGATTGTTTTTTGTAATTTTCATATCTGTTGGATACCACATTTGAATAATTAATTCTCTATAGTCACCAGATTTTTTCGTAAAAACTTCTTCTCTAGATTGATCAACGTAGTGTTCAATAATTTTACCGACATTATACTCACCTGTAGGTTTTGGTAATTTTATTTTGGGAAATAAATAACTTAGTATGCTAACTACAAAAAATAATGATATATATATTGAAAAGGTCCACCACTTAAAACCCCCATTTAAATAATTTACACACACCAAAATAACTGACATGACAACTAATACATATTTAATAAGTTTATTCTTAAAGTGGTAAATCACTACACCAATAATACTAATTAACAATAAGATAATAATTAATAATTCAAAGATATCCATTTCTAATCCTCCATTTTCTTAATTGTTGATCATGATCATTAACTATTATAAAAGGTGGAGAGAACCCCACATCAATATAAGAAATTCATTTATTTATGTTAAAATACAAAAAAAAGATCGGGTTAACCCAATCTTTTACCTATGTACAGATAGTTATATGTTTTTTCTCCTTTTAAAATGTTTAACTCATACCTTCCAGGATGGCTTTCAATGTAAGTAAAAGTCGTTTCTTCTTTCCGTTCAAAATTCAGACTTTCTATTTTTTCTTTAATCACTTCCAACTGAAAGTTCTTTCGGAACTCTCTGTTAATGTTATTGTTTATATGAAAATTTTCGTAACATACATAGCTTCCCATTAAATGACTATGTTCTTTTAAATACCCCTGCACCTTTTGAAGTAAAAACTCCTCGTGGTTAAGACTATATGTTGATGTACCAGTATCAATTAAAAAATCGATCGAATGTTGTTTAATTGGTATATTTAAAAAGTCAGAGCATATAAATAGTATATTCTTTTGAGTTTCATAGGATTCAAGGATGCTCTTTAGAACCTGCATCTTTTTATAATTTGGCTCTAATGCTATATATAAACAATCCTGTGGTAGTGATTCATATATATACCTTAAGGAAGTTCCTATTCCAGTTCCCAGATGTAAAATATTTTTATATTGAAGCTGTTCGAAGTCGACCCTACTATAAGACCAATCTAGAGATTTATATACGTTATCTATAAACTGTTCATCTGTTTCCTTTATGTAATCATACATAAAATCACTAAATTCATTAATTACTTTTTTTTGATCTCGAAGTTTGTAAGAATCTTTGATTGTAGTGGAAGTAAATAAAATACCATCCTTTATTAGGTATTGTTCATTACAGTTACATTGTAGTACACCGTTTAAGATTTGATTGTTCTGTATATCTCCGTCAATTATATTTATTTCTTGTTGGCATTCTTTACATTCCAATAACGATACTGCGGATAACTTCATACCCATTTGCTTTATTACCTGGTTCTTTGTAGTATCAAAATGGTCAATTTCAGCTTGTAAATTACTTTTGATTTTTTCATATTCAATTATTTTATTATCAATCTCAACAAATTTTTCTTCGAATAACCTTTTATAATATTGATTATATTGAAGTGATGAAAGTTTACCGATCCTTCTATATTGATATATAGTTTTAATTTCACTTAATTTGAATCCTAAATTTTTTAAGTAAATTATATCTTTTAAGTCCTCTTGACATCTCTCACCAAATTGATATTGACCTGTAGTTTTTTCAGGTGTAATCAATCCCATATCCATATAATGTCTTATCGTATCAATGCTTATGTTATTTTCATTCGCAAATTGTCCTATTTTCACATCAAATTACTCCTTTCCTACATTATTATGTATACATTAATCTTATCAAAGTATGTATATTCAAATAGAGAGTTGCTAGTCAACAAGTAATTCTTTTATTCTGTTAAGAAAGGTAGAACACAGACAATATGTAAGCTAGGGTTTGTACATACCAACCTACTCCATCTTAATGGGATTCTATGTACTCCATAATCTTGTTACATCTACTAATGTTTGATCATTAAATTCCATTTTGTATACATCTGGTTTAGAGGTATTTAACAAAAAATTCAAATCGTACTTATCGTCATAATACTCCATCATCAAAGCCATTACTGCTCCATGAGTACCTAATGCTATTTTTTGTCCTTTGTACTCTTTCAATAATTTATTCAAGACCTTTATAGCTCGATGTTGACAAAGTGAATTAGATTCCCCTCCCGGTAAAGCAAAATCAGGATTTGAGTATGACTTATTCAATAGAGGGAATAATTCCTCATCAGATATTCTCTCGTTTCCATTAATGAAGATCCTTTCTTTAAGATCTTCAAATACTATTACTTTTTGTCCCGAACGCTGAGCTAATTCCTCTATCGTTAAAATTGCCCGTTGATATGGACTTGAAACGAAAACCCCGATCCCCTCTCCCTGTAATAATTCCGTTATTCGACAAGAATCTAATTTACCTTTTTCCGTTAATCCTCTTGTTCTTTCATTCCCATCCTTTGGTGACTCCCCGTGTCTTACCATGTAAATATATGTATGCATATATAGCCCTCTATGTTTCCAATATTAGTATGAAATCTTCAAATGAAAGGATATTATTTTTTTAGATACTAGTAACTTTGTTCTACCTCACTTTTTATGTACCAGTTTATTAGTTTATAACCTACGAATTGGAGATAATAATGCAATGACTACCTCTATTCCTTTTGCAATTCCTGCAACGATAAAAACTCCTCCAGGATGAAAATGGTCGGCTACATATACACCTAATAGTGCTCCTAAAGGCATAGCTAAGCGGGTAAATACTCTTGAGAAACTTAGTACTCTCCCTAACATTAATTTAGGGACACTCTCTTGTCGTACGGTCATAACTAATGTATTCCAAGCTACATTACACGTAGCAACTAAACCTAAAGATATTCCAGGTGCAAGCCAAAAATCACTAACTATTGCATAAGCAAAACCAATGGTACCAATTAATAAAAGCATAGGAATAAGGATTCCTCTACGTAACACACGTTCCAAAGGTACAACTATAAAGCTTCCTAACACACCACCAGTACCTAACAATGCATAATTTAGACTTATTTGGTTCTCATCCAATTGTAATGATGAAAGTAAATAAAACATGAGAACAGCATAAACAGTACTATACCCTAGGTTACCGACCATCGCCTGAAGTGAAAAGCTTAAATTCAGTCGATCTTTTAATAACCACATTAATCCTTCTTTCATGTCCTTATATATACTTCTAATGTTAGTTTCTCCACTGTTTTTCCCTAAGTTGGGTAGTTTCAATATTGCTAGAAATGTGAGACAGAATGAAATTACATCGATCCAAAGAATATTAAATCCACCTATAATTGCAATTAAAAAACCCGCTAGAATAGGACCAATGATATCAGCTAATTGATTAACTAGCTGAAATGCTGCGTTCGCTGTTGTTAATTTTTTACCTGTTGATTGCTTTATAATATTCGGTATAACAGTAATAATAGTTACATCAAATAACAAGCTTAAAATAGTTAATGCAAAAGAGATAACATATAGATGCCATATTTGTAAAATATTCATAAAATGGAATAACGGGATAAGAGAAATTAAAACTGCTCGTAAAACATCTGCCAATAACATTAAATTTTTACGATCCCATTTATCAACTAAAACACCAACAATAGGTCCAAACAATAAAATTGGCAGAACACTGATTGCATAAATTGTACCCATTATTAAAGCTGATTGTGTTAACTCATATGAAATCCAAGGAATAGCAAAAGTATATAAAGCATCTCCAACCCTCGATACTAATAATGAAAACAGAAACGTATTATATGAACTAAATATCTTCTTTAACATTCATTTCTTTCTCCTATTTCTGTCTAGTATTATCATCAGGGGCAATTTGATAAATTCATACAATCTGAATTTGACTCCGACACAAATTGTTGTATAACAACATTAGCCTTTACAATGAATAAAGACACGTGCTATTTCATAAACGGTACGATTTTGTGGAACAAAGGCCTTTCTTTTTAAGCTTATAAATCTTGAGATAATCGAATCATATCTCTACACTGTATACCGTTCTCAAAAATTTCTTCTTTATAATGTTTAATAAAAAAGTCCAAATCAACACCAATAATTCTAAAACCACATTTTTGATATAGAGCCAATTGACCAATACTTGAATTTCCAGTTCCAATTTCAATCGTTTTATAACATTTTGCTTTTGCTATCTGTATTGCATCCATCACCAATTGCTTCCCTATACCTGTACCATGTAGCTTTTCTACAACTCCAACATTCACCAACTCAACTGTCTCAGGTCTTGTTGGAAGTAGTACATACACTCCAATAACTTGCTGTTCACTTTCGGCTACATAACATTCTCCCCTATTTACATAATCATTGACAATATCTCTTGAAGGGTCAGCCAATAACAACAATTCCATCGGAGGTTCTTCATTTATATTTAGTTTCCGAATAATCATAATTAATCTCCCTTAATTCATATGAAATTGTTTTAATCTACGCTGTAACAATTTGTTGATTTGCTCAGAATACCTTAATAAAATCTCATTGTTATCTTTTTGAAAAAATGAGATAGATTGCAAGAGGTCAACGTTACAAATGCTTTACAAACCTATAGCCCGTTATTTCATAACCAAGAAATTTATATAGTTCGTGCGCTTTTACTCTCTTCTCACTTTTCCCACTTAAAAGATAGATAAAATTAGAGCCTCTTCTCATTGACCAGTCTTCTACAAATTTAACCAAAGATTTTGCAATACCTTGACCGCGATATTGTCTTTTCGTAACGAGCGAGGTTATTTGGATCTTTGCTTCGTTACTTGTGTATGTTGTATGAACCGTAATTCCAATCATCCCAACTAGAGATTTTTCCTTTTCTGCAACAAAGGTGTAGTAATTTGGATTGGATTCAATACGTTCCATTCTTACTTTCATATCATCGATTGATGCAGGGTAGCCTAAATCATCCATTAAACTTGCGAATTGTGCTAAATCACTAGATTCGTATTCTCTTATTTCCATTAGAAAACCTCCCCAAATCCTTGAATGAAAAGACTCTAAGTTCATTCTGTACTCCCTTAGATTAACCGTATAGCAGCTACTATGTTCAGCAATTGTCCACGTTTATGGAAAAAGACTTTAGAAGTTTTTCTCTAAACAGAGATGAGGCTTATCCTCAAAAATTACTTCTTTATATTTTTTGAAGCCTAATTTACTCCAAAAATCTATCCCTCTACTATTTTCTTTATGAACTGCCAAACGTAACTTTTCTTTTTGCTCCTGTCTAATAAGGTTTTCTATATGCTCATATGCTACAAGCGAATTACCTGCACTTTGATACTGTTTATGAATGACAAACAAGCTTATCCAAGGTGTATTATCTGATGAGTTATTAAGACAGTAATCTACTAAGCCTATGTAACTTTTATTCTTTTTAATTAAAAGGCGTGTGGTATTCAACTTTTTAGACTCTTCATACTCTGACTGTATATCTTCAAAATAAATTGTGTTTTTATTTTTAGACATAAGGTTATAATTTGAATTTGAATTCATAATCTCAAGTTCAATCTGCCATTTACTTATGTCATTCGTTTCAAATGTTATCATTTCAACCACCATTTCTATTATTTAAGCAATCCTGCCCTTTATCTTAATACCAATTATTTCAAATATTCAATACCTACCCTATAATGAAAAAGCTCTTTTCTTAAATAGGATATAAAGATATTCAGAAGAAAAGATGCCACGAAATCTAATAACTTTTACACGGTTTGAAGATAGGGTAATCTTATTGTCTATCCATTACACTTTTAGCTTTAACGCCCTCGTAGCAATAAAAGTTTTAATATACTTATCTAAAATTCTTGTTCCACCGAAATCGTCTTCATAAAAACCTGCAATGACAAAGCCAGCATCTATTTGACCTTGAATTTGGTCTTCCAAAGTATGCGCATATTCTATCGTTTGATGTGAATTGAGATAATCTTGAACCTCATCCTCAGGTAAATGATCTAGAGTAGATGAAGGTATAGCATGTTTCACATCTAAGATTCCTTTTCTTTCTTGAGTGTCATCAAAAATCCATAATAGAGGATTAGTAAATCCAGTTATCAAGATTCCTCTATCCTTCAATACTCGAGATGCTTCACTCCATACAGGATGTACATCTTTTACGAATAAATTTGAAACAGGGTTGATAATCATATCAAAAGATTCATCTTCAAAATCGCTAAGATCAACCATATCTCCTTGTATTGCTTTCAACGTTAAACCTTCACGTTTAGCAACTTTTTCATCTTGGTCTAACTGCTTATTAGATATATCGGTTACTGTTACATCTGCGCCTGCTGCAGCAAGAATTGGAGCTTGTTGTCCCCCACCAGAAGCAAGACAAAGTATTTTTAGGCCCTTTAACGAATAAGGAAACCAGTTTCTAGGGACAGGTTTTTCAGTTGTCACTGTGATCTCCCATTCATCATTTCTACTTCTTTCTATCGTTTCACTGCTAACAGATTTAGTGTAGCTAGAACCTTCTTCTACTTTCTTATCCCAAGCAGTGCTGTTTTGTTGTGTTGTATTCATTTAGTCATTCCTCCTGCCAAAAATATATAAAATTTCATCTATTTAACAATAACATAATATTTTGTTATTCTATTTGCCTATCAAAAAAATCTCCCACATAACGAAAAAAAGCACATTTCTGATTTATTACAGAACTGCGCTATTTTATGGAAGATATAATCGCTAAATAAGCACTGTTTAAAGTGCGGAAAAAGTCAAAAAAGCAAAAATTAATGAAAATTACCTAGTACATAAATACACGCTCGTTATACATAAATGGCATACTATAATTTATAAGATCCTTCTGCCAACCTCCCTGATCACCCTCCTTTCATGAACGGAACAGGGAGGTACATATATGGCTAAGTTGTATTTAGCCCTTTCCCCTCGTACAACTTTTAGTAGCTTATCTGCATCTTCAATATTAGCTGTTATCAAGGTTCATTTGGTATAAGTTTTAAAAGTCAATCAACATATTGACTCAAAAAACAGCCCTACTAAGTATGTGGGGCTGCTTTTTATAATTAAATATTTACGTAATATTTCATTAAAAGCTCCTGCTTTCTTTCTTCAATTTCTTTAAATATATCTACATTAGATGAATTTTTTCGTTTGCGTTTCAATATACCTTTTAACAATGTTATCACCCTTAAGTTTTGATACTTTAAGTATAGGCTGATACCCATTTTCTGAAACCGAGCAAAAGATTTGTTTTTCTCTCATCCTTATGACTGAAATGATCCTCCTTCATTTGCTCCATCAAACACAAATTTTCACCCCCATAATGGTTAAGGGGTACATCACCTAAACCGAACCAACAGCTTTTATCCATTACTACTCTAAGTTTATTTAGCCCAATTATATAGAAAAGCAAAAACACCCCTATCGTTTAAATAAGGCTGTTTTTGCGAACTAATAAACATTTATAAATTTGATTTGGTACCATCTTTTCTTCTATAAAACGATGAATGCTGAATAAAACGATATTGTTATTAGAAAAGTGCCTGTTATAATAACTAGAAGGGAGAGCAGTCTTTTTACTTCGACTGTATTTTTCTAAAATATTCAAAAACGTTCTACAGTTAAATCAGTATTTACAGCGATCGCAGCTTTATTTCCTTCTGCTGCCGAAATCAATAGTGATGAAGGGACCAATTTTTCAGTTTCCCCAGCTATATAAATGTTTTTTTGAGTTGTCCTTCCCATTCCATCTGTTACAACAACTCCATTTCCGTCTATTTCACAACCTAGCTGTTCAACAAATGAAATGGGGCGATAAAACCTAGGTACAACAAACCCTCCTGATCTTGCTATCGTTTCTCCTGATTCAAATTCTATTTCATGTAAATGCCCATCAGCACCTATTAATTTTTTAACTGGCTCCATCTTTATTGGTATATGGCGCTTTTGCAGTTCTAAGGCTCCACCTTCACTTATTTCAACGCCATTTGTTACCAGAACTAAATCCTTAGACCAGTTGTAAACTAATTTTGTCATATGAAGCATATATTCTTCATCTTCTGCAATAATAACGAGTGGCTTTTCTCTCATCTCCCAGCCATCACAATATGGGCAACTAAAAATGCTTTTACCATAATAACCTCTAACAGATGGTATAGGAAATACTTCTTGAACACCAGTGGCTAAGACGATTTTTTCCGCAATAAATTCTTTATCGTCTTCGGTCCTAACAATAAATTTTCCATTATCTTTAATTATCTCCGTAATCTTTGTATTAAAGTAAGATATTGCAGAATACTTCTCTAATTCTTTTAACCCTATTTCTCTAAATTCATGTGGTTTCGTTCCGTCTCTAGTTATAAACCCATGTGATTCTTGAGTGACTCTATTCCTATTGGTTCCATCATCAAACAAACCAATATTTCTTCTTGCCCTTCCTAAAGTTAAACTAGTACTTAACCCAGCAGCTCCTCCACCGATAACAATACAATCAAAAATATTCATTTTTACTCATCCTTTTCTGTTTTTATTTTTATAACAATTATTAAAGACCTTTTATATCCGTAATTAAGTTAAAGTTGAACAAGTACCTTTCCAAATCTTCCTCCCATTCTTAAAGGGATTTTACCTGTATATGTTTCACGTAAATATTCTTCGGATTTTTTTAGTAGCTTATCTTCTAAAGGGATTCCGTATTCAACAAACCATTCTGTTAATTTAGTTACGACGTTTTCGATATCTATGTCCACAATTTTCACATGTCTTTCAATTAAAGATTGATAAGAGTAACCTTTTAGAAAAAGTAGTTGTAAAAGATATGCCATATCAGAGGAACCAATTCCTTGCGAATCTACACCTATAATTGGTAATAGTTCATCCATTACATGATTTTCTTTTCTACTAGACATCCCACTTATATAACAATATTTCTTCGCAAACCCAAGTGCTTTTTCAACTATATTCCAATTGCTTATAGCCGGACACATAGATGAAAAGACGAGATCAAAGGATTGTTTATTATTGTCTTCCACAAAATCCTCAAACGGCTTTTGAATGATATTTACTTGAACAGAATGTTTTTTTGCATGTTCCGCTAACATAGTAGCTAAGTCTGAAGAAGGTTCGATAGCTGTAACCTCTGCTCCTTTTCTTGCCATAGAGATGCTAAACACACCAGATGCTGCTCCTATGTCTAACACAGATATCCCCTCAAAGCTAACACCTTGTTGTTCAATCCATGTTAAAATTCTATTGCTTCGTTGTCTACCTTCATCACTGAACGACATTTCGTTATAAGACTTAGCCCATTTTCTGAAGCCTTCTGTATTATAAGATTCCATCTGCCCCAATCTTTGCATTATTTTTACATTTGTATTACGATCATTTTCCCAAGCAGACTCCCAAGTTTTTTGATTAAATAAGTCGCTTTCCAATTATGATCACTCCTCCCATTTATATTCAATGACATTAAAGACATTTTATATCCTTAATTAGATTATAAAACAACGTTGACTGTTGTTTTATTTAAGCTACTTTCGTATTGAATGTTGTTTTTGTACAACAATATAAACACGCATAAAACAAGTTTTCCTGACTTTCTTCTATAAATCGATGACTGTTGAGAATTACGACATCAATTCTTCTTTTATAAACAATAGCAACAAAGTATATAATAAAAACCTTTATTTAATTAAGTCAGAAATTTTACGCTTTCTTAATTCTTCTTCCATTTTTTCTTCTGAACTTAACATGACTTTTTGTATCGGACATTCAGGTCCATGATCATAACAATCAAATAATGAAGATCTTCCTTCAATTGCATCAATTATATCGAGAAATGAAATTGATTCCCACCCATGAGACAATGAATATCCTCCATTAGCACCTGACGCAGAAGTAACCATGCCCTCTTTAACAAGTTTCGTTAATATTTTTGATAAATATGTCGGTGAAACATTTAATTTTTCGGCAAGAACTTGTACTCCAACAGGTTTATTAGCATTTATGGTGGCTAAGTATAACATCGTATGCAAAGCGTGACTTGTTGCTTTTGAAAATTTCATTTTCCAACCTCACTTTAACAATAATTACAGACTTAAAAGGTCTTTAATAACAATTATAATTCAAACTTATTTTGATGTCAATTTAGGACACTCTACTTTATTTTGCTCACTAACACACTTTCAAATTACACTAATCTAGTAGGTTTTTGTCATAAACTATCGGGGTGTATACTTCATCAATCACGCACCATCTATGGTTTTTATGCTCATTTCTCACACAACCCTCTATATTAAGGCATATAATGTTTCATAAAATCAAGTATAGAATAGAGTTGACAAAATGAGCACATATAAGACTACACCATGTTGTGGAAAAAGTGTCACCAAAGAGACAAGTGCTGCATGCTGTAATTGTCCCGTTTCAGCTGGAGAATTCTTTGGTAATTTTAATTTGTCTTGCGGGCAGCAGGAGACGGTTTTCTTTATAAATGAAGGGATTGCACCAACTTTGAATGGAAGTATCGAAGTAGCTCCTGAATCTGATTGTGGAGTCAATGTAGTTGTTACCTCAAATGGAAACGACATCCCTTTTAGTATTGGGAGACCATGTAACCCAGATTCTATAGGGCGAGGGAATAGTAGAAGCTTCGTATTTAAAAATGTAACTCAAATAGAAATTATATGTAATGGTGATGGGATGGATAGCTGTTGTGTAGGTAATTATTTCTTTACAATAGTAGATAGCTGTGTAACTGCCACTCCCATAGGTGTTAGAAGAATCCTAACCTGATTATACAAAATATTAACAGTTTCATTTTTTTACATATGAAGAAATGGAACTTTCTTACTCACTAATTATGAGTTTCTTAAATATGATTTATTTGACCTATCACATAAATACAAGCTTAAAACTATAATGATATACCTAATATAAAATACATCATAAAATTATCACACTCTCTCCCTGTTTCCTCTCTTCACGAGGAAACAGAGAGAGTTTACATATTTATAGGCTGTTTTCTTGCTTTTCGTACTAAGAACTAAATACGTAAAAACCAAGTATTCGTAGCAGGTCAATTGCAATTTTTACGAAAAGAGCCTATTTATAAGATTATTAATAATAACTTCCTGATCAGTAACAATCACATGGTACTTCTACGAAATCATTGTTATATACAGGTGTACCTACCGTACAGTTATCTTTGTCACGAAAATACAGGTTTGCAAATACACACATACATTTACATTTATTCTCGGTTTCGATCACGAGTTCAGCGTGTCGAGTCATATCAAAATCAAATGTTCTACGAGTTCCTGGAGGAATGATTATGATCTCTTCATTAATTATTATTGGATTATCTAATTCTTCCCAATCAAATGCTGTAGCTCTAATTGTACATTCCTCTTCACCACGATTTAGAATTTCAGTATGTCCATTATCAGCACCGACTTCTCGGTACAAGACACCAGTAGTTCGTACTTTTCCTTTGGCCATTTATACACCTCCCACAACCTTTATAGTTCATAATATTCATTAATGAGAGAATAGCTTGGACTTATATATAGAAATAAAAAAACTATGCTTATATATTTCAGAAGCATAGTTTTTTATTTGAATGTTGATAGATATCATTTCTATTATGTTTTCAATGCATCAATAAATTACTTGTGTTTACTATACCTTAGCCCGTATTTATCCATTTCAGCGTACTCTATTTTATAGGATCTCCAGATGTTATGTGCCAATGAAGGTGCTTAGAATCTTGGTAATCTCCTAGGTTAGTCATTACTCTGCAAGCACCATGTTCCTCAGTAACTTTCGAAGCAATCTGTTTTATTACATCGAACATTTCAAGTAATAACTCATTATCATCTTCTTCAAATGTAATTAAAGAAGAGATGTGTCTTTTGGGTATGGCTACAATATGTATAGGATAGAAAGGCCTTGTATGATAATAAGCTAGAACTATTAGTTTCCAATACTTTATTCACTAGAGTTTTTCCACTTAATACCTCATCGCAATAAAAATCTGCCGTCATCATAAATCTCCTAGAATTTTCTCTAATTACAATATTACACCAATTTAATATTTGTTATAGGGGCCAATTGTTTTTTCTTATTCAACCCTTCCTTATAATTGATTAAAGATCAAAAAAATGGACTGATCAACAGTCCATTGTTGTTCAATTCTTTTGAGCCATTTTGCAGATTACTTAGCTTGCAAACCTCTTTTGACCCAATCAGAATTTCCCGTTATTCGTTTACTACTGCCCATCGCATGTGATCTTCCCATACACCATTTACTTTCATCATTTTTCGAGACAAACCTTCATATTCAAAGCCTAATTTC
This sequence comes from Cytobacillus sp. IB215316, assembly GCF_033963865.1. NCBI lineage: Bacteria > Bacillati > Bacillota > Bacilli > Caryophanales > Bacillaceae > Cytobacillus > Cytobacillus sp. IB215316. The sequence continues at coordinate 145,327 of NZ_JAXBMC010000003.1, read as the reverse complement.
TTTACTACTTGAATTGACCCTTTATTCCTTGGGATAATAGGTGCTTCAATACGATGTAAGCAAAAGTCTTCGAACACCACTTTAATGGCCTTTTCTAAAGCTTCAGTAATAAACCCTTGATTTATTTCATCTTTATCTATTTTGTAGCCAAGAATACAAGACTGCATTATCCCACGAACAATTACACTAAAAGAAATACAGCCTATAACTCTAGCATAGTCTTGATCTGCTTTTTTAAATATCCACAACTTAAAAGAATTTCCCTCATTATAAGATTCGAGGTCTTTTGTTATATTATTTTCTTGAACCTCTAGAGTATAAAAATCAGCAGGTCTTTGTGCCTCCCACTCTGCTAAGAAGTTCTTATTTCTTTGATAATAGGCAAGTACTTCCTCGACGAAGGTTTTATCTATTTGTCTTAAAACTAAACGTTCAGTTTCATATATTTTCATTTTTTCAACCTTCTAGTTTATATTTGTTCAGTTATACACTTATCTTCAACATTATTGCAGAAACAGCAGAAACAGTCTGTTTATGTAACCTTTACATAATTAAATTCTTTGTGAATAGAAACAAATAAATTATTGCTGCAGTAACAACAATAGCTAAACTTACTACTATGAATCCATAAATAAATCCACTGACTGACGCAAACACATCTAAAAACATGTTCTTAATAAAGTCGAGAACCTTCTTCATATATTTACCTCTCTACTAGTAATAGGTTTGTATAATTATAACTTCACTCTTTAAAACATCCTTTATATCTAAACTCTGCCCTCTAACTTAAGACCAATTATTTCAAATGTTTAGTACTTAGGCAACCTTTTGTTACCAAATATTTCACTAAAATAACAAAGACCCTTGTCTTATTTCAGCTTAACACCATTTTATTGAAAGCGAATACTTCTAATCATTTGTAATAACGCTTTGTGAAATAAAATTTTTCTTTCAGAGAAGCTATTTAAGATGACTGTTTTCCCATTGATTGTTGTGTTTCTTATTAAGAAATAAAATATGTACACAACTAGAGTTCTGGAAGCTAGTTCAATTATTTATTTAACAATTTGTGTAGTCGCCAATAAAGAAGCTTTCACGAATAAAATCTTGATTTTTTACTAAATCAGCCTACGTGCCCTAAAATATTTTATCGTTATGAGCCAATCTACAAGAAATTCTTCTTACTAATACACGTATCGCCTACATATAAGCCCCTATACTTAAATATTGACAAAGTGTTAATCATCATCTAATATATAAATTATCCTAGTTTTGAGATAAATATTATTAGAATAAATAATATTAGATTATATATAATTAGGATAAATAATATTTTTTATTGTTTAACTGGCCAGTTATCAATATAAATTTAACTACAGAAAGGTGCTGTAAATTATGAAAAAAAATTATTTAGTTGCTTTACTCTCACTTTTGTTAATGTTTGGTATAATCGGAAGCTCTTTTGCAGCTGGATTTAATGACAACAATGAAAAATTAATTCAAGATGAAAGTTCAGAAAATGAAGATAGTGAGTTATATCCAGCCCCACTTCCTGATAATGCAAAAGGAGCTATGATCCCTATGGATAAAGGGTATCTAGTCGAGGAAATAGGAGATGGAATTTATGCTGTAATGGATGGTATTTTCAGTACGATGTTTATGACAACTGGAAAAGGAGTTATAGCAGTGGATGCCCCAACTACATTGGGAGAAAAGTATTTAGCAGCGATCAAAGAAGTAACGGATGAACCGATAAAATATGTCATTTATAGTCATGCACACCAAGATCATATTGGCGCTGCATCTATGTTCCCTGATGATGTAAAGATTATTGCGCATGAAGAAACAGCAAACATATTAGAAGAAAGACAAGACCCTAACCGCCCTATCCCTACACAAACTTTTAAAGGCGATAAAAAAGTGTTATCAATTGGAGATAAAAAGCTTCAGTTAGATTACATTGGAGATAATCATCAAGAAGGAAACATATTTATTTCTGTACCAGACCAAAAAGTTTTAATGGCTGTGGATATCGTTTTCCCAGGCTGGGTACCGTTTCGATATTTAGCTCTTTCTGATAATATTCCAGGGTGGATAGATGCGCATTATAAAATATTAGAATATGACTTTGACACTTTAGTTTCTGGTCACGTTACTCGCTTAGGCACACGTGAGGATGTAGAAACTCAAATAGAATACATCGAAGATATAATTGAAACTACTAAACTTGCTATGCAAGAGGTAAGTCAATTTGAAATTGGTCAAAGAGTTGGTTTTGAGAACCCTTGGTATGTCATGGATGTTTATTATAATGAAGTAATTAAAGTAGCTAATGACGATCTTCTTCCTAGATGGATTGATCGACTAGGTGGAGCTGATATATATACATCGCAACACATTTCCAAAGTACTTGATATGTTACGACTTGAATAAATAGTATTTTCTTTTCACATGTTCATACCTTTTAAACGTCTCCTCTTAAGCGTTTAAAAGGTATGAACTGCACCTGCAATATTAGTGAGATTCTCCTACATGAACGAATTGATACGTGTAGTGTTCCTTAATGAATACTCATATTATTGAATGACGTTAGTTGTTAAATTTCATTCCTCCGATACAATTATTAACCTCGTCTAAATTCATTTACGAGGTTAGTATAATTACTTACATATAAACTGCTTTACAGCATTAAAAATATAATAGTAAAGTTGTTAAAACTCGTATATCCGATTCAAGTACCATACTTGTGGAATAACATTTACTTTAAAAACTAATCAACTCAATAATCATTTCGTCTCAAAATAACAAAAAGAACCCCTTTTGATAAAGCTTGATCAAAAGGGCTCTTTTTATGTGGATGTATACGTTATTTTATTCAAAATGGTACAAACTTTGATTCAAATGAGCATTTGTTATAAGTTTATATCATAATTATTACACATGTGTGTTGCAATTTTTTATTTATCTGTATGAATCATGTGTTGGTTGAAATAAGTCTTCTTCAGCATTTCTAACCATTGAAAAGTGTTCAACATTGTAATGGCCATGGAGAGTTTTATTATGGTGATTTATAATATCTTCTGCTCTTAAAACATCACTATCCGTTGTTGAATGTCCGTCACCGACTAATGTGACATCCAAACCACTAATAGTTGCTGTTCTTACAGCACTATCTATACAGTGCTGTGTTGCACAGCCCATAATAACAACATGCTCAATTTCTTGAGACCTTAAATGATTTAAAAGTCCTGTCCCATGAAATGCATTCGTAGCAGCTTTATCGAAAATCTTTGCATTTGAAGGTACATTTATATCATCGTGAATTTGAAACCCTTTTCCTTTACCTTCAGCAACATCCTGATCCCTTACAAAGACTACTGGAACTCCGGATATTTTTGTTTTTTCTATAACTAAATTAATATTGTTAATAAGTTGCTTTTTATTAAAAACCGCACTTTCTTCTTGATTCCCATCAATTAGTTCTTGTTGAGCATCAATAATTAATAATACTTGATTCAAGTGATTTTCCCCTTTCAAATTTGGGGAACCGCTATATTAGTTAATTAGACGTATCCCCCGTAGTATTGTTTACGTCATATTTTTTGTTAGTCATCATATCTACCTCCTTTAAAAAAATATTGCCTCATTATTTTTCATAATATTTAGGCAACTAAATATTAACACAATTTTTTTTACAACGATACTTCAAAAAATTCATTATCATCATTTTGTTAAAGATAATCCATAATAGATTTTTTCAGAAAACCGCTTTTATACACTTTCCCAAAAGATATAATGAACGTTCGCAATAGTTTACGAAATAATATTCACTACGATCTCATGCATAAATTCCAACTCCCAATCCACTCACTAGGCTTTGATTATTTATAATCTATACACTATAATTCCTAGTTAGTTTAGTTACTACACTGAAACACTTAGTTTATGTAGAGTCAGTATAAAGTGGTTTAATCCACAAATCTTCTAAATGTGTTCATGAAAAATAGTATCATTTGGCATAATGGTACGGAGTTTATGGACTTCGTCTTTGTTTGTTCTATGAACAAAAAATTCTGTTCCCCAATGACCTGAATTAAAGCATTTAGTTTCATCTTTATAAAAAAAGAGAGAAAACCATTTCACTCTCCCCATGTTATCCAAGTAATCGGATAACAGATAGTTTACCATACGAGGATGTAATTCAGTTTGTAAAATGGTGATCTCGTCTAGTACGTGTTTTATATTAGTACCTTTTATTGACACCAATTCCTTTATAGTTTTCTTTTCCACATTCCAACAATGTATTTCAACCGTATTACTTTGTGTTGAAAAGTATGTAATTAGAGGTATCCAGTAATCATAAGATATAGGGATTGCTACATCTGAGTTTTTCTCCATATACAGGGGTACAGCAAAGTACAATTTTGAGTGCATTACAACTTCCTCCTTTTTAGTCTTTTATATTAAATATTAGTTATCAAACTATCACATATGAATAGAACATTATTTGTCTATTTTTAATTAAAATACCAGGCAGTGATATGTAAATGAATACCCACACAATAAGAACTAAATTACAATACCCTCACTTCTCTTACAGTTGAAAGCTTAATAGTAATGGGTGAATGTTGGTATTTTGCCATATTCGCAAATAAACACTTTTCTGATTTGTTACATAAAAGTGCTTATTGTTTAATAACAACTATTTATTTACCTACTCGTTCAAAAGCTAGGTGTCCTGCTAAACCAGTCAACACACTACCCATAAACCACCGTTGAACCTTTTGCCATGTAGGACGTGTTGAAAACCATACAGCTATTTTACTAGCTGTTAAAACAATGAGCAGATTAACGATAAAACTAATTATAAGTTGCGTAAGACCTAGAGTAGCACCTTGGAGAAGTAATGAACCTTGTGCTGGATCTTGAAATTGAGGAAGTAAAGATACATACAAAATTGCAATTTTAGGATTTAGTAAATTAGTCATGAATCCCATTAGAAACAATTTTCTTGGCGACTCAATAGAAAGGGTTTGCGGGGTTAAAATTGAAGTCTTAGCATTAAATGAATTCCAAGCAAGCCACAGTAGGTAAGCAACACCTGCCCATTTTACGAATTCATAAATAAAGGGAACTGCACTAAATAATGAAGCAAGTCCGAGTAATGTCGCAACTAAGTAAATCACAAATCCAAGCATAACACCTAAAAGAGAGATGATTCCTGCAATTCGTCCTTGAGTAATAGAACGAGAAATAAGATAAATCATGTTAGGACCCGGAGAACATACAATACCAAGTGAAACCAATGCAAAAGCTAACAAACTCCCAATGCTAACCATAAAATTTCTCCTTTCAATATATTAAGAGTTGGAAATATCTGCTTAATAATAAATTATGACATCATTCTAGTCAAAGAAAATAATAGTCATAAAAAAAGCTGCTTCTCTATTAGACTTTCCTCCTTCTGTTCATCCTGTACTCACCTGCGGTTGTTATATTTTAAACAACTATTTAACTTCGTTTATATATCTTCATTTTTATTTGAGTAAGTTGGAATAAGTATACTTCCCATAATAAACATCACTATTGCAGCCCCAATAAAAATATAACGGAATACGTCTTCTTGATAATATACAGCCTTTATCCCAATTATGATCCATCCTAAAAGTATGAGGATTTTTCCAATAAGTCCCTTTGACATCATTACCATCCTCCTATTATTTTCCTCTGGATATATTATCAAATTTTTACATTTATGTAAATCTAATATTTTGATAGTCAGCTCTTTCCTTTTTCACAAACAAAAAGATCTATTTTCAGCTCCTTGTAACCTAAATCATTTTCATTTCAGGTTATACCTAATTTGCCAAAGATAATTGTATTATCTTTCATATTTTCAAGCAAAAATTTATGTTCTATGAGATAATTACCGATTTTCCCGAACGAGAAAGCTAAGCCAACATATACTGTTGAAGAGTAGAATTTATTACATCACTCACAATATTATATTTCACCATTTACCCATTCTATCGATCCAGGTCATTTTACTAGTTTTTTAGAATATATCCAGAGTCTCAGTTGTAATATTTATTACATCGTTTAATATTCTTAAATTATCATTATTAGGTGAAATATCTTCATTAATATTTGTACAATTTTAAAAGAAATGAGGTGAAATTATGTCAGATGCTCTACAAGTCTATACTTTTGGAAAAGATAATAAGGGCAACCTTATGCCTCTTCAAGGCGTTCAAGTGGTGACTACGACAGATAACCCTTCGGTTTCGATAAATTCATTAACTACAGATTCCAACGGATTTGGACGAGCTACTGCCAACGGTCTCGGTCAAAGTGTGAATACAGTAACTACTTTTCCCACATTTCATCCCCCTAGTGGAACTAGCTTTGCTACGAATGATATGGAAGGTGTTACGGTTACACTGAACTTCACAACACCTATTATCTCAGTGCCACCGAACCTTGATTTAATACTTAATCAAACTAACACTACCAAAATCACAGTTTACTCATTAAGTGCGCCAAATAGAATTAAAACCGTAGATGATTTGTTGGCACAAAGAAAGCCTTTAGAAGGTGCAGATGTACGTCTCGTAAGAAACCAAGTACAAAAGGATCAACAATTTAGTAATAGTGATGGCGTAGCACAACTAGACATGCAGTCTTCAACGACCATGGTTGGTTTCAATATTGAAATAGGTGCTAGTGGGTATTTTAAAATTAATCTAACTCCATTTACAGTTGGTGAAAATCTTGGGGTTACGTTTGATGCTTACCTAACAAAAGATATTGTACCTCAACCTTAGTGAAGATTTCCGTAACAACATACACATTACGTTTACAAATATAGTGGTTCAGTTCTTTACTCGATAAAGATTATTTTAAACACTAGTGTTTCTGATTCCTAAAATAATAATTAATACCCCTATCAATGAAAAAGAAGCCTTTCTTCGAGAAAGGCTCCGTATTGATGAAGGGGTTGTTTTCGTACGGATAAATAAACACGAAAACAACTAGATTTTCTGCCATATTTTCTTTAGTAAAATGACAGCTATATGGAATGATAGCAACAAATTTCACAATAGATCATTTCGTTAGTAATAAGTTACTTCTGCACTAACTGAATGAGGTTGCCACATGTATCATTGAAGATAGCTATTGTGACTTCACCCATGGCTGTCGGCTCCATAGAAAACTTCACACCTTTTTCCATTAATCGTTTGTACTCTCTTTGAATATCTGTAACACCAAACATTGTTGCTGGGATGCCATCGGCAAATATCTTCTCTTGATACTCTTTAGCGGCAGGATGGTCATTCGGTTCGAGTAAAAGCTCTGTCCCGTCCTGATCATCGGGAGAAACGAGCGTTATCCACCTAAATTTCCCGGCAGGAACGTCCTCCTTTTTTTCAAACCCAAGCTTTCCTGAATAAAAATCTAGTGCCTTGTCTTGATCTTGCACAAATATACTCGTAACAACGATTTTCATACTTGGCAGCCTCCCTTGTCTACAAAGAACATGCTATTCTGATTTGGTAAAATTACACTTGATTTGATGATAATTCGATAACATTTATCCTTCTTATCACTAATTGATATGACAATAGTTTATATAGCCATACACGTTACTAACTCTATTTTTTTCCTTTCCTTCTGTATGAAACTCCCCCTATAAAAGATGTTATTATCAAAAGAAGTAGGGGTATGACACTTTTGTCGAGACCTTCAATTAATATAGTAAACAGCATTCCTAAAAGCATTACTCCCGATATAATAAAGTATACTAAAGATCTGTCTATATATTCTTTAGCTGTAAATTCTTTTCTCTTAATCATAAATATCTCCCTTACAACCGAGTGTATTCATTAAAGTCTCATTTCGTAAACATTATTGCTATTGTAATCAAATTAGCACTATAAAAAGTGGCTTTAAATTGTTAGGTATAGTTGTACAGAAGAATAGATGCCACGAACTCAAGTTGTGTAAGTTTTGCTTCTTAAACGAAAAACAATAATCAACACTTAACACCGATTATTTCAAATGTTTAGTACTTAAGCAATCCCTTTTTACAGAATATGGACATAAAAAAGACGCTTTTCTTAATTTCAGGTTTATAGTAAAACATGTTGAAGCAACTTATTAAATGTAAAATACTAGTGGTAGAATTATAGCAAGAGAATCTGGGAAGGAAGTAGTTTTTATGTTAGAAAACAAAACAATAATAATGTTAATGAGGTTATCAGACCGTAAATATTGGGGGATGTCGATTCTGAATTATGTTGTATTGATAGGTAGCGTGTCAGTAATCGTGTTGTACGTGTTAGACACTCCTATTAGAAGAGTAATAGGTCCGTATGCTTTTCTTATTTCCATAATAAGCTTTATTGATCATCATGTTTATTATAAATTAGTTAAGAAAGTCAAAGAACAAGAAGAGGTTGAGTACTAGAAAAATAACCAGTAGAAAATATAACAAGGCCATTAAAGGATTTTCTACCTTTCCTACAGGTTCTTTCCACTCTATTATGTTTTATAAAAGGTCCTACGGATTATGAGTTCAACCAATCAATTTTCGATTATTATTCTAGCTCTACAACATTCTTGTACCATGAATAACCATGGGCTAGTACATTCACCATTCTTAGTGTATTTTAAAAATGTCATTATTTTTATTATAGATTTTCAAATAAAAATTCTGTAATTTCTTCATTTAAGTCACGATGGAACTGCTCTCTATTTAATCCAGGTGGGTCTTGTGATGGAAGAAACGATGTATTTGTCATTCCTTTTGGAAATGGGCTAAGAAACGAGAAATGTCCTGCATTTTTAACAATTTTATGTAGGATCGTTGTACTGTCAGGTATCCCATTCAATATAATGTCTGCATGAAAAGAAGGTGTAATTTGATCTTTCTCCCCTACATACATCAATATAGGGATGTTTATGTCATCCAAAGCACCCTTATCTTTAAACCAGACTGAAGCTGGTGCTAGCAGAATTAAAGATTTAATTCTGTAATCAGGTGTAACATTAACAAGATGAACTTTTCCATCAGAAGATTCATATGGAAAAGAAGTTGGTACTCCTCCTGCTGCAGCTAATGCTGTGTACCCTCCCATAGAATGTCCGATAACTGAAACAGAATCTGGTTTTAAAATTTTCGAGAAATTTTCATTATTAAAGAACCAATCGATCACCATTGAAATATGCTTTGGCCTAATCGTTAGGTTATCTACAGTACCTTCTAATGTATTGTCGTTTATATTGTTAAATGGGTGCTCAATCATTCCTACAACAAATCCTTTGCGAGCCAAATAGGAAGCAATCGTTCGATAAACTAAAGGTGAACCACCGGTGCCATGAGATATCAACACCAATTTAAACACACCTGCTTGAGGCTTAGCATTACTTGAAATATTCAATTGATATGGTCCAATGTTATCCACTTTTTCAGGAATACTCGTTGGATACATAACAAATATTGAAAATGTTACATCTAATTGTTCGTCAGTAAGCTCGACTCTTCGATAACCAGCAAACCATTCTTCATTCATAAAATTCAGCTCCTAATAATATAGAATTATATTCCCCTATATCCCAATGCAATGAACTATCTATACTCCTATTTCCTTTATAACAAAAAACACCAAACATTATTTTATAAGTAGCAATGATCTATTCCACAGATTGAATTCCTATTTAAATAAGACATACTTAGAGTTGTAGTTGAGTATCATTAATTGACTTAAAACGATACCTTTTTTATAGGAACATAAATATTATTTTGTAATAAATTTTGGGAATTTATATTACATCTCTCACTAAACTCGGTAGTACCTGCATGTTCATAACCAGAGTGTGGGAACCATTCTTCATATATTACGCGCCAAGTTTCTTGAATTGATTTACTAAAATCTGCTGGTTTTACTTTTGGTGTAGTAAAAACAGCAAACTCTGTTTCTGGAAATATTCTAGAAGTTTGACCTTCCTCCACTTGATCAAAATCATATACTTCTGCTCCGATTATATATAAAAATTCTCCAGTTTCTATATTAAAATCTGTACAAATGCCTAACTCAACCATTTTGTCACTATGAATACAATTTTTTATCTTCGCACCTAAATTTCGCTCTATATATACCTTCCAAAAATGTGGAATTTCTTTAAAATTCCTTCCATCATCTATCGTCGTTCTTAGCTCATAACCAACCACTTTATATTCAGGTTTTTTATTAATATGAAAATCCATTTCAATTCCACCTAAGTAGGGATTATATCGACGCTGCAGCACATTTGCCTTTGGATATAAATGTGTTTTAATACGTCGTTTTCTATATTCGCTAGGTGTCATTTTAAATAATTTTTTGAAAGAACGTGTAAAGGTTTCATGAGACCTAAATCCATTTTCCAAAGCAACATCAATTACTCGAATATCTGTACAGGAAATTTGATAAGCCGCTTGTACTAACCTCCTTTTTCTAACGTACTCCATTACCGATGCTCCTACCAACGTATGGAATACTCTATGAAAATGATAGATTGAAAAGTTAGCTTTATTGGCTAGTTCTTCAAGTGTTAAGTCATTTTGTAGGTTTAACTCAATATAATCAATCACTTTCTGAATCGAATAATGATATCCCATTGGTAGTTTAACTCTCCTCTCTTGTTTAATTCTATCTCTTTCAGTTTGAGATTTCTTGACGTATTTTGCTTTTGTAGAGTTACGTAAAATTCATTATATGAATCATCTTATACTATTTCATTTTCTGGGATACCTTTCACAATTGAAAACTCATCCAAATGGCAAATACAGTTGAACTATAATCTATAATATTCATCATAGTTATTATGTTCATTCTTAGGCGTATAGAATAATTAGCACAGCTAGCGCTTAGATCACCTATCTACTAGTCCATTCCATTAATGACGTTTCTTTTGTTTGATTACTCAAATTTTCACAAAGGATCTCCAGTAAACTTGTAAAGCCAACTACATAGTTTTATAAAAAATCCCCTTTGTGTGAGATAACAAGGGGATAAATTAATTTTACAATAGATTCAAACAAGCCTTATAAGTTAAAGATCTTTATTAAATCACCAGGTTATGGACTCCGTTAAAAAGCCAGGTTGTTGAATAATATCTTCATGTGATCCAATAGTAAGCTAAGTTTACCTTAGAACTAAGCGATTTATTAATCATTGTTTATCATAATGACATTTGTAGAATGAAGTGCCGTTCTCCGTTGCGTATATAAGTAGTCAGGCATTCATGCAATCTATTTAGACTTCATTTACTTCAAATTTTATTGTCTAACACGATATTACGAATAATTTTCATTGGCTTGAAACTATCATCATACGTCTCACTAGCTATTGTAACTACAAGGTTTTTTGGTGGAGAAATAATTATATATTGCCCTCCAAAACCTAGTGCAAAGTAAAAAGTATTATCATATAAAAATTCTTGTTCCTCGTCTAATTTATTCACCCACCAGTGCATCCCATAATGTCCAATGTAATCATATGTACATAAGTGTGGAGTTGTAGCTTCTTTTATCCACTGTGAGGATACGATTTTCTTTCCATTAAACGTACCATTTTGCAACACTAATAGCCCTATCTTCGACATGTCTTCAATTTTCAAAATAAGTCCGTCAGCACCTTTGTTAATTTTCATTTTATCAGCATACCAATGGTATTGTTGAATTCCTAACGGTTTAAATAAATGTTCATTAGCGAAATCCTCTGTTTTCATCTTTGTTACTTTTTGAATTATTGCTGATAAAACGTGGGAACAACCTGAATTATAGTTCATATGTTTTCCAGGATAGTGTACCATTGGGCGGTCAATTACAAACTTAACAATATCGTCATGATATGTCATTGGAACAAAACAATTCCATTCACCAAACTCTGGGAAATGCAGTCCATCGGACATAGTTAATAGATGATGTATGGTTATGTCCATTTTTCTCTTGTCTTCCTGAGCTTCAAAAAGTTCAGGAAAAAATTGATATACAGGCAAATGTATTGAATCTAAGTATCCTTTATCTAGCGCAATACCCATCAAGATAGATATGACACTTTTTGTACATGAGTTTATTTTATGAAGTTTCTCCTTTTGTTTTTTGTTTTTATAATATTCATATATATTCTTTCCCTCATGAGTAATGTAAACAGCGTTTATTTTCTTCTTCCTCAATTCCTTATTTAATTGATCTCGATTCATTTTCCAAAACTCCTTTACCTTTACAAAGAAATCATTGTGAATGATGTTTTCTTTTTTATTTATGTCTTTGTGTGTACAAAATAAAAAAAGACCAGCTATGGTCTTTTTAGTTATTTCTAGTATTAAAGAGATGTGTTTCACAATACATAATACTAGATCGCAATACTTTAGTTTATTTGTAAACTAAAGTAAATCCATCTTAACAAAAAGCCATAGAGAGCCTCTCTATGGCTTAAACATGCAAAAAAGATAAATACAAAATTTCCGTTAGAGGGCCTTCAAAGTATTTTATTAAATTCGTTGAAGTAAGTTTTATGTTTACCATTTTGAAGAGCCTCCTTATCAATTCTAATAATTTACATGATATTGTATTTTATGGAATTTGTAAACCGATTTTATAGAAAATTCAAATTTTTCTTTATGCTATTCAATGAATTCTCTCCTTTCTTTATTAAAAGAGATAGATCAACCTAATTCCTTTTTCGGTAAGTTAATTTAACAAATTCCAATATATAGACTCATCCATAGAGAAAAGCACCGTATTGCTTTATTTGAAAAACTTACTATTCTAATGTGATCACAGATTTCATCAATTAGTTATTTGTTTTAAAGTTCTAGTTGGCATTTTCGATTAACTAAGAATGGACAGAAAAATTTGAGATTATTAACTTATCATGCGTGCAATAATAAATGCATAGGTTAACTTACATTTAAGGAGCTGGTTATGACATATGGGTGCAATAGACCGGAATGGATATAGATTTGAACCTGAATATAGTTTAATTGAGAAAAATGGAGCAATTCACGTATATAACAAAGGGGAGTTTATTGATGAAGTCAAATTTTCCTTTTCTGGTAAATATCCAGAGCTTGATCAAATTGAACAGCTAGTTGATGAATATTGTGAAGAGCGAGGAATCTGATTACCTTACATTTACCTTACATTCTTTCTTCTACCTTGCGTTTCACTTGCCCAATTCATTAAGAAAAGCGCATTTCTTTCTCTAGAAATGCGCTATGTAGTGGGATCGAATCTCTGGCACTATTACATTATTTAGCTATAAGATTACCGATCAAAGAATTGATTTTATTTTCTCGTTATTTTCGAGCATTACGGTCTATGGTCATTCCTTAATTGGATGTCATATCGGTTTATAATGTAATACATACTATGTACTTGGCACCTGTGTATCCAATCATTAAGAATGGTTACATGACTTTAAAATGCATATTGATACAAACCATAATAAAGAGGAATACTGATTAATACTCCAAAAATACTTTCTATAATTGATAGTTTTTTTATATAACCTGGAGGAAAAACGATTCCTGTTATCCCCCATATTAATGCACATACAAATATTATCATCCAAATAAAAGGAGTTAACATTTGAACATTGTACACATAACCGAATAACCCGATAAAAGTGATAATGTGCATTACTAAATCAAGTTTTTGCCTTTTTGTTTTAAGCTTCTCCACGTATAAAAAAACAATCAATGAAGCTGCTAGAAAGATCAAACAAATTGACCACATTACTGTAGCAAACATACTTTCCTCCATGATATAAATAGTTTGCTCAATCTTATAATATTAAAATTGAATTGTCATTAGTAAATTTTTGGTAGAGAAAGCATATATTAATCTACAAAACAAACGCTTAAAAATGACACAATACTTACTTCTTTGACGGTTGAAGGCTTAACTATAGAAATAATATAGAAGCTAAAATAAATTCATGCTAACTTCTTTAATGGCAAACGCTAATCTCTATTTTAGATTAGCGCCAGATTGTTAGTAAGCATCCATCATATTTCCATACCTAATGTGTTTCTTTTGTAACTAGCTGATGGGTATATAGATTTCCACTTCTTCACCGTTTTCTACAGGATGATAAGTTTCTATTATGTATGAACCTTGTTTATTATGATACCCTTGTTCTTTCGCCCATTTTCCTAATTTAGAATGAAGTTCACCGACTTCCATGATACTCCCTCTCGTTACAACGAATTCATCCTTTACTTCAATATATTCCATGTCTGAAGGAAGTTCTGATATAGAATCCGACACAATAATTCCTACATAATATTCTCCTTCAAGATGGTCATCGCCCTTTTTAGGCTCAAACTTCTGTTAACGAACGAACCCTGCACTTAAACAAACTCCTAATAATAAAAAGAGCACAAATCTTTATTTTAGATTTGCACTATATTGTAGAATATCATTATATTTTTCAAAACATGTCATTTTACCAATGTGATAATCTTCTACCCTATGATAAAGAAATCATTAAACATAATATAAAAACAATACTCGATAAAGGTGTCATTACGTATCTTTCTCTTATACTTCTGAATATTAGCTTTCATACTGTATTTAAATAAACTGTTATTACTCAAAATAAAATATTTGTAGGTAAAAATTAAATATATTCTGCAAGTCAGAATGCTGTAAAAATACAATTCCCATAAAGTGTAGCCGATCCATTTTTTGATTTATATAGGAATTGGTTGTTATAGAAATAACAACCAATCCACTATACAAAGAGATCATTCCTGTATAATGTATTTATAAGTTAATGTTATATTTCTCCAAGAAATCTTTCACTCTAGATATATTTCTTTCTATAAAATTTGTTGGATTTTCACTAACCTCTAATATATAATTCAGGAAACTTACTCTTCTAGCTGTCATAAATAGATCTAGCTCATAGTCAGTTACATCAGGCAAATCACGGATCTTTCTATAACCCTTAAAATATAGTTTTTTCACTTCGTCAAAATTTAGAGATTTATTATACTTGTAGTAATACAACATAATTGATAAATCGTGTATTGGTAAACCAAGCATAGAATCTGCAAAATCAATAATGTGCATTTGTTCATTTTGCACCTTAATATTAGCTGGATTTAGATCACCATGTATTAATTGAATGTCTTTAATATTATTTTTATAGTAAGACGATAATTTATCATTTAAATAAGGGATAATACTGTCCATTATTTGATGGTATTCCTTTGACAAAAATTTCTGAAACTCTTCTTGCTTATATATTGCTTGTTCTCCCTTAAAATAAAACACTTCATCCCACATTTTGGGGGCAAGTTCTGTAGGGACCGAAATCCCGTATGTTGCGTTATGCAAATGAGCAGTTAGCTCACCTAATTGTACAAACCGCTTATCATTTTCATTTCCCTCTAGCTCTTCACCGTCCAACCAACTATATACGGCAACATGTTTCGGTGTAGAAGTATAATCAGATGTAATAATTTGTAATTTCTCACCATCTTTAGCAGGGATCATTTTTGGTGCTGAAATGTGGTTTGTTTTATTTACAATGTCCATAAAAAATATTTCAGTAAGGTTATCTTCAAGAGAGCTATATTCATCTTCAAAAATTTTTAACACATATACGTCACCCAAGCTATCTATAACCTTGTATAGAAAGTTGGTCTCTTCACTCAAAAATTCTAATCGCTTAACTTGTAGATGATATCTTTCTGTCGAAAGTTCTGCTACCTTTTGTAAAGCTTCTTTTCTTGATAATGGGTTACTTTGTTCGTATGCCATACTTTAATACACCCTTTCACATTGCAGCTTTTCTCATGATTCTTACTATTAAGACTAATTGATGATTAACCACAGACATATAGCAAGAATCATTAGTAATCAAGGTCACCATAAAAAACTGAGCATCTATTTTGCTAGATGATCAGTTCTAATTCATTAATTCTTTGTATAAATTATTTTTTTCACAGTTTCAGTTGAAAGGAAATATTGTTCAGCTAATTGATAAACAGTCTTCCCGTTTTTAAAATCATTTTTCATAGAAGTATTTCTTTCATTGATTTTTTGCCTTCCACCAGAACATGTACCCCATTTTTGAAAATTATTCTTCGTCTTAGGGATATATATTGTTTCCCCTTGAACATATTGTTGAAGTTCTTTTAGAAGTTTTTCAGGTAGAATTTTGTTTGCATTTATATAACTCATTTCTGCAGCCCCTTATTCGTAATTACTATAAATAAGGTGCAAAGCCATATATCAGAAATGGAAATACAAAGCAGCAGTGATTTTATTCTTCACTTCATGCGAAGTATTAATTTCTAATACAAGACTTTGCATGAGTAATTTCCAAATTTGCGAACGAAATAATTATCATAATAATGCCCCTTCCCAAGTTAGACTATTATATTATTTTATCAGAATTTTTAAACTTTAAAAACTAGTAATGAACACAATTTAAATTTCCACATTTCCCATAAACTTTTAGGGGGTCAGAAATATGTTAGATGATGCTGACTAGATCTATTTAAACTTTATTAGAACTAACTATATAAGACTAAGAGCGATCAAGTAGATGATATAAACTTTGTGTTTATCGAGGGCTCACCAATAGCATAGCATGATCTCTACCATTCAAATAGTGGGCGGCGTTTAAGGTATTGTCGCCTTTACGCCTGATGGGAAACTTGCTTATGTCGTTGAATTATCTTAAACATAGTGGACAAATTGTCCATTGTGGTTACTACAGTATCTGATTTACGCAATATTGTTCAAAACATACAGAAAGTCGCTATTCAGTATCATTTCTGAATAGCGCCATATAGTATTATGAAGTCAGCCAGTAACTTTTCTAGTTGACCTATTTTTATTAGGTATTATTCTGAATGTAGTCTGGATACCCTTAACCACATTCTTGCGTCAAATTGTTCAATAAATTTAATCTACCAAAAACCTATCACCTTTACTTGATGGTTGGGAAATCAACATAAACTCTACTTCATTATTTGACCTGTTACACATTTGGTGGGGTACCAAAGGAGGAACTTCAATTCCCTCTTGAGGATTTAAGGTTATCTCTTTACCATCTACCTTAATAGTTGCTATTCCTGATAAGACAAAGAAAAATTGGTGTGATTGTTGATGGTAATGATTTGATTCAGATGTATTAGCTGGCATACGTTCATGAATAACACTTAAATTTTGATTTTTCACTAAGTGCCACCCTTCAACGATATCTCCCAATATGTAATGTTCAGCATTGTTTTTGCTTATTTTCATTTTCTGTACCCCCTATCAATAAAAATCTTAGCTTTTCCAGATACATAAATAACTTCAATGTAAAAGATTCGGTTCACTTTCTAAAAATTCCTGCTCTTATTCAAGAAAAAGACGCTTATCTTTTAGATTAGCGCCAGGTTGTTGAATAACATTTTCATGTACTCCAATAGTAAGCTAAGCTTATCTTAGAACTATTCGACTCATTAATCACTATGTTTACTATAAGGTGACGCTAATTCGTTCACCTGTAACTATGGTTTCATTTTTTAGACATTAATAAATTCTTTATGCTTTGCCTCAAGTACTCCTTTTTCTTCCCACTTATCTAAAAATGATTTAAAAATACCTTCTGTATGATGATTAAGTTTTTTGGCAAAATTATACCCATTAATTCCAGCTGATATGTTGTATGTGTCCAATTTTAACGTCTTAACAAAAGCATCAATAGCCTCTTCTTCTCTTTTTAACGTACCTAAACAATGCCCAATCATATACTGGGTGAATATTAACCTTGGAAGACCAACATGTAGAGATTTTTCAAACATTTCTAATGCTTTCTCAACCTGATTAGATGCTAAAAAGACCTCTGCTACCTCATGATACGAAATACTCCAATTCGGATCTAAACTTAGAAGGTTTCGACCTGCTTTTTCAGCTGCCTGTAGATTTTTGGATACATATAAATGCTCCTTTAATTCGGATTCATAAATAGTTTTGATGGCATCTGATTTACGATATTCCTGCCAGCTATTTTTAGGAACAGCTAAATTAGCAAAGTATAAAGATTTTTCCATTTCTTTTCTTGTTTCGTTTATTAGTAAATCCTCTGCTGGAATCATTGCATAAGCACGATAAAATTGCGATAAAGCAATATGCTCTTTAAAATCTCTTCCTTCTCCTAAACTTTCGGCAGTTTTTAAACCATACTCAACAAACCAATTAAAAAGTTTCTCTCCAATGCTCTTAGCCTTTAGCTTCCACACAATCGCATTTGAGCAAACCATCAAAATTTGTGATTCTGGTAATGTGTGTACTTCGAATAATTCCATCATCTTTGTAAATTCTTTTTCATGTTGATTTTGATTTTGTCGATTCTGCAAAATAAATTTTAAAAAATAGTATTGAATTTTATTTTGTACAACTAAATCATCAATATTGATTGAAGAAAAAATAGAAATGGCTAAATCATAGCGCGCTATGTATGTTAAACGGTAGGATAAAATTAATTTTTCTATAGACGATAACGATGACATATTGCTTATATTATCTTTTATATCACGCATAAATCCACTAGTTTCATAGTCTAATTTAAGAATTTTTTCTAAGGGTAACTGTGTTACTCGAGACACCTCAACTAATGTAGAGGGCTCCAATACTTGTCCCAAATGAAAAGGTATTTCATGTTCTATTGTTCTACAAACACCCTGTGTCCAAAGTGAAGATATATTATCAACCTCTTTTAAATGTAGAATAGCTGATAAAAAAGCATTATCATTTTCCATTGTTATTATCCTCCCTTTCCTATTAAACTCTTATCTAATAAAAAAGCGATAGTGAATTCTCAGAGAGAATTCACTATCTTAGTAGCTTATGCAGGGAAAAGTGCAGATAGACGATCAACTACAGGACTCTCAAATGTCATCATGGAAAATCACCCCTTTTATGTAACTTATTAACATTGTAAACCATATTAATTGTTTTGTCAAACAATTACAAAAATATAATTTATTTCTAAAATTGGAAAATTTATACTTTTTTGTGTTATAATTAATTTTGGAGGGTGATTAATTTATGAATAAACTATGGACAAAAGACTTTATCTTTCTTTCTCTTAGTAACCTGTTTATGTTTGGAAGCTTTTATATGCTTTTACCCACATTACCATTATTTATAGTCGATTCTTTACAAGGAGAAGAAAAGCATGTAGGGCTAATTATTGGTCTTTTTTCGGCAGCACAAATCTTTTCGCGACCCTTAACTGGTAGATGGCTTGATTATTACAGTAGAAAACATGTATTCTTGTTGGCTAGGATTTTATTTGCTCTTTGTATGTTCTTCTATTTAGGAATTGCTAGTCTGTTTGTTTTTTTTCTTTTGCGTTTCGTGCATGGTTTTGGTTTTGGAATGGCTACAACTGCTTCAGGAACAATAGCTTCTGATATTATTCCTCAAGAGAGAAGAGCCGAAGGTATGGGATATTATAGTACCTTTGCAAGCATTGCCATGATTGTTGGTCCATTTTTGGGACTAGTATTATTACAGGCTTATGATTTCTATACGATGTTTCTTATTTGTACATTATTATCGATAACGAGTTTTGTATTAGGCTACTTTATCAAAGTTTCTAAGACAGAAAAATCAAAGGAACGGTCGAAAAAGAAATTTAAATTAACTAATTTCTTCGAATACAAAGTAGTTCCGATATCAATTGTATCTGGACTTATGTATGTCCTATATGGTGGAATTGTGTCCTTCATCTCCCTATACGCTAAAGAACGTGGTAATGTTGATTTAGCTGGTTATTTTCTAGGGATTTTATCTATAGCTTTAATTTTTGCACGTCCACTATCGGGAAAAGTATCGGATAAGTATGGTTCCCATCTGGTAGTTTTTCCAGGCTTTATATTAGCTATCATAGGTGTATTACTGTTAAGTCAAACTCAAACTGTCCTCACCTTTAATATATCAGCAGCACTTATAGGGATAAGCTTTGGGTTAATGCTACCTAGTTTGCATGCTACAATGCTTGAGTTAGTTCCCGCTGAAAGACGAGGAACTGCAACAGCTACATACTTTATGGGAAACGACATAGGTATTGCATCTGGATCATTCATTCTTGGTTTTATTGCTAATTATCTTGGATATGCCATGATGTACTTATCATCAACTCTTTTCATAGTACTGAGTTTCATTTCATATCTCACTGTTTTACACAAGAAAAAACTGGAACAAAAACAGGAAACATCATTATCATCATGAAATGTGATTTATATTTTAAATTGTTATTTACCTCTTAGAACGTTACTTTTAAGTAACGTTCTTTTTATTTGGCAAAAGGGAAATACAGGAATACAGTTATGATATCAAAATGAAACGCAGCATGATTTTACCTTGAGCATTATTCAGATGAAATTTGTAGTATATATCCTCCCATTTACACATAGTTTCATGGATAAACATAAATATATTTATGTTTATAGTGAGTTACAATAAGATGACACTCATTAGCTTAAAGCTCCTACTTCCATAAAAAAATGCAGTCTACAACTCTTTAATAATTCATTTCTATAACAATGCAAAAAGGACTGATTTCAGTCCTATGTAACCTAAATTTCTATAATGTTATGGAAAGTATTTTTCCTCTTGTTTATTAAGCTAAAAACTAAAAGGGTGAATAGTAGTAGAACTAAAGCATCTGTAGAAGATAACCACCTCAAAGTTGACCAACGGCTTTCTTAATATAACTTTGTTTCGAATAAAAACTATGTTTTAATAAAATTGAAATCAATCATCAACAATTGAGGTGAAAGAAGCATGGAAAAAATATTTTACGGAACAAACCAAAATCAATTTGGTGAACTACTTCTTCCTGAAGGTGAAGGGCCTCATCCTGTCGCCATTGTTATTCACGGTGGATTCTGGCGAAAACGAGTCACGCTTGAGAGAATGAGAAAGGCTGCTCAGGATTTAACAGCAAGCGGCATCGCTACATGGAACATTGAATACCGTCGCACAGGCCAAGAAGGTGGAGGTTGGCCCGGTACATTAATTGATGCTGCGAATGCGAGTGACTACATACGTACCCTTTCAAAATCTTATCCACTCGACCTGAATAAAGTTGTGACAATCGGTCACTCCGCTGGTGGTCATCTCGCAACCTGGATTGCTGCACGCCATCGTATTGCAAAGGATAGCGAGCTTTTCATCGAAGACCCTATCTCTATTCTCGGTACTGTTAGCCTTGCTGGAGTGAACGACCTTGAAATGATGCATGGTGTGCATCATTATCGTGACAAGGTGCTATCTCGCGAACCAGATAATCCAACAGCTGAATTAATTGGGGGATCGCCAGAGGAATATCCAACGCGTTACAAACATGCTTCTCCTGTTGAACTTCTTCCAATTGGTGTCCACCAGACACTTATTCACGGTGCACTTGATATCCACGTACCGATCGGAATTAGTGATCACTTTCACCGTGAAGCAGAAAGTGCAGGAGATAGTGTAAAATATGTTAACCTTCTTACTGCAGAACATCTCATGTTGACAAATACTACCTCTCCCGCATGGCCAACAGTCAAAGAAGAGGTTCTGTTACTAGTCAACAATTAAGAAATAAGCAACGCTTCTATCCAATTGAGTCACAGTGTATGGTGCCAGTTAGGATATTACATAGTGCAACATTCCAGCAGGTATCATAATGATCTAGTTATCATAAATTCTTCTTTGAGAGCTTAAATTATTTCTATCCATACCCATTTAAAATCCCCTAACACTGATCAACCCTTACGAATTAATCAGTGTTAGGATGGATTTCCAAACTAGTATCGACATAGCATTGAAGCTCATTAATCATTGTGTTTCATTATTTTTCTACCACTTAACTTTTATTAACTCCTGCTAACGCATCATTTGCATTTATTACTACATTTATTGGGATAATGGGCCCTGCAATAACAGGTTTAATATTATTTTTTTTATGGGTAGTTTTTGTACATCTGTAGCTTCGTATCATTATTTTTACAAGGTGGAACCCCAAACTTACTCCTCTTGTTGACTAGTTCCCCTAGCAAAGTATAATTCAAAAGATTTTTTAATTCCTATTAGATTTAGAGATATAATAAAGACCGTAAGTTAGAAAATCTTTCTTACAGACTAACCACCCTACCCAATATTCATTATTTCTCATTTATCACGATACTTTTTGCTTGAACACTTGTTTCCTGTACAGGCATGGAACCAACGCAACACCCCCTTATCTTGTCGATATAGCTTTTTTTGACAATCAAAATTTGATTCTCCTCCCTCTCTGAATATCTATAATAATCCTTTGTCTCTTTTCAAAGAAGATTCCTTGAAAGCAATTTACTCATCGATTGGTTTTCTGAAATTGTTTCTATTTTGAAAAGCTACGAATTTATTTTCTGGAGTAGTCTACCTATTTTTAGTTAATCGACAGTTGTCGTTTTTCTTGTCCTTTTTGATGAGATTGAGATAAAGACCAGTCATGTGTCACATTCCTTGTAAATATCTTTTTAAAAGAAGGTTTCCATTCTGATAAATCCTGATAAACAAACGTTATATTGTTACATATTTTGTCTGCAACTTCGTACATATGATTTATATCATAAGCCGTAAATAATATATAACCTTTACGTTGAGTACTGTCTACAATAGTTGGTATGGTGTCGCCCTCTTTTACTAATAGATCAATTAATACGACCTCGGATATGTTAGCTAATCCTTCATACTTGATTTCTTTTAGGCAACCTGGTTTTGGAATCAAACTTAAAGACATAGCTTGACATTTAGAAGGTACACATCTAAATTCATCAATAGTTTTAGTTGCTAACGCATCATAATAGTATCCAAATTGAGATATGCCAGTTGTTAATTCTACCATTCTCCAAATATTCCCTCCCCCTATTCTGACTTGAGACTCTATGATTATTGGGTTATTTTGTCTGTCTATCTTTACCTCTGTATGAGTAATGCCGTCTTCCAGCTGCATGTCGTCCAAAAATAGCATGACTTTCTCAATGATTAATTTTTTTTGAGATTCATCTATAGGTGCCGGCATAATAGTATAGTTTATTAAAAACGTATCTTCTTTAAATATTTCAGCTGATATAGCCAGTATAGAATGTTTTTTGTTATGAGAAACGGCTTCTACCGTATAAACGACGTCACCTTCAACGTACTCTTCCACTAAAATAGGTAGCTGAATACCGTTATCTTTAATAAATACCTCTACGTCATCTCCCCTGTCTAACTTAGATACCTCTTTACCACCTGCACCACTGGTGGGCTTTATGATAATACTATCTTTTTTGTTCAAAAATTCATCAATATCTTTTATATTATTGCAAACTATCGAATCTATCGAAAAGTCCTTGCCTGCTAAAATTTCACGCATCATGTCTTTATTACGGGTTATCATATTAGCGTTGTAAGATGTACCTTTAACATTAATAATCTTTGCAATTATAGAAGCCGTATCTAAGGCCGTTTCGTTGAAAGATACAACCATATCAAACGGTTTCTCTTTGTACAATTCTTCAGCGTAGTATACACATATGGGTATGTTTGTTGTGTCTATTTCTTTTTTATAGAAACACTTTTCTAAGATCGTTCCATCGAAATATACGTGTTTAGTGTAAGACCCTATATACGAAACAGTAAATCCTCTTTCTAAAGCATCTTGTATAGGCTTAGTCCATCCCCCTACAAATAAAACGTGTGGTGTATTTTCTAGTTCAGTTCCTTTTAATATCTTATACATCATAATCATCTCCTCTAAAGTGAAGTCATATATTCAATGTTGGTTCCTTTTGATACGCCTCGCCTTAACAACACTATTAAACACAATGTTGTTCCGAAGCCCCCTATAAATAACGTAGTTTGAAGTCCAAATATTGAAACTAACAATGCACTAGCAAAACTTCCTAATGCCCAAGCTCCCCAATTAAGCGTACGCTGTACAGCATTCACTCTGCCTAGCATGTGGCTTGGTGAGGCAAGTTGTCGTATGGTTGCAGCGTAAGGGCCAAATACTCCTTCTCCCATACCATGTATGATACTTGCAGCTACTATGCCGATAACGGTTCCCAAATATCCCATGATCGGTATAAAGCACAGACCAATAACTGATACAGTAGCGCTATAAATAAGCACTTTTGTATTATTAAATTGTTGACTTTTTTTCATAAGTATCGTATTGCCTATTAAAAATCCTACCGCTGCTGAACCTACAATAAATCCTATTTCAAGTTCAGATAGACCCATTACCTTATAAAGGAATATTACTAAAATGCTATTTAGTATGTATTTAAAAAAACCGTAAACAGCGCCACAACTTACAATTGGTTCTAACACAGGGTGTTTTTTAAAATATATCAACCCTTCATATATGTTTTTATAAATGGATTTTACATTTACGTTTTTTAAAGAGCCCTCTGTATGCGGTTTAAACCTTGAAATAAATAATACAAATACAAAACAAACAAAATACGTTACTGCGTCAACAGTGAATGAGCCTGTTAATCCAACTAGAGTAATAACAATTCCTGCTAGCATAGGACCAATTACTATAGAAAGAGACTCCGATAGAGCTAGTTGAGCATTTCCTTTTTTCAAGTTATCTTTATCTGTTAATATTTCCGGTAAGAAAGAAGGAATTGCAATATTGTAAAAAGTAGTAAATATGCCGTTTAAAAACATGAGAAACACCAATAAAGGGAACGTCATTATATTTGTTACAGTCAGTATGAAAACTGATAAAAATAAAACGCCTTGGCATATACTACAAATTAGCAAAACCCTTTTTCTGTGAAGGACGTCTATCAAAGCACCAGCTACTAATCCGAAAATTAGGTAGGGGATGAATATAATCCCACGAAGCAAGGCAGCATTCGCCTCACTTGTTTCTAGCACCTCTAATGCAAAAAGTGGCAAAGCTACTAGTGTAAACTGGGTACCTAACAAACTTATAGACTGTCCTAGCCAAAGCTTGTAAAAATTAAAATGTTTGTTATTTTTCATAATACAACCCCGTTAATTCATATTTATCATTTCCCAGTCAGAAGACCCCCACTTCAAACAAAAACAATGCAAAGCGAGTAAAGGTTAAGTGGGGGTTAATTGACCATTGGCGCAAGCCAAAACTCGCTTGTGATATCGAACAATCAACCTATTAATAGATAGGTTAGGTGAAGACAGTGCTCGTCAATAAAACCTTTTAATTTATAATCTATCCAAACAAAGAACAAAAACGATTAATTGCTAAAACTATAGGTTGCAGTCGTTTTGTATACAATCATTTTTTAGCTAAATGGCAGATACATATAAAGATCCTGTACAACATAAGTAAGATAAGGTGAAGCCATATTTTTCATATAACATTTGTACCACGTCAGTATCAAAACACTTTTAGTTCCAAAATGAAGACAAGGTGGTCCTTATGACAGCACTATGGTTCGAAACCCCTCTGGCTAATGAAAAGTTCGTCTTCTGAAAAATACTGTCGCATGCGCTTATAAACCATTTGATAGGCGGAAGGATGATACCATTCTTCCATTTCCAGATTTCTATATAATTCTTGTAAGCCCAACTTGTATGTTCGTTTCCCACCGCTGCCGTCCCCCATAAAATAATCATCAATACATACTCGGCTAACCAGGGGCCGCAATATTTCTGCAAATCGCTCGCTACTTGGCAATACAGGTGCGATGGCAACCTGTGTGGGAATACCGGATTCAGCAAGCAGTTGGAGTGTTTTAAGCCTTGCCGGAATAGGAGGAGCGTACGGCGCAAAATGCTTGCGAATATCTTCTCTATCAGTCTCTACTGTCATACTTACCCGAACTTTGGTTCCCAACTGTTGCAACATCTTAATGTCCCTGCGAACAAGTGGGCTTCGTGTTTGAACAAGCAGGAAGTCCGGTGGACTTTCCACCATGATTTTCAGTAAAGACTGCGTAACTTTCTCTTTGTGTTCGATTGATTGATAAGGGTCCGTGCTAGATGACATAAAGATGGTGACCTTTCCTCTTGTCTTAGCTCTGAGCAATTCTTTTTGAAATGTAGACGCAGCATCTTTCTTAATGTCTATCCAAGTTCCCCATTCTGCCTTACGAAAAGTGGAAACAGGCATTTGACGCACATAACAATACGAGCAGGCGTATGCACATCCCGTATATGGATTCAATGAGTGGCTATATCCGGACAAAAAACCAGTTCCCTTATTCAGCAATGTTTTCGGCGTTTTATATAAATACTCAATTGTCATCTGCAACCACCTGCTAAATCATATTTTGTGTACGGATTAGACAAGAAGCAGCAATGCTGATTTGTTACATGCTTACATGGAGGACATGTCGGCTTGGGTTTACTTCGCATCATGAAATATAACCCCCAAACTATAACGCTTTCCAGAGGTGACCGTGCCAACGCCATGTCGCAGAGTCACCCTATAATAGCCACGCGTACCCAATACCGGTCGATGTTGGGTTGGAAAGATGAGACCTTCACCTTGATTCAGCGTAATGACATGACCTCTGCTCTGTGCCCGTGGTCGCTGTTCGATGAGTAAAAATTCACCGCCTGTATAATCTTCGTTCCGTTGGTTCAGAGTAAACACGACTTGAAAAGGGAAGAAGATATCACCGTACAAATCCTGATGGAGACAATTGTAGCCCCCTGCTTCATATTTCAAAATTAGTGGAGTGGGGTGTTTCTGCCCCGCCTGATGACATTGATCGAGAAACATTGCCAAGGTTTCTGGGTACTCGGGTGATCTATTCAGCTGTTCTAACCAGCGATTGGCCACCTTCGCAAGTTCCGGATACAATATATCGCGATGTTGTTGTAATAAATCAGGAATAGGCGTTTGATAATACTTGTACTCCCCCATTCCGAAACGATATTGCTTCATGTCGATGGTCTTGCGATATAGAGATTCGTCTTCATAGCTATTGATAAGACTAGCGCACGAGTCCGCATTTAAAAGTGGTGGCAGTTTGGCGTAGCCCTGTTCATCAAGCATTTGATGCAGCTCTGCCCATTTGAGATCGGCTAAAGATGTTATATGTTGTTTAGACATGTTGTTGCTCCTTCTCATTGGTAGCTGAGCCTCGTTCAAGTTCCAACAGATGTGTTTTCATTTCCATTCCGCCGCGATATCCCGTCAGCGATCCATTTTTGCCGATCACACGGTGGCATGGAACCGTAATTAGGATTGGATTTGCTCCAATGGCCCTCCCAATTGCCCGAACCGCAGTAGGTCTTCGAATTTGACGAGCAATATCTGAGTAGGATCGAGTTTGACCGTACGGAATATCACATAGTGCTTTCCATACAGCTTCCTGAAAAAGTGTTCCGCGATAAAAGATTGGAATCGTGAAACGATTGAGTTTTCCTTGAAAATAACGATTAAGCTCATCTACAAATGGTTGCAATTTTTCGTCATCTTGAATCAGATCGTTTCCAGGCAAGTAATGATTTGACCATTGCACCAATTCTTCAAATGGTTGATTATGCGATCCGACAAAGCATAAGCCTCTTCTTGTTGCAGCAATGTAAACCTTCCAGTTTTCATAAGAAAACAAGGACCAATAGAGAGAGATGCTTTTGTTAAGTGTCATTTGAAAAAGCCTCCTTCAAGCGTTGTTTTTGCTGTCGACGATAAGCTTCAGGCGTTTGTCCGATTTTCTTCTTAAACAGCGTAATAAAATAAGGCGTATTGGAAAGCCCGACAGATTTACCGACTTCAGCAATCGGGTCATCGATAGTAGTCAATAACATTTTTGCCTTTTCCATTCGGATATGCTGAATGTAATCTACTGGGGTCATGCCTTTGATTTTTTTAAACGTTCTATGCAAGTGATAAGGAGATACGTGGCTCATAAGCGCAAGGACTTCAAGCGTCAACTTTTCATTGTAGTGGCTATCCACATATTCGGTTATGAAAGCAATCCACTCGTCATCTGGCAACCTTTTCCCTGTTGGCTTGCACCGTTTGCATGGGCGAAAATGTGCGGCTAATGCTTGATTAGCATTTTCAAAGAAGCCAATGTTTTCTCTATTGGGTAATCTTGATTTGCAAGAAGGGCGACAAAAAATCCCTGTTGTTTTCACTGCATATAAAAATTGTCCGTCATAAGAAACATCATTATTGGCAATGGCCTCCCATTGTTCATCAGAAACAGGTGCGGATAGAATTGGCTTGTAAGAGTCTGGTTGTTGAAAAGCCCAATGTGGATTCATTTTCCAATCGTCTGTCATTTTGAATCACCTCTAGCTTTAGTATAAACCTGAAACCCAGCTTATGTATGTATTTTAGAATGTAATAGCAAGATAACGAAATCTCCAATGACAAGTTGTTATATTAATATACGTAGTCAGGTCACGCTGAAAAACCTGTGAATCCAGGCAACAGTTCGACTTCAATTTATCCCAAATATACACTTGTGAGATCGGGTCAACGTTTCATAAATTGTTTGGAATCCTAAAGACGTCATGTGATAACTGGTCAAAGTGTAAAACAGCATAATGACAAATATCTTCAGGCCTTTCCTATGGTGTAAGGAATGAACACGAGAAATGTGTGTTAAAGGGAGGGACATGTAGTTTGGGTTACTGATCATGATTAAATATCTTCAAAAGCACACAAGAATAACTTTTTCAAAAGTTTTTTGGAAAAACATCGAACTTAGTGTTCGTTGTTTTTGTTCATAAAAGCCAAATGAACATATAGTTTTAGATAAAATTACATGGTATAATTTTCCAAAATAAAGAAGGGGTGATAACAATGTCAAAAGAACCTAATTATAAAGAAATTAAAAATCTTAACATATATCACCTTGAAGTGGCTAAAGTTATTTCTTTTGTTTTTATTCTAGCTTTTTCCGTTGTGACGATTATGTCTCCAATCGGTCTACGAGAATCATTTGGAGATGATACAGTAGCAACTTTTTTTATAATAATAGTTTTATTGTTCGGATCAATTGCAGTATTCCTTACATCAACAATTGCTTTAGCAAATGTTAAGAGAGATTGAAGAACATGGATAACTATTTCTATATAAATAACTAAATTTTTATTTTGACTTATTCAATCCTTTGTCTACCTTTTTAACCATTCTTTCAGTCGAGGATCATAAGGCAAGAATAACTCCGCGATTAAGATGTTCTCATTTTCTGTATGGTTCCATAGTTTCAAATAAGTCTTATCACATCTAATTAAAATAGCTTCCACTTCAATCTAATAACCTCAATAATTCAATAATTTCCATATCTTAAATTTAATCTTTTATAAATTGCATATATATTTTTTCAACATCTACTAATACAACTAATTTTTTAAAAAGATCGATGTCACTATAAACTTCTAATCATTGCAAGTACTACTTAAACAACAATGGTTGAAGTTAAACTTGACTTAAATTCTGAATTGTTATCTAAAATGCCCCTCTCTGCCCCAGTCATTCAACCATAAGGTACTATGTTTGTTGAATTAGACTTCATTCTTCAACGCTCTACTAATAATGGGCCTTTTTCTAATCTATCCACGGTAATAGCTAGAAAAGAGCTAATATATTCAAAGGACTTAATAATCCTGATAGATCATCATTAAACACTAACCATACTTGGAACAGATATACCAGGAATAGTTTGACATGTGTATCATGTATTTATGGATAACAGCACTGTGGTTGCTTGAGCAGCAATATTTGATTCACTAATGTTCTAAACTCGTTCCTTAAATGCTACTGTTTTCATCCTTATTTTGTTAAAACAAAGTTCAAAATAAGTCTGAAGTAAAAATCATTTACGGCTGCACCCCAAAGGTCTTAGTTAGTTCTTATAGAACGTGTTAGCTAGTTATCCTAAGTATGGAATTTTAAAAATCCCACTTATGTAACGAAGATGGGATTTAATTATTTTTCAGGTTATTGTTAGCAAGCAATTAAGTCTATCAAGATATAGGGATCTTCATACAATTTATAACCTACAAAATTATTAATTAATAATACTTGCTATTCCACAATATGGCCCTAAAATAAAAGAGACGCTAATCTTTATTTCAGATTAGCACCCTGTTGGTGAATATTATCAGTATATGATTAAAGAGGGGTAGTAAAACCCCTTCTATCCCAGAGTGATACAACAACTATTCGTATTACGTTATGAATTTTTTGTCAAAGCTCACTCTAATTTTTCTTTATCCATAAAAATTTCATTTACACGTGCATAAATAGAGATCGTGGCATCTTTTCATCTATAAAACGATGACTACCATATAAAAACACTATTATGGTACGAATTTGGTAACAATAGCAACAAAGTTTACGAAAAGAGTCTTTATAAAAGTAACTCCGAACTTAACCATTGATTAAATTCTTCATTTGTTTTTCTTATGCTTTCTCCATCTAAAATTATATTTATACCTTCTTGTTGATAGTAAAAAAATATATAATATTCTTTACCATTCTGTGTCCCATGAAATAGCATTGCATTATAATCATCACTTTCAAAGGTCCAATCTGGATTTTCAAATGTATGATTTAACAAATCGTACATACTCTCTTCATTCGGACCTTTAAACTTTGCCATTTGCTCCTTCATTATTTCATCAAAATCTTCCATATCTTCTCTTCGTATCGGATTCTCTTGTGATTCTTCTGTATCGGATAATGTAAACTGATTATTATTTATTGAAAATTCACTTAGCCATTCATTAAATTCTTCATTCGTTCTTCTTATGCTTTCTCCATCTAAAATTATATTTATATCTTCTTGTTGATAGTAAAAAAATATATAATATTCTTTACTATTCTTTGTCCCATGAAATAGCATTGCATTATAATCATCACTTTCAAAGGTCCAATCTGGGTTTTCAAATGTATGATTTAACAAATCGTACATACTCTCTTCATTCGGACCTTTAAACTTTGCCATTTGCTCCTTCATTATTTCATCAAAATTTTCCATATCTTCTCTTCGTATCGGATTCTCTTGTGATTCTTCACTCTCAGATAATGTAACCTTATGATCATTTATTGCAAAATCGGTTTTCTGATATACTAATCCTCCACCGATTAATGACATTGTTAACATACTAGCAATTATGATTTTTATCATGTTGTATAACCTCCAATTTTTTGGTTTTTCTTCTTGATGATTGTATTTTATTACGATTTATTTAAAAGAAGATTACAAAAAGGTTACAACTTTGATCACTAATAATGCTCCAACTTAATAATAGAAGTAAAGCGATGTAATAAATACAACAACCCTTCAATATGTAATAAATGTTTTTTGCTCCATATTTAACAATCTTCATTTATATAACTGTTCTATGTAAAAAAATAACTCATCAATTTATCGTCTCAAGTATTTAGACAAATATATATGATTCAACAGAAACAGGAATGCCTCGCCTCTCACTATTACTAACCTCTCATTCTAAAGTTGTATTAATATATCATTCTTAATTCTCATACCGTCCTTGATACATATTTAGTATAATGAAATAAGCTGATCTAGAGAAGAAAACTCTTACCACCTTCGATAGAGTTGAACGAAGGATACATAGAGTAACTCGGAGGGAGGAGTGTAAGTTGGGAATAAGAAGAATTCATCCAATAAGTCTCACCATAATCATTGGTACACTCTTTGCTCGAATGGCTACATTTATGACAATCCCATTCCTAGCAATTTACCTCACTTCAGTGAAGGGGGTTAGTCCAGGTTTTGCTGGTGCTATTATTGGAGTTAGTTCAATTGTAGGCCTATTTGGTGGTTTTATCGGTGGCTATTTGTCAGATTTATATGGGCAAGAAAAGGTCATGAAATATTCCATTTTTATTTGGATTTTTGTTTTTGTTGGCTTTGCTTTAGCAGAAAGTGTAGTTACGTTTTTTATTTTAAATGCCTTAAATGGTTTATGTCGTTCTTTTTTTGAGCCATCGTCTAGGGCGTTACTTTCAAAAGTTACTAAGCCAAAAAATAAACTGTTGGTGTTTAACCTTAGATATGCAGCCATTAATATCGGTGCTGCAGTAGGTCCCCTTATTGGATTAAAGATAGGTAGCTCATCTTCAACATCAGCATTTTTTGTGACTGCAGTTATTTATGCTTTTTACTTTATTGTTCTGCTTGCCATGTTTTCTATAAACCAAATTGATGATAGTTTAAACACTAAAACAAGTGAACGAGTAACCATGGCAAGAGCATTGAAGATACTTAGTGCTGATCGTGTATTTTTTTTCGCAGTCATTGGACTAATTATGGGGGTGTGCGGTTATTCTCAATTTAGTTCAACCATCCCACAATATTTAGCCTCCTCACCAATTATAACAAATGGTGTAGAGGTATTCTCTTACCTTATCGTGTTTAACGCTATAACAGTATTAATTGTCCAATATCCAGTAACAAGGATAGGAAAACGTTATTCCGCACTAACATCAATCATGATAGGAACATTAACGACATCTATTGGGTTACTAGGCTTTGCGTTTTTTACTTCTATACCCTTTTTATTCTTGTCAGTCTTCGTATTTACGGTCGGTGAAGTAATGATGTTTACAATGACAGATTTATTTATTGATCAAATATCACCACATGATTTAAAAGGTTTGTATTTTGGTGCGATGGGTTTTACTGCAATTGGAGGATCATTCGGTCCTTTGATTGGAGGGCTTATGTTGGAGTATTTCGGTTATACAAACCATTTTACTTTGTTTAGTGTGTTGGCACTAGTCTCTTCACTTGGGTTCCCCGTTCTTCTGTATGTTAAGGGCTTAATGAAGTCAACAAATCGGAAAGTAGGATATAGTTTATAACAGATTTTACTTAGGGATAGAGTTATGAATACCAGAGACAAAATAAGAGATGAGTATATAGCAGGTTTAATTACATTAGACCTCAATATCTTCACTCCT
The DNA here is from genome assembly GCF_033963865.1 of Cytobacillus sp. IB215316. NCBI lineage: Bacteria > Bacillati > Bacillota > Bacilli > Caryophanales > Bacillaceae > Cytobacillus > Cytobacillus sp. IB215316. Next base: position 112,355 of record NZ_JAXBMC010000003.1, on the reverse strand, counting down.
CCAATACAATCTTTTTAATAAAATGAAATGGTATGATTAATGATGTATACGATGAGTTTGGATTTTGATCATTATTTTCAAACCTTAATTTTTAATTAATTCAAGTTACTGGTTTGATTTCAGCGTGGTTGCGGCTATCGCTTGTGTGAATAAGCTCTTACACTGGATCTGTACCATATTAAACAGCAAAACAACCTTCCAAACTGTATATTCGGAAGGTTGTTTGTCATGGATTATTTTAGTATAGCATGGATAAATAAAGTTTTTATTGGAAAATCGTGATAATACATGAACTGGTTTATTGAAAAAAGAGCTTTTCTTATACCATTGTCTTTTATGTTAAAATTCTATTATCACTAAATTAATAAGAAGGGGAAAAATGATTTCTTACAAAAAAATTAAAGAGTATGCAATTTATTTTATTGTTTTTATAGTGTTTTGGTTCTTTAAGAGTAAGTTTGATAATTGGTTTAATGCAGAGTGGGAGCGATTTTCAATTTCGTTTTATATGTATTCTACTCTTTACGTAATTTCTAATTTCATATTCGGTATTGTGATTGGATTACCGACTTTTTACAAAGAAATCAAAAAGCAAGGTAAATGGAAACTTCATCTTGAAAAACTTCTATTACTAGGCGTACCAGCTATGTTTATTGTTATAATAAGTTATTTTTACCTTCCGAGATATCCTCTTTTCTTTGAGCTCCAGGCTCATAGCTGGGAAAGTGGTCTTAGTCTATATGCTACTATATTTTTAGGCTATGTGGTTATATCGAGCTTTTACAAAAAAATGGATTAGGGTTGATTTTAGCCCTTAGTAACCTTGTTTAACAATATTGCTCAATACATAAAGAAAGGCGCTTTCAGTATTATTACTGAACAGCGCTATATCGTATTATGAAGTCATCCAGTAACTTTCTGGTTGACCTATTTGTAATAGGTATTATTCTTAATGTAGTCTGGATACCCTTAACTACCTTCTTCTTCCAAATGGTGGAATAATAAATTCAGAATTGTCGTTAATCTAATAAATTTATAGATTTTAAATCATTGAGTTCATTAATTAAAATAAAGATACGGGCCGTCACTTATTATTTTTGTGCTTATTTATTCTTATTTTGGTGAGAATACAACATCACCTGCACTATCGAGTAAATCAATCGTCGCGATTTGTTGGTGCGTCTTCGTATCAACCACTGATATTTTATTATCATCTGCACTCGATGCATAGACAAACTGTCCTTTAGGTTCAATTGAAACAAAATTATTGCAAGCCCCAATATTACCAACAGTTGCAATGACACTATGTGTTTTTGTATCTATCACAAGTAAATCACCAATATTAAGTAATAGCACGTAGGCCAACTTTCCATCTGGGGTAAAGGAAATATCGGATACAACATCATTTACATCTAATGAGGCAATGACACTATGTGTTTTTGTATCCATAACAACTAACCTATTTGGGTTCTGACTTCTAAGATAGGCCACCTTCCCATCTGGGGTAAAAGCTATATCATTTGGAAAATCACTAACAGGTATAGTCGCAATTACACTGTGAGTTTTTACATCAATCACCGATACAATACCCTCATCATCAATAGTCACATATGCTAGTTTCCCGTTTGGCGTGAAAGCAATCTTATCCGGCTCGGCACCAATTGATATAGTCGCAATCATATTATGTGTTTTTACATTTATTACAGATATAGAGCCGTTGTCCATACCAGTGGCTGATACGTAAGCTAGTTTCCCGTCTGGTGTGAAGACGACTTTATCTGGACTGCCTCCAACCTGCACTGTTGCGATTTCACTATGTGCTTTCACGTCAATCACTGATAATGTGCTCTCCCCATCAATAGTCACATAAGCTAGTTTCCCATCTGGTGTTAAGGCTACATCATCTGGATTGTTCCCAATCTGTATTGTTGCAATCACACTATGTGTTTTCACATCTATGACAGATACTGTGTCATTGTTTTCACCAGTATCTGATACATAAGCCAACTTCCCATCTGGTGTAAAGACTATATTTACTGGCACCCCTCCAACTTGTATTGTTGCAATCACACTATGTGTTTTCGTATCAATTACAGCTATCATACTACCAGCCCTAACATAAGCAACTCCCATAAAATCCACCCCAACATCATTTTTTTATTGTTACTATACTCTATGTACGTTGGTGTGGGTTGACTCACTTTAATATCACATGTGTTTCAAAAAAAGAAGGTCTGAAATCAGCCCTTTAACTTTCACTACAAATTTCATTAATCCTTTTCTGTGGATCTTCTAATTACAATAATGGCTGATGTTAACAAATAAGAACTAGTCCTTATTCATATTCGACAAGTTGAAAGCATTATATGGGATAAAATATATAGTTCACTAATAATCTACAAGCTTTTTATAACCATCTTGAAATGTATTAAAAAAAGTATTCTCATTAAAAAAGAAACTCAAAAATTTATCTTCACCTTTCGAATGTATTACTTTGTAAAAATAGGTAGAATCCACTTTTAAACCGTTTTCGAACTTAATGATTAAATGTTTTGACTCAATTGAAGTATCATCATATGTATTAAAAAGAGGTAATATATAGGTTTGTGTATATTGGATGTCAGTATCAATAAGGTTCTCTCCTGATTTAACGATATAATAATTATTCTTACCTTTATTATAAATTATAAATTCAGAATTATCTTTTAAATACCCTTCTTGATGAGGTCGTTCATCAAACAAATCACTTTCTACAATACCTATATATTCTAATTTCTCTGCACCTATTTCTGACTTTATAGATGCAGTCTTACTAAAGAAAGAATTATAGATAACATAGATGGTAATAAACAATAATAAAATACCAACTATTACTGTGGCCTTCTTTTTCAATATAAAAGCCTCCATTCATAAAAGTTTTTTTCAGGGGGTATAACACTCTCTTTGGAGTCGAGATAGTTTTGAGTCTATCCATTCTCCGAACAATACTCTTAAAATTATAAAACATAGTGTAGAGTAATATATCCCCCCTTTAATGAACTATTTAATTTGGTTCAATACCTTGTAAATACCAAAAACTTGACCCAGCACGGTTTAAGTAAAGATAAGCATCTCCACTTGTAGTGCCCCAATGGTCGTTAATACGAACAAACTCATCATAATAAGTACGGTTGATTAAAAATTGATCTTTAAATGTTGTCTTATACTTTGCATAACCTTTTACAGTAACTGTGTGTCCACCATAAGGTTCATGATTCATACTTAGATATGATGGCCCATATGTTTTAATATAATCTTTATAAGTTTCATAGGATGGGCCTAATCTCCAACCTGGGTCATCACTTGTGGATTGTGTTCCTTCTCCTATAGCTTCTGCAGCTACCTTAAATATATCATCGTTGTTGTAATACCAAACACCATCTTTTGAGTCAAATCTGAATATACGATAACTTTTGTACCTCTTGCCCATTATTTCATAACTTTTTTATCAGTAGACACAAGGAGTTAAATATCACCAACACTGAATGACTAGAATCAAAATAGGAACAGCTTCCAATATATACAACAATAAAGTGAAAATGCAGTGTATATTATGCTTGAACAAAAAGCAGTTGTTGGAACTACTGAAAAATATACTAAGTTATTAATTTACTATGAGTTTAAAGTAAATTATTTATCAAACACAAAGTTTTTTATCTCGTTACATAAAATAAAGCATAAAGCTTCCAAAAGGAAACTTTATGCTTTACGTCACAAAATAAATAAAACCACCAAATGTATGTATTTGGTGGAGACGGTGGGAGTCGAACCCACGTCCAGAAACATCGTCACTTAAGCTTCTACGAGTGTAGTCGATATATTAGTATTTCGCAGACTCTTCAGCCTATCGACAGGCTTCCAAGTTGCTAGTCTGATTGTTCTCTTCCTTCATCCTCAGACGGTGGAATCCGGCGTAGCCCACTTAAAGTGAGTTCCTTACCCTACCACATGGGCGATGGAGGGAGGAACCGCTAGCTGACTTAAGCAGCTAAAGCGAAGTTATTGTTTTCTTTGCCAGTTATAGGCGTTGACGTTTTAACGAGGCCGATCCCCTCGACTCGCAACTTAAGCTCGAACTATCCCTGTCGAATCCGTAACGTCCCCATTATAAAATGTTGTTCAATATTTAGGATGAACAACTTTAAGGAAGTAACAAACGGATAGATAAGCTACAATATATATTAAGTTATGTTAGTTAATGTTGTTATCGTGACTACATTTATTATTATAGCACATACACATTATTTTTCAATTGACAATTTATGGGTAATCAAAATGACTTCTGACGATCGCGGAATGCCCTTTCGACCTCACGTTTTGCTTCTTTCTTCTTTAAGTCCTCACGTTTATCGTACTTCTTCTTACCTTTTCCTAGGCCGAGTAATACTTTTGCAAAGCCATTCTTCAAATATAACTTAAGTGGAACGATAGCATAACCATTTTCCTTTGTATACCCGATCAACTTGCTAATTTCCTTCTTATGCAATAACAGCTTTCTCGTACGAAGTGGATCATGATTATAACGATTTCCCTGCTCATACGGACTTACATGCATATTATGAAGAAATACCTCGCCATTTTGCACTCTCGCAAATGCATCCTTTAAATTAACTCTACCAGCTCGGATCGATTTTATTTCTGTACCTTGCAGAACGATGCCAGTCTCATATGTTTCTTCAATAAAATAATCATGATATGCTTTTTTATTTTGTGATATAACTTTTCCTTGACCGCGTGGCATCAATTGTTCCCCCTATATAAACGTATATTATATTTTAACAGAGGCCCAATTCAGATTGCAACTATATTAACAACTCCTCTATACAACTTTCAAATATTTATACGTATTTTGCAATCAATATTATTAATACTAAAGAAATCCATAGCTACGATTTTACTCGTAGCTATGTAGTACTAGCGCTTTTTCTTTTTCTTTTTACGCTTAGCGTTAGGGACATTTTCGTAAAACTTCTTTTTCTTCTTGGTTTTCTTTCCATCATTCTCGCTCTTATCATGCTGTTTGTTCCGAGAAGAATGCGTTTTTTTGCGTCCTTTGCCAGCATGGATGACCTTTGGTACGTCTTTTGAAGTTTTGCGGCGACCTTTCATACCTACTACTTCAAAATCTACTGAACGTTCATCTTTATTTACGTTAATAACTCTTACAGCTATTTCATCCCCAATACGAAATACATTTCCCGTTCGTTCACCAATCATGGCATAGTGGCGTTCATCATAGCGGTAATAGTCATCTGTTAAATAGCTAACATGAACAAGCCCCTCAATTGTATTTGGTAATTCAACAAATACACCAAAATTAGTAACTGAGCTTATAATTCCATCAAACTCTTCACCAATTTTATCTTCCATAAACTCCGTCTTTTTAAGTTCATCCGTTTCACGCTCAGCGTCGACCGCACGTCGTTCCATACTTGATGAATGCTCAGCAATTTCTGGTAGTTTCTCTTGCCAATTTTGTTGAACCTTTTCATCTAATTGACCATTAATTAAATATGTACGTATTAACCTATGAACGATCAAATCCGGATAACGACGAATTGGTGACGTAAAATGAGTATAAAAATCAGTCGATAACCCAAAATGACCAAGGCTTTCTGGATCGTATTTAGCTTGCTTCATAGAGCGTAGCATAACTGTTGATACAACAACCTCTTCTGGTTGTCCTTGAACTGCCTCAATGATCTCCTGTAAAGCACGAGGATGGATTTCATTTGCTGAACCTTTTACTACATAGCCAAAGTTTGTAATGAACTCTAAAAAGCGATTTAACTTTTCTGGATTAGGATCCTCGTGAATACGATATATAAAAGGTACATTCATCCAATGAAAATGTTCAGCGACAGTTTCATTTGCAAGTAACATAAACTCTTCAATAAGCCTTTCTGCTACTGACCGCTCTCGAAGTACGACATCATAAGGGGCACCTTCTCGATTCACTAGAACTTTTGCCTCTTTAAAATCAAAATCAATTGCCCCACGTTGCATCCTTTTGTTACGTAACAATTCAGCAAGGTCAGCCATATCCTCAAACATAGGCACTAAAGAATCATACTTGTTTCTTAACTCTTCATCCTTATCAGTTAAAATATTGTTTACATCCGTATACGTCATTCGTTCAGTCGTTTTTATGACACTTTGAAATATTTCATGATGAACGACATCACCAGCTTCATTTATTTCCATTTCACATGATAAGGTCAATCGATCTACTTGAGGATTCAAGGAACAAATCCCATTTGAAAGCCGATGTGGAATCATCGGAATCACACGATCGACTAAATAAACGCTCGTTCCTCTTTCATGCGCCTCAATATCAATTTCTGCCCCCTCTTGGACATAATGACTGACATCAGCAATATGTACTCCCAGTTTAAAGTTACCATTCGATAGTTTAGTTACCATAACAGCATCATCTAAGTCCTTAGCATCCGCACCATCAATCGTCACAATAACTTGGTCACGTAAATCACGTCTATCTTTGATGTCATCTTCTGATATAGTATCAGGAACTGAATTTGCTGCTTCTATTACTGCAGATGGGAATTCTTGAGGTAGTCCATGTTTATGAATAATGGAAAGAATATCGACACCCGGGTCATTCTTATGACCTAATATTTCTATAACTTCTCCTTCGGCACTCATTCTACCTTCTGGATAGCTAGTTAAGCGAACGACAACTTTATGTCCTTCAACTGCACCACCAGTCTTCCCTTTCGGAATAAAAATGTCATTTACAATTTTTTTATTATCAGGAATAACAAACCCAAAATATTTGCTTTCCACAAATGTCCCTACAGCTTCCTTAATACCACGATCTAATATTCTTACGATTGACCCTTCTTTTCTTGAGCCAGAAGAATGCGGGTTAATGCGAACAAGGACGACATCGCCATGCATTGCATTTTTTAATTCGTTTGGTGGAATAAAGACGTCATCAAGTGATTTGTCATCAGGAACGACAAACGCAAACCCTTTTGCATGACCTGTTAACGTGCCTCTAACTAGATTCATTTTTTCTGGTAGCCCATAGCGATTGCTTCTTGTTCTAACGACTAGCCCTTGCTCCTCCATTAAGACAAGTGCTTTTACAAATTGCTTAAAATCAGATGAATCTTCTATACCAAACGCTTCCTCTAATTCTTGTACTGTTAATGGCTTATACGCTTCTTCTTTCATAAAAGATAGCAATTTATCGGTATGTTGCTGGATTTCATCCATTGTATCTCCCCTCCTTTTTAAAGCATTTTCACACAGCCTGTTTGGAATATTATACTAGACACTCCATAACAAAGGGTAGTAACCTCATAGAAATACAACAAATTCTTCTACCCTTCTCTTTTTAAACTCGCTTGTTTCATTGATTATATAATAATTAGCTATTCCAATCTAAACTTTCTAAAAAGGCATAAACATCTTCATGCAACTGCTCCCGCTCTTTGTCAAGTGTAATCACATGGCCAGATTCCTCATACCATTTCAATTCCTTAATTGGTGATTCTACGCGGTTATAAATAATATTAGCACTGTCTGTATTAATCATGTTGTCGTGTCTTGCTTGAACGACAAATGTTGGTGCATAAATTAAATCAACTTGATCTCTAACACCAGCAATTAACTGCTGTAGTGCTTTTAAGGTCGTCATTGGCGTTTGCTGAAACTGCTGCATTTCTATGTCAATTTGTTCAACAGATTTCCCTTCAAACTTCTTATATTCTCTTGCATAATCAAGTACACCCTCGTACATGACCTCTTCACTCTTAATATACATCGGTGCACACATAGGAACAATTGCTTTTATAGGTACAGTGTAACCTAATTTTAACGAAAATACCCCCCCAAGTGATAGACCTGCTACGGCTATTTCTTCATGTCCTCTATCTTTTAAGTGTTGATAGGCTTCCATGACGTCCTGCCACCAGTCTTCTGGCCCTGTATGAACGAGCTCCTCTGGAGGAACACCATGTCCTTTATAAATAGGCGCATGACACGTATAGCCTTTCTTTTCTAAAAATCTACCTAGCATTCTTACATCAGCTGAATTACCTGTAAAGCCATGCAATAATAACACCGCACGTTCGCCTGCTTCAAAGGTAAACGGCTTTGGGACGACTTGTTTCATTGTATATTCTCCTTTTCACGATGCAAAATACTGTTATAGTTTGCTCAAAACCATATAAACGTTATTATAGATCAAATTCACCATTTTCTCACTTAATAAATCTTTATTCATAGTATGTATATCGGACTTAACCATTCATTCATGTTGAATGGAAAAATAACATCATTTTTGCACCTAAAGTTGGAGATTTTCTCCCATAAAATAATTGTCTAATCGGCAATCCAAATGGAACACAATTTAAAAATCGCTGTGGTGAAGCATTAGATATCTCTACACTCAGACGTTAACCACCAACAAAAACCACATCTAATGGTAACGGAGCATGGAAGAATTTAAAAGCGTATTACTTTTAGATTGTACGAAAGTATTCTTGGAGAAAAAAATACTAGCTCATTAAATTTTGTATATATACACGTACACAACTAGAATCCGTGGAATCTTATCAAACCCCTTTTTCGGTCTAATATAACAAAGGAACAAAGTTTACAAAAAGAGCCTATATTAAAAATAGAAATTTTTGTAATAAAAAACATCAATTTAGCTTTATGTCAGATTTGTCCATTCTCCATCTCGACCTTAATCTTTATTTTCGAGAGACCCAGCTGCTGTCATCGGAGACTTATATAGCCTGTTTCAGAACTTAAGTTGGGATTATCGTGCTAATAGACATCGAATTTTCAATCAACCCTAATTGTATCGCTATGTGATACACGAGCTACAAATCTCATATAATTGTAAAATATACGATATAATAACATTTAGATTTCCTTGTCAATATAGGAGTTATCTATAATACTACTATTTCGTGGGGAGTGAATATAAATGGATGAAAAAATCGCGATTGTAACAGGAGCTAACTCAGGAATGGGGTTGGCAACAACCGTTGAAATCGCCAAAACTGGGGCTACAGTTATCATGCTTTGTAGAAATAAAGAACGTGGTAACAAGGCTTTACAGGAAGCGATTGAACAAAGCAATTCAAACAAAATTGATTTAATGCTCTGTGATTTAGGTTCCTTTGAAAGTATTCGTTCATTCGTCAAACAATTTAAAGAAAAATATAATGCTTTGCATATATTAGTGAATAACGCTGGGGTTATCTCTTTAAAAAGGCAAGAAACAGTAGATGGTTATGAGGCACAAATAGGTGTTAACCATCTTGGACATTTTCTGTTAACTAACTTATTGCTAGGTGTTATGAAAAACTCTAAGGAAGCTCGAATTGTTAATGTATCTTCTGGAGCTCATAAAATTGGAAAAATACATTTTAACGATATTAACCTAACGAAAAGATATAGGACTTTTAAAAGCTATTCACAATCTAAACTAGCGAATATTTTATTCACTAAAGTGTTAGCTGAAAGATTAAGAGAATCCTCTATTACTGTAAACGCTCTCCATCCTGGCGCAGTAGCTACAAATATTGGTGTCGACCGCAACACAGGTTTCGGTAAGACCGTCGTTGGATTGTTGAAGTATTTTTTCCTGACACCAGCTGAAGGGGCAGCTACTGCTGTTTATCTCGCTACAAGCCCTGAAGTTAAAGGTATAACTGGAGAGTATTTTTATAAAAAGAAGATCACTCCAGTTTCAAAACGAGCTCAAGATAACGAAGCTGCGCATAGGTTATGGAGCTGGAGTGAAGATGCCGTAGAATTAACAAACGATTCTTTATAAATAAAGGCTCTTAACGTAAACTTTGTTGTTAAATAGATAAAAACGTCGTTTCACTTAACATTCATCGTTTTATAGAAGAATAGATGCCATAGAATTTTTTAGTATGTTTATTTTTTCGTACAAAAAACAAAAGATATGAAAACATCCTAAAAAAATGATAGCTAGGTACTTATAATATTACACTTTCCTATAAATAATTCTCTATCGTCACTTCCATACTATTAATAGCATTATGACGAAGGAGGATTTCCATATGAACCAAAGTAAAATACCTGCACAGCATCAAAATCAGCAACCTGGCCTGGAAAACATGATGGATCCAAAACCAGTTTCAGCTCTGCCTTCCTATAAGGCGAGTGGTAAACTAAAAGATAAAGTTGCGATTATTAGCGGTGGGGACAGTGGAATAGGAAGGTCAGTCGCTATACATTATGCAAAAGAAGGATCACATATTGTTATCATTTATTTGAATGAACATGAAGATGCGACCGAAACAAAAGACCTTGTAGAACAAGAAGGTAGCAAATGTCTGTTAATTGATGGTGATATTGGTGACGAATCTTTTTGTATGCAAGCGATAAAGCAAACCATAGAGCTTTTTGGAAAGATTGACATCATTGTAAATAACGCTGCAGAACAGCACCCACAAAGTGGGTTACTTAATATTACCTCAGCACAACTAGAACGAACGTTTAAAACAAATATTTTCTCCTTCTTTTATCTTACAAAGTTTGCATTACCCTATTTACAGCAAGGAAGTGCCATTATTAACACTACTTCTATTACAGCTTATGAAGGAAATGAACAGCTCATCGATTATTCAGCTACAAAAGGTGCAATTGTTGCCTTTACTAGATCATTGGCAAAGTCATTGGTAGGGAAAGGTATTCGTGTAAACGGTGTTGCTCCCGGGCCAATTTGGACCCCTTTAATCCCTTCCACCTTTTCAAGCGGAAAGGTAGCAACATTCGGAAATAATACGCCAATGAAACGCCCAGGACAACCATGTGAAGTTGCCCCAGCATATGTATATTTAGCTAGTGATGATTCATCATATATGACTGGTCAAATACTACATATAAACGGTGGAAAAATAGTTAATGGGTAAAAAGAAAAGCAGGATGCATATACTGGAAGCATAACACATGAAGATGAAGGTGTTTTCCTTTCGACTCAAGACTACACCACTTTAGGCTGAACATCTAGAATTGTTTAAGCACCTTGATCACCCTGAAGAAGCGCTGGAACTAATTAGGATCTTATTTATAGAAGGTAGAATTAAAAAAACAAAGCAGAAAAGCCGATTCCCTCTGGAATTCGGCTTCTTAGATTAATAACAATAACAAAGCATTTATATATAGGTTACTAAAATATTGCTCAAAACATAAAGAAAGACGTAATTAGTATCATTACTGAACAGCGCCATTTCATGAATAATATTTTCAACTAGTCCAATAGTAAGCTACGCTTACCTCTTCGAACTATTCAACTTATTAATCATTGTGTCATATAATAATGATTCATTTGCAATACATACTTTTCCAAATAACTAACATCTTTGTAAATTGAAAGTTATTTAGGCGTAAATGCGACAGCCCTAGGATTTATCCCCACTTGCACAGAAGTTAGCACACTATGCGTCTTCGTGTCTATAACAGACACGTCCCCTGATCCATTGTTTATAACATAAGCATGCTTTCCAGCTGGTGTTATCGCTATATCAACTGGACCCATCCCCACTGGTACGGTAGCTATTACGGAGTGTGTCTTTGTATCGATGACTGTCGTAAACATACCTAGCAACGGATCTGTCCCAAATACCTCTGTGTTCGTGACATAAGCGAGTTTTCCATCTGGAGTAAAAGTAACTGAAGCAGCTGCACCTCCCGTATCCACGGTAGCAAGCACACTGTGGGTCTTCGTATCGATAACCGATACATTTCTCGATCCATTGTTTGGGACATATGCGAGTTTTCCATCCGGTGTTATTGCTACATCAACTGGAGCCACCCCTACAGGTACGGTAGCTATTACGGAATGTGTCTTTGTATCGATAACTGTCGTGAACATACCTAACAACGGATCTGTGCCAAAAATTACTGTGTTCGTGACATAAGCGAGTTTTCCATCTGGAGTAAAAGCAACTGAAGCAGCTGCACCACCTGTATTCACTGTAGTAAGCACACTGTGGGTCTTCGTATCGATAACTGACACGTTTCTCGATCCATTGTTTGGGACATATGCAAGCTTTCCATCCGGTGTTATTGCTACATCAAATGGATCTGATCCCACAGGTACGGTAGCTATTATGGAGTGCGTCTTTGTATCGATGACTGTCGTGAACATATCAAACACTGTTCCTATAAACGATGCGTTTGTAACATAAGCGAGTTTTCCATCTGGAGTAAAGGTCACTGAAGCAGCATTGCCACCCGTATCAACGGTAGCAAGGACACCGTAAGTCTTCGTATCGATAACTGACACGTCCATTGAGTCATTGTTTGTGACATATGCAAGCTTTCCATCTGGTGTTATTGCTACATCAAATGGATTCGATCCCACAGGTACGGTAGTAAGGACACTGTGAGTCTTCGTATCAATGACCGACACAGTACCAGATCCTTGATTTATGACATATGCAAGTGTCATGCAAAAACACCTTCTTTCGAATAATTGAGGATCAAAACGATTTGGTCTATAGAAATACTATGAACTAAATATATTTTGATAATTATAAAGATACCCATAAACTATTTATGATGTGGTGGAGAATGAATGTTTCCTACTTTATCCCGTTACTACTTCACGTGTTAAGAAACCTTTATGCATTTGTTGGGCACATAAAAAAGCCTTTTCCTTCAAAAAAGACTCTCTTTGTTAGTGTCCAACATCTTACACTTAATATAGTGTATGTGCGACAATTGCTGTTGTAGAACTAGATATTAAGCATATACGGTAGTATAGGAAACCTTACATATTCGGCTCCTTAAAGGACTTCTAGATTTTATAAGTTGGTACCGACATATTGTCTCCCAAGCTTTATTTGAGATAAACCACATTCTTATCACGTTTGGGAATTTATGACAATATATAGTATTAGAAATGATAAATGGTTTAGGTTCTGATTTATGTTAATTATTCATATTCATTATTTAACTAAACAGACTTCTTTTAAAAATTTTTATTAATCAATTTAATTTCCCATAATTATCTTCGTTTTATATGAGAATAAACCCCATACACCTCTAATTTTTTTAATCAGATAGGTGTAGTGTCTTCACCTGATTCATCATTATTCCAGTTTACTTGAACAAAATCACTGGTCGTAACAAGCTCTTTTAGATTTTTGAATTTTTTTTAATAAGTTGAGTTGAGATTTTAAATAGGATAAAGGGGTGATTAACTATTGCTAAAAATAGGATTAGACTCAAGGGTGTTAGATTGTCAACATAGAGCCGGTGTAGCAAGGTATACTCATAATGTAATTAATGAAATAGTAAAAGATTATGAGGACCAGTTTTATTTGCTAGGTGGACCTGCTGATCATTTAAATCACTTAAATAGAATTAGTATCGATTTACCCAACTATAATTTTGAGTATGCCAATAAAAGCATAGAATTAGCAGGGAATTCATCTGATTTGGATTTAATATTTTCTCCTTTTTATCCAATTCCAGAACAACGAAATTTCAAAGCAGTATTAACAATTCATGACTTAATTCCATTAAAGCTAGAGGAGTTTTATAAAAATACGCTAATTCATCAATTAATGGATGAATTTATTCGTAAAACAGTGGAACATGTTGAACATATCATTGCAGTGTCAAATCATACTAAACATGATATTATCGAGTTATTTTCTGTTGAGGAAGAACGAATTACTGTTATATATCCAGGACTAGATAATATTTTTTTGTCAGAACAAGAAGTCGAAAGCACATCTAAAAGCCAAGCTATACTGAATAAGTACAATATAAATAAACCATATATTTTATCAGTCTGTTCGTTCGAATTTAGAAAGAATCTCCAACGAATTTTAAATGCTTATGAACAATTAAGAGAGGCTCATAACGATAATATTGGATTAGTGTTAGTTGGAGGAGGGTTGTGGCCTTATGGTGAGTTATTCACTAATATAAGACACAGTAAATATTTTAATGACATCGTTATTACAGGTTACATTCCTGATGAACACCTCCCAACCCTTTATAAAAATGCTGAAACTTTTGTTTATCCTTCATTATATGAAGGTTTTGGATTTCCAGTTATCGAAGCAATGGCTTGTGGTACTCCAGTCGTGACATCAAATGGATCTTCATTATGTGAAGTAGGCGGTGAACTAGCTGTTTATTGTGATCCCTATAAAGTTGATTCTATCGTTAGTGCGCTAGAGGAGACACTATTTAAAGCTAATAATTATAAAGAAGCAACATCATTTAAAAAATGGGCTAGACAATTTTCATGGAAAAAAGCTGGGGAACAGACTAGAGAATTGTTATTTACAACTGTAAATAGTATTAAGTAACACTCTTAATTACTTATATTAAATAAGTATTAGGAATGGAGGAATAATCCCAATTATAATCTAAAGCCATTCGACAATGATCAAATGAGCTTATCTCTTCCAATAAGTTCTCCTATTTATTATATAAATAATATATCAATACTTCTAAATACTATATGTACAATTCTCTTCTTAATTAACAACTATTTATCGTTGCTTACAGAACTAGAAAAAAATGATAATAACTTTTTACCACTCTGCTAAACACTATGTGATAGATTGCTATTCGCTATGTTTCTTTAATAAGGATAAAGTATAATTGTAATTTTATGTTAAAATAATTATGAGGATGGTGAAGGGCTGTTCTAAATTAACCAAACAAAATTATGTTTAAGACTATGGAGTAATAAGGTTGGTGAAAAACTATTAAAAAGATTTTACTCCCAGTGATTTATGTTAGTGAATGGGTATTATTTTTGTATATACTAATTTTTATCTTTATGTTCAATATGATATATTACGCTAATATAATTCTGATTGATATGCCTTGGGAAGAGCCTATTGTATTGCCATTTATAAAATCATTAATCTTTGTATTAGTAGTAGGTATAGTTAGCTTTATATATATCAAATATCTAATAGGTAGTGCGTTATACATAAAAATTAAAGGAGTTATTTGGGGGTTATTATTCAGTTCGAATCTTCTAAGTTGTCTTCTTTGGTTTAGTTTAAGCTTTGTCTTTAATTTGTCTTATCATGAACGGATTTTACTAATAATAGCTATGTTAGTAAGTGCAATATTAACAGTTCAAATTGTCTTTAAATATCGAAAAACTACAGTGACATAGTCCACTTAAAGTAAGTTGTTATACTCCCCTTCACTTATCAGATCTCACGGTCTTGATTCAAGTGGGGTATTCTGACCGTAAAATGATAAAATCTCTCTTAGCTAGTAAAATGTAATACATTTAAGGCGTAGATACTAATAATAGATTCGGACATAAGGATATAGTTATAAAGTCACCACAAAAAATCTACGATTATATTTTGGAGGTTATGGACAGATAATTCTACCAGTATAGAGGAAAATAGTAGATTTTTTTCGCGAAAGGAAGAGGAGAGAAAAAGACCATTCATAGAATCATTTTTTTATAGCGAGATTCATAGACATATTACAAGAACAATTGAGAAAATAAAAAGAAAGAACCTGTGCAAACAAGAAGAACTGAGTGCTGATCAATATAACCCAACTTTTTTTAATTCACTAAAATGGGCTTTCTAAGAGTGGTCAGCTCTGAGGGAATCGTCTATTGTGTAAGACCGTGAGTTCTATAGACACTTGCGGTCTTTCTTATTTTATGCAGATATTGCTTTTCTATATCATAAATGTTTGGAAACGTACATTTCCACCACCTGGTAACTTGTAAGATGTTACGATAGATATTGAAAAATTTCTTTAATTACAAACTGTTCGTCGTTATTCAGTTTTTTGACTGATAAAGGAATAAAAGGGGTAAGTGTATTGTGAAGATCTTATATGAGTTAATTATGATAAGCTTAGTAATTTTAATCATACTTACTTTTTGGATAGAAAATTCTTTTAATTCCATTATAAGTTGGGTAGTTTGGGTTGTGTTTTTCTTAGATTTCATTTGTAGATTAATTTTTGTGAAAAACAAATGGGAATTCATAAAAAATAACCCCTTACTCATCGTTGCAATTATTCCATTTGATCAATTTTTTCAATTGGCCCGCCTTGTAAGAATCATTTATTTATTTAGGATTAAGACCATTACAAAATATTATGTACAGCCATTGGTTCAACGGATATCTAATTTATCAAAATTACTTATTATCTTAGCCTTATTGATAATATTTTCTGTAGAAGCACTGCTATTATGGCAACTAGAGAACAATATTATATCTTTTTGGCATTCTTTTTACTTTGTGATAGGGCAATTGATGTTTTTTGGACGTGATATATATCAGGTAAATCACACTGTAAGTTATATTTGTGTAACTTTTAATTCAATAGTCGGAGTAGTCATTCACGGGTTGGTGATTCAGTGGTTTTTCAATAGAATTGAACCCTTTTATTTGAAATTTACTAGGATCCAACGCAAAGGTGAATAATTTGGTAAAACTACTCGTCTCTCTATCGTTCGTCTTTTCTAGGGGCAGTTTGAATTGAATAAGACAATACTCATAATGAAAAACGCTTGAATTAATATTCAAGCGTTTTTTTGTGTCGTCTTATATACGATAATTTACGTTACCGTTTAATATACGTTTGTATTTATTTCACCAGGTTATCTGAACCGCCTAGAGAAAAACCCTGAGCATGATAGTACATTAATGAAATAATAATATTGCTTGTAAGCTTTTTTTATTTAGCTTTGTTAACCCTTAAAGACCCATATATGCTAATACAATTGTTAACACGAAAAACAATACAGACAAAATAATCGTTAAGTTTTGTAAAACAGCATCTAATCCTCTTGCCTTTTGCTTTCCAAAAAGCTGCTCGGCTCCACCAGAAATGGCACCTGATAATCCTGCGCTTTTCCCTGATTGTAAAAGAACTACCGTAATGAGAGCTAGACAATCTATCACTAATAATGTCACAAATAATGTGGACATATGATACACCTCCAGAAAATCGTACTATTCACTTATTATAATTTAGCATATCTTAAAACTACAAACAAGTCCTTTTCAGGTAGTGACAGCATTTCAAGCACTACCGTAACAGATTATTTGTACTATTTGTTATTCCAGCTGTACCTATACTTATTTATAAGAGGAGATATTTAATGATCTTACGCTGCCACCCAATGTCTGTTGCACTATGGCATTTATAGTATTCAAGTAGAGTTACCTTAGCATTGAAACTAATTTTTTCCCGATGGCTTCGTCATTTGCTATTAGAGAAACATGACGTGATATATTAAAATCTTGAATTTCGATAGCTTTAACATTCTCTGAACTATTTTGTATAAATATTTCTGGAAGAATGGACATACCAAGGTTTGCTTCAACAAAACCTAATATACTTTGACCAAATTCAATTTCTGAGGCAACCTTTAAAGTAGAGCCCTTTGACGTAAATTCTTTGTCAACGAGCATTCTAGCATCGCATGTAGGGGGAAGTACAACAAATGATTCATCCTTTATTTCATGAAAGGAAATAGAGGTTTGGTTAGCATAAATCGGATGATTGGCATTTATAAATAAGAAAAAGCGTTCTGAAAATAAAAACTTAGAGTAATAAGAATGTTTGATTTCTCGATCATCAAATAATGCAACGTCTATTAACCCCTTCTCTAGCCCCGATAATAATTCCAAAAAGCTATGAGAAATTTTTACCCTGAATTGATCATTGAACTTATGCTTAGCAAATTTATATGGAAGATAAGACGTTGCTATACTCGGCCAAGATCCTATTGTAATATCACCAATTCCTTGACTTAGATTAATTTCTTTACGTACAGAATTGACTTCCTTTAAGATATTTTTACTGCTCTTTAATAATATTTCACCAGCTTGAGTTAATCGAACACCCGTAGAAGAGCGAATAAATAAACTAGCGCCTAAATCTATCTCAAGATTTCTTATTTGTTTACTTAAAGCAGGTTGACTCATGTGTAATAATTCACTCGATTTAGTCAAACTTTTCGTTTCTGCAGTTATTTGAAATGCTTCTAACCATTCAATTTTCATGTATTTCACCTTTATAACTTTCTGTTATTCCCATCTAACATAATGGAAGTACATAATCTTATATATTGATGATAACCTATAGAAGTAACGAAGACAATTTCCAATAAGAACAATACTACATCAATAATTATTATAATTAGGAGGTATATACATTGGCAAATATATTAATGGTTATATCAAATGGAATAGCAGTAAAATCATATCGAACAGGTTATTGGTCTGAGGAATTTCATGTTCCATTAAATGTATTAGAAGCAGCAGGTCATACTGTGTCAATTGCTTCACCAAAAGGCGGAGATGGAATGGTTGATCAGTTTTCTTTAAATGATGAAACAGACCCAGACGGGAAATCAAGAGAGTTTGAAAAGCTTGGGCGTTGGAAGGATACGTTACGTTTAGCTGACTTACAAGGAAAAGATTACGATGTCATATTATTTGTCGGAGGACATGGACCCATGTTCGATGTTTCCTACGATCCACATGCTCATCGTTTAATAAATGAAATTTATGATAATAAAGGCATCGTTGCAGCAGAGTGTCATGCACCTTCTGTGTTAGCTTTCACTTATAGAGAAGACGGTAAATCAATCATCGATGGGAAAAAGGTTACTGCTTTTCCAGATGCCTATGAACCAAAGGAAGTAATAGAATTTCTACCATATAGTGTAGAGCAAGAGCTGGCTAAAGTAGGCACATATGTCGGCAAATTAGACCAGCCAGCATTATCGATCTGGGCAGATGATCAAATTATTACGAGCCGTGACCCTGCATCATCGGAAAGTATCGCTCAAGAAATTGTAAAAGCATTAAAGAAAGATTAATTATATTGACAGCTGGCACATGAAGAATTTCAATTTGTGTTTCAGCTGTTTTCTTTTCTGAAGATTTGACTACGGAAAAATGCAAGTCTGTTCGAACGGTAAACTTATTTAAGTATACTTTCACACTTAATAACAGACTAAGATAAACAAATAAAAGGGTGAGACAGATGTTTATTAAGCAAAATTTTATAAACGGTCAGTGGATAGCATCAGAAGATGTAATTGCTATCAAAAACCCGGCAACGAAAGCAATAATAGGAGAAGTTTCAAATGGCGGGCATACAGAAGCAGTTCTAGCTATTGAAGCAGCATCAAAAGCCTTTGCTTTATGGTCGAAAAAGACTGCAAGGTATAGAAGTCAACTTCTTTATCAATGGTATCAATTAATTAAAGAGAATCAAGATGAACTAGCTCGGATCATAACGATTGAGCAAGGAAAACCATTAAAGGAAGCTTTAGCAGAGATCGAATATGCAAATGAGTATGTGTTATGGTATGCAGAGGAAGCGAAACGAAATTATGGTAATACGATTCCAGCCTCTACAACTAATAAACATATTATAGTAAAAAAAGAGCCAGTAGGAGTAGTTGCTGCTATTACACCTTGGAATTTCCCTGCTGCAATGATTACTAGGAAACTTGCCCCAGCATTAGCAGCTGGATGTACCGTCGTTGTAAAGCCCTCAGAAGAAACGCCTTTTACCGCTTTAAAGTTAATACAATTAGCAGAAAAAGCTAATTTCCCTAGAGGCGTAATAAATATCGTAACAGGTAATGCTAAACAAATTGGCGATGCTTGGTTACGAGATAAGCGGGTTAGAAAATTAAGTTTTACTGGATCAACACCTGTAGGAAAACTTCTAATGAAAGAAGCAGCTGATTCTGTAAAAAAATTATCTCTCGAACTAGGGGGACATGCACCATTCATTGTCACAGCACAGGCAGACATCGATAGAGCTGTTGAAGGAGCCATTCAATCTAAATTCCGCAATGCAGGTCAAGCGTGTGTTGCATCTAACCGTTTCTACATTCATGAAGATGTGATAGAAAACTTTACAGCTAGATTAGTAGAACGTACTTCACGTTTAACCTTGGGAAATGGGTTGAAAAATAACATTGATATAGGGCCTCTCATTAATGAGAATGCTATAGCAAAAGTTATGTATCATATTGAAGATGCTGTAGCGAAAGGTGCGTCTATTTTAACAGGCGGGAAAAAGATCTCGGAAGAAAAAGGTCATTATTTTCAGCCTACTGTCGTTGGAAATGTGACAGATGATATGGTCTGTATGCAGGACGAAACGTTTGGACCGTTAGCCCCTATTACCTCTTTTAAAACGATTGAGGAAGTAGTGAACAGGGCAAATAGCAGTCAATATGGTCTTGCTGCATATGTATTCACAACTAGTTTAGATGAAGCTACATTTTTCATGAACAATTTAGAGTATGGAGTAATAGGTGTAAATGACGGACTCCCATCAGCTGCGCAAGCTCCTTTTGGCGGTTATAAAGAAAGTGGATTAGGTAGAGAAGGCGGGTACTTTGGAATAGAAGAATATTTAGAGCAGAAGTATATCTCTGTTGACTCCTTTACGCAATAAGCCGTGATTCAAAATACAAAGCTATGGGTATAGAAGGAAAAAGTTGTAGTATTTGTCTAACCAACCATATCACGAATAGTCTAATTAAGAGTTACAGAAAGATAATAATAATCCTTTTAAAAAGACCTCACATTACGTGAGGTCTTCAATAATGTTATTTCTTTAAGTTATAGAATGATGCTAAACCATCAAAGCGTGCTGTTTCTTGTAATTGATCTTCGATGCGTAACAATTGATTATACTTCGCAACACGATCTGTACGTGATGGAGCACCAGTTTTGATTTGTCCTGCATTTGTTGCAACAGCGATATCAGCAATCGTGCTATCTTCAGTTTCACCTGAACGGTGAGAAATTACAGCCGTATAGCCCGCACGTTTTGCCATTTCAATTGCATCAAATGTTTCAGTTAATGTACCAATTTGGTTCACTTTAATAAGGATTGAATTACTAATTCCTTTTTCAATTCCTTCTTCAAGCTTTTTCGTATTTGTTACAAATAAATCGTCACCTACTAATTGAACTTTGTGTCCGATACGTTCTGTTAGTAGCTTATGACCTTCCCAGTCATTTTCATCTAATCCATCTTCAATTGAGATGATAGGATACTTTTCAACAAGCTCCTCATAGAATGAAACCATTTCTTCAGACGTTTTCACAACGCCTTCACCTTCTAAATGGTATTTGCCATCATCTTTGTTGTATAACTCAGATGAAGCTACATCCATTGCTAACATAATTTGTTCGCCTGGTTTATAGCCTGCTTTTTCAATAGCTTCAATAATTGTTTGCAACGCTTCTTCATTTGAGCTTAAGTTTGGTGCAAATCCACCTTCATCACCTACAGCTGTATTATAGCCTTTTGCTTTAAGAACAGATTTTAAACTATGGAATATTTCTGCACCCATACGAAGTGCTTCCTTGAAGTTTTGTGCACCTACAGGCATAACCATGAATTCTTGAATATCTACATTATTATCTGCATGCTCTCCACCGTTTACGATATTCATCATAGGAACAGGTAATGTTTTCGCGTTAAATCCACCTAAATATTGGTATAGTGGAATCTCTAAGAAATCAGCCGCAGCACGTGCAACTGCCATTGATACACCTAAAATTGCATTTGCACCTAAATTACCTTTGTTTTCTGTCCCATCTAATGCCATTAACGCTTTGTCAATTGCTACTTGATCAGTCACGTCAAAGCCTACCATTTTTGGAGCGATGATTTCATTTACATTATTTACTGCTTGGATAACTCCTTTACCTAAATAACGATCTTTATCACCATCACGTAATTCCACAGCTTCATATTCTCCAGTTGATGCACCACTTGGTACTAATGCACGTCCAAATGCACCAGATTCAGTATATACTTCTACTTCAACTGTTGGGTTTCCACGAGAATCTAATACTTCACGACCATAAACGTCTACAATGATTGACATAATTATCTCTCCTTATTCGTTAATTAATGATTTTCCAGTCATTTCACTTGGTTGCTTTACATTTAATAATTGTAGCATTGTAGGTGCTAAATCACCTAATTTACCGCTATCTCTTAACTCAATTCCGTTTTTTGTTACGATTACTGGAACCGGGTTTGTCGTATGTGCAGTCATTGGCTTTCCTTCTAAAGTTACCACTTCATCTGAATTTCCATGGTCAGCGGTAATAATAGCTGTTCCGCCCTTGGCTTCAATTGCATCAACTATTTTTCCTAAACATTCATCCACTACTTCTATCGCCTTAATGGTTGGTTCTAGCATTCCGGAATGCCCAACCATATCAGGATTGGCATAGTTTAGAATAATTGCATCGTGCTTATCTGCGTCAATTTCCTTTAACAACGCATCAGTCACTTCATATGCACTCATTTCTGGCTTTAAATCATACGTTGCTACCTTAGGTGAATCAATTAAAATCCGTTCTTCACCAGGGAATTCTTCTTCACGACCACCGCTCATAAAGAAGGTGACATGCGGATACTTTTCAGTTTCTGCAATCCTTAATTGCTTTAAGCCATTTTGTGATAGGACTTCACCAATTGTGTTGTCTAAATTTACTGGTTTAAAGGCTACGTATCCTTTTACCGTTTCACTAAAATGTGTTAGACAAACAAAATGTAAGTTTTTCGGATGCTTTGGTCCTCTGTCAAACGAACGAAAATCTTCATTCGTGAAAGTATTTGAAATTTGTATTGCTCTGTCTGGCCTGAAATTATAGAAGATCACCGCATCATCATCTTGGATGGTTGCTACTGGTGAGCCATCATCTTTGACAATAACTGAAGGTAACACGAATTCATCATAAATGCCGTTCGCATAAGAATCGTCTACACATTCAATCGCACTTTGATACGTCGGTCCCTCGCCATAAACCATGGAGCGATAAGATTTTTCTACACGGTCCCATCGTTTGTCCCTGTCCATAGAATAATAACGTCCAGAAATTGTAGCAATTTCTCCTACACCAATCTCAGCAATTTTTTCATTAAGACTATGAATGTAGGTTTTCGCTGTTTGTGGACCAACATCGCGACCATCTAGGAAACCATGAACATAAACCTTTTCTACACCTTCATTTGCAGCTAGTTTTAACAACGCGTACAAATGTTGTATATGGCTATGAACACCCCCATCAGATAATAAGCCAAAAATATGGAGGTTTGAACCTTTTTTCTTCGCATGATCCATCGCATTTAAGAAAGTATCGTTACTCTCAAATTCACCTTCGCGAATGGCTACGTTGACACGTGTTAAGCTTTGGTAAACAATTCGACCAGCACCAATATTTAAATGTCCAACTTCTGAGTTACCCATTTGACCCTCTGGAAGTCCTACTGCTTCCCCACTTGCTGTTAATGTTGCATGAGGATAGCTACTCCAATACCGATCAAAATTAGGCTTCTTTGCATGGGCTACAGCATTCCCTTTCGTTTCATCACGAAATGCAAAGCCATCTAAAATAATAAGTGCTACTGGTTTTTTACTCATGATTTGCTGCCCCCAAGAGCTGCAGGAAAGACTTTGGCTCTAGGCTTGCTCCACCGACGAGCGCACCGTCAATATGAGGTTGTGCCATATACTCGTTAATGTTCTCAGGCTTTACACTTCCACCGTATTGAATACGTGTTTCATCTGCCACCTCTTGAGAAAATTGCTCAGCGATAACTGAACGAATATGTTCACAAACTGCATTGGCATCTGCTGATGTAGATGACTTACCAGTACCGATTGCCCAAATTGGTTCATATGCTATAACAGTTTGTTTTGCTTGTTCAGATGTTAAACCATCCAACGCTTTTCTCACTTGATCAGCTACAAGGTCATTCGTTTGACCAGCTTCACGTTGCTCTAATGTTTCACCACAGCAAACAATAGGAGTAAGTTGATGATCAAAAGCTGCTTTTGTTTTTTTGTTTACAGTTTCGTCAGTTTCAGCAAACATCTCTCTACGTTCAGAATGTCCAATAATTACATAGCTTACTCGCAAATCTTCAAGTGCAACTGGGCTAATTTCTCCAGTAAAAGCACCACTGTTTTCGAAGTGCATATTTTGTGCACCGATTTTCAAATCAGTACTTGTAGTACTTGCCACTAACTTTTCTAAGAATAATGCTGGAGCACAAACGACTGAGTCAACTTTGCTAGGAGCAGGCACAAGCCCTTTCACTTCATCAACAAAGCTTACTGCTTCTGAAAGTACTTTATTCATTTTCCAGTTCCCAGCGATGATTGGTTTACGCATCGTACAACATTCCTTTCATTCTAGAGGATGTTCAAAAAGTTTCAATCGTTCTTGAACAAGCATTTATTGGGAAATTACTATAAGGTCGTGTTCAAAAAGGATGGACAACTCAGTAATTCGTCCCTCATTTATCTCTTACATTTTGAACAACCTCGTTAATTATTTATCTTGTAATGCTACAACACCTGGTAAAGCCTTACCTTCCATAAATTCAAGTGAAGCTCCACCGCCTGTAGAAATATGACTCATCTTATCAGCTAAATCAAATTTCTCGACTGCTGCAGCTGAATCTCCGCCACCGATAACAGAATACGTATCATTTGCATCCGCAAGTGCTTCTGCAACTGCTTTAGTTCCATTTGCAAAAGAGTCCATTTCAAAAACACCCATCGGTCCATTCCAAATAACAAGCTTAGATTTTGCAATCACATCTCGGTATGTTTCTCTTGTTTTTGGACCAATATCTAAACCTTCCCAATCACTCGGAATGTTGTCGATACTTACATGTTTTATGTTAGCCTCATTTGAAAAATCGTCTGCAACAACCGTATCAACAGGCATATAAAAGTTCACACCTTTTGCTTTTGCCTTATCAATAAATGACTTTGCAAGATCGATTTTATCTTCTTCTAATAATGATTTACCAACATCATGTCCTAATGCTTTGATAAATGTGTACGCTAATCCCCCACCGATAATGAGATTATCAACATTATCAAGAAGGTTATCAATTACACCAATTTTATCTTTTACTTTTGCTCCTCCAATAACTGCTGTAAATGGGCGCTCAGGATTAGATAAAGCTTTGCCTAGCACTTCAAGCTCTTTTTCCATTAAAAATCCTGATACTGCAGGTAAATGTTCTGCAATACCAGCTGTTGTTGCATGCGCGCGATGTGCAGCACCAAAAGCATCATTTACATATATGTCAGCAAGCTCTGCGAAAGCTTTTGCTAATTCAGGATCATTTTTTTCTTCCCCTGGATAGAAACGAACGTTTTCAAGTAAAAGTACATCACCTTCTGATAAACTAGCAATTGCATTGTTTACTTCTTCACCGTATGCAACATTCGTCTTAACTACTTGTTTCCCAAGATGCTCACTTAAACGTTCTGCAACCGCAGTTAAGCGTAGTTCTTCAACAACGTTTCCTTTAGGACGTCCAAGATGACTTGCTAAAATTACTTTTGCGCCTTGCTCCATCAAATATTGAATTGTTGGAAGTGCTGCACGAATACGAGTGTCATCAGTGACAACTCCATCTTTCATAGGCACATTAAAATCGACACGACAAAAAACTCGCTTTCCTTTTACATCAACATCTTTTACAGTCTTTTTGTTCATTTGCAAAAGGCCTCCATTTCTGATGATTCTTCATAATCATTACTAAATCATGATAAGCGAAGTATTTATATCAAATTCTCTTTTCTTAAGTAAAGGGAGGGGGAATACTTCCCCTCTCCCCTATTGCAATGTATTTATGTTATCTTACAAGCCTTTTGAAACCATGTAGTCAATTAAATCAACAACACGATGAGAATATCCACTTTCATTGTCATACCAAGATACAACTTTCACAAGATTTCCTTCCATAACCATTGTTGAAAGTGAATCAATTGTAGATGAAGCAGGGTCACCGTTGTAATCGCCAGATACTAATGGCTCTTCACTGTAGTTTAAGATTCCTTTTAGGTCGCCTTCAGAAGCTTGTTTGAAAGCTGCATTAATTTCTTCAGCAGTAACTTCTTTGTCAACCTCAGCAACTAAGTCAACTAAAGAAACGTTTGGAGTTGGTACGCGCATAGCCATACCATTTAATTTTCCTTTTAATTCAGGTAATACTAATGACACAGCTTTTGCAGCACCAGTAGTCGTTGGAATAATATTTTCAGCAGCTGCACGAGCACGTCTGTAATCTTTATGTGGTAAATCTAAGATTTGTTGGTCATTTGTATATGAGTGAACAGTCGTCATCATACCACGACGGATACCAAAGTTATCATTTAATACTTTAGCAAATGGTGCTAAACAGTTTGTAGTACAAGATGCATTTGAAACTACGTGATGGTTTGAAGCATCATATTGATCTTCGTTTACACCCATAACAATTGTAATATCTTCATCTGATGCAGGAGCAGAAATAATAACTTTTTTAGCACCAGCTTCAATATGTTTAGCAGCATCAACGCGCTTAGTGAAACGTCCAGTTGACTCAACTACAACATCAACTCCAAGATCTCCCCAACCAAGTTGTGCTGGATCACGTTCTGCTTTTACAAGGATTTCCTTACCGTCAACTACTAAATTGTTACCATTAACAGTTACATCAACATCTAATTTTCCATGAACTGAGTCATATTTTAAAAGATGAGCAAGCATATTTGCATCTGTTAAATCATTAACAGCAACTACTTCAATATTAGGGTTTTTTAATGCAGCACGAAATACGATACGACCAATACGGCCAAATCCATTAATACCAACTTTTACAGTCATGATAATTTCCTCCTTAAAATAGAAAGCTTAAATATATTAGGTAGGGATTAACCCTTAACTAACTCTTTTGCAGCACCTTCGTCGGTAATGAGCAAGGCGTTACTTGTTTGTTTAAAATAGGCTTTAATTGCTTTAGCCTTTGAGCCACCACCAGCAATTGCTATTACTGATTTATTATGTTTTAGGTCTTCAAGTTGTAGGCCAATCGTTTGAGCTTTATATACGACTTCTCCATGCTTATTAAAGTAATATCCAAAGGCTTCTGCTACAGCATTCGCCATTTCGATTTTCTTCATATCTTCATCTGAAGTTTTTCGGCGTATAGCCATAGTTTTAGCGTCTCCGATACCATGTATAACTATACTGGATGATTTTATAAGCGTGAGTACCTCTTTAATCGCAGGTTCTTCTATAATCGATTGGTAGGCTTCAGTACTAACTTGATCTGGGACATGAAGCAGTTGGTAGTTACCCATTGCTTTTTCAGCCATTTTTGCACATATCGTATTCGCTTGATTTTTTACATTCTCTCCTAAGCCACCTCGTGCAGGAACAAATAAGGTTTCCTTACTTTCGGTATTGGGAGTCATCATCTCTGCTACAGCAGCTAAAGTCGTACCTCCAGTTACCGCAACGATGCTGTTATCTTTCAAGCGCTTTTTAATACATGCAACACTCGCTCTGCCCATTTCTTTCTGAACCCAAGCTGATTGATCACTATCCCCTGATACTACAATTACTTCTTGTAGGCCTAATTTTTTCTTAACCTTCTCTTCAAGTAGCTTTAGTCCAGAGATTTCCTTCATCATCTCCTCAAGCTGCCGAAGAACGTAGACACCATCTTTCGTAATTGTCATACCAGACGCTTGTACAGAAAGTAAATCTTGATCCTTTAAGAATTGTACTTCAGCACGTAAGACCCTTTCACTCATACCTAGGCTAAGTGATAAACTTCTTCTGCCTATAGGTTGCATTAACCTTACATATTGTAAAACTTGATAGCGCCTTTGCATAACCTCTAGAAGGTTAGGTAATAATTTTTGTTGAACTTCAATTAATGAACGCATTGCAGTTCTCCTTAAAATTGGTGAAATTACCATCCGGGACTTTTTAAGTCCACCTATGACATATTATGTCCCGCATGTGGTAAAAAAAATCACCCCTGTTACAACTCTTATTCTAACAGGACTGACCCCTTTAATCAACCATTTAATCCTTGCTGTAAGCGCTTTTTTATTACATCTTTGTGAATAACTCCATACGCAATTTCTTCGCCCGCTATCTCAACTACAGGTATCATTACCTGATATTTCTCTAATAGCTGATCATCCTTGTAAATATCAGTTAATTCAAGTTGAAAAGGAATTTCAGCTTGTAGTTCAACTAATATTTTTTGAGCTTTGTCACATAAAGGGCAGTTTTCCTTCGTATACATGATTACTGTTTTGCTCATATCTTTCATCCTTTCAAAACAAAAACGCCTTCTTCAATCATATCTTTTTCTTTTTGAAGAAGACAAGATACCTAATTGATCTCTATACTTTGCAATTGTTCTTCGTGACACAATGATTTTGAAATCTCTATTTAACAGATTAACTAGTTTTTGGTCAGACAACGGACTTGCTTTGTCTTCCTCGTTTATCATTTGCTGTATTAACTCTTTAACTCTTGTTGAAGAAGCATCTTCATTAGAAGACGTATTGAGACTACTACTGAAAAATACCTTCATTTCAACTAAACCAAAGGGAGTCTGTACATATTTTCCTTTAACGGCTCTACTGACAGTAGATTCATGACATCCGACTACTTCTGCGACCTCTCTCATTGTAAGGGGTTTCAAAGATGATAACCCATGAACAAAAAAATTCGTCTGCCTCAATATGATTTGTTTTGTAACACTTAATAACGTCTGCTTTCTTTGTTCGAGGCTTTTGATAATCCATCCCCATTGTAAACCTTTTTCTCTTACAAAAGCACTCACTTTCTCATCGTCTACATTAGATAGGTCTTGCTCATATTGGACGTTAAATGATAGCTTTGGAAAATAATCTTCGTTAATAGCAGCTTCAAAATGTCCATTTTTCCGTTCAATAATTATATCAGGAATAATATAGGTTGTCTGTTCATGATGAAAAATATGTCCAGGACGAGGCTCTAATAATTGTATATGATCAAATATTTGTTGAATCTCTTTAGGCTTTACATTCAAAATCTTCGCCAAAGCCTTCCACGATTTTTGTGCAAACAATTCAAAGTAATCTTTAATAATAACTTCAGCTAATTCGTTCCTATGCTGATCCCTTTGTAGCTGTATAAGCAAGCACTCTTGAACACTCCTTGCCCCAACTCCCACTGGATCAAGGTTTTGAATAATTTCTACACATTTAGTTATATCCTGCTCAGTAACCCCAAAGCGATTAATGACATCTTGAGCCTCAAAATGAAGATAACCGTTATTATCTATATTTTCTATGAGATGATCAACAACATTTCTTTCTATATTACTTATTGGTAATAGTAATATTTGTGAACGAAGATGATCGTATAGTTTTTCAGGCTCTCCCCCGATATTTTCCAACCAATTATGTTGCTTACTTTGAGATGATGTGTTAGAAGTTTTTTTTCTAGGTATATCAAATGGTGTACTTTCCTGTATCTCAACAAGAGGATTTTCTATAGCTATATCATGTAAAAAGGTAAGTAGTTCTTGAGAGGAATATTGAAGAAGCTCAATTGCTTGAGATAGTTCCTTAGTCATCGTAAGCTTTAACGTTTGTTCTTGAAATAACCCCGGTCTCATTTCCATGCTCTCCACCCCATATCTATTTTACAATATATGAGATAATAGGTGTATGGTAAAACAATGGAAGTTAGAAAAGCGGTGCCGACTGAGCAGACTCGATAAACACTGGAAGCTTTACATTTGTAGGCGCTCTTTGCCTTTGAATGAAAAGGTGAAGTGACCTTGAGAGGCTAGGAGGCAAAGCTGGACATCTAGAAAAACGGAAGCTCCTTGGTCATCCACGACAAGCGCTGGAATCATCACACATAAAGACGCTCTTTGCCTTTGGGTGTAATGGTGAAGCGACTCGAGGTGATAGGTGCAGTTAGAAAAGTGGAGACGACTTGCTCAGCCTCGATAAGCGTTAGAGCTTCAAACTGTGAAGGCGATTTTTGCCTTTATGGTTTGAAGCGAAACGTCTCAAGGCGAATCTAGACAACTATTAAAAAGCCCTAATTTATCTGAAGCTCTATCATTTAAAGGCGCTCTTCCCTTCGAAGTTTCTTGAACAAAAAAAACCTTCTTTTGAAAAGAAGGTTTTTTCTCTTATGTAACGCCCTCGACAGGATTCGAACCCACCCTAAGAGAACCGGAATCTCTCGTGCTATCCACTACACTACGAGGGCATATAACAGATTGCTTTCAATATTATATGTTAGATTGATGTACAATGCAAGCAGAATTCAGTAGTATTTAGGTATAGCAGGTATGGATTTAAAAAAACATGAATAAGATAGTATTGTTAGTACTTTTCGTTTGACCTTTATTGACCATAGGTGTATGATAAAAATTACATAAATATCTAAATAAAGTTTAAAAAGGAGGATAATTAAATTGAATCTAATTCCTACTGTTATCGAACAGACAAATCGCGGAGAAAGAGCATATGACATTTACTCACGATTATTAAAGGATCGTATTATAATGTTAGGTAGCGCTATAGATGATAATGTAGCAAACTCAATTGTATCCCAATTTCTATTTCTTGCAGCAGAGGACCCAGAAAAGGATATTTCTTTGTATATAAATAGTCCTGGAGGATCAATTACTGCAGGAATGGCAATTTATGATACGATGCAGTTTATTAAACCGAATGTTTCAACAATGTGTATAGGAATGGCAGCATCAATGGGTGCATTTTTATTAGCTGCTGGTACGAAAGGCAAGCGTTTTGCTTTACCAAATAGTGAAGTGATGATTCACCAACCACTAGGTGGTGCTCAAGGTCAAGCAACTGAAATAGAAATTGCTGCGAAGCGCATTTTATTCTTACGTGATAAATTAAATGGCATCCTTTCTGATCGTACTGGTCAGCCATTAGAAGTGATCGAACGTGATACAGAGCGTGATAACTTTATGACTGCTGAAAAAGCCACAGAATACGGCTTAATCGATAAAGTTCTACACCCAGCGAAGTAATCATCTACTTACTAAATAAGCAAAAAACCCTCTCACTGTTGTGAGAGGGTTTTATTTAGCCATTTTGAATAACAAAATTACATAATGCTTCAAGTGCTTCTTCTTCATCTTGCCCATCAGCATACAATGTAATTGTTGAACCATTGCTAACCGCTAAGCTCATTAGGCCCATAATGCTTTTAGCATTTACCTTTTTGCCATTCTTCTCTAAAAAAATATCTGAAGCGTAACGATTCGCCTCTTGAACAAATAGAGCTGCTGGTCGAGCTTGTAATCCTGTTTTCAATTGTACCTCTACTTTTTTTTCAACCATTTCATGTTCCTCCCTTTTTCAAAAGCTATTATTTTGTTTTAATAGAATGACCTGATCGCAGCTTGTCTGCGATTTCATCTATTTTTCGAAGGCGATGATTAATCCCTGACTTACTTATGCTTCCACCAGGTAGCATTTCACCTAGTTCCTTTAATGTAACATCTTGATAAGTAATTCTTAGCTCTGCAATAACTCGAAGCTTATCGGGAAGTGAACTAAGCCCTACTGTTTCATCAATATACCGAATATTTTCTACTTGCCTAATAGCTGCACCGACTGTTTTATTTAAATTGGCAGTCTCACAGTTCACTAAGCGATTCACTGAATTCCTCATGTCTCTAACAATACGGACATCTTCAAATCTTAACAATGCACTATGGGCACCGATAATATTTAGAAATTCAGCAATCTTTTCAGCTTCTTTTAAATACGTTACAAAGCCTTTTTTTCTTTCAATCATTTTACAATTTAATTGAAAGCTGGTGTTCATTAATTCACAAAGTGCTTGACTATGTTCCCGATATAACGAAAATATCTCTAGGTGGTATGAAGACGTTTCTGGATTATTGATCGATCCGCCTGCTAAAAAAGCTCCACGTAAATAAGATCTTTTACAACATTTTTTCTTAATTAAGTCATCTGAAATCCTTCCAAGAAACGAGAAACCTTCATCGATGATTTTTAAGTCTTCAAGAATACCTTTAGCGCTTTCAATTAAGCGAACAATATATACATTATTCTTTTTCAAACGCATTTTTTTTCTAACTAATAGTTCAACTGAGACATCATACAATCTCTTTAGCAATGTATAGATACGTCTTGCAATTGCTGCATTTTCAGTTTGAATAGTTACAATGAGTTTACGATTTGAAAAAGTTAATGACCCATTCATTCTTATTAATGCAGAGAGCTCTGACTTTGCACAGCAATCTTTAATTTCAATATTTGTGAGTTCCTTTTTGGTCTCTGATGCATATGACATACCTCTCAGCCCCTTTTATCTATATGCGCGTTAAATAGGAGGACAAAAAGGTCGACGCAGAATAAGGCGGTATAGCTTCTGTCACCTCTGAGGTTACTTACATTGAGCAACCTCCTTGACTCCTTCCAATATAACTAGTATATGCAAATACAAACAAAATTGTATTTTGCATTCAAAAATTAAGTAGTTCCATTAAAATGCTATCACACTCGTACATAAAAGGTAAATGAGTACTTTGTATACGACCGTTACATTCCATGGATTTTGTGAACATTCTGTAAAAGTGAGTATAAGAGAGATGCTACTTTCTTTGTGTCATGTCGAATGACTCCATCTTCAAAGCTAATAATATTATCGTGAATAATATCTAACCCTAAATCCTTTAATCGTTCGATATCATATATGACTGGTTGAGCCATTTCTTTTGCATATCTATCTATAATGTACGCAGGGATTTCCTCTTCATTCACCATAATCACATCAAGAAAATCGCATTTCATATGATCATAAAGTGCTCTAACATGGTCACTTGCTGTATAGTTTGATGTTTCTCCAAACTGAGTCATCACATTACACATATAGACCTTTTTTGCTGTTGCAGCACAAACCTCTTTTCCTATATTAGAAACTAATAGGTTAGGTAAAATACTTGTATATAAACTTCCGGGGCCAATAACAATTAAATCTGCTTCGCGTATTGCTGCTATTGTCTCAGAAAGCGGCTTAACATCTTCAGGTGTCAAAAAGACACGTTGGATTTTCTTTCCATAATCAGGTATTTTTGATTCTCCAGATACCAATGTTCCATCTGCCATTTCAGCATGCAAATTAACGCTTCTATTAGCAGCTGGTAACACTTGACCTCTCACGTTTAACACTTTGCTCATTTCTCCAATTGCATGAACAAAATCGCCTGTTATATTTGTCATTGCAGCTAAGATAATATTTCCCAATGAATGTCCAGACAAACCATTGCCATCCTCAAACCTATACTGGAACAACTCTTCAACCAATGGTTCAACATCTGATAAAGCTACTAACACATTTCTAATATCACCAGGTGGTGGAATGTCAAGCTCGTTTCTAAGTCTTCCTGAGCTCCCACCATCATCAGCCACTGTAACGATAGCGGTGATATTCACAGGGTATTGCTTTAAGCCCCGCAATAAGACAGGTAAGCCTGTACCTCCGCCTATAATTACAATATTAGGCTGTTTTTTTCTTTCCATGTATTATTTTTCCTTTCGCTTGTCAATATCTCGATGAGATATACGAGTTTTATAGCTATTTTCAAAATACTGACCTAAATACTCCGCTAATGTTACGGAGCGGTGCTGACCACCAGTACATCCAATTGCAACGATGAGCTGGCTCTTTCCTTCTCTTTTATAATGTGGCAGCATAAAAGTCAATAAATCAACAACTTTTGTTAAAAATTTTTGCGTATCGTTCCATTTTAATACATATGATGAAACTTCTTCATTGAGACCAGTTTTAGGTCTCATATGATCAATATAATGAGGGTTCGGTAAAAAACGAACATCGAAGACTAAATCAGCATCTATCGGCAAACCATATTTAAAGCCAAAAGATACAACATTAACAGTAAAAATTTGTTTACCTTGGGTTGCAAACTGCTGTAATATTTTTTCCCTCAAGTCACGAGGTTTTAAATCCGATGTATCATAAATCAGCTGTGCTCTTCCCTTTAATTCTTCCAACATTTTTCTTTCTAGCTGAATACCTTCAAGAGGAAGTCCTTCTTGAGACAGCGGATGAGATCTCCTCGTCTCTTTATAACGACTAACTAAAGTCGCATCCTTGGCATCTAAAAATAAGATTTGAGGTGTGATCCACGATTTCTCTGCCATGTCATCTAGTGCTTCAAATAGTGTTTCAAAAAATTCTCTTCCTCTTAAGTCCATTCCAAGTGCTACTTTATTCATCTTATTACCGGAATCCTTCATAAGTTCTAGAAATTTCGGAAGTAAAGAAGGCGGTAGATTATCAACACAAAAATATCCTAAATCTTCAAAGCTTTGTATGGCTACCGTTTTCCCTGCACCAGACATTCCTGTAATAATGACCATTTGGATATCACTCATTGAGCCAGTACTCATACTATTACCCCCTCAAACACGTTTAACTAGGATCTAATCGATAAGAAAGCAACTCAAAGTTCGGCGTATATGTGAAAGTACCATAAATGATACCTTTTCCATTAACCATATAGTCAATAATGTGATAGTCACCTGGCGCCATAGGTAGCTTGGATATTTGATCCACTTTCTGCCATGCAACCTTCCCTTCCTCTGACTCTTTCACATTGCTACCATCAAATTGTGTGGATAGAAAGGTAAACATCATCCATTCCGAAATGATTTGATTTTGCTCTTTTATCAATATTGTGAAAATACCTTTGATGCTTGGATCTTTTATAAATATACCTGTTTCTTCACGAAATTCACGTATGCAAGATTCTCTAATGGATTCTCCCTGTTCCATTTTGCCACCAGGTGCTACCCACCAGCCTCTACTAGGCTTTTGTAAAAGTAATACTTGACCTTCATGAACTAAGACGCAATTAGTTACTCTTTGCACGCCTTTCACCTCGTTGTATTTATACCATTAATTATACTATTTCTACTAGCTCGTCACAATAAATGGTGTAAAACAAATACGGAAGGCACTCATTTCCACTCAATATCAACCGTCCTATCGCTAACGATTGGCATCATCTGTTTCAGAAGACAAGCAAAGGACATTGCGTTCAGGTCGTTGTATTGTCATAAATGACAAACAGAGAATATAGCTTATAACATACCTATATAATTTAGTTTTCGCATTAGTTATTACTTTTCGGTCTTAGAAATAAGTACGTATACCTCTAACGTTCAAAATTAGAGGATCCTCACGAAATAAGGTAATATAAAAAAAGGGCACGGGGTCATTTCCCGTGCCAAGGATATATTTATAAAAGGGGGTCAATTACTTATATTTATAGTACCTAATAATTGTTGCACCTGTGTTACAACTCGGTTAAAACGTTATTACGGTTTTGTTATAATTATTTCGATTTCTCTTTTAACTCTTCAATATAATGCGCTGCACTTTGGGCTGCAACACTTCCATCACCTGTAGCTGTAACGATTTGTCGAACGGTTTTTTCTCGAATGTCTCCTGATGCAAAAATACCAGGAATCTTCGTCTCCATCTGCTCATTCGTTTCAATATATCCATTATCATTCGTAATACCAAGGTTTGCGAACGGTTTTGATAATGGATTTAAACCGATGTATATGAACACACCATCAGTATTAAATTCTTGTTCTTCACCTGTTTGAGTATCAACTAGTGTCACACTACCCACTTTTCCGTCTTTTTCATTAACCTGTTTCACAGTATGGTTCCAAATAAAATCAATCTTGTCATTATCAAATGCACGCTGTTGTAGTATTTGTTGCGCTCGAAGCTGATCACGACGATGAACAATCGTCACTTTAGATGCATAACGAGTTAGGTATACCCCTTCCTCTACTGCAGAATCTCCACCACCTACAACAACCAGTTCTTTTCCTTTAAAAAAGGCTCCATCACAAACTGCGCAATATGATACACCTCGACCACCTAGTTCATTTTCACCAGGCACTCCTAGTTTTTTATATTCTGCACCAGTGGCAATAATAACTGCTCTTGCTTTTAATTCCTTACTACTAGTGACCACAGTTTTATACTCTTCACCATCTATAATTTCCTTAATATCGCCATATGCATATTCAGCACCAAATTTCTTCGAATGCTCGAACATTTTATCAGATAACTCTGGCCCTAAGATTGATTCAAATCCCGGAAAGTTCTCAACGTCCTCAGTGTTCGCCATTTGACCACCAGGAACACCACGTTCCACCATAATCGTTGACAAATTAGCTCTTGATGTATATACCGCTGCTGTCATTCCAGCAGGTCCTGCTCCAATAATTACTACATCGTAAATTGTATCTTCTGCCATTTTATTCACTCCTTCATTATTAACTGATTCATTCATAAGAATGTTATAAAATGTTCTTTCACTTAGAACATCTCTATAAGTCAATGAATATATAATACCTTTTCCTTTGGCTGTTTTCGCATTGATTGTTACTTTTCGTATTAAGATATAAGCACGTAAAGTTCCAAGCATCCTTTTATCTTTATTAACGATGATAATCTCATAAATACTTATGTGCTGTTTTAGTTT
Source organism: Cytobacillus sp. IB215316 (assembly GCF_033963865.1). Lineage (NCBI taxonomy): Bacteria > Bacillati > Bacillota > Bacilli > Caryophanales > Bacillaceae > Cytobacillus > Cytobacillus sp. IB215316. The sequence continues at coordinate 75,875 of NZ_JAXBMC010000003.1, read as the reverse complement.
TTAACATAGCAACAAAGTATACGAAAAGCGCCTTTCCTTAATTGTATCCTATAAGACACTGAATGAATCGTCCAATAATCTGCTCACTGAAGAAGAACATTCACAAATTCACCATATTTTGAAACAGTTTTTACCGAAACATCATATTTTAAGGCAACCTCTCGTTGAGTAACTTTTTTACGTAATAACTTTTTCCATTTATATTCAATTGCTGCAGCCCAAGCTTGTGTATTCAAAAGTTCATATTTCATAATTATTCCATTATCAAATACTAAGCATGCCTTGTTGAAAAGGTCAGCCATTTCTACATGACTCAGTTTATTGCTTTTAAAAATATGATCCAATATCATGTATGAATTCTTAATGTAGTCTGTATGACTATTTAATCCCTTCTGGCTAATTTTATCTGTCATATAATGAGCAAACTCACTTTCAAATGTTGTATATTTTGTTTGATCATTTTCTTGATAAATGCCAGTTGGTTCAACATTACTTCCTTGACTAACTAAAAACAAACCATATAATCGTTCATATTTATTGTCACTCTTCAATAGTGAGTTTGCGCCTTTAACAACCTCATGAGCAACATGCACTTTCCAAGGCTCTGTGCCGTGCCTATCTGGACTGAGTTCAATAACTTTTTTCCATATATTCTTTGCAAAGCTTTCGTGATCAGAGTAATACGCGGCATTTGCTAGCCAATAATAATACGTGCCATCACCTTCAAACCCTTGTTTATAAAGCTGTTTTAACCACTTGTAGGCTAGCTTAGACTCTCCTACTAGCGCAAAGGTCGCTCCAAGCTTGTAGCGATGCTCAACCGTGATTGGGTATACTTTTTCAAGTTTATTGATAAGTGGCTTAACAAGCTCATCTTCTTTATGGTAATAAAAGAAGATAACCATATTGCAAAGCGCGTGTAGATTCCCAGGATTTTTATCAAAAACCTCGTCAAGGATTTGTATAGCACGATTTAAATCGCCTAAGTAGAAATGTGCTAACGCTAAATTATTATAAGCTGACCAAAATTCAGGGTTTTCCTTAATCATAGAGTTTAATAATTGTATAGCTTCTGAAAACTGACCATCTTCTAACAAGCTTCGCGCTCTTTCTTGATTTAAGATGAGCGCATCTTCCTCACTATCTTGCGCTTCTGTGCTTACATCATATTCAATACTTAACAGCTCGAGTAGATCCTCAGTATCTTCACTAAATTCTCCATTTGGAGCTTGTTTAAGATACTCAAGCGCATATTTGCGTGACATTTGAAATAACCCTAGGTGAGCATAATTATTTGCCATAAAATATGAACATTCCACCATCGTTGGGTCTACATTTTCCAATATATTAGCTAACATAATATTTGATTGCTGAAACTCTCCATTCTCCATAAGAACGATCGCCATTTGACATAAATACTCCGGCTCATTTGGTTTCAGTTGTATTGCACGAGATAAATACTTCTTCGCTTTATATAAATCGCTATTTCGATAAGCTTTTTTTCCTTTCAAGAAAAGTTTCTCATCATCTTGAAATGGAATGATAATCGCTGATTGTTTTGAGTTTTTCCCCATTCATGCCTCCATAAAAATATCTTCCTACTTGAACACTCAATTTGTTCAAAAGTGTATTTCCTGTTAAACATAAGGTGCTAGATTCACCAAAATCAGTCCACGCCTTGTGGACAATACTACTCATTAATATATCTGCTAAATTAGATGAAATGACAGGAAGATTACTCGTTAATCTTCTTGCATTTTGACTTTATGACCTCGCGTTGATGGCGCATGAGGTACACATACAATTCTTTCTTAATATTTAAACTGGCTCTTTCCAAAAAATTTGTTGCTGTTGGTACTAATAACCCAAAACCATTTATGATGAGAGTAGTCACATTCACAAACCTAATGGTATACAGATTTAACTCTTAGCACAAAAAACAACATTTAAAGTGTAAACAGCCATAAATAATTTCTGCTACTTATTAAATTAAATACTTAAAATTAAGTTCATTTCACCGATGGTAGTATAACATACATATGTTGTCCAAAAACAGTGTAAGTTTTAGGTTATAATACTATAATAATGTGCGTTTAAGAGGAAGGAGCAACCCTATGAGACAAGCCGCAGATGATATTGCAAATGTCCCAATGAAAAAGCAAACAAAAAAACCTTTAGTCCTGGCTGCTGTGATGCTTGCTATGTTTATGGCTGCTATCGAAGCTACCATTGTATCTACCGCTATGCCAGTCATTGTTGGAGAATTAGGGGGTTTTTCCTTATATAGCTGGGTTTTTTCAGGATATTTATTAATGAATGCTGTTACAGTACTTATTTATGGTAAACTGTCTGATTTATTTGGTCGCAAACCAGTTATTACCTTTGGTATTATCATTTTCTTATTAGGCTCTATATTATGTGGATTTGCTCAATCAATGGGCATGCTAATTCTTTTTCGTGTCATACAGGGATTTGGAGCAGGTGCTGTTATGCCGATCGCTTCAACCATTGTCGGTGATATTTATACAAAAGAGGAAAGAGCCAAAATCCAAGGATATTTATCAAGTGTTTGGGGAATTTCTGCAATTACCGGCCCTGCTTTAGGCGGGCTATTAGTTGAGTACGTTAGCTGGCGGTATGTCTTTTGGGTTAATATTCCACTTGGTATTTTGGCCATCATCGCTTTATGGGCTTTTCTTCATGAAGACGTTGAAAAAAAGAAACATGACATTGACTACCTTGGTGCTGTACTATTGACCATTTCAATTTCTTCCTTTATGTTTATTCTCGTCGAAGGCGGTAATAATCAGTCGTGGACTTCACTACCTACATTAGGTCTACTAACGATAGGAATCATTGCAATTACGTTATTCGTTTTTCAAGAAAGACGTGCTGTAGATCCGATGATGCCCTTTAACTTATGGAAAGAGCGCTCCATATTTATTGCTAATATGGCTTCTTTGACAACAGGCATTATGCTTATTGGAATTTCTAGTTTCCTACCTGCATTTGTACAAGGGGTCATGGAACAGTCACCGATTGTTGCTGGTTTTACATTGACGACGATGAGTATCGGTTGGCCAATTGCAGCGACTATTGCTGGTAGGTTATTATTGAAAATCGGCTTTAGAACAACATCCTTGTTCGGTGGGGCTTCATTAATATTCGGAAGCATGATATTTGTTTTCATGTCTCCTGATGCAGGACCTATTACTGCTGCCACTGGCTCATTTTTTATCGGTGTAGGGATGGGATTAACGACTACTTCTTTTATTGTTTCTATTCAAAGTACAGTTGACTGGAAACAACGGGGGGTCGCCACAGCAGCAAACATGTTCATGCGAAATGTTGGTAATACAATAGGTGCGGCTCTACTTGGAGGAATCTTAAACAATCAGTTTCAGCGATATATTCATGAACAGGAAACCAACACTGAAGGGTTAACGATTAATTCAGCAAATATTTTACTTAATGAGGAAGAAAGGAATCAGCTGTCTGAAGGTGTAAAACAAATACTTCAAGATGGACTAACCTTCTCTCTTCACTCTGTATATTACGTTGTTCTCGGATTTGCCATTGTTAGTCTAATATTAATTGCGCTACTGCCTAAAAAAGATACTGCTTAGTATATCAATTGAAAAACGTCAAAATTCCACCTAGCTTGATCTATACTCAAAAATACTAGGTGGAATTTTATCGTCGTTGACACAATTTCTTCTCTCTCCTAAATAAACCTTCGAGATTGGAAAGTTCAATTTATTGCTTATGCCTTTTTTCTAAAACATTTAGCACATCATCTAATGGGAGCTTCTGCTCACGTAACAATACGAGTAAGTGATAAAGTAAGTCAGCTGTCTCCCAGGTGAGTTCATCACTATTACGATTTTTTGCTGCAATAATGACCTCCGCGGCTTCTTCTCCTACCTTTTTCAATATTTTATCTACACCTTTATCAAATAAATACGTAGTATAAGAGCCTTCTTCACGTTCTGTTTCTCTTTTTGCAATAATTTGCTCTAACTGATTTATAATAGCAAAACGTTCATGTCCTAGCCGTTCTTTTGCACTTACAATTTCTTCTGTGAAGCATGTATATGTGCCTTTGTGACAAGCTACACCCGCTGGCTCAACGAGTACTAGTAATGCATCCTTATCACAATCATACTTCATTTCAATAATTTTTTGAGTGTTTCCTGATGTTGCGCCTTTATGCCACAACTGTTGTCTAGAGCGACTATAAAACCATGTTTCTCCCGTCTCGATAGACTTTTCTAAAGAATCCTCATTCATATATGCTAACATTAATACTTCCTTACTGACGATATCTTGAACAATTGCAGGCACTAATCCTTGGTCATTAAATGTAAGATGTGGTACCGTCACCTTACATGCACCCCCTTCTGATGTAAAAAGGTTTTTACCTCTCTAACTGATGTTTCCTTGTAATGAAAAATTGATGCAGCTAATGCAGCATCAGCCTTCCCTTCAGTAAATGCCTCGACAAAATGAGCTGCACGACCCGCTCCTCCAGATGCGATTACAGGTACAGAAACCGCCATGCTTACTTCTTTCGTCAAATCAATATCAAAACCACTCTTTTCACCATCACTATCCATACTCGTTAATAAAATTTCTCCTGCCCCGCGTCTAACAACCTCTTTCGCCCAGTCAATAACGCGCCATTCAGTTGCCTTCCTTCCTCCGTGTGTAAACACTCGCCATGTTTGAATCGTTTTATCATATTTTGCGTCAATCGCTACGACAATGCATTGTGAACCAAAATAATTTGCCCCTTCAGTGATAAGGTGAGGGTTGTTAACAGCCGCTGTGTTTATTGAAACTTTGTCAGCACCTGCACGCAACATCTTTTTCATATCTGCTAAACTATTAATGCCACCACCAACCGTGAACGGAATGGCTAGCTGACCAGCAACACTTTGCACGACGTCAACCATCGTTTTTCTTCCTTCATGTGAAGCGGATATGTCTAAAAAGACTAACTCATCTGCACCCTCTTGATCATAGAAGGAGGCTAATTCAACAGGGTCACCTGCATCGCGTAGTTCAACAAACTGGATTCCCTTCACAACTCTTCCTTCCTTGACATCTAAACATGGAATTATCCGCTTCGTAATCATATGTCTTTCACCGCACTCACTGCCTCACTTACAGTAAATTGATTCGTGTATAGCGCCTTTCCAATAATCGCACCACTTACACCTATTTGCTTGTATTGCATTAAGCTCTTCACATCATCAAGTGAGGAAATTCCACCTGATGCAATAACCTGCTTATTCGTAGCTTGTGCCATTTCAACGACGGCATTGGTGTTAGGACCTGACAGCATGCCATCTGTCTTAATATCTGTAAAGATAAAAGTTTCCGCTCCATGTTCTGCAAGCTCCTTACCAATTACAGTCGCTTTGATTGTCGACGTCTCCAGCCAACCTTCTATCGCTGCATAACCATCTTTTGCATCGATACCTATGGCAATATGTTGCTGATATTTCTTAAGCATTTCTTTGACAAAAGGTGGGTTGTTAATTGCTGCACTTCCTAAAATAATGCGCTTAATACCCTTCTCTAGATAATAGACGATGTCAGCCTCTGTCCGAATTCCACCACCAACCTGTACGTTTGCTTGTAATTGTTCAGCAATGTCAATGACTTTACTGTCATTCACTGGCTTTCCCTCTTTTGCTCCATCTAAATCGACAGTATGAATCCAAGTTGCTCCTTGATTTTCGAAGAGCTGCGCCATTGCTAATGGCGATTCTCCATAAATCGTTTCTTTAGCGTAGTCGCCCTGTAATAATCTAACGCATTTGCCATTTCTAATATCAATCGCTGGATAAATCATAAATTGTTTCATGACGACAACACCTTCCCTTCAACAAGCGCTACAAAGTTTTCTAGTATTCTTAAGCCTGTATCACTGCTTTTTTCTGGGTGAAATTGCGTTCCAAAGACATTACCCTTACCAACCACAGCTGGAACATCCACAGCATACTCACTACTTGCGATCACATCTGACTGCTTACCTGCTTGAACATAATAAGAATGTACAAAATATACATATCCATTTTTCACACCTTCTAGAAGTGATGAAGGTTGGCTAACATGTAGTTTATTCCATCCCATATGTGGTATTTTATAAGCGTCATTTTGAGGAAAGCGGACGACACGTCCCTTAATTAAGCCAAGCCCCTCTGTTAGTCCATTTTCTTCACTTTCATCAAACAATAACTGCATACCTAGGCAAATACCGAGGAGTGGTTTCCTTTGCTGAGCACAATCCTTCAAAAATGTAGTCAATCCGCTGTCGTTTAAAATTGCCATCGCGTCTTTAAATGCTCCAACGCCCGGAAGAATTAAACCTTTCGCTTGTTTTAGCAGACGCTGGTCATCAGTTATAACATAGTCAACACCCATCCTTTCTAATGCTTTACTCACGCTATATAAATTCCCCATACCATAATCAACAATGCCGATCATTTATAACAACCCTTTCGTAGATGGTACCCCTTTTACTCTCGGATCGATCATAGTTGCTTCATCAAGCGCTCGACCTAATGCTTTAAACACCGCTTCAATCATATGATGTGTATTATGACCATAATGAATAATTACATGTAAATTTATACGCGCCTCAAGCGCAAGCTTCCAAAGAAATTCATGAACGAGCTCAGTATCAAAGGAACCGACACGTTTACTAGGCAAGTCACCCTTCATTACAAAGTGAGGGCGATTACTGAGGTCAACGACAACCTGTGCTAGTGCTTCATCCATAGGTACGAAAGCATTTCCGTATCTTTTAATTCCACTCTTATTACCAAGAGCTTCTCTTAGCGCTTGTCCTAAACAAATACCTATATCCTCTGTCGTATGATGATCATCAATTTCAGTGTCACCATTTGCACGTATTGCTAAATCAAATTGTCCATGCTTGGTAAACAGATCTAACATATGTGTTAGAAATGGAACACCCGTTTCAAGGTCAGCATTTCCCTTCCCATCAATATCAAATGATAGCTGAATCGATGTTTCATTCGTCTCTCTATTTACACTCGTATTCCTCATCATGACCCCTCCTTATCAGCTGTTGGTAAACGAACCTCTATGGCACGGGCATGTGCTTCTAATCCTTCAGCTCGTGCAAAAGAAGCAATCTTTGCTCCGTTAGTAATTAACGCATCCTTACTATATGAAATAATGCTTGATTTTTTAACATAGTCATCCACTGAAAGAGGACTTGAAAAACGCGCAGTCCCATTAGTTGGAAGAACATGGTTCGGTCCAGCAAAATAATCACCAACTGGCTCTGAACTATACCTTCCAAGAAAGATAGCACCAGCATGACGAATACTTGCTACAATAGACATTGGGTCTATGGTCATAATTTCTAGATGTTCTGGTGCAAGTTCATTTACAACATCAATGGCTTCCACTAAATTATTTGTGACATAGATCGCTCCATAATCTCGTAATGATGCATAAGCGATTTCTTTACGCGGTAATGTTTCAAGTTGTTTTTCAATCTCATGCTGTACTTGTTTTGCAAGTTCTATAGACGGTGTCACAACGATGCTTGAGGCTAATGCATCATGCTCTGCTTGCGATAATAAATCAGCAGCAATTTCATTTGCATTAGCTGTATCATCTGCTAATACAACAATTTCACTAGGTCCCGCTATCATATCAATAGCAACATGCCCAAACACTTCACGTTTCGCAAGTGCTACATATATATTTCCTGGACCGACTATTTTATCAACAGAACGAATTGATTCAGTCCCATACGCAAGCGCCGCTATGGCTTGTGCTCCTCCAATTTTATATATTTCTTTAATTCCTGCTTCATGTGCAGCTACAATAACTGCGGGAGGTAACGCTCCATCATGTTTAGGAGGTGAAACAATAACGATGCGTTCAACGCCTGCAACCTGTGCGGGTATGACATTCATTAAGACAGAAGACGGGTAAGCCGCCGTTCCCCCAGGAACATATACCCCTACAGCATCAAGCGGCGTAATCTTTTGCCCTAATAATGATCCGTCCTCTTTCATCGATATCCATGTTTGTCGTACTTGACGTTGGTGATAATCTCGGATATTTTCTGCTGCCTCTCTCATTACTTGTATGAGTGTTTGATCTACTTTTTCATAAGCAGTTGAGATTTCTTCATCAGTCACACGAAAAGAGGATAGCTGAACACCATCATACTTCGTTGTTAAATCTCTAAGAGCTACATCTCCATCTGCTTTAACTTGCTCAATAATTGATAATACTGACTGTCTCTGCTGTTCTGTTCCACTATCAATTGTTCGCTTCAACGTCATGTCCTTTGATACCCGTTTTATGTTCATAGCATTTTTTCACCATCCATTGCAAAATCGAGTTGCTCAATAATTGATGCAAGACGTTCAACAAGCTCATCAATTTGTTGTTCCTTCATTCGATAGCTTACTGGATTTACAATTAGTCTCGAAGTTACATGTCCTATATGCTCCATTTCAACAAGTCCATTTTCCCGCAAAGTCTGACCTGTTGAAACGATATCAACGATGCGATCAGCTAAGCCGATGAGAGGTGCTAATTCTATAGAACCATTCAGTTTTATAATTTCAACTTGCTCTCCCTGCTCTCTAAAATACGTAGATGCAATATTTGGATATTTTGTCGCTACTTTGGGTGCGACATCTGTTGTTTTTACACCGGGCAATCCAGCAACTGCTAAATAACAATGACTAATATAAAGATCAAGTAGCTCATATACATCTCGCTCTTCTTCGAGCATGACATCCTTGCCTGCGATACCGAGATCAGCTACACCGTATTCAACATACGTTGTCACATCCATCGGCTTAGCAAGGATAAATTGAATTTGTTCTTCCTCTACATCTATAATCAACTTACGTGAAGCTTCAAATTTATTAGGCAACCGATAGCCAGCCTTTCTCAGTAATTCAACTGCTTCCGTAAAAATGCGCCCCTTTGGCATAGCAATAGTAAGCAAGCCTATTCATCTCCCTTCTGTGATGAGATACAATATATTAATTTCAGCTTTGTTCTCCTATAAAAAAAGAAACCTGTGCAAAAGATTTTGTATAAGCATCGACGTTCGTAAGGCCAGATATATCTTGGAGTATGACACGCTCACCATTCTTTCTACGTTCGTCTGCAAACTCGATTGCTCGTTTTAAGTTATCAGAGCTGTAAATGACGCTATGAATAAGAGGTTCTTGACCACAATATCCAAGCGCTTCTAATAGACGATCTATCCTTATTCCAAACCCTGTTGCTGGTGCATCAACATGAAATTTGGATAGTAGATTATCATAGCGCCCACCGTTTCCAAGTAAGAAACCTACATTTTCTGCATATACTTCAAATAAAAGACCTGTATAATAGCTCATATGGCTCAATAATGTAAGATCTAATTTTATAAATTGGGAAACACCAAACGATCGTAGGTGCTCACATACTAGTTGCAATTCCAGAAGCAATTGTTTACCTCTCTCCCCGTCAACAAGCTGCATAGCATCCTCTATGATATTTTCGTCACCACGTAAATGTAATAATTGTAATAAACGTTTTTTATCAATAGATGATAGAGACAAACCTTTCACATGTTCTTTATATCCGACAAAGTTTTTTTCATATAAGAAGCGTCGCAACGTGTTAGCACGTTCTTCATTACCGACCGTTTCTAAAAATAATTCATTAACAAATCCGATGTGACCAACAGTAACTGCAAATGTCTCTAACCCAATATTTTGTAATAAAGATACTAGCAGAGCGATCACTTCGGCGTCTGCACTTAGTGTCTGATCACCTATACACTCAATTCCAACCTGTTCAAACTCTGCTGGACGTCCTCCCTCGCGCTGTTGAGCGCGATAAACGTTTGCTGAATAGGCAAGACGTAACGGGTTCTTATTTGCTAATAATTTTGATGCAGCTACCCTAGCAATAGGGGCTGTCATATCCGGCCGTAAAACTAACGTATGACCTTGCTGGTCCAAGAGTTTAAACAGCTGCCTATCCGCAATCGCTGATGATGACCCTACGGTATCATAATACTCTAGCGTTGGCGTCTCAATCAGCTGATAACCCCATTGCTCAATCCCACTTAGTAACTCACTCCTAAGTTCTTTTTTAGTTTCATACAAAGAAGGTAATGTGTCTCTCATACCTAATGGCTTTTCAAACATAAAAAGCTTCTGCATTTCAATCCGCCCTTTAGTTAATAATTTGTGAAGCTTCAGCGCCTTAGGCACCCCTTACAAGCACCGGAGGCCATGTCAATTACGCGCTAGCTACATAGAAATTTATTCCAAAATTGAACCAAAACACTTTAGTTCGCTAATTTGCTAATAAATTAAAGTTTTTAGTATTGTAACTTGGCTTTTATCATCCGTCAAGATACAAATTGTTATATATTGCTCATGATTTAATTTGTTCACAATGAGGTTTTATTATTTTAAAATAATATTATAAAGAGCTTATTAATTTAATCTTCTGCTGCTTATACTGTAGTGACCTACAGGTAGCTGTATTCTAAAAGGTGTCTGTGAGAAGTTAAAAAAATACCATATTGCATACGTACAGCATTAAATATACAAATAATGGGTAAATAGCCATATTAATAAATGGCTGTTTACCTAAAGATTGTTGTTTCTCGTAATAAAAAATAAACACGTATACAACTAAAACTGATGGCACCTTTTTTTCGATAAAACAAATCCCAGCTTATAGTTTAGAAGCTAGAGCAACAATTTTTACCAACAGAGCCTAATTAATTGACAAAATTATAATGTTTATTTTATGATCATTTATATAATTAAATTTTCTCCTAAAGGGGAGTAGCTTTTACAGCAAAGTCGTCATTACGGAGTATCATACTCTCGGCTTTGTTGGCAACATACGTTGTTAGCGAGACCTTTATCATTTGGTAAAGGCCTTTTTATGTAAAAAACCTTTACCATCATTGGTAAGGGTTTTTTTGTGAGAAAAATAATGAATAGAGTACCAAAAGTTACTTCATTCATTCTAGATAAAAAATGATGGAAAGGAGAGATACTAATATAACCTACTATTACACAAGTTGAATATTACGAAAGAAATAATGAATTCTTGAATCTTTTTAAGAAGTGAGTCGTATTAAACATTGGAGTAATATCGACAAAAACACCACTAAACACGGATGTTTACTGAGGAATTATTACTTTTTAAAGGTCTTTTACTAGAGAAAAAGAATTCTACGAGCACTATAGTTGATTATTACGTATACAAAGAGGGGGAGATAAGCAGTGCTTATTATTGAATTAGCAGCTATTTTATTTGCTTCAAAAATAGCAGGGGATATTAGTGTCAGGCTAGGCCAGCCATCTGTTCTAGGTAAGTTATTAATAGGGATTGTATTAGGCCCTACCGTTTTAGGAATCGTTAACGATACAGAAATCTTGAGTGAAATTAGTCAAATCGGTGTCATTTTATTAATGTTTATTGCGGGCTTAGAAACCGATGTTGATGAATTTAAACGCACTGGAAAAGCTTCAACTTACGTAGGTGTACTTGGAATCATCGTACCTTTATCAATCGGATATTTATCAGGAGTAATTATTGGTTTACCTACATTTGAAGCTATATTTCTTGGATTATTACTTTCTGCTACAAGCGTAAGTATTTCAGTCCAAGCATTGAAAGAAATGAATAAGCTTAAATCAAAAGAAGGTGCAACGATATTAGGAGCAGCTGTCATTGATGATATTCTCGTTATCGTATCATTGGCCTTTTTAATGAGCTTAGCAGGTGGGGATGTTCATTTAGGGGAAGTAATTATAAAGAAAGTTATCTTCTTCGCCGTAGCTATAGGCTTAGCTTGGAAAGTAGTCCCTTGGGTATTAAATAAGTTTGCACCATTAAAAGTAACTGAGTCAGTCATTTCTGCAGCCTTAATCATTTGTTTTACCTATGCGTTTATCGCTGAGTATGCAGGTGTTGCAGCAATTATTGGTGCCTACATTGCTGGTGTTGCGATCAGTTTAACTAATCATAAACATGAAGTGTTCGAAAAAGTAGAAACAATCAGCTACTCGATTTTTGTACCTGTATTTTTCACATCAATTGGTGTTACTGTAGAATTATTCGGCATTGGTGATAACATTGGACTAATCGTCATTCTTAGTATCGTAGCTATCCTTACAAAACTACTTGGTTCAGCAGTTGGTGCAAAAGCCGCTGGGTTCAATTGGAGAAGTTCTATGGGTATCGGATCTGGTATGGTATCAAGAGGTGAAGTAGCATTAATTATTGCAGCGATAGGACTAGAAGCCGCATTGCTAAGCCAAGAATTATTTGCAGTAATTGTAGTTGTAGTCCTAATTACAACAATCGTTACACCACCTATGATGAAGTGGTTTTTCTCTGAAAACAAGCATGAAAACAATAAAGTGGAGACGACTGGGTAGTCTCATCAAGCATGAGAGGGCATTTTCCCCAAGTAGCTAAAAAGCTGTAAAAATTGAAAGGCTTGTTCGAAGTCCCGTGAAGCACTGAAGGTACAATTTACTTTAGGATGAAGTGATCTGAAGGGACTAGGTTAACGCACCATTTTTACTAACTTAAAGATTAAACTTTAAATAGGCAATATTTATTACTAGCACCAAAAGCAGCTACCAACTCGAGAAAAGCCTATATTATAAATAAGAACCTGTTTGTTGAAACAGGTTCTTTTCTATGTAAGCATTAGCCCATGATTTTATCGTTAACACCATTTTCGATACGTTTTTCCATCTCTTCTTTCGTGTAAATCATCTTCATGGGATTCCCGCCTACAAATGCTCCAGCAGGTACATCTTTATGTACAAGCGTCCCTGCAGACACTATCGCACGATCACCAATTACTACACCAGGTAAAATAGTGGAGTTAGCCCCAATTAGCACCTCATCTCCAATTATAACATCGCCAAGACGGTACTCTTCAATTAAGTATTCATGTGCTAATATTGTTGTATTGTAGCCAATCACAGTATTTCGTCCTACAGTAATTTTTTCTGGAAACATGACATCTAGCATTACCATTAATGCAAAAGATGTTTGTTCGCCAACTTTCATTCTTAAAAATGTACGATATAACCAGTTTTTCATCCCTAAAAATGGCGTATAGCGAGCTGTTTGGATAACGATAAAGTTTTTTACTACTTTCCAAAAGGGGACTGTTTTATAAACATGCCATAATGAATTTGCTCCATTTACAGGATATCTTGTTGTTTTTCTCACTGATTCTCAGCCTTTACAATGGAGAGTAAATCACTCATTTTATCTAAAACATAATCTGGGCTGTATTGTGTTAAATGTTCTCTACCTTTGATCGCCCACCCTACGGCGGCAGTTTTTGTTCCAGCATTTTGCCCTGCCAACATGTCATGATGATTATCACCGACCATAATCGCTTCATGTGGAAGAGCATTCAGTTGCTGTAATGCTTTATGAATTGGCTCAGGATCTGGTTTTGCACGTTCAACATCATCTAAAGTAATGACAACATCAAAGAACTGATCTAGGTTTGTGAGCTTTAGCCCCATTGTTGTCGTTAACCTCATTTTTGTTGTCACAATTCCTAACTTGAATTTTTGCTCGTGTAGTGCTTTAACGGTATCAAACACACTATCATATTCCTTTACGAGTAAATCATGATTTGCTAAATTAAACTCGCGATAGGTTTTTACCATATCCTCAACACGATCTTTATCTACTGAGTGTAATGATTCGTACAACGGTGGACCAATGAATTCGAGCACATCTTCTCTTGAGTAATCATTAGGGTAGTACTGTTCTAATGTATGCATAAACGATTGGATAATTAATTCATTCGTGTCAATCAATGTTCCATCTAAATCAAACAGTATCGTCTTAATGGTCATAGTTAGCTTCCTTTCTGTTATGTAACTCTGCTTTTTTCCATATAAAAGCGACAATCATCGTTAATAGTATTGCAACGAAAACACGTATTAATAACAATGGTAAAATTGGAATTCCTAAAGGTATAAATACGAGTGTATCTTCAATAACAGCATGGCATGAAACGAGAAATATAAATGCAAGTACAGTATCTTTTTTAGACACACCGTCTTCCTTCACTGCTTGAATCATCACACCAGATCCATATGCAAGTCCAAATAAAAGTCCAGCTGCTAAGGTTGTTGACGTATTCTCCTTCATACCTAATAATTTCGTCAAGGGTGACATCCACTTGGAGAACGTCTCTAACCATTTTAGATCTTTTAATATTTGTATACCGATCATAAGTGGAATAACGATAAGTGCAAGTTGTAAAATACCTATTAAGCCCTTCTCTACCCCAGCCACGATGATACTTCCCCAGCCTGTAACAACTTCTTCTTCCTTGGATATCAATCCATATTGAGCTAACTCATTTCCGCCTGCCCACAGAATATTAATCATGAAAGCTGATATAACTGCTAATCCTATACGAGTAACCATCATTATCCAGAGCTTTACCCCTACTCTTGCAGCAACGCTTGACTCTATTATCAAGTTATGAGAAAACGATAACATCACAGCTAAAATAAATACTTCTTTTACAGTCAAATCAAGTGTTAAAATCGCACCGATAGCAGCATACAGATTGAGAAAATTCCCTAGAACCAACGGGATTGCTGCATCTCCTGATAGTCCAAACAAGCCCATCAAAGGTGATATGCTTTTCATAATCCATTGTAGAATAACAGTGTATTGTAAAATCGTCACTATTAATGTAACTGGAAAAATGATTTTCCCTAATGTCCATGTTGTCTGTAATCCTACAATAAACCCCTTTTTAACTGACCCAACCAAATTCCCACTCCTAGCTTTTTAATTAGAATAATAACAAAATGTAAAGCAATTGGTAAATACCCAATTGCTTTAACATTTGTTCACTATGAACGTCACTTATTATGCTGTTAAGCTTCTATGAATCTTTATACCGTTTATCTGCATACCCTTTTACTCGTCGGACTATAATCATGACAATTGCAAAACCAATTAATAACAACGAGATAAACTGCGCAACACGTAAGCTTTCAGTCAGCATTAAGCTGTCTGTTCGCATTCCTTCAATGAAAAAGCGGCCAAATGAATACCAAATGATATACGTTAAGAATAGCTCACCACGTTTTAAATTAACTTTTCTTAGCAGTAGTAAAATAATAAATCCAGTGAAACTCCAAATTGACTCATATAAAAATGTTGGGTGATAATACGCTCCGTTAATATACATCTGGTTGATTATAAAGTCTGGTAACTGTAGGTTCTCCAAAAACTCCCTTGTCACAACACCACCGTGTGCTTCTTGATTAACAAAGTTCCCCCATCTACCGATCGCTTGTCCTAAAATGATACTCGGTGCAGCGATATCTGCAAGCTTCCAAAAAGAAATACCTTTTTTCCTCGCAAAGACGATAGCCGTTAACACCGCCCCAATTAAACCACCGTGAATGGCTAAGCCACCTTGATTAATCATAACAATTTCTAAAAGATTTTCTGAGTAATAATCCCACTTAAAAATAACATAATAAAGTCTTGCTGAAATAATAGCAATTGGTACTGCAAATAATACTAAGTCTACAAACGTGTCTTTATGAAGACCTCTCTTTTCAGATTCCTTGACAGCTAAATATAAACCTAAAATGACACCAATACCGATGATCGCTCCATACCATTGAATCGACAATGGACCAAGTTCAAGAAAAACACGATCTAACGGCTGTATTTGCTCTTCCATCCTCTCAACTCCTAATATTTATTTCTACATTAAATATGTATACCTTATAGCTCTTCACTATCTTCAATGACATCAGCTAATCTATTTGAAAATTGCTCTGCAGCATCCATACCCATCCTCTTTAATCGAAAATTCATAGCTGCTACTTCAATAATGACTGCTAAATTTCTTCCTGGACGAACAGGAACTGTTAAATGTGTTATTTCTGAATTAATAATTTTCATTTTATCTTCATCAAGACCAACACGGTCATATTGTTTAGCTTGATCCCAAAGCTCTAACGTGATCACTAAAGAAATTCTTTTAAAATTCCGAACTGCTCCCGCACCAAACAATGTCATGACATTTATAATTCCTAAGCCACGAATTTCTAGTAAGTGTTCCAACAGATCTGGTGCGTTTCCTATTAACGTGTTTTGGTCTTCTTCACGAATCTCAACTAAATCATCAGCAACTAGTCTATGCCCTCTCTTCACTAATTCAAGAGCAGTTTCACTTTTTCCAACACCGCTTTTTCCTGTAATTAGCACACCTATACCGTATATGTCTACTAACACACCATGAACCGCAGTTGTAGGTGCAAGCTTACTTTCTAAGTAGTTTGTTAAACGGCTCGTTAAGCGTGTTGTCTTCATTGATGAACGCATAACAGGTACTACCTCACGCTCAGAAGCTTCAATTAACTCTTCAGGAATGTCCAAATCTCTTGAAATAATAATTCCTGGGGTAATATCAGTACATAATTTATTCATACGAAGCTGTTTTTCCGATTTTGTTAACTTATCATAAAATGAAAGCTCTGTTTTACCTAATAGCTGTATTCGTTCTGCTGGATAATAAGTAAAATATCCCGCCATTTCAATCCCAGGTCTAGATAAATCACTCGTAATAATCGGTCTATTTATCCCATCTTCCCCACTTATCAACTCTAACTGAAACTTATCTATAATGTCTATCGTTCTAACCTTAGGCATAGAAACCCTCCTTTTTGAACACTCACAAACACTTTCTTTATTTTATCAGTTTTTTTCCCTACTAACAAAGAAGAAATGCCAAAGCCTATAGATTAGTCCCGACTAGCATTGGAAGCATTTCATTTGAAGGCGTTTTTTGACTTCGAATGAAATGCTGAAGTAGCCTCGAAGGACTAGGAGGCAAAGCTAGACAAAGAAGAAATGCCTAAGCGCCATGAAACCCCTAAACAGTACTGGATCCTTTTCATTTGAAGACACATTTAAAAAGTTGAAGCGACTCTAAGTGAGACGCTGAAGCTAGACAGCCAAAAGGGCTTAGCAAACCTTACAAGTCTTGAGTCTCCATCCATAAAAGCACTTATTGACTTTTTTCGTATGAAGGGGAGTGGCTGAAGGTGCTTCGAATTAATATCTATCAGACCCTTAATTGAAGTGATCTATAAACGATAAAAGAGGCTGGGACAAAAGTATTTTAACTAAATAGAAACCGAACAATGGTTGTAGTTCTAGTTACGCCGCTCCTGAAATATACTCCGCTTTCCGCGGGAAGCTGGCAAGCCTCCTCGTGCTACGCTCTGCGGGGTCTAGCCGTTGCTTTTCATCCCGCAGGAGTCTACGTATATTTCATCCGCTAAGTTATTACTTTGTTCGGAATTTTAGTTAAACACTTAAGTTATGTCCCAGCCTCGTAGAAAAGTAATCCTCATTAATCGTTACTATGTGTAGTAACGTGTACTGAGCCACTTTTTGAATCAGCAAATAAATGAAGCGGTTCAGTTGCCTTATCATTCACCGTAAACCTTAATATTTTTTGTACAATTTCGTCTTTTTCCTCAATAATATTCATATTAGGCACATAACATTTTACTTTCCCTACACTTGACTTCAAATCACCTTCCATTGTCAATCCGTCTGGGACAGTTATATCTATACTACCCGTTGTCGTTTTAGCAAAAACGGTATGTGCTTTTTCACTGTTTATCTTACATTTGATACTTCCAGTAACACTTTGTAGGTCTACTCTTTCAAAGCTACCTCTAACATTAATACCACCATTAACTACTTCAGCCTCACAGTTCCGACTATAGCTATCGAACACGTCAACAGCTCCATTTGTGGTCTCAATTTCCATCTCATCGACATGCATGCGTTCTAATGTCACTGAACCGTTAGATGTTTTTGCTTTATAGTCTTTCACCTTAAACCCTGTACTAATAACCGGCCCATTGAATACCCGAATTCTGATCTGGCTATAATCTTTCTCAGGAATATAAATTTTTGTATGAACCTTCATTTGTTTTTTCTGAACAGCAAAACGCATTAGACTATTATCAGTGGAAAATAACACGTCTTGTAAAAATACTCTTCTTGCTTCTTCATTATTTTCGACTTTGTATACTTTCGCCTCACATTCAATTCGAACATCATTTTCATTCCACGGTATTAGCTCAACGCTCCCGTTATACACATCTAAATCAACCTTATCAATGAATACATTCGAATTTTGAAAGATATGATGAACGTCAACCGAAGGTCCAAAATTAAAGTCTAAATCTAAATTCTTCACCTTCTTTACTGCTGTATTCATGAAATCAATGAGTTTTTCTTTCGTTGAAGCTTGCTTTGTTTCATGACTGTACGGACGTTGTTGAGCATTTTCATAGTCAATATCTGTCGATAAGTCCGTAATTACTACTTGCTCCGCTTTTCCCTTTTCCTTCTGATCATCTAGTGCTTCTAAAAGTGTTAACGCTTCATCCGGTGATAATTTACCTTCTTCAACCATTTTCAATATCCGTTTACGATCTTCAACCATTTAAAACACCCTCACTTTTCTCTTCGATTTTTTTAATTAAAGTTTTTTATTAAGCTAATTTTTCAGTAGAGATTGGACCTATAAAAATACTCCATTCACTCTATTTTACTTACAGTTTATTGAATCAGTACTTGGATGCCTCTAATAATATTCCAAATAACTACTCCTACATTTACAATGATAATGATGACTATTGGCCAAAATACTGTTGTAAAAGCTACACCTCCAGAAAATATATCTATAAATGCAATAATGATAGCAAGTATGATAGATACAAACGGTAATAGGTGTGAAACAAAAGCACTCTTCGCATGTGATTTAACTTCATTACTTTCAGTTACAAAATATGCAACAATCGGAAATAAAAATGGTGCAAAAAACACGCTGAAATAACTTAATGAAGACAATAATTTATTTATATCCACAATGACATCATCTCCTTTAGCCTATTATACGAATATGAGCCAGAAGAAGTTTCATGAATTTTCCTAAAACTATTTAAAAATTAATAAATGATGGTTAAATATTAAATTCTCTATTAGTTGTCCTTATTTTTATAGGAAAAAAGTTTGATTACAACACAACTAATGGGACATCTTGTCAATTTAGTGAAAAGCTATTAAAAATAAAATATTTTTTCCTTATGTGTTTTACAAAATGGTAAAATAAATAAGATAAAAATTTCGTGAATAGAGGGATTTTATCAAATTATGCCGAATTGTTTCGGTACGGACAAATATTATACGACAAAATCCGGATATTTTTTACATATTTTCTATTAATTAGTCCTAAGGAACTAAACAGCATGCACTATCTCACATATTTTACGAATTTTTTTCTGTACGCAAATTAGCAAGGCAAAGAATTTTTTCGATACACCTAATTGGAAACGCATTCAATTATAACGAACAATAAATTACTCACGTACATGAGAATGATGCTTGATTTAGTTGGCTCACAATAATTTATAGGAGGAGAATTTATTTATGCGTTCTTTTTTTACTAAAATCTTTGATATGACAATAAGAATGAAGCTCATTTTACTCATGGTTTTTGTCACAATTACTGTTATCACATTAGCCATCAGCCCCATTGTAAGTATGAACAGCTATAAAGGTCACATTGAAGAGAAATACAATAATCGTTTAGCCGTTATTGAGGATTTACATTTCATACTTGGCAAAATTGATGAAGCCCATGGGATCGTTGTCGATTTTTCTAAATCGTATGATGCATCAATGGTTACAGATTTAGATAAATCGATGGAACTGATTGATAGTTTATTAAACCAATTCACGGAAAACCCGTTATTAGATTATTACAGCACGGAAGATTCACAACACCTAGATAGCATAATAAAAAATTACAGTCAATTTGAATCCAGTTTAAAATCTATAAGAGAGCAAATGCTTAATTTTGATTTAGAAACCTTTTTAATAGACTATGATTTAGAAAAAAATAGCTACCTTACATTAATGCAAGCATTTTCAACTCATGACAGAGCCTCCTTCCAATACCTTTTACAAACTGAAACAGAGTTAGAAAAGCTTGCTGAGAACATCATTTTCACAGTCATCATATTCTCTATTACATTAGTTATACTTATCATTTCTTTTGCTAGCTGGGTTTATATAAGCACTTCTAAGGATATTGTAAAGGTTATTAATAAATACAAAGGCTTATCATCTGCTGATTTTAGAATTAGTACAGGCTCAAATAAAAAGAATGAATTAGGCAAACTAGCTGATAATATTGATGGTTTAGTAGAAGTATTGAAAACAACCTTTTTGGATATAAAAGAATTTGTTGAGAAATTACAGAACCTTTCTGTAAAGACTAAGACTAATATGACAAGTAGTAATACCAATATTGAAAATACTGCAGGGGCAGTAGAGGAAATAACTAGAGGGGTAGATCAACAAGCCAGTGCAGCTGAGGATTCTTTACTACACGTAACTGAATTAACAGATAAACTCCATGTAACGGTTGAATCGTTGGACATGTTTAAGAAGAATGTAACTAAAACAGATGATGAGATTAACTCTTTTTCTAAGAGTTTAGCTAATGTCTCAAATAATTCTAAAGACGTAGAAGAAACGAACAACACATTATTAGTTTCATTTACAGAGTTATTGTCCAGTTTCGAAAATATAGATGAGTTATCTAAACAAATTGTAAATATTGCTTCCAGCATTAAAATTGTGTCCTTAAATGCATCAATTGAAGCTAATAGAGCAGGGGCAGATGGTAAAAGCTTTAATGTAGTGGCAGAAGAGGTAAGAAACTTATCAACACAAACATCAGAAGTTTCTAAACAAATTTTAGAAGTTGTGAAAGTGAATGTTGATAAAATGGCTAATTTCCAACAATTATTACAATTTGCAAATAATAAAAATGAAGAAAATGGTAAAAATACAACAATCGTCATGAATAGCTTTGAAGACGTTAGTATTCGTTTTAATGCTATGCTAGAGGAACTAGCACTAATAAATAATAACCTTATAGACGTTCAAGAAAAGGCGACTATGATCCAAAATAACGTAAGCGAAACAAGTGCAACAAGTTTGCAAACAAGCGCTGTTATGCAAGAGATTTCCAGCAGTTTTGAAAAACAAGTCGATTCGATGAAGGAAATAGCGGATTACACGAATGAGCAAGTGACATTGGCTAATGAACTTAGTGAAAAGTCTAGTCAATTTAAAATGTAAGAACAATTATTCCTCAGGAGCTTACTAATCACATGCATGCTTAGTTCCTTCATCGGTTTCTTAACAACCTATATTCAAGGTCTGCACCCACGCTGCATAGCACAGCAAGGGTGCAGACCTTTTTGTTATAGAGATTCGCCTTGGTTGTTGTCTTTCTTACGAAGGAATTTAACGGGATACCACTTAAGTTCGTGGCATATCCAATATTAGGATAAAAAGTCAAGTAATAATAACAATGAATAGAGCGTAGAAAAATAAGACCTTTATATATGGGTAGGGAGCTCATCACATTTCACGCTTACTAATACTCGTTCACTTTTCAAGGCTAATTTGAATTCGATTGTGTTTCATGTTAATGTATTCATTAACTTTTTTAGCTTGGCTATTTTCGTATTGACAGCAGTAAACACGTATCTTTTCTACTATAAACCTCTGACAAAAGGGTATAATATATCATTGTTATTTTGTTAACAACAATGAACCATACGAAAAGAGCTTTTAGCATATCGTAAAGAAAGGTGATTTATACATCATGAAGAAAGAACAATGGAATTCAAAGCTAGGTTTTATTTTAGCAGCTGCAGGCTCAGCAATCGGGCTAGGAGCTGTTTGGAAGTTTCCATATATGGCCGGCACAAATGGGGGCGGGATTTTCTTTCTCCTGTTTTTACTTTTTACACTTCTTATCGGCATGCCTATGTTGTTGGCTGAGTTTGTCATTGGCAAAGCAACTGGTAAAAATGCCATCTCCGCTTTTAGACAATTAGCCCCTCGATCCCTATGGTACGGAATTGGTTATTTAGGTGTCATTGCAAGTTTTATATTATTATCTTTTTATAGTGTTGTGGGTGGCTGGATCATTTTATATTTGATTAGAAGTGCATCGGGGAAGTTGAGCAACCTTCCAACAGAATCTTATGGACAACTATTTGATTCAATCATTGCAAGTCCACTAGAAGCAACGATTGCACAATTTTCATTTATTCTCTTAACTATACTTGTTGTGCAAGGTGGGATACAAAAAGGGATCGAACGAGCTAGCCGTGTTATGATGCCGGCTCTATTTCTTCTTTTTATCATCTTAGTTATCCGCTCATTAACACTTGATGGTGCGATAGAGGGGGTAAAATTTTTCTTACAGCCAAATGTAGGAGAAGTTACAAAAGAGACCGTTTTTCTAGCATTAGGGCAATCACTTTTTTCATTAAGCCTTGGAATTTCCATCATGGTTACATATAGTTCATACTTACCTAAAGAAGAAAATATTGTTAAATCAGCGTCATGGATTGTAACATTGAATATTGTCATATCTTTATTAGCAGGACTAGCTATATTTCCAGCTGTTTTTTCTCTTGGTTTTGAGCCAGATACTGGTCCAGGACTAATATTTGTCGTTATACCTGCTGTATTTAATGAGTTAGCCTTTGGCGGTTTATTTCTAACAACATTCTTATTATTGCTATTATTTGCAACGTTAACTTCCTCCTTTTCAATTTTAGAAATCATCGTAGCTGCGCTGATTAAAGAACAACAAGAAAAAAGAAAAGTCGCTACTTGGATTGGTGGGATCATTATTTTCATTGTAGGTATCCCGTCAGCATTATCATTTGGAATGTTGAAAGATATCAAAGTATTTAATAAAACAATATTTGATTTAGCAGATTACTTTGTAAGCAACATATCTCTACCTGTGGGGTCATTACTTATTTCGTTATTTGTCGGTTACCAAGTATCTCGCCCAATACTAGAAAAAAGTTTTAATGTTTCATCACAGGTTGGGAGCTATTTATTTCGATTTTGGTATGTTAGCGTTCGCTTTCTCATCCCGTTAGGCATATTCCTAGTTCTATTTTTAGGAGCTTAATACTTAACGAGCAAAAGACACTGGGATTTATCCCAGTGTCTTAAATATAATCCTTTATTTAGATTTTCGTATTTATAAAACGATGATAACCGCACATACACACATCTTGCCAATATAATTAAGCCTTTAAGTTTACGAGCAGCCTTATTTTTTCAGGACAAGCTCCTCTTTTTCTTTTATCATTTCTTCCATACGCTTTCGATCTCGTTCTAAAATAGGCTTTAAATATCTTCCAGTATAAGAATCGTCTTGCTTAACTACCTGTTCAGGTGTCCCTGTTGCAATAATTTTCCCACCTTTATCTCCACCTTCAGGGCCAAGATCAATTAAATAATCAGCTGCTTTAATAATATCTAGGTTATGTTCAATAACTAAAACTGTATCTCCATTTTCTACAAGTCTTTGAAGTACCTTTAATAGCCTTGAAATATCATCTACATGTAAACCAGTCGTTGGCTCATCTAAAATATAAAGAGACCTTCCCGTTGAGCGTCGGTGTAGTTCCGATGCTAATTTTACCCGCTGAGCCTCACCGCCTGATAACGTCGTAGCAGGCTGTCCAAGCGTGATATAACCTAAACCAACATCGTAGATCGTTTGAAGCTTCCGTCTTATTTTAGGAATATTTTCAAAGAAAGAGAGTGAATCCTCTACAGTCATTTCTAATATCTCTGATATATTCTTATCCTTATACCTCACTTCTAACGTTTCACGATTATAGCGTTTCCCATGACATACCTCACAAGGAACATAAACATCAGGTAAAAAGTGCATTTCAATTTTTATAATTCCGTCACCACGGCACGCTTCACAGCGACCACCTTTAACATTAAAGCTAAAACGCCCTTTTTTATATCCTCTAACCTTTGCTTCATTTGTTGCGGCAAATACATCCCTAATATCGTCAAACACACCGGTATATGTAGCTGGGTTTGAACGTGGAGTTCTTCCGATTGGTGATTGATCAATGTCAATAACCTTGTCCAAATGGTCAATTCCTTTAATTTCTTTATGCTCTCCAGGTCTTGATTTTGCCTTGTGAAGCTTTTGGGCTAATGATTTATGTAAAACCTCGTTAATCAGTGTACTTTTCCCTGATCCAGACACACCTGTAACAGATATAAATGTACCTAAAGGAATTTTGACTTTCGCATTTTTTAAGTTATTTTCCTTTGCACCAACGATTTCAATATAACGGCCATCCGGCTTACGACGTTCTGTTGGTAGAGGAATAAACTTGATTCCCGACAAGTATTGACCAGTTAATGATTTTGGATCATTCATAACTTCTTCAGGCGTACCTGCAGAAACAACCTCCCCACCGTGGATTCCTGCACCTGGGCCGATATCAATTAAATGGTCAGCTGCTAGCATAGTATCCTCGTCGTGTTCCACGACGATTAATGTATTACCGATATCCCTCATGTTTTTTAACGTCTGAATAAGGCGGTCGTTATCACGTTGATGCAATCCAATCGAAGGTTCATCTAGAATATATAAAACACCTGTTAACCTTGAACCAATCTGTGTCGCTAAACGAATTCTTTGGGCTTCTCCCCCAGAAAGTGTTCCAGCTGACCGGTGTAAAGTTAAATAATCTAGTCCAACGTTGTTTAAAAAGCCTAAGCGCTCACTAATCTCTCTTAAAATCATATTAGCTATTGTCATTTCTTTGTCAGTCAATTTAAGGTTTTCAAAGAAATCCAACGCTTCTGTAATGGAAAAAGAAGTAATTTCACCAATATGCTTCTGATCTATTAAAACAGCTAAACTCTCTTTCTTTAAGCGATAGCTTTTACATGTTGGGCAAGACTGCTGTGCCATATACTTTTCCATTTGCTCACGAATATAATCCGAGCTCGTTTCACGATATCTACGCTCAATATTAGGTATGACCCCTTCAAAAATAATATGATTTTCGCGCACTTGCCCAAAGTCATTCTCATAACGGAAATAGATCTCTTCATTCCCACTACCATGCAGTACTTTCTCAAACAAATGCTTTGGTATGTCCTTTACTGGGACATTCATATCTATTCCGTAATGATCACAAACAGCCTTTAATAATTGAGGGTAGTATTGAGAGCTTTGTGGTTCCCACGGAGCAATAGCATGTTCTAGTAATGATAGATCCCAATTAGGAATGACTAAATTAAGATCTACTTCAAGCTTGGTACCTAGTCCATCACAACTTGGACACGCTCCAAATGGACTGTTGAATGAAAACATTCTCGGCTCCAATTCCCCTATTGAAAATCCACAATGCGGGCATGCGTGAAGCTCACTAAATAACAGCTCCTCTTCGCCTATTACGTCAATGATTACTTTACCTTCACCTAACTTCAAAGCCGTTTCTAGTGAATCTGATAGCCTTGAAGCAATGCCATCCTTGATGACAATCCGATCGATGACGACTTCAATTGAGTGCTTTTTGTTTTTTTCTAATGTTATATCTTCTGTAAGCTCGGTCATTTCCCCATCAACACGAACACGAACATAACCTTGCTTTTTAATTTCCTCAAAAGTTTTCACATGTGTCCCTTTACGCCCAGAAACGATTGGAGCAAGAACTTGCATTTTCGTTCTCTCAGGGTATTGCAAAATGCGATCAACCATCTGCTCTATCGTTTGAGATGTAATTTCTATATGATGATTAGGACATACCGGACGACCTACACGAGCATATAATAGCCTTAAATAATCATATATTTCAGTAACTGTACCGACTGTTGAACGAGGGTTACGACTTGTTGTTTTTTGGTCTATCGATATGGCCGGAGAAAGCCCATCGATTGCATCGACATCAGGTTTGTCCATTTGTCCTAAGAATTGACGTGCATATGCTGATAATGATTCAACATAGCGCCGTTGGCCTTCCGCATAAATCGTATCAAATGCTAACGAAGATTTACCTGAACCAGAAAGACCAGTTAAGACAACAAGCTGGTCTCTTGGTATTGTGACGTCGATGTCTTTTAGATTATGAGCTCTAGCTCCTTTGACAATGATTTTATCCTTTACCATGCTCTTATTTTCATCCTTCCGCTTTTAACTCGATCAATATGTCACGCAGTTCAGCCGCACGTTCGAAGTGGAGCGCTTTTGCAGCATCCTTCATTTCTTTTTCCATATCTGCAATTAGCTTTTCTCGTTCTTTTTTGGTCATTGTTACTTTTGGCTTGTCTGTTTCGTAAGTTTCTTGATTTTCCGCTGCATAAGTTGCCTGTATGACATCTCGAACTTCTTTTCTTATTGTTTTTGGCGTAATGCCATGCTTTTTATTATGAGCTTCTTGTATTTCACGGCGCCGCTTCGTCTCTTTGATTGCAATATCCATTGAGTTGGTCACATGATCAGCATACATAATGACTCTACCATTTTCATTACGTGCAGCCCTTCCCATCGTCTGGATTAGCGACCTTTCCGATCTTAAGAACCCTTCTTTATCGGCATCTAAAATAGTAACTAGAGAAACTTCCGGTATATCTAAACCTTCCCTTAATAAATTGATACCAACGAGGACATCAAATTTACCTAGTCGGAGATCACGTATAATCTCTATTCGTTCGAGCGTTTTAATCTCTGAGTGGAGATATGTAACCTTTATACCTATTTCTTTGAGGTAATCTGTTAAGTCCTCTGACATTTTCTTTGTCAATGTTGTAACTAGCACGCGTTCCTTCCGCGCTATACGCACTTGAATTTCCCCGATTAGGTCATCGATTTGTCCTTCAATGGGGCGCACATCAATTAATGGATCTAAAAGCCCTGTTGGACGAATGATCTGTTGAACCATTTCAGGGGAATGCTCTAACTCATACGGACCAGGTGTCGCCGATACATAGACTATTTGGTTTACATGCTCCTCAAACTCTTCAAAACGTAAAGGGCGATTATCTAATGCTGATGGCAACCTAAAACCATGATCCACGAGCATCTGTTTTCGAGCTTTATCACCGTTAAACATTCCTCGAATTTGTGGTAATGACACATGTGATTCGTCAATAACAATTAGAAAATCATCAGGAAAATAATCGATCAACGTATATGGTGTAGATCCCGCTTCCCGGAGTGTTAAATGACGCGAATAATTTTCAATACCAGAACAAAAACCCATTTCCCTCATCATTTCCAGGTCATATCTAGTACGTTGCTCTATTCTTTGAGCTTCAAGTAATTTGTCATTGTCACGAAGCTCTTTCAAACGCTCTTCAAGCTCTTGTTCAATATTTTTCATGGCAATTTGCATTTTTTCTTCTCGTGTTACGAAATGTGATGCAGGAAAAATAGCCACGTGTTCACGTTCACCGATAATTTCCCCTGTTAAAGCGTCGACTTCACGTATACGATCAATTTCATCTCCAAAAAACTCTATACGCATACAATGCTCGTCTCGTGATGCTGGAAAGATTTCAACTACGTCTCCACGTACGCGAAACGTTCCTCTCTTAAAGTCAATATCATTTCTATCATATTGAACATCGACGAGTTTTCTAAGCATTTGATCACGCTCAATTTCCATTCCAACACGTAATGATACGACCAGCTCGCTATATTCCTCTGGAGAACCTAGACCATAAATGCAAGATACACTCGCAATAATAATAACGTCTTTCCGTTCTAGCAATGAAGAAGTTGCTGAGTGACGCAGCTTATCAATTTCATCGTTTATACTGGCGTCCTTTTCAATAAAAGTATCCGTTTGTGGAACATACGCTTCAGGTTGATAATAGTCATAATAACTAACAAAATATTCTACAGCATTATTAGGAAAAAACTCTTTAAACTCACTATATAGCTGTCCTGCAAGCGTTTTATTATGAGCAATAATTAAAGTAGGTTTATTAACTTCCTTAATTACATTAGAGATCGTAAACGTTTTTCCCGTACCAGTTGCCCCTAATAATGTTTGATGCTTTTTCTTTTGTTTAATACCGTCTACAATTTCAGTAATTGCCTGTGGCTGGTCACCAGACGGTTTAAAAGCTGAGACTAACTCGAACTGATTCATTTTTGATGAAAGCCTCCAATCCCGTAATAGTTGTATTATCATTGTACCATATTTTATCATTAATTAAACAAAAATACGAACTTATATTCGTTTTTTTAGCAAATCCCCATTACATAAAAGAAAGAAAATAACAGGGCACTTTTCGTAAACTTTATTACTATTATTCCTATGAGACCAATAATTTTAATAACTTCAACGATAGATGTATACGTGTTTATATGTTAGTACGAAACAACATTTTTTATTAATATAGAATTGAAATGGATGAAAATGAAATGAACAGTTTTGCACTCGTGGTATAGCTCGTATATTTTTTAGAGGTTTCTGTTATTTATCGTAGAATGGCATTATGTAGAGTTTTAAAGAAAACTTGGTACGCACAGGGAAAAGTAAACATTAATAAATTGTTATTTACACTTAAGAAAAAGCTTCATTTATTCATCCAACAGTATGGTATTTATTGTATAATAGTAGCTTTTTTGAGCTAGACATTTCTGAAAGGTTTTTGGGGATAATTATGGTCTCATCTCTACAATAGGAGCTATTTTTATTACCGGAAAAGAATTTACTTATTACTGAATTTATTCAAAATCAATAAGCGGATACAAAGCTATAGGGTCTGACCCTAACTGCTCCAACTCATAAACGCAGCAGGTGTCAGACCCCTTATTTTTCTAGCATAATTGTTAAGCTGATGAGTGTCACGAGGATTGTGGCGCCCATGTCTGCTAGAATGGCAATCCATAAAGTAAGCCAGCCAGGTATTGTTAATAAGAGCGCAATGACTTTTAATCCTAGTGCTAAAGTGATATTGAGTTTGATCGTTCTATTCACCTTTTTCGCAATGGATACAGCGCTTGGTAGTTTACCTAAATGGTCTTGCATTAAAACAATATCAGCCGTTTCAATCGCACTATCTGTTCCCTTTCCCATCGCTATACCAAGATCAGCGACCGCTAGAGCAGGTGCATCATTTATACCATCACCAATCATCGCTACTTTTCCATGGTCATGTATATTTCTTATTTTATCGACTTTTTCCTCTGGAAGAAGGTTTGCATAATAATCTGTTACGCCTACTATTCCTGCTACCTTTTCAGCTGTTTTTCCGTGATCCCCTGTAAGCATAATGGTATGTTTTATACCCTTTTTGTGAAGCTCTTTCATAACATGTTTACTTTCCTCACGTATTTCATCAGATATACCAAAGATTCCTAATACATGCTGTTGATCAGCGACGATAACTAGTGTGAGCCCTTCGCTCTTTAGGCGATCAATATCTAACTGTATTTTTTCAACAAAGTGTATGTGAGGCATGCTTTTTTCATTACCGACAAAATAAGTTTTATCACTAATTTTCGCAATGACTCCGCGGCCAGTGGCCGTTTCTATGTCATCTGCTTCAACGTAAGCTATATCTTTTTCTGCTACCTTTTTCATGATCGCCTTTGCTAGTGGATGTGAAGATTTACTTTCAACAGCTCCCGCAATGTTTAACAAATTGTTATCATACTCGATAATTGTTTCTACGTGAGGTTGTCCTTTTGTTAACGTACCTGTTTTATCAAATGCGATGGATTCAATTTTCCCCAACTGCTCTAGGAAAACACCACCTTTTACGAGAATACCGTTCCGTGCATTGCGTGTAATCCCAGATACTATC
The DNA here is from genome assembly GCF_033963865.1 of Cytobacillus sp. IB215316. NCBI lineage: Bacteria > Bacillati > Bacillota > Bacilli > Caryophanales > Bacillaceae > Cytobacillus > Cytobacillus sp. IB215316. The sequence continues at coordinate 46,049 of NZ_JAXBMC010000003.1, read as the reverse complement.
GCAATTGGTGAAGATAATATTAATGCACAAGGGCAGCCTACGATTAATACAGCTAAACCTTGATAAAGCCATGGTCCCCAAGCATCCCCGAATAACAATGGGGGTACAAGCATAACAAGTAAAGAAATGATCATGATAATTGGTGTATAGTACTTAGCAAATTTGTTAATAAACTGCTCAGTTGGTGTCTTCGTTTCCTGTGCTTCTTGCACAAGGTGTAAGATTTTGGCCAAGGATGAATCCTCATATGCTTTTAAAATCTTCACCTTAAGGACACCTTCATTATTAATGCTGCCACCAAACACATTGGTGCTTGCTTCTTTTTCTACTGGTAATGATTCACCAGTAATCGCTGCTTCATTTACCGAGCTTTTCCCATCAATTACTACACCATCAGAAGGTATTTTTGCCCCAGACTTCACTAGAACGATATCACCTTCTGTTAAAGTTGAAATAGGAACGACTTGTTCAACACCATTCTTAATTAATATTGCATCTTTTGGCGCAACTTGTAGTAATTTCTCCATTGATTTTCTGGCCTTTTCCATACCGAGACCTTCAAGGTATTCATTTAAACCGAACAAGATGGCAACAATTGTCGCTTCCTTCCATTCACCGATTGAAATTGCTCCAATTAAAGCGATCGTCATTAACGTATCAATATTGAATTTAAAACGAGCCAAATTTTTAGCCCCTTTTATAAATGTTTGATACCCGCTGATGACAATTGCCACAAGATATAACGAAACAGCTAGTAGCGTTGGTATTGATGATTCAAATAAAATCGTTAACAAAAATAATGTCGTAGAAATCCCTAAGTACACCTTTATTTTATGTGTGTTATGGGAATGGGCATGTGAATGATCATGATCTTGAGTCGTTATAAGGGCTGCACCATCACTAGCAAGAATTTTTTTAACTTTGTTGAGGTCGATGCTTTCATCAACCTTTAACTTAGATGAGTTGTATAATAAGGCAGCTGATTCACCATGATCTAGCCCTTTAATCTGCTTTTCCATATCAGCTGCACAATTCGCGCAGCTCAAACCTTCAATTTTGTACTCTTTCATTGTCTAGCTCCTTTTTACTATTCTAATGATGTAGAGCATGGTTTATAGTTTGTTCAAGAATATCCATTACATGTTCATCGTCTTGAGAATAGAATAAAGTTGTGCCTGCTCTTCTGTATTTCACTAAACGTAAATTTTTTAAGAAGCGTAACTGATGAGATACAGTTGATTGCAGTAAGCCTAATTTATCAGCAATTTCATTTACTGAGCATTCTTGAGCTGATAACAAATGTAGAATTCGAATTCTTGTAGGATCAGATAACGCTTTGAACGTTTGAGAAACGATAAATAACGTTTCTTCATCTAATTCCTCATAAGCTGTTTTTATATCAATGTGATCTTTTTTGTCAGTCATTCAATATCACACCTTTTCTATAATATTTATATGTACATATGTTCATATTGACAATAATTTATTTCAAAATTATCATAGCTTTCTTATAATCGTCAATAAAATTCTTACAATTAATTAAATAAAGTTGACAATTAGGCACTTACTACATATGATGTAATTAAAAGTTGGTCGAGGGAAACATATTAAGTTCCACCCACACATTTAGGCCAGGGGGAATATTTATGAATAAATCCAATAAAATAAATGAATTGTACCATTTTACTTCTGGAGATGAAGTGAAAATTGATCGGTTAGATATCTCTGGAACAATGAGAAGAAGATTACTAGACTTGGGCTTCGTTCCTGGAGCGACTGTAAAAGTCCTACAGCGCAGCCCTTTGGGTGATCCAATTGCATTTGCGGTCAGTGACACTGTCATTGCTTTAAGAAAAGAAGAAAGCTCTAAAATTTATGCTACAAAAATAGGAGGGGAATCACGTTGAGTACATTTACGATTGCGCTCGCAGGGAACCCCAATACCGGAAAAAGCACGTTATTTAATACTCTTACTGGCTTACGACAACATACTGGTAACTGGCCAGGAAAAACGGTATTGCGAGCTGAAGGAGATTTTGAATATCAAGAAAACCAATTTAAAGTGATAGATTTACCAGGAACATACTCATTATACTCAAATTCAGCCGACGAAGAAGTAGCAAGGAATTATATATTATTTGAAAAGCCAGATGTTACAGTCGTTGTTATAGACGCAACTGCGCTAAAAAGAAATTTAAATTTAGCGCTACAAATTATGGAGATGACAGACCGAGTAATTGTCTGTGTCAATTTAATTGATGAAGCTAAGAGAAAAGGAATTCATATTAATGAAGAAAAACTAGCTAAAACTCTTGGCGTTCCTGTAGTAAAAATCTCTGCCAGAAACAAAACAGGAATTAATACTCTGTTAGATCAAATGAATAAAATGTGCCTTGGAGCAATAGAAACTAAACCATACCAAATTCAATATAACGATGAATTGGAGGAGGAGATTAATAACCTCATTCCAAAAATTCAAAATGTGCTTGGCACTCACTTACCTTTGAGATGGATTGCACTGCGTATTTTAGATGGAGATACGAGCTTGATAGAAGAACTTAAGCTTCATTTATCAGGAAAAAAGGAGGTTCAACACCTTGCAGAGTCAAATTCAGTTCAACCAGGATGCCATTGATCAATTATTTGCTCAAGGATCAGTAAGCTCTTCTGACGATAGAACGAGAGATCAAATTGTTTCTAAAATTTATGAAACATCAAATGCCATTACATCAGATGTTTTGACGTTCGATCAGCAAGATAGATTTCAAAGATCTGAAAAGATAGATAAAATTCTCACTTCTCCTATTTGGGGTTTCCCGATTATGCTAGCAATTTTAGGGCTCATATTTTATCTAACAATCGCAGGCGCGAACGTACCATCTTCTATGCTAGCCACATTTTTTAGCACCATCGAAGGTTACATTACGGCTGCATTTAATGCGGTAAATGCACCAGATTGGTTACATGGGGTCTTAGTATTAGGACTATATAGAGGAACATCTTGGGTCATAAGCGTCATGCTACCACCAATGGCGATTTTCTTCCCTGTCTTTGCTTTACTAGAAAACTATGGGTATTTGCCTCGTGTAGCATTTAATATGGATCGGTTATTCAAGCGTGCAGGCGCACATGGAAAACAGTCGTTAACGATGGCGATGGGCTTTGGATGTAACGCCGCTGCTATCATGTCGACTAGAATTATTGAATCTCCACGGGAGAGAATGCTAGCCATTCTTACAAATAACTTTGTACCTTGTAATGGACGCTGGCCAACAATTATTTTAATGGCATCATTGTTTATGGCTGCAAGCTACACTGGAGGTACTGCCACACTTGTTACAGCAGCAACTGTTATGGGTATCGTCTTATTTGGTATCGTCGTGACGTTATCAGTATCGTGGATACTATCCAAAACAGCGTTAAAGGGTGTTCCAACTCACTATACTTTAGAGCTACCGCCTTATCGAAAGCCACAATTTTGGAATACAATTGTAAGAGCTACACTTGATAAATCTTTATTTGTGTTAAAACGAGCAATTATTATCGCAGCACCAGCAGGTGTACTCACATGGGTCTTCGCAAACATTTATATTGGGGATACGAGTATCTTAATGTATGTTGTCAACTTCTTAGACCCATTCGCACAGCTGCTCGGGCTTGATGGATTTATCTTAATGGCATTTATTTTGGGCTTACCAGCAAATGAAATTGTCTTGCCAATTTTATTAATGGGGTATTTATCTACAGGTGCCATGCTAGAGGTAGAAAATTTAAATTCTTTAAAGAATATCTTCATCGATAATGGATGGACTTGGTTAACAGCCCTTAATGTCATGCTTTTCTCATTACTCCATTATCCTTGTGGAACAACATTAGTAAATATATATAAAGAAACTAAAAGTGCAAAATGGACATTTCTATCATTCTTAATTCCTACACTCATCGCAGTAGGTGTAACATTTATTATCGCACAAATCGTAAGAGGGCTAGGACTAGTATAAGAGGTCTACCCCCCATCACTTTTAAAGTGCATAAGTGATGGGGGGTTCTTTTTAACTTTAATTGGTTCTTTTTGTAAACTTTATTAATTGTTATCAAATTAGTACTATAAATAGTAATTTTTTATGTTAGTCATCGTAGTACAATAGAAAAGGTGCCACGAACGCTAGGTGTAGACATACTTATAGGTAAGAACGAAAAGCAACAATTAATGCGAAAAAGACCATGCTCACTTTTTTATCATTGAGACTTAGATACAACTGTATATATCATACATAAATTGAGTTTTCATACTACCAAAATAAAATTAAGGGATTTGACCTCCCACTCATTTAACGCTACAGCAGCGGAGATCAGACCCCTTTAATAAATGCTTTTAGTAAGAATCGTTCATCTTCATTTGGTTTTCTGTTGTAGTGGTTTACGAATTTTTGGATTGCCTGTTGTTCTGTGTCGTTACTTTCCACTAGGTCCCCTATCGCTTTTACTACATTTAGATAATAGTCGGCCAATTGCTGTTTCGTTTCAGGATTTATATGTGATGAAACATAGTAATCGACATCATAGCTTAATATTTTGTCTATTAGAGGATATATATTTTCTTTTGAATATTTAAATGATCGTTCATAAATATCAACCCATAAGCAGTCCGAGATAACAAGCACTCTCTCTTCAGGTACGTGGATCACGATAGAATCGGGTGCATGGTCTCCACCTACATGTTCCAATATACAAGTCACTCCACCTAGGTTAATAGTTAATTTACCTGAAAACGTCATATCTGGAAGCTGTATTTTTAATTGTTTTCTTTCATCCTCTGTCATCGCTCTTAATAGGTAATCCTGACAAAATTCACTTTCTATCCCAGCTTGAACACGCTCTATAATTGATTTGTCGTCCCATTCAAATCGGCTCATTTCCTCAAGCTTTTCTTTCGTCATTTCGTGTGAGATTGTAGGGAGATTCATTGTCTCAATTCCAAAAACATGATCCCAATGCCAATGTGTAATAGCTAAATAGCTTGGATAGGGAACATTTAATTGCCGGACTTCCTCTAAAAATTTTTCGGCATGTTTTGGTGAATTTCCAGCATCTATTACAAGGCTTTTTTCTTTACCTACGACAAGTAATAAAATCGGCTGATCTGTTTCTTGATTAAAATCCATATAATATATATTTTTTGTAAGAGTATGTAACATCATTAATTCCTCCTATAATAATGACTCATGGTTTATATACTAACTAACAAAATGATAAAAACGACTGTTAAGTATGTACAGTACTTTAACTTTCATTAATCTATTATTAACAATTCCTATTCATGATACATAATTCTTCTTACTATATGGGATAAATTCACCTGTATAAAATGAATTAAAACATTTGTACAATGTGATTAAATACCAATAATTAAGGCTATTTTCTCATTGATTGTTGTTTTTCTTATTAAGAAGTAAACTCATACACAACTAGAGTTCATAGCTTCTTTTCTTCTCTAAAAGACAATAAAATTCTATATATACATCAGTTTCACAAATTCAAGTGAAAATAAGCAACAATGTTTACGAAAAGGTCCATAAAGAAAGGTGCAGAAAAATAGTGAAAGAGCTAGGGGAAATATTTTCAAGTCTAATCATTGTTTTAATCATTCTCATCGGTGCGATTTTCCTCTTTAGCTTGTCTGCACCATTCACTATCCGCTGGATGATGTGAAAGAGCTAATTTAAAACGATTGAAAAGAAAAAATTAATTGAGGAGGCGTCCACATATACGACTACCTCCTCAAAGTACATCATTATTATATTTTCCGTTTAAACCATGATTTACGCACCTTAACTACTTTCATATTAACTTAATTTTCATACTAAGATAGGCATTCAAAGTAAGTACAATTACAAAATAATTTATGCTCGCCCTTTTATCATTGAAATATGCATGCCCACCAAAACATTCTTTAAAATATCGTCAATACATTCACCATAGAAGGTTCATGACAGAATAACAAGTGGTGAATAAACAGAATCTTTTCTTGTTGAATTACGAGCTATGTACGACTTCATAGATTTCTATCTTTGATCCAGTTGCAGTTGTGCCTCGTGTTCGACGCTCAGCGTGAGCTTGACGAAAAGCATCGCTTTCAGTCCATGCCTTAAAATCTTCCTTGCTTTCCCATTTTGTATACACAACTTGTTTCTCTTCTTCCGACGAGCTTAAAAATTGAAATTCTACACAACCTGGTACCTTTTTCATATTTTCAGCACTTTTGCTAAATAACTCAACCATTTTTGACTTACCGTCTTCAGGTACAGTTAACACATTCATCACTACATACATGTTATAACCTCCACTTTCTGTTATCGGATAAGATCTTTTTAATCACTTTACATTCTTATATCCATCATAACAGCATACCTTTGCTTTATTCAATTTTTACACTTAATCGTCACGGAATCACAATAATATAAACAGTAAATATTAAAGAAATAGCATTTTTTTAAAGGTAGTTGTAACATTAACTATTGTTTTGTTTTCAAATTTAAAAAATCACACATATACACCAAAAGCTCGTGGTACCATCACTTCTTTATATAATAAACATGTATAACCATCTCTTGCTGTTTAAATTGGTAACACTAGCGATAAAATTGCCTTTCAAAGAACAAAAAGACTGGCCTATAAAACCTTTGTCGAAATAGCTAACACATGTATGTATGCGTATTACAATAAAGGTTATTGACCAACCTTATCTTTTGCAAGAAATAAACGGCATTATATATCTTTTGCAAAAATAACTTAACGTTTGTTCATTATAAAAATGGTTTAATTTTTGGAAACACTTTTATTGCATTATGATAAAAAACATCCTCGTGATGCTGCTCTGGTACTAGCTCCTTCACTAAATCAATGTATGCTTGTATCGGAGCAAGTGGCCAATCTGTGCCAAATAATAGCTTGTCGTAACGATCACAAAACGTTAAAGCATGACGTATATGATCTAAAAAATTGGAGTTTACATGCTTTTCAATATCTTGTTTTGTACCAACAAGCCAACCGGATAAATCTGCGTACATATTAGAGTTTTTATATACTACTTCTGCTCCATCTAACACCCACGGATCTCCTAAGTGAGCCATCATAAAAGTGACATCACGATGCTCTACAGCAACTTCATCAAGTGTAAGAGGGTGGGAATACTTTAATAAGCCTCTCTCTGAATAAGTATCTCCTGTATGAAATACGACTGGTAGCCCATATTTCGCAGCTATTTTATAAACTGGCTTATAAACGTCATCATACGCATAAAAAGGATAGTACCCTAAATAAATTTTTATCCCGACTACTTGAGACTTCTGAACTTCTTTTTCGAGCATTCGCAATGATTCATTAGTTAAAGTATAAGGATTAACCCCTGCACAATATACAATAGAAGGAGGAATTGACGACGATAGATCAATCCCCATAGGTGTTTGTGCGTACTTTGAAGGAAACCCTTGATTGGACGTTTCAGTTAACCCCATCGCAATCCCAAGCACGACATTTGCGTCTTCAAATTCCTTTACGATTCCTTCAGATGAGTAATTAACTTTTGACATTTCATCTGCAGTTTGAAAGAAGCTATTAATATTTGAAAAATGCAAGTGAGCATCAATAATTTTCATGCGATTTTTCCTCTTTTGTCAGAACTAAATTTGCTAAATGATGCAGTGCCTTGTGATTAATTTTACCCTTGCCTACTGTAATGAGTAACGGTTTTGTAAATATTGTTTGACGATTAGCTAAGTGTAGCTTTTGATTGATACTTGTAAAATTCACATCCTTGTTCATATATACTTCAGTCTCAGATACTTCATCATGTTGAATGATGTGTAGTAATTCGTCTACTTCATCCCCACCAAACGCATGCTGAAGTTCTAATTTAGCCTCGTATTCCGCACCACCACCAGTAACCTTCACATCACCATTTTGTATAAAGGTTTTATCCAAATGTGAATTTGGTTTGATAGACAATTCAGTTTCCAATTTTTTATCGAGTAGGTATGTGCCTGTATGTTGTTCAATTTTCGAGAAATGAGCGACGACAGGTACCCCTGGTAGCATAACAAAATATTGATGAAAATTAAGTCCTTTATATTTTTCGTGTTCTGTAATGCTCGTTGAAATCTCTAAACCTTCCCATACATTGTTAAATTGATCGTTTAAAGTAGCAAACTGAACCGAAGATGATTCTTTGCTCCAAGAACGGTTACTCAAATCACTCATTGTGCTACGAATACCACCTGACCATGGATTCCACCACGATTTAGATGTTAGTTTTGGAAAGGATGAGTCTAGCCACTCTACTCCATTCATTTTTAATGAAAATAGCGTAGGGAAAAAGTCTGTTGATGCTCCTATTTCTATTAAACCGTTATTCACTCTATGAACCTTTAGGTCATCCTCTTCAACAATATGATGCACAACTTTATCATTTGAAGGTTTCAGTAAGACACGGTCTGAATAATATGCTATATTATTACGTCGATCTTTCACCTTCACATGTACGAACGGATCATGAATTTGCTTAACTGGGACAGATACTTCATGCTCTCCTGCGTATGTGTCATTTGCTAAGGTGACTTGGACAGTTCCATCAGATGAGGTATTTTTCTTTTGTTCGGTTTTAATGACGATTTCATTTGTTGAGATAACAGGGTTTCTATCATTATATACAACCTCAATTGCATCCTGTGGCAACTGTTTGTTGACAGGCTTTCTTTCCGCGAAACGACGGAAATCTTTCCATGTTTGAAAGGCACCCATGTTGATGAAGATTGGCTTTGTTTGTACAGTCACTCCTCCATCAAGCTTACCAAGGTTTTGTTCACAATATGTGTACCAGTTTTCAAATTGCAACTGCGATTGCTTTGGCCAGCAAAATCCACTAGGGTAAGGTTTGTACTGTGAAAAAATCCAGTTTTCCGTAAGCTTAGAGCTTTCCCATTCTCCGTAAAAAGTGAAGCCTTTACCGTGTTCAACGAGCTCATGATTATAATGAAAAATTGGGTTTTCCAGACTATGATAAATCGGCTGACTTATCCACACATCTTCTGATGTAGCTTCATTACCTTCGTTCGTCAGTTGTACTGCTGCCTCTATTAAACCTTCTGCAAAAAGCTTATAAATATAAACAAATGAAATATTATTCATCGACTCTGATTCAAATGTTGCCTTTAAAACCATTGCTCCTTGTTGTTGCTCAAACTCCACCTTCTTTGGTTTTTTCTTAGAAAACTCGTCGTTATACGGTTTCCCAAGCTTAGGAAACATGAGCGTTGTCGGTTGAGAATCACTCATTATACGACCGGGAATGAATTGATTATTAAACTTACTAAAATATCCTTGGTAGCTCCCATTATATATATGCCAGTATTCATCACATTCCCCGTCAAATTGTGCGCCAATTCCTTTAAAGCCAACCCCAATTCGTTTATTAAAGGTTTGTTCAGTATGACCGTCCCTAATAACAGACACTTCTATTTCTGGTCCATAAAAACCATAGTCATGTAAGTATGCATCGATCGGTAAAGACATTTTTTCTTTCCCTTGTAATGTTACTTCTATCTTTTGTTGCTTAATAGTTAGCAAATCTGTAGAAGGTAACGAGAAAGAAAATGTTTGCTCGCCCTTCGATTGATTTTCAATATCAAGGAAAAAGGTTACCTCTTCCCCTGCCATAAATTGCTCTTGTGATGCAGCAGCTTTTATATTTGCAGGTAACTTTGGATTCACTCCAATTGCAAAAGTAGCTTTTTTGCCATTTATCCACACATTTGTTTGCACAGCTGGATGCGTTCGCCACGGGCTTTGCTCTTCCACATAGTCAGCAATTGAAAACATCGCTTCAATAGTCTTTTCACCTTTTACCTTGACTTCATTCTCATATAAGAAACTAATTTGCCCTTGCTCTTCCCCTTCAAATCGAAGTTGAAGTGGCTTATCGTTTTTATTTATGACATGAAATTGGATTTGATGGGATTTGTTACAAACAAGTTCAAAACCCTCTACTGTAGCTTCTATTAAATAGTCATCCGTCTCAATAAGCCGTAAACCACGGCCTGACCTTTCAAAATGCATACGTAATTTTCCATAGTTCTCGTCGTTCCAAGAATACTCGTAATAAACAAAATGATTACGCTTAATATCGTCTGGTACGACCTCAATTTGCCGATCACTAGCAGTATACCAATCTACTTTTGCAAAATAATCTTTCACTGCATCTGTAGCGAGCACAGTTGGAATAAAATTCATCAAATGTGTAGTATCATCACGATCTTCCCAAAAGAACCCACATTTTTTGTAAAGAGGAACAGCCTTCGTATTTCCGGGCCATGTATACAAGTCAAGACGCGGCCATTTCCTTTGAATTACTTCGTTTAATACTCTTGTGACGAGCATTTTCCCAATCTTCTTCCCATGATAATCTGGGCGAACATTTAATAATGGAATATACATTGCTCCTCGATCTTCACGGTATTCAGATAAAGAACAATAACCAACTACCAATTTTCCGTCCATTGCTAAAAATACTTTAATATTACTAGAATTTGCCTCCTGTACCTTCACCTGTACACCTGTTTTAACAGATGTGGAACCTCCCCAGCCCTCTTGACTGTTATTCCACATATCTGCTACAGCTTCAGCTAATCCGTTATGATATTCTACAATATTAATATCTGATGTCACTTTACCCATGATCATTCTCCTTATTGAAATGCTCAACAAATCTGTAGATGAGTCCACTCTAGAAGCTTTTCGCTTTCATTTCGTATATTTATAGCTTAGCTCTTCTAGAACAATGCCTCGTTATTAAAAGCCGCTTGTCATTGTTGAACACTCAGTTGTAGTTTTTTCTTATTTCTACGTTTTACAATTCCTAACCTTATGAAAATCCTTCAACTTTTTTGTTATTACCATCTCAATCTCCTCCTTATATTTTTTTAGATACTAAACTATCCATTGCTAATATTCAAAAAAATAGATTAATACCCATTTTTATACTAACGAATGTACAGATAATTGTAAATATTTTTTAGAATAGTAATGTTTGTATTAATTTAATTAGCTTTTTAAATAAGAATTTTTTCCGCTTTGGTTGTTTTTTTCGTACATAGAAATAATTATGTATCCCCAACTACAGTGTCTTCGCATATGTTCTTCTATAAAGGCTGTTTTCGCATTAATTGTTGCTTTTCGTACTAAGAGCCAAACACGTAGACAACTAAAAATCGTGGCATTTTTCCTCCTGTACAACAATGACTAACCGTGTAAGAACCATATTCGCATAACAATAGCAATAACGTTTAAGAAAAGAGCCTCTATATAAGAGGTAACATTCACATTAGTTATATAAAAAAGTACAAAACTTAAGACACATAAATAACAAAAAGAAATGTATGATTTTACACACATTTCTTTTTAAATGGATCTCATATTGACTATTTTTTAACATTAACCCTGTACATACAGCTATTATTGTATTGCTCTTTGTATGTCATTTCTTTAGCTGTCTTCTTTCCCAGATAAACCATAGAGCATAAATTGAATAGTGTGCTCAATCTCTTGTTCGTCATCCCATTGAGCATCAGGTAAAATGAATAGCCTTGTTAGTATAAATCCAATACCAGTAGTTAAAATCATACGGATAACCGTTTTTGAAGGGAGATCAATAATATCCCCTTGCTGTTGGAAATGTTCAATAATCTTTTGCAATTGAACATATATATGTTCTGTAAATATACTCGTAAATTGCTCTTTCAGCTCCTCCTGAAAAGGGATCTCTTGCAACAGGATTTTCAGGATTGGTAAATGCTTCTTAGCGAATTCTAAGCGGTTAGTTAATAACGCTCGTAGAAAATCCTCCGCTTGATTGTATTGATTTTTCTTAAACACTTCTTTCACGAATGATTTTGCGAGCAATGGTGTAATAATTTTTGTCCAAGTTGGAACTACGATTGAAATTAATAGGTCATGCTTCGTTTTGTAATGTCGAAAAATTGTACCCTCAGCTACCCCAGCCCTTTTGGCTATTTCACTAGTAGATGATGCTGCAAATCCCTTTTCGGAAAATATTTCAACAGCAGCCTCAAGGATTTTCTTTTGCTTAGGGCTAAGTTTTTCGTCACGACTACCCATTTCTAGAAGCTCTTCAAGCCATTCTTTATCCTGCATTATGATTAACTCCTTACATCTGCTAGCTTTTGCTCTCTTCTATCACCATGTTGAAATTCCAGCTTTTTATACCGCTATAATCTTCTATGCTTCTTTAAAGCTACTACATTTAATACCATAAATAATAAAGAGAATCCAAGCAAGACGAATACATCAATTTGTATATCAGTCCAGCCTCCACCACGGATCATAATGTCTCTCATAGCATCCCCACCATACGTCATTGGCATAATTACACTTAATGACTGTAACCACGGTGCCATTGTTTCCAAATGGAATAATCCAGAAAAGAACACCTGTGGAATAATAACTAGCGGGATAAATTGGATCATCTGCAATTCGTTATTAGCAAATGCAGACAAGAATGTTCCTAAAGTGAGTGCAGTTAATGACAGTAGAAATGTAATGAGTAACACATACCAAATTGATCCAACCATAATAATATCAAGAATTTCTATTGAGAAGAACACAATGATAGTCGCTTGAACGGTAGTGAATATACCGTATCCTAAAGCGTAACCTATAACCATTTCCCACCGTTTGAGCGGTGTAGATAATATACGATCTAACGTACCACTCGTTCTTTCTCGTAAGAAAGAGACCCCTGCAATTAAAAATACGAAGAAAAATGCAAAATAACCGATTAAAAATGGACCAATGTTATCAAAGAGAGCCATCTCATCTGAACCATGTAAATATGTGAATTCAGGCTTTATTAACGATTGTTGCTCGTTTTCCAGCTGTTGAAATGCTTGTTGTATTGATAATAAAACCGCTTTATTGACAGTAGGATCACTACCTTCAAGGCTAATGTTCGGTACATTCTGATCCATAATAATAAATGCATCTATTTTTTGCTCAGTAAGCTTTGCTTCTGCTTCTTCTTGATTTATCGAAAGTAGCTCTACATTTTCCTCTTCTAGTTGCTCTAACAACATATCTGGGACATCAACCATCCCTATTGTAGGTGTGTATTCGTTACCATCAAATACTAGCGACATTAACCATAAAATAAACATAGGGGCTATTAACATGAGACCTATCGTTCGTTTATCTCTTAAGAACTGACGAATAATTCGTATAACCATCGCTCTTATTCTCATCCTCTTACACCCCCGAATGTTAAAAAGGCTTCTTCTAGAGTGTTAGCTCTCGTTTGCGCTTTTAACTCCTCTGGTGTACCGAGTCCGATTAAGCACCCTTCTCGTATCATACCGAGGCGAGAACACTTCTCTGCTTCATCCATGACATGTGTTGTTACGATGATTGTTTTTCCGTTATCTTTTAATCTTCTTAATTCATCCCAAATCGATTGTCTTAAGATAGGATCAATTCCAACAGTCGGCTCATCTAATAATAAAACTTCTGGCTCATGAACAATAGCAATAGCAAGTGATAACCGCCGTTTCATCCCTCCAGAAAACTGGTGAACAGGCTTTTTCTTTTCTGGTAACAGGTTGACAAGTTCTAATACTTTATCAATTCTTTGTTGCTTTGCCTGCCCTTTTAAACCATAAATCGTTGCAAAAAAATCAATGTTTTCATATGCTGTTAGCTCATTATATAACGCATCTGATTGTGCCATAAAACCGATTTTATTCATCATCTTTAAATTAGGCATCTTAGTGCCTAAAACCGATATCGACCCTTCAGTTACTTCATCTATTCCACCTATCATTTTTACAAGCGTTGTTTTTCCAGCTCCAGATGGACCAAGTAAGCCAAAAAACTCTCCGAAGGAAATATCAAATGTTACATCTTGTAGAGCAGCTTTTTTACCAAATCTCTTTGTTACATGACTAACTGAAATACAAGTATCATTATTCACGTTGTATCCCCCTATTTTAGTGAGTGATTACTCACTTTTATTATACGTTGCATTTCAATTATATGTAAATGCTTTTTTGCTCTTTTCGCATAGATTGTTGGTTTACGTACTATAAATAAACTCGTTACATTTTCTCTGCTATAAAACGATGACTGTTGAGTATTTTCTATATTGCAACAAAATTTACGAAAAGAGCCTTTATTTTTGTTGTAATAATTACATTGGCATAGATAAAAAGTGTTTTAATCTGATTGACCTTAGTCATTAATGTAATTGTTGAAGCTGTGTTTCTGTTATGCGAAAACAGCTTTTAATTTTTTTCGTTAATCTCTGCCTTTTCAGCCTTTCTTAAACTGTTAAACACTAATTCATAAGACCTATCAATCATTTGTAAGATTTGTTTATTTGGTACTGAGCCATCGACTGTAATTGTATTCCAATGTCGCTTGTTTAAATGATAACCTGGTTTAATGGCGGGATATTGCTCACGAAGCATTTCATTAACATCTGGCTCACATTTTAAGCTAATGGCAGGATGGGTTTCTCCTAGAGACAAAATAGCAAACATTTTAGTTCCTACCTTCATCACATGTGCATCATTCCCAAATGGAAAATCCTCATAAGCACCTCGTTTTGTTAAACAACTTTCCTGCAGCTCTTTGAAATCCATCTTATCTCTCCTTTTTATGATTTTGATGATTTTGTTTATCCGTTTCATATGTAATTTTCTTCTAAAATATAATCAATAGCTTGTTCGATAAAGTTAACAACATCGTCATTAATAGGATATAGTCCTAGCTTTTTAGATTTCTCCTTTGATTTGCGAACTTCCCAAAATTTCAGTTCCAGTTCTTCATCTCCATGAAAGGTTTCTTTCGACAATAATAGTATATCTTCTGCAATGAGTTGACCTTCTGCAGATTCTGGTTTTATGCTGTTTTTCAAACATAACTCCACCCTCCTAATAATGTTAATCCACTTCTTAGTTTGCTCATCGTCCTCGCCCATTTTTGGAAGGTTATTTGAGAGTGCATCAACTTCCTTTTCATTAAAAAACTCCTTCCAAATCATTTCTTTTTGTTCTGCTGACTTACGATGTTGATATTCATCTATTAGTGGTAACAAAACCTCCCAATTTAATTGCTGTTCTACTCTTATACTATTTATAATCGTCGTTGTATGATTTAACGACCCTTGTAGCTCAAGAATTTGGTTCTCTAATGACCTTTTATGGACAGCTAAAATATCTTGAACTGTGATTTGATCTAGAACTTTTTTAATGTCATCAAGAGAAAGTGAGAGAGCCTTCAGTATTGTAATCTTTTCTATTTTAATCATATCTTGCTCTGAATAAAGACGTCGACCGTTGTATTCTTTAATCGTCGGTTCGACGAGTCCAATTTGATCATAGTAGCGAAGCGTTCGTACGGAAAGATGAAGCTTCTTTGAAGCGTCACCCGTTGAATAATATGTCACTTCTATCCCCCCTATTAGCAAGCACAATTGATGAAATAATTTCATAACGAACTACGCCTAAATTATGAAAAATAACTTTCTAAAAACCATTTAGGTAAAACATTTCTATGGGTATACGAATTTTTTGGAGCATCTTTTCTTCTATAAAAAGGTGGATATTGAGCAAAATCTTCCTTTATAGGAACTATATCAACAAAGTTTACGGATAGTTATTTTCATAACGATTGTTAAACAAATGCCATCTATTCTGACAATATCCCATAAAACACTTTAGAAAAAGTACTTGCAAGTGACGTTACGTCACCTTTTACAATAATTGTATCATATGGAATTTATTCATATCGAAGTCATTCACCATTCATAGCTAAAACATACATTAATTTGGAGGATTTATTTATGGAAAGTATACAAATTAAACGATTCGATTTTAAAGATGAAGTTTGGACATGGAAGGAATTCATAGGAGCACTTATAGTAGCATTCGTTGTTGTACCCATACTTATTGAATATTTATTACATGCATATATAAATAATATATTAGCAAACGATCTATATGCAGGTACCCTCACTGGGCTAATAATGGCAATATGTTTTTTATACAGTATTTATATGATTTCATTAGAGCCTCATCATTTAACATGGAAGGATATTGGTCTACGATCGTTTCCAATTCAATATTTGACATGGATTATACTTTGGATAATACTTTTAATCATTGTTGGCATCATTATACTATTTGTTATGTCGTGGTTTGGAGTTAGCTATGAAAATAGTAAAACAGCTAGTATTCAATTGCAGGTCACTCCTGCTAACTTAATCATTGGGTTTGTATCTGCTAGTGTAATTTCTCCCTTTTATGAAGAGGTTTTTTATCGGGGATTTATTTATAAATGGCTAAGGGGAAAATGGGGGATATATACCGGTATGACGGTTAGCTCATTAATCTTTATGCTCGTTCACATACCAACATATAATGTGCTGCCAATCACTTTTGTAAGTGGGCTTGTTTTTTCATGGACGTACGAACGGACAGGTTCGGTCATACCAGCTATGATCATTCATGGTTGCTTAAATGGTATTGCTGTAATAGCTACAGCTTTGGCCTAGTATCACATATAAGGAGTTAGCTAGGGTTTAATTTCAGAGGTCATATTGAAAATTGAAATGAGAGTCCAAAGCTCTTTTAAAAATTAGGAGGAGAAGTTCGTTATGGATTTCGTTCTAGAACATAAATGGATTTTTTTAATAATTGCTGAAATCTTTTTTTGGGTGTTTATGATATCATTTTTGACTGTTCGCTATTGGTTTGGGTTAAAAAAGCTGAGCATGCTATTATTTCTCATTTTTATCATAAATGATCTATGGATTGCAGCAATGGGGTTTTTTGATTACTTAAAAACAGGAGAATTTACGAGCTATCAGATCATTATATTAGTTATTATCGTCTACGCTCTCACATACGGTAAAGCAGATGCACAAAAGTTAGATACTATTATTCAACAAAAAGTCGCTCTTTGGAAAGGAGAACCTATTCCTCAAGCTAAACCAGCTAAAGTACTATATGGTAAAGCTCATGCCAAAAATCAACGAAAACAATTTTTTTCTCACTTTCTTATCTTTGCTATTGTACATTTCATATTATTCATTTCTTACGGTTTGTCAGAAGAAATTGTTAATATTAACAGCATCGAACAACTATTTACAGTTTGGCTTAACAATAAAAATGCTACTTTCCCTTTTAACAACGCAATTGTAAATAACCTAAGCAGAATTTGGATGATCATTCTAACACTTGATGCGGTGATCTCACTATCATATTCAGTCTTTCCAAAATCGAATAAAGCAGCTTCTTCATAACAAGTAGTACAATGGTAACACTACTAGCGCTGGGAGATTTCCCTAGCGCTTGTTATCATTTCACGTAAGAAAGCCTCTATATCATGTCGACAACAGTATAATAAAAAAATTAGGCTGTTATGGGATTGCTTCTACAGCTTAAAAAATAATACTAATCGACATTTTTAGTTACCCTAACTTTAAACAATAATAAGAAAGATTGTGAAAAGAGCTTTTACAAAAGGCTATTTTCGTATAATATATTGCTTTTATTCACATATTTTCAACCGCATGCAGTGGTTTGGTATACTTTGATTTACAGAAGAAAGGCTGTCTCTAACTCTATATTTATACGTGTTAAGACCTTAGTACGAATAACAACAGTTTATGCGAAAACAGCCTACAAATAACAACTAAACTCATTACCACCTTCCACCTAAATATCATACGCAAAAAATGTAATTATTCCCTCTTCACAATAACCTAGCTACTAAACTACGATTGGATATACATACCATTGAAATGAATTAGACATCTATACTAATATCAACAAAGATTAGTTACTAAGTAATGTGCTCATTTACTTATAGCTCTCAAATTTTATTAATTGTATAATAGGTGACTATAGCATTCTATCTTCCATTATTAGTAATAATAATCAATCATCATTGGAACAAGGGGAAAATATGAAAAGGTATAAAATGATTTTTAAGTCTTTAAGTGTCATGGCAGGATTGTTTTTGCTTTTTGCATTCGTTATTGGCATTGTTCAATCTGCTATGAGTATAAATTACACACCTACAAAAGCAAGTCAACAAACAAGCATACTAAAACTAGAGCCTAATAGCGCTTTTACTCCTGTATACGATAATAGGAAGGAAGAATTCACCATTGTGGGGTATTTACAAAATGGACATACATTCGAGATACTACGTGATTATAGTAATGAATGGTGGCAAATTTCCTTTGGTAACGGAAATGGGTATGTAAAAAAAACAGATGTCATTGTTAATGAAGAACCATACAGATTGAAGTCTACAAAAAACACAAACGACATGTTTATTACGATTAAAGAAACAAATATATTTGAACAACCATCAGATTCTCTTCATCCTATCGCAACGATTGCTCAAAACTTAAGATATCCTATCATGTCTGAGTCAAACGATTATTATGAAGTGAAGATAGCAGGTAAGGTCGGCTATGTAAAAAAGTCAGACGTAGAACTTGATGATGGGATTCCAATATTAATGTACCACCATTTTTCATACGATGAAGACAATCTTTACCCTGGTAATCTCAATATCATTCCCCCGCATGAATTTTCTCAGCAAATGACTATATTAGCTGAGGAAGAAGTTGAAACTATTACACTCACAGATTTAGAAGGTTATCTAAATGGTACGACGAATTTACCTGGAAAAGTCGTCGCGTTGACATTTGATGATGGGCTACAGTCTGTTAATGAATATGCTTATCCTATATTAAAAACCAATAAACAACTTGGAAATTTATTTATTATAACTGGCCGTACTCCGAATGAAGGGGCACCATATAATCCAAAAGCTACAAAATTTCAATATTTGAGCACTCAAATGATTGATAACATGAGAGATGTTTTTTCCGTTTCCGCTCATACACATAATATGCATCGGCTAAAAGGACAAACAAGTCACTTAGTCGCTAAGCCTCTTGAAGAAGTACAAGAAGATTTACGATTGAATAAATCAATCTTGGAGACAGATTACTTTGCTTATCCTTTTGGCAAATATAATGAAGATATAGTAAAAGTTGTGAAGGAGGAAGGGTTTAAAATGGCTTTTACAACTAAACGAGGCTATGTAAAAAAAGGTGATGATCCACACCTATTGAACCGCTTGAATATTCCTCCTGGAATGACGATAAATGAATATAAAAAACTCGTTGGAATTGACTAATGTTAGTGTCGTGAACGTTTAAAATTCAAGGTAAATCTGTCTAAAAAAGCAAATGGAGACACGACGAAGGTCACTACCTTCGATGTTGACGAGCAAATAGTCACATTTACTTGGATTGAAGAGATATAGAGCGGCTTCTCAATTTTTCTCGCGAAGAGAAGCCTCTTTTTTTTGTAGTTGGACAGTAAAAGTAGACATTCGGATAGTAAACGCAGCTATTTGGATAGTAAAAGATCATTTTCCGATAGTAAACGCAGTTATTTGGATAGTAAAAGATCATTTTCGATAGTAAACGCAGCTTTTTGGATAGTAAAAGATCATTTTTCGATAGTAAACGCAGCTATTTGGATAGTAAAAGATCATTTTCCGATAGTAAACGCAGTTATTTGGATAGTAAAAGATCATTTTCGATAGTAAACGCAGCTTTTTGGATAGTAAAAGATCATTTTTCGATAGTAAACGCAGCTTTTTGGAGAGTAAAAGGGCATTTTTCGATAGTAAACGCAGCTTTTTAGATAGTAAAAGATCATTTTCGATAGTAAAAGCAGCTTTTTGGAGAGTAAAAGATCATTTTTCGATAGTAAACGCAGCTTTTTGGAGAGTAAAAGATCATTTTACGATAGTAAACGCAGTTATTTGGATAGTAACCGTGCTAATTTGGACAATAAAGTAATCTATGGACAAATACCGCTAGCCAACATAGCCAGTGAAAAATTTCTAGGAATCCCTGCAGTGTTGATTATAATAATAAGTTACTTTTACGTACCTGGATATTCTATCTTTTTTGATTTACAGGCTTTTAGCTGGAAAAATAATCTTAGTCTGTATGCAATTATTTTTCTAGGCTATGTAATTACAACAAGCTTTTATAAACAACAAACGAATACAAGTAGTAAAGATAAAAACAGTCAAACTTGAGTGTGAGTGTCTTGTAATAAACTCAATGAACATTGAACAATAATGCCAATGAAATGGATTCTGTTATTAAAGAAATTAGTAATGTCTCCATTCATCAATCCGTGAACTTTTTCTGCAAAATTAACAATTATTATCAAAAAAGAGGCGTATACCTAAGTAATGAGGTTACGCCCTTTTTCATAGTAAATAACAACAATTTGTACTCAACCTTCTATACATGTGGCTGTTTTCGCACTGAATGTATCTAACATATAAGCACATAGCATTTAGCTACTACTTAAACCCTACTAAAGGATTGTTTCAGTTATCTACATCATCTACTTATGACCCAGAGCTAATAAATCGACTTACGATTAGAATGTGTTACTATTATAATGTTGTATTTGTTAATGACTTTGAGCTTTCACCATGACAAGAATTATACATTTCTTGTAAATCCTCTTCCCCGAGATCAGGATGTACTTCCTCCATGTATTCTTTCATTTCAGTCCATTCAAAGTTATTTTCGTTCCAACCCATGTTATTCATCTTATCGTCATTAATCATGAAATTACTTGATTGACCTCCATTTGCTAAAGCAGTAGTACCAGCTCCAATTGCTAAGCTTGCAGTTAGTATGCCGACCATTATTTTGTTTTTCATCCTTTTTCCCTCCTTCATTTATTTACTGTTATTATCTTAAAAATAAATTGAGAAACTTTGCAGATTCTTAAAACATTTTGTTAACATCCAACTAAATACACGAAGGTAAACATATATACTGAATGTAGCTAATTCCCAATTGACAAACAGAATACGTGGCTGACACTTAGTTCTGCTTGCTAACTTTCTTGCCTTGTTCGTATCGCAATAAGTGTTATGTCCCTCGTACTAGACTACATATAGCTCATTCTTACTCACCATTTTAAAACGATTGAGAAACAAATTATGACATTTTAGTGATAACCATTTTGCTTTTTATCTAATTAACAGTAAATACTGTATAATACCATGTAGAAACTAATAAGGAGTGGATATTAATGAAATTGAAAAGTGTATTTGTAGTCCTCTCAACTGCGTTTTTGTTAGTAGGCTGCAGTGAAGAAAATACACAGACACAATCTCAACAAGAAATGGATCCACAGTCTATTAAAGATTTAGTAAATGACTACAGTATTGGTAACATTGACGCGGAGAATGCATCTATTACATCTGAGCAACTCATTGTAGAGGAAACTAGCGGAGAGAAACGTGAGTATGATTTACCAGATGATGAATTCTTTGTTTCAATTGCACCATATGTAAAGGATACACATCCATGTACAAACCATAGCTTGACAGGCTGCCAAGGTGAACTAGCAAATGAGCAATTTGATGTTGTAATCGTAGATGCATCAGGGAATATAATTATTGAGGAAACAATGGTTTCTGGAGAAAATGGCTTTATTGACATGTGGTTACCACGTGACAAAGAATACGAAGTTAGAATAACCCATGACGGAAAAATGGCAGAAAACAATTTTTCTACTTATAAAACAGATCAAACTTGTATGACCACAATGCAATTATTGTAAAGAGGAGCGTCTATTAACGCCCCTCTTTTCGTAAATTTTGTTGCTATAGTTCCCAAAATAGGAGAATACTCAACAGTCATATGATATATAAATAAATGGCGAGTGAACCTCTATTTCAATTTTATACCGCTTCATTATCCCATTTCTTATCATCTTGGACGAATAGTATGCCTAGCTCATGATGCTCGCCATCGTATAACGCTCTTTGTGTAAAGCGTACCTGACCATTCACATCAATGACTTCAAGCTTACAGAAAGCACTATTTTTTTGTATAGCTTCGTAAAATTCTTCTACTGATCGAACAGTTACACCATTCACTTTCGTAATCATTTCTCCAACTTGAATTGCCATTTTTTCTGCTGGAGACTGGGAGATAATAGCTAACACAACAAGACCGTGATCACGCTGTGAAAAATAAAAAGGATAGGAGTCATCTTTCAACCGTTGTTGAATGGCAATCATTTCTCTTCCTAGTATCGCAATGAATACAGCAATCGTTGCAAATACAGGTAACCAAATACTACTAATAGCAGCAGTAGCTACAATCAAACTGAGCAATAAGACGCGTTTTCCTGTTTGTTGGATCATTTCAGATGGATGCATACCTTGAATATGCATTGAAAAACCGATGACAAAAGGAACGAAACATAACGCATACTCAGTTTGTCCTATGGAAAAGACCGGCCACCAAGGTATTTGAGTAGTAATAACTTCACCCGGCAATAGAAATAGTACAGGCAACATCCAAATTCGTTGTGCTTTATGTGCCCCTACTTGTAGTCCACGCTTACTCTTTTTCAAATAAGGCGACGTTCCTACCCCACCTTTTTTCCAAATTAAAAAACCTTCCATTATCATAAATAATGCGAGTAGAATGGCCAATCCTGACAAGCTTGTCCACAACTGGTCTGACGAAAATGACAACATAGCAAAATCATTTAAGTCTAATTTCGGTAATAATATTAAAGAAAAGAATGTTAAACCTAACACATTTGCTGGTGTTAACAATCTAGGTGTGATCATAAAGCTTAATATCAAAGTAATAATTGCAACAATAACAAGAGTCTCTAGTGTTAGAACAATTCCTACCCCGATTGTGACGATTGAAAGAATTGCTCCGGCAAATAGACCGACTGAAAATAAGGATCGAAGCTCAAGAAAAGAATCATAAATACGAACATGGAAATCACGACGTTCTTTCTTCACACGGATAAAGCCGATTAGTAATGTATATGCAATAAAATAATATGTTAATGGATGAAGGAAAAAGCGACCAATCGCTTTAAGGAACTCTAATACCCATTCTTCTACCACTAAGCCACCCCCTCGGTTATCTATGAAATACGTACAATTAGTTATCTATTATTTTATCAAATTGTTGGAAAAAAGGATACGTTCAATATCAACCTCTGCATGACCTTTCATGATATGATGTGTTTACACAATTTACACCTATGACTATTACATCAAATACGAATTTATTTAGTATTTAACATGATTGTGTCTGTGATCTAGCACATGAGTTAGATCGTTATACCTCTTTGTTTACTAAAGTAAATTAGTTACATAAATTTTTATGAGCGTTTTATAAAGGATGTTTTCGCATTAAGAAATAAACAACTAGAGTTCATGGCACCTTTTCTTCTGTACATCGATAGCTAACAATATAAAACCACATTTTTGAAACTAATTTGATAACAGTAGTAACAAAGTTTACGACAAGAGCACTAGTTGTATATCTAAGTATTAAAAATAACTATTAAGTATTTAGGGGTGTTTATTTGCAGCAATTTAATACAGCTTCAGAATCAACAAGATTAGTCATAAGACCATTAGCACAAGAAGATTACGAAAACTGGCTTAACGAATTTAACAATAGATTCCAATCTCAACATAGGCATGACGAAGGAAAAATTGATATGAGTATGTGTACACGTGAGTGGTTTAACAACTTAGTAGAAAAGCATCAAGAATTAGCATTGAGTGATCAAGTGTACATATTTGGCATTTTCCTGAAAGAAGCAGGTACACATGTAGGGATGATTGATTTTTCCACTTTAGCAAGAGATCATTTTCAATGGGGAAGGATTGGTTATACAGTTCATAATCATCATTGGCGGAAAGGCTATGGTAAAGAGGCTGTAAATGAAGCACTTTATATGGCCTTCAGAGAATTAAAATTCCATCGTATTGAAGCTCATATTAATATTGATAATGCACCATCCATTCAATTAGCCAAAAGTGTAGGTATGGAGTTTGAATGTATAAGGAAAGGCTTTATCTATGAATTCGATGAGTGGACTGACAATCTTGTCTACTACAAAAATTCACATGAAGAAACAGGGATATAAATATAAAGAAAAAAGGTCTGTCACACAATCATGTCCTGCATAGCATCTCAAAAAGATTTTTATACAGAATTTAATTGTAATGTCAGACCTTCGCAACTTATTTTGTCAGTTGTTCCAATGCTGCCTTTAATTGAGCGTCATTTTCTTCTTTACCGATTTCCTCAATAATTCTATCTTCTATTTGTGTTGCTGTTTCTTGATTTATAACTCCTGTGGCTTCAAGGTTATTCGCTTGCTGAAACTTCGATACAGCTGTTTCAGTTTCTTTCCCGAAATAGCCGTCTTCACGGCCTGGGTCGAAGCCGAGTCCTTTTAACATGATTTGAATATTTTTAATGTGTTCAGAATTCATATCATAGGTTAAATCTTCTTCAAACTGGATTGGATTTGTGTAAAAATAAGCTGGTTGCTTCACTTCAATAGTTGGCTCCACACCTTTTTCATGAATCCAGTTTCCATCTGGGGTTAACCATTTAAATTGAGTAAGCTTTACACTGCTACCATCATCCATCGGAATCGCCTGTTGAACTGTTCCTTTTCCGAATGATGTTTCCCCTATAATATCGTAACCACCTGCTTCTTTTAACGCCACAGCAAAGATTTCTGATGCAGAGGCACTACCTTCATTAATTAGAGCTACGATTGGATAAGGCTTCTGTTCCTTTAATGATGAAGAACTACGTAGCTTCTCACCATTGCGGTCTTCAATTTGTACATATGGCTTATCTTTAGTAACTAATTGTTTTAACATTTTCTCTACACTATCTAAATAACCTCCACCATTACCACGAACATCAACAACAAGACCATCTATATTTTGTTTTTCAAGCTGTTCTAGCTGTTGCTCAAAATCTTCATCCGTGTCTTCAGAAAAAGAAGTAATTTGAATATATCCTAAGCTTTTCCCTGCGTGTTCTTTTACAGATGAATAGACTGTTTCAATAGGTATTTCATCTCTCACAACGTCAAAAGTTATAGTGTCAGAAACACCTTCTCGAATCACCTCTAAAACGACGGTCGTCCCTTTTTCTCCACGAATTTTTAACACTGCCTCAAATAGATCCAAGCCTTCTATACTTTCACCATCTACTTTAATAACTTTATCTTTAGACTTTAGCCCTGCTTTTTCGGCAGGAGAATTTTTAAAGGGTGTTACAATTGTAAGAATGCCATCTTCCATACTTACTTCTGCACCAATTCCTTCAAATGACGATGAAAGTGACTGATTAAATTGGTCAGCTGTCTCCTTATCCATATATGACGAAAACGGATCTTCTAACGTTTCAATCATGCCTTCGATGGCTCCTTCAATCAACTCTGAGTCATCAATTTGTTCTACATAACGATTTTTAATTAATTCAAACACTTCTTCAACTTTTGTAAAATCCTCTTCATCATTGGTGACCTCTTGCTGAACAGCTTTGTCTTCTACACTAGTCAACTGGTCCGACTGAATGACTGGTTGATCATCATCAATATACTTTACTCCAGCGTAAGTACCTCCAGCTCCTAGTAGCATCGATATAACGATCAAAATTACTGCTGTTTTTCGACTCACAACAACGTTCCCCCTTAACTTCGCACTCACTATTATATCATGATGTCCAACTTTCCATTTGAACACACACTATTAAGCGTAACCAAAATAACGTATGATCTTACATATTTATGAAAACATTGTAGCAAAGGCATCACACGATAGTAGTGCGATGCCTTTACAGCAACTATATGAATAACTATTTCATTTTATGTCGTTATATATAGTTTAAAGCTTTCCAACTCTTTTTTCAAATCCTATCGTAATTAATCCATATGTTTACATACAAAAACAAAACATCGCGCTCAGAAATCTAAACAATAACTTTTCTGTGCAATGTATTGCTTTTATTAAAAAAGGACATGCATTTGTATATGAAGAAAACCGAGCAATATCAAAAGCTCGACACAATTAGTTTATATGGATTTATTATCTTAAATATATATCGATCATTTATGATAGACTATTCAATGTTTTTACTGTCACTGTTGTATTTGATTGTCATAAAGACAGTTATTATTGCGATTCTAAGCATCCTTATCGTACATATATGTATTAAGAAATGGACATTTTCTAAGAAAATGGTGGTAGCAATTGCTTAATGGGCCATGTTAAATATGCCTGTTGTATGTATCCACAGCATGAGAGCCGTCGTTAACCGATATGGTCCAACAACCTTATGTACTGCTTGTCCTTTCTCCAGTTTTCTTATCGCTAGTTAACTATGTACGCTTATAGCTGAATCTAAACCTATTGCAATAACTTTTCTATTTTCAGATATACTTTGACTTATCGTGTTAGCCTTTTGACTCATTTGATTGATCTCTTCAGTTACATTCCTTAGCTCTTCTTTTTGGTTAGCTACAACTGAGATCGCTGAGTGGATTGAATCGAATAGCTCTTTTGACGTTTGAACACTTTGAATCCCTGTTCCTATTTTATGTTGTCCATCCTTTGAAAGATCGCTAATATCTTGAATCTCAGATAAGATGGATGAAATTGAAGTTTGCGCCTGTTTTGTTGCTTTTGCGCTCTCTTCAGATAGCTTACGAATTTCTTTTGCGACAACATCAAACCCTCTCCCTGCATCACCGGCACGGGCTGCTTCTATGGAGGCATTTAAAGCTAAAAGATTCGTCTGCGAAGAAATATTTTGTAATGATTTAATCATTTCAGTTAAATGATGAGATAATCCAGTTAATGTTTCAACCTTTATTAATAACTCCGTAGAGGCTTGTTGAATACTGTTCATCTCTTCTACAGTACGGACTACTGTTTGAGTGCCATCTTCAGCATACTGAGATGCCTCATTCACTTGATTATTAATATCGTTTGAAAGGTACGTTAGGTTATTGGATGATTCGACAATGTTATCAGCATTATTTAAAAATTCAGTCATTTCTTTTTTTTGTAATTCCATAACATTCTTTGCTTGTAAAAGCTTATTATTACTTATCGCTAGAGACAAATTTTTCACTCCTTTGCATATTATTTACACCTTAATAGCTACACCTCTTCAATGCCCTTGTCACCACTATAAACTACCACCAAATGCTGAAATCATTTCTTATGAAGGCTGTGCTTTAGAATGAGCCGGATGAAATCATCTTTTAAGCTAACCAAATCTAAAATGCTGATTCCACTAAATATAGGCTGGAACTAACTGAAGAAATTATAAATAAAGCACATTTAAACCAAGACTTTCAGCCCATACGAACAGGGTATATTGTACCCATGTTGACTTATTTTTTTGTAATGAAGCTTACCGCTTGTTTCTTATTCTATATGAATCTACAAATGATGTATACTAAAAAGCAATGCTAAAGAAAGACCGTAAGTACATGAGCACTTACGGTCTTTCTACACAGACTACCTCAAGGTATTCAATAAATTCTGTTATACGGAAGTCTGAACATCATATATAGGGAAGGTACATTCATAAGCTTTGCTGTTATTGTAAAAACAGAACAGCTAGTTTAAGGTTTATATGCTTCCTATTATTTTTCCAACATTTTACGTTGTGAATGTTTGTATGAAAAAACCTTAGTTAATATAGTCTCTAGGGTTTACGGCATTTGATTTTGATGCATTCCAATAGCCTTTATGTATTTCAAAATGAAGATGCTGACCAAAGGAAAACCCAGTATTACCCATCAAACCAATTTGCTGTCCTTGGGTTACAACTTGTCCTTCTGAAACAGCTCGACTACTCATATGTGCGTAAACAGTCGTATAGGTTTGTCCATCAATATCATGCAATAGAAATACAACATTACCATAGCTAGTAGAATAATAGGATCTGAATACAACACCTGTAGCTGATGCTACAATAGGTACTGTTCCGCGTTTTGCAATATCTACTCCAAAGTGAGTTGTACCCCATCGTGCCCCATAGCCAGATGTATATGATCCTGCGGCTGGTTTAATAAATGTCCCTGATCCTGCAGAGCCACCATTCTGCCTCGCTTGCTCTTCACGCTTTTTCTCTTCCTCCAATGCTTTTAGCAGGTTTTTTGCTGCCTGCTCTTGCTTTGCAAGAATCGCTTGTTCTTCCTCTTTTGAAAGAATCTCTCTTTCTAGCTCTTCCTCTTTATCCTTTAGCTGTTCCATAAACACTTCTTTTTCTTGTGATTGTCGCTCTAGCTCAGCCTGTAATGTTTCTAGTTCACCTAGTTTTACTTCTAATTCTTCCTTTTGTTGTGTAAGATTGGCTTCCTCTTCTTCCTTCAACTGCTTGTCCGCTTCATGAGCACGTAAAATCTCTTTATCAGCTTTAACAATTTTAGCTACAGCACTCATTCGTCCTATGAAATCACCAAAGTCTTTTGCACCAAGCAAAACTTCTAAGTAGCTAACTGCTCCTCCTCCTTCTTGTAAGGAACGAGCACGATTTTTTATAAGCTCATCTCTTGCTTCAATTCGTTCTTTCAAATCAGCTATTTTACCTTTTAATACTTCAATTTCTTCCTTTTTCTGTTCAATTTCAGCTTGCTTTGCAATAATTTGTTCATTTGTTTCTGCTACGGCAATATCTAAACGTCTAATTTCATCAAGTAACACAGCTTGTTCCTGTTGTAATTCTTCAACTTCCTTTTCTGCATCAGTAATTTCACCAGCAACTTGACTTTTCTTACTTTGGATATTTTTAATTTCGCTTTTCTTATCTTCAATTTCTTGTGTTGTTACTGCGAAAGCAGCATTGTTATCCGAAGTAACTAATAGTCCACTAAGCCCAACTGTAACTGAAACTCCAAGTAATAATAGCTTTGATTTGAAAGGCTTCAAAGTTATTCCTCCAAACATTGAGTTTTCATTATCTCATTCTTTCACACACTAAGATCATTTTTTATGTTATCTCTTTATCTATACTTTTAAGAATTTTCGAACGGACATTAAACTACCCCAAACACCGATACATGCACCAATCAGAATGAGTATTAAAGCGATTTGCAGTGCAAATGGGTAAAATGGGAGCATTTGTAGAAAGTCAGCAGATAGCATCGGCTGTGCATTTTCTTGTAAATAATAATAGGCTGTTAGAATGATAGATATTGGTAAAATTGCCCCTAATATTCCAAGCCATAGCCCTTCTAAGAAAAACGGCCAGCGAATAAATGAATTAGTTGCGCCAACTAATTTCATAATCTCTATCTCACTTCTGCGTGCTACAATCGTAATTTTTATCGTATTTGAGATCAGGAACATTGCGGTAAATAATAGTCCTATGACTAAACCTAACCCTATATTTCGTGATACATTAAAGATTTTAAATAGGTTGTTCACAACTTCTTCACCATAATCAACCTGTGCGACTGCTGAGAAATCTTCTATTTTTTTCGCTACTTCATTTACTTCAATCGGTTGATTCGTTTTCACAACGTATACATCAGATAAAGGATTATTATCACCCTTGAGCATATCAAGAACTGGTCCGAGACTTTCTACTAAGCTATCAAGCTCTTCATCCTTTGATACGAAGGTAATAGATTTAACTTCAGCTATTTTATCAATCTTCTTTTCTAACTCCTTGACCTCATCACCCGTAGCTACAGTATCAATGAACACACGTATTTCTACATCTTCTTCTATCAATTGAGTAAAGTGATACATATTCATCATAATGACAAGGAAAACACCTACTAACAGCAAAGTAACAGTCACTGCACTGATAGAAGCAAAGGTCATCCACCCGTTTCTTCCTAGGTTTTTAACACTTTCCCGTGTATGTCTTTTGAGGGTACTAAATTTCATAACCATACTCCCCTCTCATTTCATCACGGGCAATTTTGCCATTTTCAATTGCAATAACTCGTTTTTTAATTTTGTTTACGATCTCACTATTATGAGTCGCCATCAAAATTGTCGTTCCCCTATTATTAATTTCCTCAAATATGTCCATGATTTCCCACGCTGTATCTGGGTCAAGGTTCCCCGTAGGTTCATCTGCTATCATTATTTTTGGAGAGTTAACGATGGAACGGGCAATAGATACACGCTGCTGCTCTCCACCAGATAATTCATCTGGCTTAAAACGAGCCTTATGCTTCAGGCGAACTAAATCTAATACTCCCATCACTCTTCGTTTTATGTATTTTGGATTCTCTTCAATTACTTCTAAAGCAAATGCTACATTTTCATAAACAGTAAGCTTAGGAAGAAGTTTAAAATCTTGGAAGACAACTCCTATATGCCTTCGTAACAAAGGAACCTTTTTTTCTTTAAGACTTGATAAATTGATTCCATTTATCATAATCGAACCATTTGAAGGCCTTTCTTCACGGTACATCATTTTAATAAACGTTGATTTCCCAGCACCACTAGGTCCAACGACATATACAAATTCACCTTCATTAATTTTCACACTAATCCCGTTAATCGCAAGGACCCCGTTAGGATAAGTTTTATACACATCCTGCATTTCTATCATTAATATCACCTAAATTTTGTCATTTTATGTAAAAAACACTCTTGTTAGTCTGTTTTTTGACAAATTATATGGATAAATCCAATAATTTTACATTCACAATATCCATTATAACATCAAAGATAGACTATTTAGGACAAAAAATTATTACAGTTATATTTCAAAAAGAGCACCAGACTCACTCAATTAATCGTGAACATTGTCAAAAGAGGTAATAAAATAAAGCTTTTTTCCTAAATTAAAAGATCTTTGTAAATTTAGTTGCTATTTGTTTATATAGAAACTCTTCTTATTTACTATTAGGTCTAAAGCAGGTGAAAAATAGAAATAGAGTTAATAATTAATCCAAAAGGTAAAGGGGGTATTGTTTAGGGGCGTACCGCAGTAACTTTAGTCAAGAAATTATTACTGAAAAACAACTATAAATAAAAAAAGCCAAACCGTGTTAATGGAATGACTTTTTATGTAAAAGCTAATTTTTATCAAAAACTTATTTTTTCTCAGCTAACCATGCTGCAACATTTACTGCATCATCGCCAGTAATGATTCCACCACTCATAGAACCTTGACCATTCGCAATGATATCTTCAATGTCTGCTTGTGAAAGCTTACTGCCAATATCCTCTAGCTGTGGACCAAATCCGCCTTCTAAATTTCCACCGTGACAACCAGCACAGCTTTGTTTATAAACATCTTCTGCTGCAGCAACATTCACTGCACCTGTATCTCCTGTTTCTGTTTCAGTTTCTTCAGTTGGTGTAGTTTCAGCCTCTTCTTTTGGTTCTGTAGCTTCATCTCCGCCACCACCACAAGCAGCTAAAACAAGAGATGTACCCATCAATAATGCAAGTAATTTCTTTTTCATTTGCGATTCCCCCTCATGTCTGAAATTAGTAAAATATAACTTTATTATACCCAATTTAGGCCCTTTTAAAACCCTCACCAAGGACTTCGGTGGCGTCCATAGCAACGACAAATGCTGATGTATCAATGCTTTTAACCAATTGTTTCAATTTAGTGAACTCTGTTTGGTTCACAACGCACATAAGAATTGGCTTTTCGTCATCCGTATAGCCCCCAAAAGCTGAGAGCTTTGTCACTCCTCGATCAAGTTCATGCAATATTTTACTACGGACTTCCTCTTGCTCATTTGTAATAATCATTGCCATTTTTGAATAGCCTAACCCAACTTGTATGAAATTAATCGTTTTACTCGTAACAAATAATGCGATAATTGCATATAGACCACTTTCAATATCAAATACAATAGCCGCTGTTATAACGATGATACCGTCAATAAATGCGACGCATGTTCCAAGGGAAATGCCTGTATACTTATGAAAAATTTGCGCAGCTAAATCTGTTCCTCCTGTTGATGCTTGTCCACGAAAAACGATCCCTAGCCCTAGTCCGACACCCATTCCTCCAAATAGTGCCCCTAACAGCGGGTTTTGAGTAGCAGGCTCTAGGTTTTCAGATAAATAAACAACAAACGGTAAAAATACTGTACCAATTAATGTTTTCATTCCAAATTTCCGACCAAGTAATATTACGCCAGCGATAAATAATGGTACATTGAATGCCCATTGCACATAAGCAGGCTTCCATCCAAACATCTCTTTAGTAATCGTACTAATTCCACTAACCCCACCAGAGGCAACATTGTTCGGTAGTAAAAACAAGTTAAAAGCAAGAGCAACAATAGCCGATCCAATCAGTATATAACATATGTCTAGTGTTGCGATTATTTTCGGGTCCAATGCTTGACTCTTACGGCTTCGTTTCTTCATCCTTTTTTCTCCACCTTTTTAAACACAATTCTAAAAGTCATGTAGACAATTTTACTAATTGCCTATGAGAGTATAGCATGGTGGAAATATCGTGTAAATGCTAACCATATAACGTGTTAAAGGAGTAAACTATAGAAGGAACTTATTGCTTATTTTTTGTTTGAGGAACTATCTTATAAGTGGTAAAAAATGAAAAATACTTAACGCATAGAACTTAATGAGAGACATAAGAGGGAGTTTCGATGAATAATTTAATCTCGTACTTATATATAGTAGTTTTTGGTGCCAAATTGATTTGATTAAATACGTTTTATTGTTCACTCGTCATAATATCTGCATGCTTAAGTTATATGTTCTGTATATTGAGCAACCCAATTATTTATTAGTTGATCATGTTTGGTATTGTCCATTTGAATGCTATTACTTGCCAAACTTTTCTGTTTACTGTCTAGATGAAAGGTTTTTCTTGCCATATTCTTCGTTTACTATCATATGAGTGGGTTTACTTGCCGTATTCTTTCGTTTACTGTCCAAATGGAGGATTTACTTACCTAAACACAAAAAACTATTCTCATAATAAGGTACACAAAAACCCCACTCATATAGAATGGGGCAATATCAGTTTAGTTAAGTTTTGAACGAAGGTACGAATCGATGAATGAATCAAGCTCACCATCCATCACACCTTGTACGTTACCTACTTCAGTATTCGTACGATGATCTTTCACGAGAGAATACGGATGAAATACGTAAGAACGAATTTGACTTCCCCAACCGATCTCCTTTTGCTCACCACGAATTTCAGCGAGCTGCTCTTGTTGTTCTTCAATTTTCTTTTGATAGAGCTTTGCTTTTAACATTTTCATCGCTCGATCACGGTTTTTAATTTGTGAACGCTCTGATTGGCACGTAACAACAACGTTAGTCGGAGTATGAGTAATCCTTACTGCCGAATCAGTCGTATTGACGTGCTGACCACCCGCCCCACTTGCACGGTACGTGTCTATTTTCAAATCTTCAGTACGAATATCAATTTCAATGTCTTCGTTAAACTCTGGCATCACTTCACATGATACGAAGGACGTATGACGACGACCTGACGAATCAAAAGGTGAGATTCGAACGAGGCGATGAACACCTTTTTCCGCTTTTAAATAGCCGTATGCATTATGCCCTTTAATCAACAGTGTGACACTTTTAATACCAGCTTCGTCTCCTGGTAAATAATCCAAGGTTTCTACTTTGTAACCTCTTCGCTCTGCCCAACGTGTATACATACGCAACAACATTGAACCCCAATCTTGTGATTCTGTACCACCCGCACCTGGATGTAGCTCTAAAATCGCATTATTTTTGTCATAAGGTTCACTTAATAACAATTCTAATTCAAATGTATTTAAGTCCTTTGTTAATGCTTTACATTCATTTTCAAGCTCTTTTTGTAAATCATCATCTGGCTCTTCTTTGACTAGCTCATGAGTCACTTCGAGATTTTCAAATGTCTCATTTAGCGCTGTAAACTTGTTAACTAAATCCTTTATGCCATTTGCTTCATTTATGACAGTTTGAGCCGCTTGTTGATCATCCCAAAAGGATGGTGCTGCCATTAATTCTTCCAACTCATCTATTCGAGCTTGCTTCGTATCGAGGTCAAAGAGACCCCCTAAAATCAGCTAAACGAGTAGCCATTTTGTCAAGCTCTTGCTTAATTTCAACTAAATCCATTTATTTTCCACCTCAATAATAATTTTTACCTACCTTACATGTATATCCTCTTGACTGTAATCTAAATACATTAAAACAAATTATCAAAGAAAATAGGTGAGCTAGCATCCACTGCCAACTCACCTTTGTTCACAGTAAAGAATAAAATAATCTTTATCTCTGTATAGCATCGAGGGTCAGATCCCCGTTATTTGCCGTGGCACTGTTTAAATTTCTTCCCACTTCCGCAATAACATGGGTCATTTCGGCCGATGGAAACTGCTTTTTTAACTGGTTTGCGCTTTTGCTTTTCTCCGTCTTGCTTTGGATTAACCGCCTGTCCTTTTGCGACTTCTTGACGTTGGAGGTTGTTTCGAATTTGCGCTTTCATCACATACTTCGCAACGTCCTCTTCCACTGAAGCCACCATATTTTCAAACATCGAAAATCCTTCCATTTGATACTCACGTAATGGATCAATCTGGCCATAAGCTCGAAGGTGAATACCTTGACGAAGATGATCCATCGCGTCAATATGATCCATCCATTTACTATCAACCGCACGCAGAACGATAACTTTTTCAAACTCACGCATCTGCTCTGGCGCTAATTGCTGTTCTTTTTCATCATAACGTTCTTTTACTTTTGCATAGATGAGCTCACTAATTTCTTCAGGCTCCTGACCTTTAATTTGGTCAAGTGAGACATCACCTTCAGCAAGCATCGTTGCATTTGTATAATCAATGATGCCTTTAAGGTTCCACTCTTCTGGAAGCTCTTCCTTCGGTGTATGCAATTCAACAGATCGTTCAATCGTTGACTTAATCATACCTTCAACGATATCACGAAGGTTTTCTGATGACAGGACGTCAGATCTCTGTTTATATATAATTTCACGCTGCTGACGTAATACATCATCATATTGTAAAAGCTGCTTACGAGCATCAAAGTTATTTCCTTCAACACGTTTTTGAGCTGATTCAACGGCTCTTGAAACCATTTTACTTTGAATAGGCTGTGTATCATCCATGCCTAGTCGCTCCATCATCGCTTTCATATTGTCCGATCCGAAGCGACGCATCAGCTCATCTTCCATGGATAAATAAAATTGTGTCACCCCTGGATCTCCTTGACGACCGGAACGACCACGTAATTGATTGTCAATTCGGCGACTTTCATGACGTTCTGTACCGATTACCGAAAGTCCTCCCGCTTCCTTCACACCTTCACCAAGTTTAATATCTGTACCACGTCCAGCCATGTTCGTTGCAATCGTTACCGCACCAGGTTGACCGGCTTCTTCGATAATCTGTGCCTCTTTCCCATGATTTTTCGCATTTAAGATGTGATGAGGAATACCCTTTTTCTTTAAAAACTTAGATATAATTTCAGAAGTTTCAATAGCCACTGTTCCAACAAGTACAGGCTGCCCTTTTTGATGGCGTTCGGCAATATCTTCAACAACTGCTCGAAACTTCCCTTCGATCGTTTTATAAATAAGATCGGCACGATCATCACGTACGATTGGCCTATTCGTTGGGATGACGACAACGTGCATGTTATATATATTCCTAAACTCTTCTTCTTCTGTTTTTGCCGTACCTGTCATACCTGAAAGCTTTTCATACATACGGAAATAGTTTTGGAACGTTACTGTTGCCAGTGTCATGCTTTCATTTTGAATATCAAGTCCTTCTTTGGCTTCAATTGCTTGATGTAAACCTTCACTATATCGACGGCCTTTCATCAAACGTCCCGTAAAAGGATCAACGATCACAACTTCGCCATCTTGAACAACATAATCAATGTCTTTATGCATACTAGCATGCGCTTTTAACGCTTGATTTATATGATGATTTAATGAAACATGTGTAATATCAAATAGGTTATCAATACCGAAAGCACGTTCAGCCTTATTCATGCCTTCTTCAGTTAGCTGAACACCTTTTGATTTTTCATCGAAAATAAAATCTGATTCTTTATTTAGCGTACGTACGAACGCATTAGCTTGTACATATAATTGTGCTGACTTTTGTGCTGAACCAGATATAATTAGAGGTGTTCTTGCTTCATCAATAAGAATTGAGTCAACCTCATCAATCACCGCATAATACAGCGGTCGCTGAACCATCTGTTCTTTGTATAGCACCATATTATCACGTAAATAATCAAACCCTAGCTCATTGTTCGTTGCATATGTAATATCAGCTGCATACGCCTCTATTTTTTCCTCACGAGACATACCGTTTAAGTTCAAACCGACTGTTAATCCTAAAAATTCATATAGCTGACCCATCTCATGAGCATCACGACTTGCTAAATATTCATTGACAGTTACAACGTGCACACCTTTTCCTGTCAAGGCATTTAAGTATACCGGCATTGTCGCTGTTAACGTTTTACCTTCTCCAGTTTTCATCTCAGAAATATTACCATCATGAAGGGAAACACCCCCCATTAATTGTACCTTGTATGGATATAAGCCTAATACACGCTTTGCTGCTTCACGAACAACCGCAAAGGCTTCAACAAGCATATCATCAAGCTTTTCCCCTTTATCATAACGACCTTTGAATTCTGCTGTTTTTGATTGTAACTGCTCATCCGTTAAGTTAGCCATATCTGCACTTAATGAATCAATTTGTGCTGCAAGCTTTTCCAATTTAGTAATTTGACGTTTATTACCATCAAGTACTTTCTTTATCATTCCAAGCATTCAAAACGCTCCTCTATTTTTCATATAAGTTACACCCAATACGACACATTCTCACACTGGATATATAATAATGTATATACTAAGTTTTTTCCCTTATAGAAATCCTATTTTTAATATTAACATTTTGAGACAAAGTGAACAACATTTTGGAGGAATGTGGGAGCATAAGAAGGCAGAATCATATGAATATTTTTTATTTCATTCAAAAACCTTAACAAAACTTGTATGAAAAAGAGTTAGTTCATTCTTCTAAGTACATTTTTTTAAAATAACTCCGTTTACGAAAAGTATTGTTAAAAGAGGGATATGTGACAGCCACATCGTTTTTCATTGTAAATGATTCATATTTAGCTGTAGACATCTAAGACTGTTCAATGGGTAAAATTAGAGGTGCGGAAGTTTTTTTATGAAGTGATATAGATTGAGTTTTCAACTACTTTCGTTTTCATTTATACAATTTGTAGTTAGTGGTGATGTAGTACATACTAATAGCGGTATTTATTTTTTATTAATTTCATCAGTCATTAACTGAAACATGGAGTGATGTTGCTGAAGAGATTGTTCAATATGTTTAAAATGACTCCTTGACTGAGAAAGGTTATTTACAACAGCTTCCTTAATTTCCGTTACATCGTTTTCAATTTTCGATAGTCGCTTATCTACTTTTGTAAAACGCTCGTCCATTTCACCTTCTAACTTCGTGAAACGTCCATTTATCTCTGTTCTAAATTCCCGCATTTCGCTCATAAATTCTAATAAAATCTTCTCCATCACATTCACCTCCATTCATTAACATTAATTAAAAAGCCTCACAATAAACTCCTTCTCGCCATAAACCACAAATATAAGGTGACTCGCCATATACTATTATATTATTAAAAAAGTAGCGTTTCTATAAAAGAGCAATGAGTAATTGACCAATAATGCAAAAGATCATATGCAATTCCATACATAGCAAGCACTTTACTCTTACCTCACATTAACATCAAAAAACGTTAGGTTATGAACAACCTAACGTTTTCTTATCGATTTTTTTAATTCGGTTCAATTAAACCGTATTTTCCATCTTTTCTTAAATAAACCACATTTGTGCGGTTCGTCTCTGAGTTCGTAAATACGTAGAAGTTATGGCCGAGCATATTCATTTGCAGGATTGCTTCTTCACTGTCCATTGGCTTTAAGTTAAAGCGCTTTGTACGTACAAGCTTTAAGTCATCCTCTTCTTCATCAGGGATCGCTACAGGCTCATTTGTAAACATATATTTAGGAGTTCCAGTATCTCGGAACTTACGGTTCACCTTAGTTTTATGCTTGCGAATTTGTCGCTCAAGTTTATCTAGCACAAGATCAATCGCTGCATACATATCTTCATGATTTTCCTCTGCTCTTAACAATAGCTGAGACATTGGAATCGTTACTTCTATTTTAGAATGCTTATCACTATGAACTTTTAAATTAACATGAACTGTGGCATCTGAAGATTCATCGAAATACCTTTCTAATTTACCAATCTTTTTCTCAACATACTCACGCAATGCTGGAGTTACTTCAATGTTTTCACCACGAATGTTGTAAATCATACACGAACTCCTCCTTTAGTTAACTTGAGGATGTTCAAAAAAGTCCGGGAAAAATGACAGTGAATATCTGCGTTGGTTTGCTTTTCCGATCCCCATGTACCCTTAAAGCGTACACCCTGGTACTCAAAGCTCCACCGCCTTGATCTTCTTCGTCCTTTTTATCCTCATTTTTGAACTCCATTTTGAAAGGATGTTCAAAAAGTCCAGGAATAAGACTTTACAATTCCCCATCCTTCTTATCCTCATTTTCTTGAAACTTATAACTTATTCGAGTTAAGATTGTGTGGAAGTTGTTTGAAATTTATACGCCACATACCCTTCTCTTATCTCTAGAAATCCGCTAAGCGGTTTTCTTAAGCTATGTATATACATTTCTACAATGCCCTTATCATTTCCTTCTTAAACGTCAAATAATCTGTGAATAAATTGTGACGATTTTCATTATATACATAACCGATATATTACAAATTAGACGTTAGAAGAAGGGAGTATGTAAAATTAGTTAAAAGATTTTTATATCAAACCCAGCTTATGAAAAAGCGACTTACAGTTGTTGATGAAAGTGATTAATACACTCGTCCGTAACGACCGATCTTCAGCATGCTACAAATAAATTTTTTAGAGGGTAATTATTGTTATGCACAAAAAAGGATCCTTATGAATCATGACCTTTCCTTTTTGCTTTATGAAAGGAATTTAATACCATAAAAAAGGGACTGATCATTTTTAAGATGATCAATCCCTAAGAACTCTTTCTTTATAACAAATTGTTTAACAATACATGTTAAGGGAATGCTAATGAACCAACATCTTTTTACTGCTGAATATACTTACGTAGCGCCCTTTGAATGGAATTCTTCCATGTAATGAAGACTGGATTAATATTGCTTACAATTAACCTCTGCTTTGCAGCCACGTCAAAAATGACGTCTTCGAGCTTGTTCACTTCATGTACTACATCCTCGAATTGATCGATATGAGATTCTACATCCGCATCCTCACGAAAGATTTGAACCATAAACTGATTTGTTTCGTAAATCTTTAAAAATGCAGCATGAATATCAGCAAAAATCCGATCACTTTCAGTTTGCTCGTAGTTTTCAAAGCTTGAAATTACATAATCAAAGCCTTCTTCAATCGTATCTAACAAATTAAAATATTGTTTAACCATCTCAAACTGTACAGCATCAAGTGTAACCATCGTGTCACCTATTTTCGTTTATCGTAAAATACACCATCTGTAAGTAAACTTCTGTATGGGTTAACATACTTGTTTGTAGATTGCTTTCTTTTTTTGATGTCAGTCAAATCGAACTTAATTGTATTTTTTAATTGCAGTAATCTCTCATCGATATCCTTATTGATAGACACTATTTCAGCTCCCAGCCTCTTCTCTTCTACAGTATAGGGTGGCTTTAGTGCATCAATTAATGTCTGTCTTGTCGTTATCAGTTCCTCTATGCTTGCTATATGACCGTCACGTTCATCCTTTGGAATATCATTATGTAATATGTCATACAGCTGTTTAGATACGTTGTGCAACGCTGAGACAGTATCCACTATGCTCGCCCGCCTTGGTCAGGCTGTTGCTGGCGATTAATAAGGATAACTTCCTTCCATGCATCACGAAACTCAGTTATATGCCCTTCTACTTCTGTAAGTGCTTCAACATCATTGTTAATGTTCACTTCAATCAGCCTATGAAGAATATATTCATACATCGTCATCATATTTTTAGAAATTTCTATATCCATGTTTAACGATCCCATTAACTCTTTAATAATGTTTTGTGCCTTTAACAGATTAGTGTTCTTTTCTTCAATACTATTCTCTTGAATGGCTTTGCGAGCTAGATTAATAAATTTTAAACAGCCATTATATAGCATTAACGTAAGCTCACCTGGCGACGCTGTAACAACAGAGTTTGTCTGATAAGATTGATAAGGATTATTTAATGTCATATTACTTTTGCACTCCTTTTAATTAATAACCACCGCCGAATTGCTCAAGTAAATACGCAGATTGCTCGTTTGCACGTTGGATTGCTTGCTCCATCGCAGTGAACTGTCTCCAATAGCGATCTTCAATTTGAATTAATCGATCTTCGAAGCTATCGATTTGTTTATCGATCGATACTAAGTTTTTCCCTATCGAGAATTGTTCATCTGTCTTAAGTGGATTTCCTGCCTTCTCTACAATTTGTTCCATCGTTGTGCTAAGTGTATCTCGTAATCTTGTAGCAAGTCCCTTTGATTCATGAGAGCTTCCTTCTGCATTAAACAATTCATAAACTGCTTCCGGATCTTCGGCAATTTTCTCACGTAATTTGAATTCGTCAATTTCAAGCTTCCCATTTTCTAGGTAGTCTTTTGTAGTATTAATACCTAAATCATTGAGCATAATTGAACCATTGTCAACAGATACTGGAGAATATAAATCTATTCTTAATTGATTTAAACCACTCGATAACATTGAGTCATTCCTAATTAAGCCGCTTTTCGCTTGCGCATCCCATAATTCAATTTCTGTTTCACTCAATTCCTGCCTTTGCTCACTAGTTAAAGGAGGATAATCACGATTACGGCTTTCCGAAAGCTTACCATTTATTGTATCAATGATTTCATTATATTTGGCAACAAATTGCACAACTGTATCAACAATTTTATCTGTATCTGTCGATGTGGAGATACTTACTGTTGTTCCAGGGCTTTCACCTTTTAATGTATAGGCTACGCCGTTAATATTAAAATCATTTGATGAACGAGTTGTGCTTAAACCATTAATTACAAATGCAGCATCTTCCCCACTTGTTTTAATTGGTGAATCTGAGCCATCAATTACTCCATTGCCATCCGTATCACCTAGTTCCGCACCAGCAACTGCTGTAAAGCCTATTTCTTGAAAAAACGCTTCCGTCTCAGCATCGTCAATCATGATTTGCGACTGTGCACCTGGTTCATTTGATGTAATGACAATTTTATTCGTTTCAGAATCGTGGAAAATATTTAAATCAAGCTCCTTCGTATCATTAAGCTTTTTGATAACATTATCCAACGTGTCAGTATCAGAGATATCGACCGTTATATTATTACTTACAGTTCCATCACCATTTGTGACTGATAAACTAATCGTTCGATTTGTACCAGCCATAAAGTTAGCTGTCCCATCAGATATCCATGTGGCTGGCTTCGCTAAATTTAACACTTCGATCTCAGTCGAAATATCCGAAGCTGAAGAATCAGCAATTGCTGTCACAACACTGTCATCAGAGCTTACCGTTGTTTTTGACAATAGGTTACCTTCACGATCAATTCCTTCAAAAATAAAAGTATCTAATTCCTTTAACAGCGTGTTCATTTCTCGATAATCATCACGCTGCCATTCTAACAATTGCTTTTGTTGATTTAATTTATCGAGCGGCAAACGCTCTGTTCTCATTAAATCACTGACGAGTTGATCAATATCCATTCCACTAGCTAATCCACCTATACGCATCTTAATAACCTCCATATGTTATATTTTTTCATCAACCATTAAACCAATGAAATCTGTCATTGCTGCATATAAATCTAGTATTTTCTTTGCTGGTATTTCTCGTACTACTTCCTTCGTTAAATCATCTATAATTGTGACGTAATACTCCTCTAATTCTTCATGATATTCGTACTTAATAGATGTCCTTGTCGGTTCAACAAATTTCTTTAACTCATCGAACAGTTTTTCTATTCTAGATTTAGGAACATATGTTATGGTTTCTTCTAATAATTTATTAACATTCTGTTCCATATTTTTCTGATTTTTAAAAGCTTGCTGACCTTCTATATAAGGTGTGGTGTAAGGAACAATTGTTGTCATATGATTCTTATCCATAAACTCACCCCTTTACCGCTTGCTTACTCATTATATCGGTAATATTGGAAAAAAGTTGATAGAAAAGAAAAGCTTCAATATAAAAAGAAAGAATTATAAGATCATCATCTAACATAATGGAGTTA
The DNA here is from genome assembly GCF_033963865.1 of Cytobacillus sp. IB215316. Taxonomy (NCBI): domain Bacteria; kingdom Bacillati; phylum Bacillota; class Bacilli; order Caryophanales; family Bacillaceae; genus Cytobacillus; species Cytobacillus sp. IB215316. The sequence continues at coordinate 3,696 of NZ_JAXBMC010000003.1, read as the reverse complement.
ACATTACCTCATACGTTTTACAAATTGACACCAAAAAATCAAAGTTACATGATTACATAATAACAAAAAGGGGTTGACCCATATTGAGTCAACCCCTTCATGCTTATTAACTCCTGCTATTGAATGATCCTACTACTCAATATCATAAAAGCTATGTCGCATATACAAACTTCTATTAAAAGAAGGCTGTAATATCGATAAGATATTGTTAAAATCTGTAAAGCTTGGTTTCATATTTCTAAACACGAATCTTGATGTAAAGTCTTGTTGGTTAGTATTCGTTACTTCGTGTTGTTGATTAACACTTGTAAGTCTAATTGATTTTTGTTGGTTACTTGTTACGTTTATGTTCGTAATATTTGATGGTGCAGGAACAGTGACAATAGAATAAGATACTAAACCTCTGTGATATCCTCGGATGTATACTTCTCCTCCCGGTGATGTATCTGGGATCGTGATTAATCCATTTTCATCAACAGATGCAATACTACTATCACTACTATTATAGGTAGCAATCGCTGTGATATCCTCATTAGTGCCATCAGAATAATACGCTACTACTCTACCTTGGAGTGTCTCACCATGATTTAAAGTAGCTGTTTCTGGCTCAAAAATTATACTTGTTAATCTAGGTGGTTCTGGAATGGTTACCGTTAATCTCGTTGTTTTTCCCCCATAACTAATGTCAATATTTACTGTTCCTGCACTTGCTGTATTAGACACTGTAACCATACCATTTGTATCTACAGATACGTTTGTATCGTTACTGCTATAAATTGCACTGGAAGTTACATCATTTTGCGATCCGTCTCCCATCGTTGCCATTACTTGCAGTTGTTGTGCTTCTCCTACCTTTAACGTTACTGTCGAGGGATCAACTGACAAACTTATTACATCGTTTGGATTAGGAGGTTTAATAACTGTAACAATTGTATATCCTACATGCCCTCCGTAATAACCTCGAATGTATACTTCTCCTCCTGGAGATGTATTTGGAACTGTGATTAATCCATTTTCATCAACCAATGCTATGCTACTATCGCTACTAACAAATGTTGATTTGTCTGTGACATCTTCTTGAGTCCCATCTGAAGAATTCGCCATTATTCTTCCTTGGAGTGTCTCCCCATAATTTAATATAGCTGTTTCTGGCTCAAATGTTAAGCTTGTTACCCTAGGTGGTTCTGGTATCGTCACAGTAGCTCTCGCTGTTTTCTCCATATATCTGATATTAATAGTAATTGTTGAGCCCGCACTTGCTGTATCTAGCACAGTGATTAAACCACTATCATCTACGGTTACTCTAATGTCACTACTGTTATAAATTGCACTGGAAGTTACATCATTTTGCGATCCGTCTCCCATCGTTGCAATTACTTGCAGCTGCTGTATTTCCCCATGCTTTAAAGTCACCGTCGATGGAGTAACTGACAAACTTGTTACAGCATTTCCTCCTGGGGATGTATTTACTAATGACGTTGCAACATGCCCTCCATAATAACCTCTGATATATACTTCTCCTCCTGGAGATGCATCGGGAATTGTGACCAATCCATTTTCATCAACCAATGCTATGCTATTGTCGCTACTAGCAAATGTTGTTTTTGTCGTGACATCCTCTTGAGTTCCATCTGAAAAATTCGCCACTACTCTTCCTTGGAGTGTCTCCCCATAGTTTAAGGTAGCTGTCTCTGGCTCAAATGTTAGACTTGTAACTTTAGGTGGTTCTGGTATCGTTACTGTTGTTCTTGCCGTTTTTCCTTTATAACTTATATCAATATTTACTGTGCCTGCGCTTGCTGTATCTAAGGCGGTAATTAAACCATTCGTATCTACAGACACACCTGCATTACTACTACTGTAAAATGCATTTGTGGTTACATCATTTTGTACTCCATCATCCATCGTCGCTGTTACCTGCAACTGTTGTGTGTCGCCCGGTTTTAAAGTCACTGTTGACGGATTAACTGCTAAGCTTGATACTTTCGGTGGTTCTGGAATAGTTACTATCATCCTTGTAGATTTTTCTTCATATCTGATATCAATAGTAATTATTGAGCCTTCATTTGCTGTATTAGACACTGTAACCATACCACTTGTATCTACAGATACGTTTGTATCGTTACTGCTATAAATTGCACTGGAAGTTACATCATTTTGCGATCCGTCTCCCATCGTTGCCAATACTTGCAGCTGCTGTGTTTCCCCATGCTTTAAAGTCACTGTTGACGGATTAACTGATAGACTAGTTACTACATTTCCCCCTGGGGATATATTTAATATTGAAAAGCTTACTTGACCTTCATAGTAACCTCGAATATATACTTCTCCTCCTGGAGATGTATCTGGTACTGTAATTAATCCATTTTCATCAACTAATGCTATGCTACTGTCACTACTAACAAATGTTGTTTTGTCTGTGACATCTTCTTGAGCCCCATCTGAAAAATTCGCCATTACTCTTCCTTGGAGTGTCTCCCCATAATTTAATGTAGCTGTTTCTGGCTCAAATGTTAAACTTGTTAACCTAGGTGGTTCTGGTATCGTCACAGTAGCCTTCGCTGTTTTCTCCATATAGCTGATATTAATAGTAATTGTTGAGCCCGCACTAGCTGTATCTAGCACAGTGATTAAACCACTATCATCTATGGTAACTCTAATGTCACTACTGCTATAAATTGCACTTGAAGTTACATCATTTTGCGATCCGTCTCCCATCGTTGCCAATACTTGCAGCTGCTGTGTTTCCCCATGCTTTAAATTCACTGCCGATGGAGTAACTGACAAACTTGTTACAGCATTTCCTCCTGGGGATGTATTTACTACTGACGTAGCAACATGCCCACCATAATAACCTCGGATATATACTTCCCCTCCTGGAGATGCATCGGGAATTGTGACCAATCCATTTTCATTAACCAATGCTATGCTACTGTCGCTACTAACAAATGTTGTTTTGTCTGTAACATCTTCTTGAGTCCCATCTGAAATATTCGCCACTACTCTTCCTTGGAGTGTCTCCCCATAGTTTAAGGTAGCTGTCTCTGGTTCAAATGTTAGACTTGTCACTTTAGGTGGTTCCGGTATCGTTATTGTTGTTCTTACTGTTTTTCCTTCATAGCTCATATCAATATTAACTGTACCCGGATTAGCTGTATCCGGAATGGAAATAAGACCTGTTGCATCCACAATTGCAAGTGTTTCATCACTGCTACTATAGCTTGTCATATTTGTTACATCACTCTGCGTACTATCAAACATGTTAGCTAATACGAGTAGCTGTTGGCTTTCTCCAGGCTTTAATGTAATTTCCGACGGATCAGCTGTAATGCTTAATACTAATTCAGGAATTGTGACTGTTGTTGTTCCATTTATTCCTTCATAGCTTCCTGTGATTACTACAGTACCACCATTGGTGTCTGGAGAGATTGCGATTAAACCAGATGTATCTACTGTTGCTAAGCTTTCATCCGCACTGCTATATGTCACTAAGTTCGTTACATCTACTGTTGTTCCGTCAGACATATTGGCTACAACTGTGATTTGTTGCGTTTCTCCCTGAGCCAACGTTACTGTTGTTGGATCAAATGTGATTCCTTGAACAGTCGCTTGCACGGTTACTGTTGTTGTGCCTGTATGCCCTTCATAGCTTCCTGTAATTACTAATGTCCCACCTGTGGCATCTGCTGGAACTGT
>NZ_JAXBMC010000002.1:0-607758 GCF_033963865.1 Cytobacillus sp. IB215316 | reverse complement strand
GATGGAAAAAATCCGCGGTAAAGATATTGGGATGATTTTCCAAGATCCGATGACTTCATTAAACCCGACGATGAAAGTCGGACATCAAATCATGGAAGGGCTAATCAAGCATCAAAGCATGTCTAAAGCTGAAGCAAGGTTGGAAACGATTAATTTACTAAACATGGTTGGAATTCCAATGCCAGAAAAGCGTGTGGATGAATACCCTCACCAATTTAGTGGTGGTATGAGGCAGCGTGTTGTCATTGCGATTGCATTATCATCTCGTCCAAAGCTATTGATCTGTGATGAGCCTACAACAGCTCTTGATGTGACCATTCAAGCGCAGATTCTCGAGTTATTAAAGGATTTACAAGAAAAGATGGATATGGCAGTTATATTCATTACCCATGATCTAGGCGTCGTAGCAAATGTAGCTGATCGAGTTGCGGTTATGTATGCTGGGCAGATTGTTGAAACTGGAACAGTAGATGAAATATTCTATAGTCCTGAACATCCATACACATGGGGGTTATTAGGGTCAATGCCAAGTCTTGAAGGCAGCGAGGATGAACTTTACGCGATTCCTGGATCACCACCTAATTTAATTAATCCACCAGTAGGAGATGCGTTTGCATTGAGAAGTGAATACGCGATGAAAATTGATTTTGAAATGGAACCCCCTATGTTTAAAGTATCAAATACTCACTATGCAAAAACATGGCTATTACATGAAAGCGCACCGAAAGTTGATCCTCCTGAAATTGTGAAGAGAATGAAAGTGCACTATAAATCTTTCAAACGCAGTCATGAAAGAGGGTAATTGAAGATGAACTTAAAAGAAGAAAAACTGTTGGAGATACAAGACCTTAAACAACATTTTAAAGTTAGCAAAGAAAATACAGTAAAAGCTGTTGATGGTATTTCCTTTGATATATATAAAGGTGAAACGTTTGGCTTAGTTGGAGAATCTGGTTGTGGGAAATCTACAACAGGGCGGACAATTATTCGCTTATACAACGCAACAGATGGTAAGGTAATTTATAATGGTGAGAACGTCCACGGGAAGAAGTCAAAAAAGGAATTAAAATCTTTTAATCGAAAAATGCAGATGATCTTTCAGGATCCATATGCTTCACTAAATCCACGGATGAAAGTATCTGATATTATAGCAGAAGGAATTGATATTCATGGTCTCGCTTCTTCTAAACAAGATCGGATGAATAGAGTCTATGAGTTATTAGAAATCGTTGGACTTAATCGTGAGCATGCGAGTCGTTTCCCCCATGAATTCAGTGGTGGACAAAGACAACGTATAGGGATTGCAAGGGCACTAGCAGTAGACCCAGAATTTATCATTGCAGATGAGCCTATTTCAGCGTTGGATGTGTCTATTCAAGCTCAAGTTGTGAACTTGATGAAAAAACTTCAGAAAGAAAAAGGACTTACATATTTATTTATTGCGCATGACTTATCTATGGTCAAGTACATTAGCGATCGAATCGGCGTAATGTATCGGGGGAAAATTGTAGAGTTAGCAAAGAGTGATGAACTGTATAGCGATCCTATTCACCCCTATACTAGGTCTCTATTATCGGCAATTCCATTACCAGACCCAGATCATGAACGCTCTCGTAAAAGAATAATTTATGATCCTCTGCAGCATAATTATGACAAAGAGACACCTACAATGAGGGAAATAAAACAAGGACATTATGTTTACTGTTCGGAATCAGAGTATAAGCTGTATAAGGACAGATCGTAATTTATAAAGAGAATGATCTCTACATAGAGGTCATTCTTTTTTGAAGGCTGTTTTCCCAATGATTGCTGCTTTTCAGTCTAAGGTATATGCAATCCATATTGCGTATATGGCATCTTAAAAGCAATAAACCATTGTAATAATACATCTCACATCAAAAAATAATGTTAGGTTATTTATATTTAAATTATATGCCTAAGTTCCTTTAACTGACAAAAAAGATCCTTTCAAGGTATAATATTCCATAGTGGAGTGGTATCATGTTAGCTAATATTTTATCAATAGATTATAAAATAATAGTTTAAAAGGTGTAAAGCTTGCATGTGCACACAAAATTGAAAAGAATGTGATATCATTCCTAAAAGAATAAGTATAAACAAAAATAGATTTGAATTTTCTATGGGATATAAGGGGAGTTAAGATGAATATCAGACCAATTGAAGTAAGAGACGCAGAAAGCTTTTTAGAACTAAGTAAGCGAATTGATGAATCAGGATTTATGTTATATGAACCTGGGGAAAAAGCGACCACACTTGAACAACAAAGAAAGTTTATAGAAAATATTATAGCTGAAAAGAACTCTTTATTCCTAGTAGCAGAAGTAGAGCATAAATTAGTAGGATTTATGAGTGCATTTGGAGGTAAAGTTAAACGAAAGAAACATTCCGCATATCTTGTTTTAGGTGTACTTGATGATTTTCAAGGACGAGGCATAGCATCAAGTCTATTTAATAGTGTATTCGATTGGGCTAAAGATAAAGGAATATCTAGGCTGGAACTCACAGTTGTAAAAGACAATATAAAGGCATTTAACTTATATAAAAAAATGGGATTTGTTATTGAGGGTGAAAAAGTGAATTCATTAATCATAAATGGTCAACCTATGAACGAATATTATATGTACAAGTTACTATAACACATAGATGCTATCCTTTACATGAACTTATCTATTAATATTAACAACAATAATTCATAATTTGTATTACTGAGCAAATAAGTAGATATAATAAAATATAAGTAAAGCCATTGTTGAGTTTATTGCTCAATCGTGGCTTTTATGCTTTTTGTCAGGGGTTATCTATAAATCATCATACATTTCATTTCTAATGCTGTTTCGTATTCATTAATGTCTTTCGTATAAGGAAGTCAATACAAACTCAACAAGAATCTATGAGTAGTTTTATGTACCGTAAATTCATAACAATTGTATATGTCTATTTTAGCTAGGGTATTTTGTAATCCTTAAAAAAGTTTATGAACTATCATTGTATTCTTTATTGAATTATGAGAATATATTAAAAATAATTAGGCATGTATAGTACATAAATTTTTATAAAGGAGAAAGTGTATGAACAATTCGATACAGGATACGCTCAATCAATATAGTGAAAAACAACAGAACCGTGGCAGACTTTTAATTAGTTGTGCAGACAAGCAAGGAATCGTGGCGGCAGTTTCAAAGTTTTTGTTTAACCATGGTGCAAACATTATTGAATCAAGTCAATACTCAACAAATCCAGAAGGTGGCGTCTTTTTTATTAGAATTGAATTTGAATGTCCAGACTTGCTACATAAAGGGAGTGTTATGAAAAAGCAGTTCCAAAGCATTGCTGATCAATTTTCCATGGAGTGGCAACTTACATTCGTTCATGAATTAAAGAAAACAGCCATTTTCGTTTCTAAGGAGCTTCATTGTCTGCAGGAACTTTTATGGGAATGGCAAAATAGAGATTTGATGACGAATATTGCGTTAGTCATTAGTAATCATGAAGATGCAAGGGAAATAGTCGAATCTTTAGATATACCTTTCTATTATATCCCTGCAAGTAAAGACAATAGGAAAGAGGTAGAAAGTACTCAGCTTCAATTGTTAAAAGAGTATGAGGTAGATCTGATAATATTAGCTAGATATATGCAAATATTGACATCAGAATTTGTTGAATCATATCCTAATCAAATCATTAACATCCATCATTCGTTCTTACCAGCATTTGTCGGAGCAAGACCGTATGACAGAGCATACCAAAGAGGTGTAAAGCTCATTGGAGCTACATCCCACTATGTTACGAATGACCTTGATGAAGGACCGATCATCGAGCAAGATATTATGAGAGTTAACCACCGTGATAATGTTGAGTCCTTGAAGAAAATAGGCAGTTCTATTGAAAGAAGTGTTCTTGCTCTAGCAGTTAAATGGCACCTAGAAGATCGAGTGATTGTTTACAAAAACAAAACCATTGTATTTTAAAATTTTGTAGTAGTTAACGTAGTTGACTATATATGAATGTTAAGGTTGTTATTATAGAGAGAGGTGAGAATCAGCACCTCTCCTCAAAATGTTGTTAAATAGCTTTAACTACTGTTGCAAGTATGACAACCAGTAGTATAAATAACACAAGAATTAACGCAAACCCAGTACCCACTGAGTCACCAACAAGGACAGGTTGATTGTAACAGGGTGCAGAATTTGTACAACCTCTCTCGTAGCCGTATCTGTAGGCAGAGTGTCTAACATCAGGTACAGCCCCGTAGTTGTATCCAGTATATCCTTGAGCTCCCCCATAATTATGCATAAACTAACCTCCCTTTCTTCTCCATATATGTGTATGAAAGAATGGGCAAATTGTCTATAAGAATACAGATTATTTATATTTTATTGATGATCCTTCATTACAACATGTTGAATATTTATATAGTATTAAGTCGAATTATGTAACTGCTACAACCTCTAATTTCTTCCATGTCAATACAATTAATCCGTGAAAAAATTCACAATGTCGTCAATAACGATCCGTTATATACACCATATTAATAGTATAATTGGTAATAAATAAACAATTAATTCTTATTTTCTTACTCTGAGTTGTGAAACAATTCACAAATGAAATCGCTTTAATGAAAATTTAATGATAATAATGGAGGAAGTTAACATGGACAAAATGAGCACAATGATAAAAGAAACTGCATGGGAGAATTTTAACGAAGGAACTTGGATGCATGCCATTGATGTAAGAGACTTTATTCAAAATAATGTGACACCATATACAGGTAATGAAGATTTTCTTGCTCTTCCAACAGCAAAAACATCTAGCTTATGGGAAGAAGTTTTAGAGTTAACGAAAAAAGAACGAAAAAATGGTGGTGTACTGGATGTTGATACTAAAACAGTATCTACCATTACTTCTCATAGGCCAGGATATATAAATAAAGATTTAGAAAGTGTTGTTGGTTTGCAAACTGATGCACCGCTAAAGCGCTCTATACAACCATTCGGTGGTATTCGAATGGTGAAGGATGCATGTAACGCATATGGATTTACGCTTGAACCAGAAGTAGAGAAAATTTTTACTGAGTACCGCAAAACCCATAACCAAGGAGTATTTGATGTGTATACTCCTGAAATGAGAAAGGCTAGAAAAGCTGGGATCATTACTGGACTACCTGATGCATATGGGAGAGGGCGAATTATCGGTGACTACCGTCGAGTAGCTTTATACGGTGTAGATCGATTAATGGATGAAAAAAGAAAAGCCCATGCCAAACTTGAAAATGATATGATGAGTGACGCAGTGATTCGTGATCGTGAAGAAATTTCTGAACAGTTTAGGGCATTACAAGAACTGAAGGATATGGCAGCTTCTTACGGATTTGACATTTCTAAGCCTGCCAAAAATGCACGCGAAGCAATTCAATGGTTGTATTTTGCCTATCTTGCTGCGATAAAAGAACAAAATGGTGCTGCTATGAGTCTAGGGCGCGTCTCAACATTCTTAGATATTTATTTTGAAAGAGAATTGAATAATGGAACGATGACTGAGTCAGAGATACAAGAGACAGTTGACCATTTTGTTATGAAGCTAAGGATGGTTCAATTTTTACGTACGCCAGATTACAACGAATTATTTAGCGGTGATCCAACGTGGGTCACAGAATCAATTGGTGGCATGGGTTTAGATGGACGTCCCCTTGTGTCGAAAACATCATTTAGGTTTCTGCATACGTTAGATAATTTAGGACCAGCTCCTGAGCCGAATTTAACAGTATTATGGTCGACAGAGCTACCGGAACATTTCAAGCGTTATTGCTCAAAAATGTCTATTAAAACAAGCTCCATTCAATACGAAAATGATGATCTAATGCGTGAAGAATATGGTGATGACTATGGGATTGCATGCTGTGTGTCTGCCATGAAAATCGGTAAGCAAATGCAATTTTTTGGGGCTCGTGCGAATTTAGCGAAAGCTTTATTATATGCAATCAATGGTGGGATTGATGAAAAGTTAGGAGTGCAAGTGGGACCTAACTTTGAACCGATCAAAGCAGATATTCTACATTATGACGAAGTGTTTGAAAAATATGATAAGATGCTAGATTGGCTTGCAAAATTATACATGAATACATTAAATGTAATTCACTATATGCATGATAAATATTCATACGAACGGATTGAAATGGCTCTACATGATGAAGAAATATTACGAACGATGGCATGTGGTATTGCTGGGTTGTCTGTTGTAGCAGATTCATTAAGTGCCATTAAGTATGCAAAAGTGCGTCCAATTAGAAATGAATATGGAATCGCTGTAGATTTTGAAATCGAAGGTGACTACCCTCAGTTCGGAAACGATGATGATCGAGTTGATTCAATTGCAACAGAGTTAGTTGAGAATTTCATGAATAAGTTACGCCAGCACCCGACTTATCGAAATTCACTGCCTACTCAATCTATTTTAACGATCACATCAAATGTGGTGTATGGTAAAAAAACAGGTACAACTCCTGATGGTAGAAAAGCTGGTGAACCATTTGCACCAGGAGCAAACCCTTTACATGGACGTGATAAAAAAGGTGCATTAGCTTCGCTGAATTCAGTAGCTAAGCTTCCTTACGATGACTGTTTAGATGGAATCTCCTGTACTTTTTCAATGGTTCCAAAATCTCTCGGAAAAGAAGCTGACACGAGAATAAGAAACCTTGTTTCGATTTTAGATGGTTATATGAGACAAGAGGGACATCATATTAATGTAAATGTATTTGAAAGAGAGCAATTACTAGATGCAATGGAGCATCCAGAAAAATATCCACAATTAACGATTCGTGTCTCTGGCTATGCCGTAAACTTTATTAAATTAACTCGTGAGCAACAGATAGACGTAATTAATAGAACATTCCATGAAAGTATGTGATCAGCATGAAAGGACGAATTCACTCAGTTGAAACTTGTGGTACAGTAGATGGACCAGGATTGCGTTATATCGTATTCACACAAGGCTGTCCGTTACGTTGTATTTATTGCCACAACCCAGATACTTGGAAAGTAGCTGGAGGTAAAGAAGAAGATACGAATGACTTAATTGAAGATATAAAAAAATATATGTCCTATATGAGTTTTTCAAATGGTGGTGTTACTGTAAGTGGTGGAGAACCACTAATTCAAGCTGATTTTATCATTGATTTATTTAAGAAATGTAAAGCACTGGGCATTCATACAGCATTAGATACAGCGGGATCTGTAATACCTGCAAATATAGATGAGATATTAGATTTAACTGACCTTGTTCTTCTGGATATTAAACATATAGATGAACAAAAACATCAAGACATTACAGGTTTATCTAATAAAAATACGATTTCATTTGCAAACCGTTTAAATGATAAGGGAATTCCTATATGGGTTAGGCATGTGCTCGTTCCAGGGTATACAGATCAGGAACAAGATTTAGACCGACTTGGACAATTTATAGGTACGTTATCGAATGTTGAAAAGGTAGAAATACTACCTTATCATAAAATGGGTGAATATAAATGGAAAGCACTTTGTTTGGACAATGAATTAATTGATACAAATCCACCTTCAGCCGAAGAGGTTGACAAAGCATACAAAATAGTTACATCGTACTCACCTACACTTATGAAATGATTAAAAAAAGAAGTAACACTAAACATCGTGTTACTTCTTTTTATGATGATGACGTTAGTTGAGGGATAAATATGTGTAATTGACCCATAAAGTTTGAAATTTGACCCACAAAGATTAAGAATTGACCCATAAAACTTAAGATTTGACCCATAAAATATTAATTGACCAAAACTCTGTCAAAACTGACTGCTACAATAACAATAAAACAAAGTAAAAAAAGATGTCACAAAATATACATACAGGGGTATATTGACAATCACACTATGTATACAGTATTATGTAGGTGTACTAAATAACAAATCATTTGTGAAAAAGTGAGCAAATATATTTTTTAATGAATTATATACCCATATAGGTAATTGAGGAGGATGACAATGAAAAAGAAAATAGTAATAGTCGGTGGAGTTGCAGGTGGAGCAACAGCAGCAGCAAGGTTACGAAGATTAGATGAAAATGCAGAAATTATCATGTTTGAACGTGGAGAATATATATCTTTCGCAAACTGCGGTTTACCTTATCATATTAGTGAAGTGATTCCGCAGAGGGACAGTCTTCTCGTTCAAACGGTTGAGGGGATGAGTAAGAAGTTTAACCTAGATATTCGAAATTTTTCAGAAGTGGTAAAAATCAACCGTGAAGAAAAAACTGTAACGGTACAACAAGTACAAACTGGTAAAAAGTATCAAGAAACATATGACAAGCTGATCTTATCTCCAGGAGCAAGACCAATAGTTCCATCATTTGAAGGTCTTGAACAAGTGAGGAACATGTTCACTTTACGAAATGTACCAGACACCGATCGCATAAAAGCGTGGGTAGATCAGCAACAACCAAAAAAAGCGGTTATCGTTGGTGGTGGGTTTATCGGGCTTGAGATGGCAGAAAGCCTTCATCATCGTGGCATTGAAGTGACAGTAGTTGAACTCGGTAAACAAGTGATGGCGCCACTTGATCCAGAGATGGCTGCGATTGTTCATGAACATTTACGTGACAAGAATGTAAATCTCATTTTGGAGGATGGAGTTAAAGCTTTCAAAAATAATGGTAAAACAATTGTGTTGAACAGTGGTAAAGAAATAGAAAGTGATATTACCATTTTATCAATTGGTGTTCAAGCAGAGAATGAACTTGCCATTGAATCTGGATTAGGAGTAGGAAAACGCGGTGGCATTGTAGTTAATGAGCACCTTCAAACAACTGATAAAAATATATATGCAATTGGTGATGCAATTGAAGTGAAGGATTATTTATTAGGCACAGCAACAATGGTTCCGCTAGCATGGCCTGCTAATCGTCAAGGCCGTTTAGCTGCAGATCATATTTATGGTTTAAATGTTGCTTACAAGGGCACTTTAGGAACTGCAGTTGCCAAAGTGTTTGACTTAACTGTAGCAGTAACGGGGAATAATGCAAAAACATTAAAACATTTGAACATTACTTTCGAAGCTGTGCACGTACATCCAAACTCTAATGCAAGTTATTATCCTGGAGGAAGTCCCGTTTCACTTAAAATGACTTTTGATCCTAACAGTGGAAAAATATTTGGGGTGCAAGGCGTGGGTATTAATGGAGTTGAGAAAAGAATTGACGTAATTGCTACAGCCATTAAAGGTGGATTGTATGTTCATGATTTACCAGATATAGAGCTAGCTTATGCACCTCCGTACTCTTCAGCCAAGGATCCAGTCAATATGTTAGGATATGTAGCAACTAATGTAGTAGATAAAGAGTTGAAAGTTGTTCATTTTGACCAAATAGATAAAATTATTAATGACGGAGGGTATTTAATTGACGTTCGTGAACCGATGGAATTGGAGCTTGGAGATATTGAAGGCTCCGTGAACATTCCACTGGGGGACTTGCGAGAACAATTAGCAGAATTACCGAAAGATAAACCAATTTATATCACATGTCAAGTAGGGTTACGTGGTTATTTAGCGACTCGTATTCTACAGCAACATGGATTCGATGCATACAATTTAAGTGGTGGCTATAAAACATACTGTTATTACGAAAGAGATAAAAAAGGACGCAGTAATAACAATGTGAAAAATGACAAAGTATGTACCGACAACGATCATATTTTGAAAAAAAAAAAGACGATAAACCAACAATAGAGCTTAATTGTATAGGTTTACAATGCCCGGGCCCAATTACTGAAGTATTTAAACGAATGGATACGATGAATCCAGGTGAAATTTTAGAAATCAAAGTAACAGATCCAGGCTTCTCTAGAGATATTGAGGAATGGTGTGACAAAACTGGTAACACCTTTTTATCCAAATTACAAAACGATACTGAATACTCCGTTTTCATCCAAAAAGGAAAAGGTCATACAGACATGAGTTCAACACCTCAGCTTCCTATTCATTCAGAAGAAAAAGGTGTAACTTTAATCGTCTTTGATCAAGACTATGACAAAGCGATTGCTTCATTTATCATTGCGACTGGAGCTGTTGCGATGGGGAAAAAAGTGACGATGTTCTTTACCTTTTGGGGGCTCAATATCTTAAGAAAAACGATATCACAGAAAAAAGATAAAGATTTTACGAGTAAAATGTTTGGAGCGATGATGCCTGCGGGACCAAATAAATTACCCATATCAAATATGAATATGGGTGGCCTAGGTGTAAAACTGATACAAAGGGTCATGGAAAATAAAAATATTGATAATTTAGAAACGCTTATGCATACAGCGATGGAGTTAGGAGTTGACATGATTGTATGTTCTATGAGTATGGATGTTATGGGTATTCATCAAGAAGAACTTATTGACGGTATTCAAATCGGTGGCGTTGCAACATATTTAGGTAAAGCTGAAGAATCAAATATAAATTTATTTATATAATGGGAACTGACCTCAGGTGTTTTATTGCGACACCTGGGGTCAGTTTCTTATATGTTAAAATAGTATCATTGTTGTTACTTTTCCCTTTTAGTTATGAGATTGGTTTCGGTTTATGGATTGAATGGTATTATTTGTTGCGAGGTGACTGTATATGAAAATGAATGTTGGAATAATTGGGTGTGGGTCTATAACAGAATTTCGTCATGCTCCAGAGTACACGAATCATCCACATGTGAAAGATGTGTTTTTTTATGATCGTAATCTAGATAGAGCTAAGAGACTTGCCAGTATCTTTAATGGAAAAGTAGTTGATGAGATGGAACAAATGTTTAAAGACTCATCTATTCATGCAATTAGTGATTGTTCCTCTAACGAGTCTCATCATATAGTAACCACACAGGCACTACTTAATGATAAGCATGTGTTATGTGAAAAACCAATTGCAAACACAATCAGTGATGCAGAAAAAATGATAAAAACCGCAAAAGAGTCAGGTAAAATTCTTATGATAGCTCAAAACCAGAGGTTTACGAAAGCACACAAAAAAGCTAAAGAACTTATACATAGTGGTATTTTAGGGAAAGTTTTAACATTTAAGACAAGCTTTGGTCATAAAGGTCCTGAGCATTGGGGTGTAACAAAAAGTAATGCAACATGGTTTTTTAAGAAAGAGAGATCATTTATTGGTGTAGCAGGGGATCTAGGTATACATAAGGTTGATCTTTTACGTTATTTATTAAATGATGACATTGAAGAAGTAAGTTCCTTTCAAGGGGCACTTCATAAAAAGAACGAAGAGGGAAGTCCAATTGAAGTTTGTGATAACATCGTTGGAATTCTTAAAACTAAAAAGGGTGCTCTTGGAACAGCTTCTTTTTCTTGGACTTATTATGGTGATGGGGATGATAGTACAATTATTCATCTTGAAAAAGGCTGCATAAAAATAAATCACAACCCTCAATTTGATATTGAAATAACAACAATTGATGGAAAAAAACAAACTTATCAATATGATGCAAATCATCATGATACAAACAGCGGTGTTATTGATAACTTTGTAGATAGTATTATTCACCAAAGGCAGCCATTAGTTACCGGAGAAGATGGGTTAGCTTCTTTGAAAGTTATTATGGCCATGGTTAAATCAGCAGAGACACGTAAAGTTGTTATGGTTTGACCATGACAATATAGGAGGGAAAAAAATTGATGTCAATGATTACAAACCCCATTTTAAAAGGTTTTAATCCAGATCCTTCTATTTTAAGAGTTGGTGAGGATTATTACATAGCTACATCTACATTTGAATGGACACCCGGTGTGCAAATACATCATTCAAAGGATTTAAAAAATTGGAGCTTGTTGACTCATCCTTTAACACGCAAAAGTCAATTGAACATGATTGGAAATCCCGATTCGGGTGGCGTATGGGCTCCTTGCCTTAGTTATGCAAACGGAGTATTTTATCTTGTATACACAAACGTAAAAAGCTTAACTGGGGCATATAAAGATACACATAATTACCTCATTACTGCAAAGGACATTATGGGTCCATGGTCAGAGCCCGTTTATTTGAATAGTAGTGGGTTCGACCCATCATTGTTTCATGATGATGACGGAAAGAAATGGCTACTAAATATGGTGTGGGATCATCGACAGGACAAAAATCCTTTTCATGGAATCGTTATGCAACAGTATTCAGAAGAAGAGCATAGGCTAATAGGTCCAACCCGTCAAATTTTTAAAGGAACAGATCTTGGTTGCACTGAAGCCCCTCATATGTATAAAAAAGATGATTATTATTATTTAATGGTAGCTGAAGGTGGAACAGGGTACGAGCATGCTGTTACTATTGCTCGTTCGAAATCTTTACTAGGGGAGTATGTAGTTGATCCATTAAATCCTATGTTAACGTCAAGGAATCATGCTGACTTACTATTGCAGAAAGCCGGACATGCCAGTCTAGTGAAGACCCAATCAAATGAATGGTATATCGTCCATTTATGTAGTCGTCCTCTTAAGCCACAAATGAGGTGTATATTAGGACGTGAGACAGCGATACAGAAGGTGTATTGGACTGACGATGGCTGGTTAAGGCTTCAAGAAGGGAATAACCCAAAAGTTGAGGTCATTGCCCCGCAATTATCTGAACACTACTTGGAAGAAGAATGTGAAATCGATCATTTTAATAAAGACCAAATGAATATCCATCTTAGTGCATTGCGCGATTTTGCAAGTGAGGAGTGGGTTTCATTGACGACAAGACCAGGCTATTTAAGAATGACAGGCAGAGAGTCGCTGAACTCACTTCATAAACAAAGTCTACTTGCTAGAAGGCAGCAAGCATTTACGTTTGAAGCGGAGACAGCCGTGCAATTTGACCCGACAAATTTTCAACAAATGGCTGGGTTAGTGTACTACTATAATACGAATAATCACTATTACTTATATATAAGTCATGATGAAGAATTAGGTAAGCATATCGGCTTGATTAGCAGTGATAAGGGTAGATATAATGAACTGAGTTTTCAGAAGGTTTCAGTTGGAGAGTCGGCTAACATATTTTTTAAAATAACTGTCGATCACCAAAATCTACAATTCTATTATTCGGAAGATAGTGTCCGATGGGAAAAAATCGGTCCTGAATTGGATGCTAGTATTCTTTCTGATGATTACATCACTAATTATGAAGATGGTTCCGCTACTGAATTAGCTTTCACAGGGGCGTTTATTGGCATGGCAGTACAAGACTTAACTGGTCAACAGAAGCATGCCGATTTTGATTATTTTAAGTATATTGAACATGATTAAGCTGATAATAGTTTTGGTGTGAGCCGGACATAAAAAATGTAAACATGTACGATGATTAGGGCTGAATCTGAATAGAAGCAGCCCTTTTATATCTGTTAATTTTCTTCAATTCTTAGGTAGGTACTTTTAAACGAGATAAATAGTTGTTCGCTGTATGTTAAACCGCCATTCAAGCTATTTCATAGACATCGTCAGTAGCAAAACGATAGCGTTTTTTTGTTGTGGAAATTTTACAATCGAGACTTCATAAAGTTATACATCAGTTGAGCATGACGTCCTTTTTCTGTATAGGGATTGACTTTCGGGCGTAGTTGGCGAACAAACATTAAATCACATTCATAAGTTCTGCCGTATATACGGTAGCATTCGTCATGTGCCTTACATGCTGCATCAACATCATTGATTGGAGCACCAGGTCCACTACAGCCTGGGCCACACCATCTATAGCCGGGGAAAAGGCACCTTCTCGGACGCAAACTCGTCCTTCTCATAATCACAGTGGTAAACCCCCTTTCAACAATTTTTCCACTTATCTTTAAACCGTTCAGAAGAAGGATATTTTATGTTAATAAAGGAATATTTTGATAATTAGTATATGAATGGAAGTGTTATAGTGAGTGTTTCTTCACCTAGTAAATTACACAACAGTTACAAATAGTTATAATGCGTAGTTTAAGAAGAGTTTTTAGTGAAATTAACTATACCCCCTTATATTGATCTATGAATAGATGATCAAGAAAGCAACAATTTAAACAAAAACAACCTTATGAAAAAGATGTATTAACTTTTGTAGAATATAGCCTGAGGACAGGTTAAAGGTAAATAAATGGTGGAGGCTATCAAAACCAAAATAGAAAGTTCGAATATTCGAAGTTTGTGCCGCTCATAAATGGAATAAAGCGAAAAAGAGAGCGGTTCTAAAGAAATTATGATATTTTGTAATTAGAAAACTAGAATTTAACCTTATATTGATTTTGAGTTAGCTATATTTAGGAGGGGAATAAGTGAAGGATTTGGAATATTCTGAAAAATACATAAATATTAATGGGAGTAATTTTTATATGACTTGTGTTGGTGAAGGCGAGCCGATTGTTTTTCTTCACGGAGGTCCTGGAAGTGAACATCGCTTCTTTTTACCACATATTCTCCCATTAGCGAAAGATTTTAAGTTAATATTGTATGATCAAAGAGGTTGTGGTAAATCAGAAGGATCTAAACAACATAATTATTCTATGGCAGATGAAGTAAACACACTAGAGTTACTACGTGAAAAATTAGGGTATGACAAGCTTAACTTATTTGGTGAGTCTTGGGGATCGATGCTTTCATTATTATATGCAACAACATATCCTGACAGAGTAAACAAAATACTATTGACTGCTGCAATCGGAGTAACAAAAGAAGGGTTTGAAACGTTTGGAAGAGAAGTAGAGAAAAAACTGTCCAAAGAGGCAAAAGACAAATTGGCCAAATTAGAAGTGAGATTAAAAACTGATCATTCGGCTCTGGATCAAATTTTTAATATCTTAGACCCTTATTATGTTTATAATACAGAAGCCTTAAACCGTAAAGAAGAAACCATTAATAATCATGTAGTTAATGAAATGATAGGAAAGGATATACTAAACAACTTTGACTTATCACCAAAGTTAGATTTGCTGTCAAATATACCAATTCTAGTAGCCCAAGGTAGTCATGATATTTTAACACCAGCTCTAATTGAAGACTTGTTGATAAAATCTATCCCTCATGCCAGAATAGTAGAAATCGATAATTGTGGTCATTGGACTGTAGTAGAGTGCCCAGAAAAAATGATAGAAATCACCCGTGAATTTTTTTCATAAATAGTATTTAGTGCAAATGGTGTATATTGATCTTTAATATATTCAATTTATAAATAAATAGGAGCTTTAATTAATTTTTCTTAAGGATTATTAGGTTCAATTAATGCGAAAACAGTCTTTTGGAAGGAAAGTCACTGGATTGTATGGAAATGAGGTTTTTATTGTGATGACTTTTATAAGGGATAGAACTTATCATGTTTTTAACTTATCATCATACAAAGACATAATTGTATTAACAATACATTTTTGCCTCCGTCTTATAATCTCGACGGGGGCAAAAAAATGTATATCAAGGTTAAAAGCTCTATCGAACATCAACCTTTATTACCCGCTGTTCTCTACATATACCTAAATAAGCTGGTAGAATATTATGTTTAAGTAGGTACACAACTAGCGTTCGTAGCATCTTTTCTAATCTTAACACGATGACTAACATACAAAGCCACTTGTTATAATACAAATTTGGTGATAATAACAACAAAGTTCACGAAAAGATCCTATAAAAACAATATTGTAACTTGTTTGTAACTAATCATTCCCCTTTTGCTATTAAAATGAAATGGAGGGTAAAAATAGAGAAAAGAATGAAAAGGGGAACTTAACATGAAACGAAACAAAGTAATAGTAACAACTGTATTGTCTGCATTGCTTGTAGGAGGTACAGTGACTGGCTTTATGCAAGTACCTGAAAAGGCTAAAGCAAAAGAATCAGTACTAGTAAAAGCTGATAAGAATCAAAACAATCTAGTAATTATTAATAAAACAGCAAGCGAGAATTTAGAAGAAATTTCTTCAACATTTACGATTAACATCCCAGTAATTGAAAATGAAAGTAATATTTCTTCATTACAAAGAATTAATACGATAATGGACTATGAAATCATAGACTTTAAAAATAGACTGCGTAATCAATTTGCCCAAACGTATTTAGACCTTAACGGTGAAGTGTCATTTGGCTTTAGTGGTGATGTAACTTATGAAGTGACGTTTAATAATGATAAGATTGTCAGTATACCAGTCACATACACACAATATACTGGAGGAGCACACTCAAATACAGAAATTGTTGGATATAACTTTAATTTAGAAACAGGTGAAGTGATCTATGTGAGTGACTTATTTAAATCAGACTTTCATTTTCAAAAAGAAATAAACAATAAGATTAAAGAAGAAATCTCTAAACAACCTGAAGGTTATTTTGAAGATGCACTAGTTACAGTAGATCGTCTTGACGTAAACTTTAATTATTTTATTAAGGACAATGCGATTGTCGTTCAATTTAAAGCCTACGAATTATCATCATATTCATCAGGTTTGCCAAGTTTTGAAATACCTCTTAAGGATTTCGAAAATGACTTAACACCTATCGGTAAAAGTATAATTAGTACCAAAAAATAAAACAATCACATATATTAATATGTACAGTCGTAAAAGCCTCTTAAATGCCTTATTGGAAAAGAGGCTTTTTTACTTGAACTGAAAAAAGGTTATCCGTCAGAATAAGGTTATATTTGATAAACTATTCTAAAGGCTGCTTTTACATTAATTGATGTTATCATATTAAGAAACAAACTGAACATAGAGTTTTGACGTGTTTTTTCTATAAAACGATAATGTTTGCATAAAACTTCTTATATTAGTATGAAATAAACAAGGTTGCTATCGCATTGATTGGTGTTTGACTTATTAGGAAATAAGTACGTACACAACTTTAGTTTTTGGCGTCTTTTCTTGTCTAATATGGTGGCTAACATATAAAGATATTTTTTTTGTTACAAATTTCGTTATAATAGCAACAAAAGTTTACGATAAGAGCCTTAAGCAAAAGTTGTAACAAAATGTACGAAAAGAGCATAAAAAAATCTTTGAGGTGAAAAAACATGGGATTAGATTTTGTGAAAACTCCCTTTCAACAAGAGTGGTATAACAAGGTGGGTAAGCTTGCAGACAAATTTGCAAAACGTGAGAAACATTATGATATTCATGGAACATTTCCATTTAACAATATTGAACAACTAAAGGAAGCTGGATATACATCATTAACGATTCCTAAACAATTTGGGGGGCAAAATATCTCATTGTATGAGCTTGTTTTGCTACAGGAAAAGCTCGCACAAGGCGATGGAGCTACAGCACTCTCAATTGGTTGGCATATAGGTTGCGTCATGGATATAACTGAAAAAAGTAGATGGGGGCATAATATGTTAACCTATCTTTGTGATCAAGTGAAAAAAGGAAAGCTGATTAATAGAGCTGCAACTGAACGGCAAACTGGAAGTCCTACACGGGGTGGTAAACCACAAACTTATGCTAAAAAAAAGAACTCAAACTGGATTATTAATGGACGAAAAACCTTTACTACGATGGCTCCTACATTGGATTTCTTTCTTGTTAGTGCAGCTGTTGATGATCAATTATGTGAATTTTTAATACCACGTGACTCAACTGGAGTTCGAATTGAGGAAGCATGGGATACGATGTCGATGCGTGGAACTGGCAGCCATGATCTTGTTTTAGACCAAGTTGAGGTAGAAGAAAAATTTTTAGTTGAAAGGAATACGAGGGAAAGAAAAGGATTAGCAAATGGATGGTTACTTCATATTCCTGCCTGTTATATGGGTATAGCTATAGCGGCACGTAATTATGCCTTACATTTTGCTCATACATATTCACCTAGTAGTATAAGTGGACCAATTAGTGAACTACCAAACATCCAAAGAATGACAGGGGAAATGGAGCTAGAACTTATGCAAGCACGCCATTTTATGTATTCAGTTGCAGAACGATACGATACATCTCAAGATAAACAATTGCTTATTCCTGAATTAGGTGCAGTAAAACATGTGGTGACGAATAGTGCAATCTCGGTAGTAGATAAGGCAATGCGTATTTTAGGTGCCCAAAGCTTGTTTAACGACCGACCACTCGAGAGATATTATCGTAATGTTCGAGCAGGACTTCATAATCCACCAATGGATGATGCTGTAATTGGAACCCTTGCACAGCATGCATTTTCAGAGATAACGAATAAAGAATCGAATATACAATCAACAAAGAAAGAATAAATTCAACAGGTTTATGGAAGTTTTTATATAACCACGTATATTTTCCCTTAAGCTAGGGCAATATGTTAGTGAAAAAAATTAAACTAAGGGAGATTAAAAGATTATGAATAAATCAGAATTAGTAAATGTAGTAGCAGAGAAGGCGGAGTTAAGCAAAAAAGATGCTGCGAAGGCAGTAGATGCTGTATTGTACGCAATTCAGGAGCCATTGACTAAAGGAGAAAAGGTCCAACTAATTGGTTTTGGTAATTTTGTCGTACGTGAACGTGCTGCAAGAAAAGGGCGTAACCCCCAAACAGGTGAAGAGATTCAAATTTCTGCAAGTAAAGTACCAGCATTTGTTGCAGGTAAAGCATTAAAAGAAGCTGTTAATAACTAATAATGATCTCATAGAGATACGTTATCTTTTTTTAGATGACGTATCTTTTTTTGATAGAAATAGTGAATGAATGATAAGAATAATAATTGTTTATGAGCAATATAATGACTCCCTATAGTAATTGCAGCTCGTGGTTGTTAAGTTTATCGTTCACAATTTGTCCATTCATGCAAATTTAAAAATTTGTTAACATTTAAGAGGTAAATAATAAATGCAATCAGAAGGGATTTTTACAGCATGTATGGATTTAATATTGTTAATAAACTTCAAAAAATTGATAAGGATATTCATAGAAGTCAACTAAAATATCATACAAAACGTGTATTAGTAAGCAAAGAATTTACGTTTGATGCTGCACACCATTTACATTGTTATGATGGAAAGTGTAAAAATTTGCACGGTCACACATACAAAGTTGTTTTTGGTATAAGTGGTTTCGTTAATGACATAGGATTAGTAATAGATTTTGGAGAAATCAAAGATATATGGACAAATAACATTGAAGTTTTCTTAGATCATCGTTATATAAATGAAATGTTGCCCCCGATGAATACGACAGCAGAAAACATGGTTGTATGGATTTTTGAGCAAATGCATGAGTCAATTGAAATGAGAAAAGATAAATTGAAAGGTGCTAGGGTTGAGTTTGTTCGTTTATATGAAACTCCTACGTGCTTTGCAGAAGCGAAAAGAGAGTGGATGGAAGATAGGCATTAATGTACTTATTAATGTTAATTCAACTAATCTAGCTAAGTAGCATGATCTCCTACACTGTTTAAATGAACCCTCGTATGCGAAAGCATTTTATCAACCCTAGACAGAAGATCTCCACTTCAAACCAAAACAATGCGAAGCGAGTGAAGGTTAAGTGGGTGATGAATGGCGGTTTGCGTAAGCCAAAACTCACTTCTAATATGGTATAATTAACCTAATTAATAGATAAGTGAGGTGAATCAAATGCTAGTCAACAAAGCCTTTAAATTTCGTATCTATCCCACTAAAAAACAAGAAATATTAATTGCTAAAACCATTGGTTGTAGTCGTTTTGTGTTCAATCATTTTTTAGCTTCATGGAATGAAACATACAAACAGACTGGAAAAGGTTTAACATACGGCGCTTGTTCTGCGGAGTTAACAAAGTTGAAAAAGGATTTGCTATGGCTTAAAGAAGTTGATAGCATTTCACTACAATCCTCACTACGCAACCTTTCGGATGCTTTTAACCGTTTTTTCAAAAAGCAAAATGACATCCCTAGATTCAAATCTAAAAAGAATAAAGTCCAATCGTACATAACCAAATATACAAATGGAAACATAGCCATTGTCGATAACAAAATTAAATTACCTAAACTTGGACTTGTTAAGTTTGCAAAAAGTCGAGATGTTGACGGTCGTATTATCAATGCGACGATTAGACGTAATCCGAGTGGGAAATACTTTGTCTCTCTTCTTGCAGAAGTTGAAGTTCAGTCTTTAGAAAAAACAAACTCAGCCATTGGCGTTGATATGGGACTTAAACAGTTTGCTATTCTTTCAGACGGAACAGAATATTCAAACCCTAAATTCTTTCAAACTCTAGAAGGGAAGTTAGCAAATGCTCAGCGTATTTTCTCAAGACGCACAAAAGGTGGGTCTAATTGGAATAAACAACGGATTAAAGTAGCTCGTCTGCAAGAAAAAATTACAAATGCTAGAAACGACTACTTGCAAAAAATATCTACTGATATTGTCAAAAGCCACGACATTATTGGCATTGAAGATTTGCAAGTCAGCAATATGCTTAAAAATGATAATCTAGCAAAAGCAATTAGTGAAGTGTCTTGGGCGAAATTCCGTACAATGCTTGAATACAAAGCGAAATGGTATGGTAAACAAGTCATCGTAGTATCTAAAACATTCGCTTCAAGTCAACTTTGCTCTAGTTGTGGTTTCAAAAACAAAGACGTTAAGAATCTAAACTTACGTGTCTGGGATTGCCCATCATGCGGAACCCATCACGATAGAGATATTAACGCAGGACAAAATCTAAGAAACGAAGCAATTCGTCTCTTAACCGTAGGAACTACGGGGATAGCCTAATCAATTAGAAGCCGTTAGGTTTCCGTACTTAGGAATCCCCCACTTCAATCATGACCGTAAGGTCTGATAAGTGGTGGGTAGTTCAAAAAACTCTTATATATCATCTCCATTCAAATTTTGTAAATTGATTAAGAGTAGTGTTATGAAAGGTTGATTTTCTTGATGAGCCTGTAACTTAATAGGTGAGGGATATGACTCTTACCACATCAATAGAACGAATCTCAGGATGAATAAATGAACATATTCATAAAATACTGTAAGCTATACTCAAAATCATTCTCTAGACGGAGATAAAATCCAACCTCTATTATAAGACAGTGTGATTATTAAGATTTATAATAGTAGATGTGTATACATTTATTAAAGGGGAGATTAATATGCTAACATTTAAGAAACCTGATGTCGAACAGTTTTTACGTGCGTACAGAATTCAAAATTTTGTCGTGAATAATGATGAAAGTCAGCTTATTTTTAGCACGAACATTAGTGGGAAATTCAATTTGTGGGGAATGGATTTACCTAACCAGTTTCCGTATCCGCTTACATTTAATGATCAAAGTTGTCACGACCTTCGTTACGACAAAGCTGGGAAGTTTGTTATTGCAGCATTTGATCATGAAGGGGACGAAAATACTCAACTATATATGATTCCTCCTCATGGTGGACACCTAAATCCCCTAAGAACGGCAGAGGGGCACCAACACATCAACCCTATTCTGTCAGAAGATGGGAAAAGACTATATTATTCTTCTACGAAGGATGACCCAACATACTTAAAAGGGTACTGTTATCAAATGGATTCAGGAGAAGAAAAGGTAGTAGTAGACGGAGATGGAGCGGCTACATATATAGCTGATATTAGTCCAAATGAAGAAAATATGGTTTTAATTAAGCATTTCTCAAATACACATACGTTAGCATATGTAAAAACAAATGAAGAACTATTTTCATTAACACCAGATTCTGAGAATCAACATACAGTCACCGATGTAGTTTATGTATCTGATTCAGAGCTCTTTTTCCTTACTGATTACAATGAAGACTTTTCATATATAGCAAAATTTGATATCGTAAATCGAAAATTTAGTAAGGTTGTTTCTTTACAAGATGAAAGCTTTAACACTATTAAATATAATGACAGACAGAAGCAATTATATGTGGTTAGTGAAAAAGGTGTTGAAGACCATTTATATGTATACGACCTTAAGTCAAACCAATTAAAAGAAATACAACTTCCTGTTGGAAAGGTCGAACAGCTTTCAGTTTCAGAAAAAGGTAATATTTATTTGTTAGGTACAACTGCTACAAAGCCTTGGAATATATATGTAAAAGAGACTGCTACAAACGAATGGGTATCATTGACTAATAACCGAGTGTTAGGAGTGGATGAGGAACAGCTAGTTGATCCTCAAATACTGAAATATAAATCATTTGATGGTCTCGAAATTGAATCACTCTTTTTCAAAGCAAAGCCTGAAAACAGTAATGGTCACGTTGTCTTTTGGCCACATGGAGGACCACAAGCTGCAGAACGAAAATTCTTTAGAGGAGTGTTTCAATATATTGTTAATGAAGGGTTTAGTATATTTGCTCCAAACTTCAGAGGCTCAACTGGTTATGGTTTGCAATTCACAAAAATGGTTGAAGGTGACTGGGGTCATGGACCGCGGCTTGATAATGTCGAAGGTATAGAGTTTCTCATAAATAATGGCTATGCTGAAAGAGATAAAATCTTTCTTATGGGAGGTAGCTTTGGAGGGTACATGTCGTTGCTACTCCATGGTAGACATCCAGAATACTTCAAAGCTGTTGTAGACATTTTTGGACCTAGTGATCTGTTTTCGTTCATTAATTCCGTACCAGAGCATTGGAAACCTGTTATGAACCAATGGGTAGGAGACCCTGAAAAAGATAAAGAGAAATTAATTGAATATTCACCGATCACATATTTAGAAAATATGACAAAACCTATGCTCGTCATTCAAGGTGCAAATGATCCTCGTGTTGTTAAAGCTGAGTCAGATCAAATTGTTCAAGCGTTACAGGAGAAAGGGCGAGAAGTCGAATATATTGTTTTAGAAGATGAAGGGCACGGTTTTTCTAAAAAGGAAAATGAACTTAAGGTGTACAGAGCTGTAAGTGAGTTCTTTAACAAACATATGTAAGGATAGTATAGTCCTTTATACGATTATGGAATAAAGTTCTACGGTTTAGCGACGAAACTAAAATCCTATTCATTTTGTGAAAAAACAAAATGGGTAGGATTTTTATGTTCAGAAATTACACTTTTCTTCCTATTTTTTTGATATTTATATATATAATTACTTGCGATAAATATTAATGTGTATTCTTTTTTTGAAGAATAATCTTTCTATACATACCGTTAAATAGTACAGGTATATCTTCTTTAATGAAGCGGTTTTCTTTGTTGTTTTCGTATAACCTGTTAAAGTTTTTTTTTCGTATTAAAAGAATGTAATTTTAATAGTTCATTCATTAATAATAGTGATAATCCTGTATATTTTTGTGCAAAATTGAGAATTAAAGCTTCGTATTTTCATACTTGATTTTAAATATTCTTTCTATTGATCAGCTACTTATTATGTAAACCCCACAATTCTACTAATCTCTTCTAGAGCTAAGTGCATCATAAATTGTTGAGTGTTTCCACATTCACCAATTTGAACAATTACAATAGCTATATTTCTTCTAGAAAAAACTATATATCTTTTAGTTAATTGCTAATCAGCCTATAGGATGAATCAAACTCATTCCTAAGCTAGTTTATCTTTGGAATTATTTAGCATATTCTTTAAAGATAATAGTCAAAGACATTTATGTACAATACCTAACTATGTAGCGTAAGGGAGGATAAATTAAAATGTTAAAAGCAAAAACGCCAAATTTTATTGATGCTAACAAACAAGTTATTCAAGATAGTATTGCTTCGTTAGAAATGATTAGAATCGGTGGAGTTGAACAATGCATTCTTATAAGGGGAAAAAATAAACATAAACCGCTAATACTTTTTTTACACGGGGGACCTGGTGCTGCTCAAATAGGGTATGCTCCAAAGCTTCAGCAAAAGCTAGAGGAAGATTTTGTAGTCGTGAACTGGGATCAAAGGGGTGCAGGAAAATCTTACTCAAAAGAAATTCAAATTGACAGTTTAAATATTAGCCAATTCCTCTCAGATGTACACGAGTTAGTAGTATTACTTCTTCAGAGATTTAATCAACAGAAATTATACTTAGTCGGTCATTCCTGGGGAAGTCTATTAGGATCGTTATTTGTCAAGAAGCACCCTGAGCTAATACATGCATATATCGGTGTTGGTCAATTTGTGAATATGGTGAAAAATGAAGAAATCTCTTATCGTTTTACACTTGAGAAGGCTCATAGAACAAAGAATAGCAAGGCACAGAAGCAGTTAGAAAAAATTGGATATCCACCATATGATAAATTTACTGACATCGTTATTCAGAGAAAGTGGTTAGATAAATTTGGTGGTGCTGTTCATGGATCTACCATGATGAAGTCCATGCGTAAATCGGCATCTTATAGAGAATATTCTATTGTAGATTGGCTACGCTTTATGAGATATAATAAATTTTCTTTTTCCAACAGTAAGCTATGGGATGAGCTGATGGCGATGGATTTACTAAGCGAAGTGGATGAAATGAAAGTACCAGTGTATATTTGTGTTGGACGTTATGACTACACTACACCGTTTGAGCTTGCTGAAGAATATTATGAGCATTTAAAAGCGCCAAAAAAAGAACTCGTGTGGTTTGAAAAATCAGCTCATTCACCCAATTTTGAAGAGCCAGATAAATTTTACGAAGTGTGTATGGAAGCAACAAAATAATAGTGATAACGAAAACAACTGACCGTGACGCCCTATGGTTACGCCGGTCAGTTGTTCTAAGCTGTATTTATAATGATATTTTTTCGTTAATCTTATGAATAATGGCATGTGCGACACCATGCTCATCATTAAGTAATGTCGTCATATGACAAATATCTTTAATCTCTTGTTTTGCGTTTCCCATTGCAACACTATACCCAACCTTTTTAAGCATCGACAAATCGTTATGGCTATCTCCAATTGCTACTGTTTCGCTAAGTGGAATGTTTAGCATATTTGCTACAAGCTGTACTGCATTTCCTTTAGATGCTTCATGATGTTGAAGTTCGAAATTATTATCTGCTGATGAAACAACAGTGAGGTTTTCTTGTTCTGTGAAATAAGCCCATCCTTGTTGTCGCTTTTCCTCTTCTAAGGAAAAAGCAAGGATGTTATAAACTGCTTCATTTGTATGAAGAATATCTTGATAGTGATTAACAAATGTAAAGCCTGTTTGAGTAAATTGTTTTTGCGTATCGGCAAGAAGCTTTTCTTTACTTATTTCTGGGTTTGCACTTGTTAAACGGTCTACCTCGATAGCCAAAACATCACGACAACGATGTGGAGTATATATTCTGTTATCTGTTGTAACCTCGTAATAGAGTTCGGTGTCTTCTAGAAACTTGATACTTCGTTCAACTACGTTATTTTCCATAGCAAATGAATGCAGTAGTTCACCTTTTTCTGTATGAATCATCGCCCCATTTGAACTAATGATCTTTGTTGATAACTCAGCGTCTCTACATATTTTAAGGGCATCAAAATATGCTCTTCCTGTTGCAATGATAACTTCTACACCATTGTCCTGAGCATCTTTAATTGCAGCTAAGTTTACTTTACTAATATTCTTCTTATGATTTAGTAGGGTGCCATCAAGATCTATTGCAAGTAATTTCATGCCCCTTCTCCTCCTGAATTCTATATGAATGGCTGTTATTGTATAGAATGTTATCTTTCGTACAAAAAATTAAAAACGTATACGACTAAATTACGTGGCATCTTTTCTCTGAAAAAAGATGTCAAACGTATTAAATCCTTTCTTACTATGATAATTTGGTGACAAAAACAACAAAGTATAAGAAAAGAGCCTTATAAAGGGTTGTTCGCAATGATAGTTGTTGTTCGTGTGAAGAAGTAAACACAGACACAACTTGTGTTCGTGCATCTTTTCTTCCGAAAAACAATGTCGAGCGTATTAAATTTTTTTTTATAATAATTTTGCAAAAATAACAACAAAGTATAAGAAAAGAGCCTTATAAATGGCTTAGCAATAATAGTTGTTTTTAGTATTAAGAAGAAAACACGTATACAACACGGTCGTGGCTCTTTTCTTCGCTAACTATTATAAAAATGATATATTACTCATCAGTTACTCAAAAGTAGGTGACAAAGCAACACAGACACGAAAAGAGCCTTATAAATTTAACATTTGTGAAGAGGCAACTAATACTTCAACATCATAGTCATCCAGAACTTTCATGAGTGATTCATCAATTTGTTGATCAGTGATGATCACATCAATTTGTGATAATGCTGCAAATGTAAAAAAAGCCTGTGTATGAAATTTGGTTGAATCAGCTAAAACGATTACTTCAGTTGCTTGCTCAATCATTTTCTTTTTTACAAATCCATCCTCTTCATGCGCAATGGTCAGACCGCGATTTGATATGCCAGTAACACCAATAAATGCTTTGTCAACGTTGTAGTGTGAAAGTTTTTCTACAGTGGATGAACCATACAGAAAACGGTGTTCTTTATTTAATTGACCACCTAGCAAGTATATGTCTGCTCCAGGGTTATTGGACAAGATTAATGAATGACTAATTGAATTTGTTACTACTGTACAATCTGTAGCTTGAAGAAACTCTGCACAAGCTTGGACGGTTGTAGATTCATCCATAATAATAATTTCGCCATCATTTACTAACGTGGCTGCTACTCTACCAATTGCTTCTTTCTCTTTAGAAAGGAGATGTAGTCTGTCTTTATAACTTTTAATTTCATTATTTAAAGTTGGTAGAATTGCTCCACCTCTTGTGCGCAAGATAGCTTGCTTTTCTTCAAGCTTGACAAGGTCACGCCGAGCAGTATCACGTGAAACATTATATTGTTGACAAATTTCATCAACGCTTATCTTTTTATGGATTTTTAAGTAATTAAGAATGGCAAGCATTCTTTCCTCTTGGAACAAAATATCACATCCTTTTACACAGTTGTTATAAGTGATTATAAGTAAAAATAATAAAATAATCAAGTGTTTATAAGTTTTAACAATTATTAATAAGTTATATTAAGTTGTTTTCATATGAAATGTAGTTTTTCCTACTAGGAAATAAACGCGTATACAACTAGGTTTCGGGGCTTTTTTCTTCTATAAAACGATGATTGGTGAGTAAAATGCTGTTTTTATTGTCAATTTTAGGAACTATCACAACAAAGTTGAGGAAAGATCCTAATATTAAGGTAATAATACTTAATTAGCATATGAAAAATTATCATTGACTACTTGTATATACAGGTTTATACTTTAAGTGTGATTTGTATATACAAGTTTACTTAATATGTAAGCGATATCAGGAGGGTGAGATGATGGGGGAAAAACAACAAGTTGAGCAAATTATTAATGCAATAGGTGGGAAAGAAAACATTGAGGCAGCAACACATTGTGTTACAAGATTAAGGTTTGCGTTAAGAGATGATGATATCGTAGATAAGGAAGCTTTAGAAAAAATAGAAATTGTAAAAGGTACTTTTCTTGCGAATGGTCAATTCCAAGTTGTTATCGGTCAAGGTTTAGTAGATAAAATATATAAACAACTCGTAGAAATGGCCGAAATAGGTAGTTCAACTAAAGAAGAGATTAAAACAGTTGCCGAAAAGAAATTAAACCCAATTCAACGAATGATTAAAACGTTAGCAGATATTTTCATACCTATTTTACCTGCCATCGTTACCGCGGGGTTATTAATGGGGATTAATAATATTCTAACTGGTCCAGGTATTTTTTATGATGAGAAATCTTTAATAGACGTTCATACACAATGGAAAGATATTGCTGATATTATAAATTTAATTGCTAATACTGCGTTCGTTTTTTTACCTGGTCTAATTGGTTGGTCAGCTGTAAAACGTTTTGGTGGAAGTCCGTTACTCGGTATAGTGCTCGGCCTAATGCTTGTTCATCCCGGTTTACTTAATGCATGGGCTTATGGAGATGCGTTAGCAAATAACGAAGTTCCTTACTGGAATTTATTCGGTTTAGACGTAGCAAAAATAGGATATCAGGGTCAAGTGTTACCTGTATTAATAGCATCATTTGTATTAGCCAAGATTGAGCTGTTTTTAAATAAGAGGATAGCGGATGCTTTCAAACTTTTATTAGTTGCACCAATTACTTTATTAGTCACTGGGTTTTTATCATTTATTATTATTGGTCCAATTACTTTCGCAATTGGGAATGGTATTACAGATGGGTTAGTATTGGTTTTTGATAAATTTGCAGCATTAGGTGGATTATTATACGGTGGACTTTACGCATTACTAGTAGTAACAGGGATGCACCATACTTTCTTAGCAGTAGATATACAACTGATAGGTAGTACTGGTGGAACATTCTTATGGCCAATTCTTGCTTTATCGAATATTGCTCAAGGGTCTGCAGCGTTTGCTATGATGGTAGTATCAAAAGATGAAAAACTAAAAGGGTTATCACTTACATCAGGGATCTCAGCATTTTTAGGAATTACAGAACCAGCTATGTTTGGTGTTAATATTCGGTTTAAATACCCGTTTCTTTTTGCAATACTTGGTTCAGCAATAGCAGGTTTATTTATTACAATAAATGCTGTTCAAGCTTTCTCTATAGGTGTAGGAGGTCTTCCAGGATTTTTATCAATTGTACCTGATAAGTGGGTTTCATTTTTTATAGGTATGGCAATCGTATTAGTAGTCCCGTTTGTATTAACAATAGTATACGGTAAACTAAAGAAAAGCTAATTAAGATGTTCAAGTACACATGAGATTGTTTAAAATAGACGGCGTCGATCTTCCACTTGATTGAAAGTTTACAGGTCGGATATAAAATCCTTATAACTCATTTTTTAACTTCATTTGATATAGCCATGTTTACTAAAATATTCTTTTTAGTGAATTTATCCTAAACGATGATTGAGCGCAGAAAAAGCAAAGCTTTTTCTGCGATGCTCATTTTGTGTAGTTATTGAGCTCAGTGGTAGATTCTATAAAGAGAATATAAGTAATTATAAGGTCCAGGATACGTATGACTAGGAATTAGTAGGTAAATGAAACGATGAAATGGTCATCAATACAATCGATAATTTCTGTACTTTTATTGGAATGATTAATGCATCCAAGATTACTCAACAAAAGGATAGGTGGTAACAAAATGAAAGACCCTTGGTGGAAGAGATCTGTAGTATATCAAATTTATCCAAAAAGCTTCAAAGATACAACTGGAAACGGTGTAGGTGATTTACAGGGAATCATTTCTAAGCTTGATTATTTAACTGAACTTGGTGTAGACATCATATGGCTAACACCTATATACAAATCCCCACAGCGAGATAATGGTTATGATATTAGTGATTATTTTAGTATTCATGAGAAATATGGAACGATGGCTGACTTTGACTTATTATTAACTGAAGCACACAAGAGAAATATGAAGGTTATTATGGATATTGTTGTAAATCATACATCGACTGAGCATGCTTGGTTTAAACAATCACGTGAAAGTATGAAAAATAAATATCGTGATTTTTATATATGGCATGATGATATAGGAAAGGAACCAAATAATTGGCAATCAAAGTTTGGTAACTCAGCCTGGGAACTTGATGATCAAACAGGTCAATACTATTTACACTTGTTCGACATTACACAAGCAGATTTAAACTGGGAAAATGAACAAGTTCGCAAACATGTATATGAGATGATGCATTTTTGGTTTAAAAAAGGAGTTGACGGCTTTCGTTTAGATGTCATAAATCTTATTTCAAAAGATCAGCAATTTCCTAATGATGACATAACCAGATCAGGTGCTACAGGGGACGGAAGGAAGTTTTATACCGATGGTCCACGTGTTCATGAGTTTATACATGAGATGAATAGACAAGTGTTTTCAAAGTACGATAGTATGACAGTCGGCGAGATGTCATCAACAACGATTGACCACTGTATTAAATATACAAATCCAAACAGACAGGAGCTTGATATGACCTTTAATTTTCATCATTTAAAGGTTGATTATCCAAATGGAGAGAAATGGGAGGTTGCAAATTTTAACTTTTTGCAACTAAAACAAATTTTGTCCACATGGCAGAGTGAAATGATTAAAGGTGGTGGCTGGAATGCTTTGTTTTGGTGTAATCATGACCAGCCAAGAATTGTATCAAGATTTGGTAATGATCAAAGGTACCATAAGGAATCTGCTAAAATGCTAGCAACAACGATTCATATGATGCAAGGGACACCTTATATATATCAAGGAGAAGAAATTGGAATGACAAATCCTAACTTTGATCGCATAGAGGATTACCGTGACGTAGAGTCGTTGAATATGTACGAGATTAAAAAGAAGGAAGGAATGAAAGAGAACGAAATAATCAACATTTTAAAACAAAAATCTAGAGATAACTCAAGAACACCTATACAATGGGATAATAGCAAAAATGCTGGCTTTTCAGAAGGAACACCTTGGATTAATCTTTCTGCTAATTATAAACATATAAATGCAGTTCAAGCTCTACGTGATAACAATTCTGTCTTCTATCATTATAAAAAACTAATTTCATTAAGGAAAAAGTATGACATCATCACATATGGGGATTTTCAACTAATTTTAGAAGATCATCCGCATATTTTCGCGTATGTGAGAAGTTTTAAGAATGAAAAATTGTTAGTGATAAATAATTTTTATGCTAAAGAAGCTACTTTTCTTTTACCTGAAACGGTCGAAATAAATGGTTATTCTAACAGTATATTATTATCAAATTATGATGGTTCACCAATGAACATTAATAATATCGAACTAAGGCCGTATGAATCGATTATTTATCACTTGACAAAATGATGATACAATAAATTTGGTGATTTAATATGAGACAAAACAAATATAATGCAATATATAACGATATTACAGGAAAGATTCAACTTGGAGAAATAGAACCGAATACAAAGTTACCATCTGAACATGATTTAGCAAAAAATTATGATACATCAAGAGAAACGATTAGAAAAGCCTTGAATTTGTTATCGTTAAACGGCTATATTCAAAAAGTGAAGGGTAAAGGGTCTATCGTGTTGGATTTACGAAAGCTTCAATTCCCGGTATCAGAGCTAGTAAGCTTTAAAGAAATTGCTCAAAAGATGGAAGGGCAATTAGCAACACATGTTCATGAGGTCGTTTTAAGTGAACCTAACCTTTATATTCAAGATCAATTGAATATATCATCAACTGAAAAAGTATGGGAAGTCGTGCGAGTTAGGGAAATCAATGAAGAGAGAATTATTTTGGATAAAGATTATTTTATTCAGAAAATCGTACCGACATTAACGAAGCAAATTTGTAAGAATTCTATCTATGAATATTTAGAGAAAGAATTGAATTACAAAATAAGCTTTGCAAAGAAAGAAATTACAGTTGAAGAGGCAACGGAGGAAGATAAGCATCACTTAGATTTGAATGGTGATCGACACATTGTTGTAGTCAAAAATTATGTATATTTAGATGATGCTAAGTTATTTCAATATACAGAATCTAGACATCGAATGGATAAGTTCAAATTTGTAGATTTTGCTAGAAGAGGTCAATAAGAAAGTTCTTTTTATGAGACCCATTCATTGTAGTTCTGACCGAGTTAGACTCAGTATTTAGGTGTTATCTAGGCATGAGCGGTATTAAACCGACCTCATGCCTTTTCTTTTTGTGAAGAAAAACTGCTCACTTAATTATTGTGAAAATTGTACTATACATGAACCCTAATTCTTAATTAGGTGGAGTATAGTCTCCTGCTGACTTTCTTACGTGAAGACGAAGTTTACATGATATATAATAGGAAATTCAGCTAAGTTAATCATGCAATGCTTATACTCATGATAAACATGTATTTTACATAAGAAAGAGAACCTTTAGTACAAGTAATTACTATTATATTGAAAAAGGGGGAGGTTAATTTTGTGTTTATAAGACCTAGTAAAGGTAAAATTATTTCTGGTTTTCGGACAAAGCGTAGGCCAAATCATCACGGTATTGACATTTCTCAATCGGGTAAAACCGATATTTTAGCAGTTGCTAATGGGAAGGTTAGTCGTTCGTATACATCAAAAAGCTATGGAGAAGTCATTTTTGTTGTTCATCATATTAATGGTCAAACGTGGGAGACAGTATATTCACATCTAGAACTAGGGACAAGAAAGGTAAAGGTGAATCAACTAGTAAAACAAGGTCAATTATTAGGATATATGGGTGAAACGGGTTATGCTTCAAGGCAGCATCTTCATTTTGAACTTCACAAAGGTCGATGGAATATTAATAAAACCAATGCTGTTAACCCGGTGGATTTTATAGAAAGTTGATCTATCATATTTTATTCTAGTAGACTTAAAGTTACGC
Organism: Cytobacillus sp. IB215316; assembly: GCF_033963865.1. NCBI lineage: Bacteria > Bacillati > Bacillota > Bacilli > Caryophanales > Bacillaceae > Cytobacillus > Cytobacillus sp. IB215316. The sequence goes on along the minus strand of NZ_JAXBMC010000002.1, from coordinate 575,534 downwards.
TAACATTGTAGACGGAGATCGTTATATTTTAAGATACAAAAAAACTGTCGACTTAGTCGACAGCCTTGAGCTTGTAGTTATCTATTTCTTCATGATTTAGTAGAATTTTCATTTCCAAGGTATTGAGCAAGTTGGTCATAAAAATCCTGAGGATGATCGACATTCAAAATGATTCTGCTAACATTTTTTTTCATACCATATAGAAGCTTTACTTGCTGAGGTTCGTTTAATAAAATCTCAAACGAAGGTTTTTCTTTTATAAAATCGATCGCTCTTGCATCAAATAACGTATTTAGTTCTTTATTTGATATCTGTTCTGGACCATCATAATGCTTAAACTCTTTAATTTTATCAAGTGGTACATCCATACGTTTAGAAAACCCTACGGTTAATAACAAGCTTTGTTTAGTTAATAAAAAAGGAGACAATCGAGTTGCCTGTATTTCAGCTAAGATAAACAGAACACTGTAAATGTTTAAAATAAGAAGAATATAGGCTACGACTTCATTCCATTGATGTAAAAAGTAATGGAGGCCAATTGATTCTATCACAATCGCATGAATGATCATAATATTACAGGCAATCATACTAGTCTTATGGTGGTACGTAAATCTCAACTCAGACGGGTTCATAAATTTCTTTCGCCATGAAAAGAATGCAAAATAAAACATGCTAATATCTGTAAGTAGAATTTGTACTATACGATTTCCAGGTAAATGTTTTTCAGCTATCTGCTTAATATTATGCTGGAAATATGTACTATTTGAATAGTTAGATTTATAGTCTTTAATGATAATCTTCATTTTTGAGACGATTTTAAATAAAATATACAGTTCTAGTAATACAAAAATTGCTTCGCAAAAAATCACAAAATAGTTTACAAGGGGAAATTCTTTAAAATAATTATTAGGAACAATTAAGTATGCCACACCGTAACTGAGAAGAATAACTAAACCTATATATTTGATGGAAAAACGCTTTCGAATAATGAAAAGGTAAGTTAACAAAGGAATGACTAAAATAAAATCAAGTAATGAACCTATAATTGCAGCGTCGGGAATTGGTTCTAATGATGGAAGGTTGTATAAAGTGAAATTCGCAATTAAAATAATACTAATTAACAGTAAGAACAAAATATAGTTATGTTTTTTGATCACATTTGCCATATTAAACCACCTCTGTCACCCATTATATAACATATTTCATAAATTTTCACTATTACCAATCTTGTTATATTCTATACTAATTTGAGGGTAAAAAAATCCAACTGATAGATTATATCTCTGCTATAATAGAATTATCATGCTTTCACCTAATATGTAATTAATTTTGACTACTACTTTCTAGCTAATTATTGAGGAGTATTTGTATATTTTGTGAGGCTCTTTTACATAACACTTACATTTAAGAAAGTGATATGTAGAAAATACGCTCCGAACGTTAGTTATATGCGAATATAGCTTTTATTGCGAAAAAGCAACAGAGTGGGCATGATAGGCGGTGTTTAAATCATCGCTTATTTTATATCGTACAATTTTATTCTTACATTGCACGTGCTAGATTTACTAAAGGCTAAATCATAACGAATGATCATCGTATATACTGTTGAAAAAGGTGAGTAGATGCATTCAAGATTAATTGTAAATAAGCGACTTGTATTGGCATACTTTATTGGTGGTATAGTTTGGATTTTTTTTATAGATGATATTCTGATTCTTCTTAACATAATGCACGATCCTTACGCATTAAAACTAGTAGAAACTATTATTTTTATAGTGGTTTCATCATATTTATTATATAGTTTCATAAAACAAACTGAATATTGTAAGAAGGCTGAAGAGGATGAAAACCAATTATCCTTATTAATCAATTCCATGCCAGATTTCGTTTGTTTTAAAGATGGTGATGGACGTTGGTTGAAGGTAAATGATTTCGGTCGAGACCTTTACCACTTAAATGAGGTTGATTATATTGGGAAAACAGATGCAGATTTAGGGGTAATTAATCCCTTTTTTAAAGAAGCGTTTGATGAGTGTTTGAAATCAGACAACGATACATGGAAGCAAGCGAAGATAACAAGAGCAGATGAATCATTTATATTACCTAATGAAGAGACAAAAACTTTCGATGTGATAAAAGTCCCATTGTTTTATGATAGTGGAGAAAGAAAAGGACTCGTCATTATTGGTAGAGATATTACACAACAAAAACTTACTGAAGCGATGCTATTGAAGAAAGAGAAATTGTCGGTAATCGGTGAAATGGCGGCTGGAATAGCTCATGAAATTAGAAATCCACTAACAGGTGTTAAAGGGTTTCTACAGTTAATGAGAGAAAATAATACTGCTTCAAAAGATCATCTTTCGATCATCATGTCAGAGATGGATAGAATTAACCACATTGTTAGTGAACTGTTAGTACTATCTAAGCCACAGCCTAAAAAATATAATCCATTTTTATTAAGTGAATCGCTATCATATGTTTGTAATATTACATCACATGAAGCGAAGGAGAAAGGTATCATCATAGATTTTGGCAATGATTCATATGACCCAACAGTATTCGGTGATAGAAATCAACTAATCCAAGTTTTTATAAATATCGTTAAAAATGCTATAGATGCTATGCCTAGAGGGGGAAGGATCGATATTAGTGTAAACAATATTGATCAAAAGTTTGTTAAGGTCATAGTAGTAGATGATGGCATAGGAATACCGAAAGAAAGACTCAATAAAATAGGAGAGCCATTCTTCACCTTGAAAGAAAAAGGGATGGGCTTAGGGTTAACGATCAGTAATAAAATCATAAATGAACACAAAGGAACAATCAATATTAAGAGTGTTGTTACAGTTGGTACTACCGTTAGTATCACGTTACCGGTATACAATGATCATGTTCCCGAAGCTTGCAAATCTAGTAATAAATAGAATGTTTTATTCTTTCTACTAATCACAATTAATTTCTGTTTATACATAGGACTTGACATATGACCTAGTAAATAATATGATGTTAATTTCAACGAAATGTTTTTACCTAAATTATCAATAAGTAAGGTGTGAATATATGGAGTGGAAAAATCTTTATAGAGGGTTCCTTATGGGGACAAGCGATCTTATTCCGGGAGTAAGTGCTGGAACAATAGCAGTGATTTTAGGCATATACAACAGATTGATACAAGCGATTAATAGTTTTTTTAGCAAAGATTGGAAAAAACAACTAGGCTTTTTAATTCCTTTAGGCGTAGGGGTTTTATCAGCTATATTTCTTTTAAGTCATTTAATAGATGTACTATTGGAGGAATACCCCCAACCGACTAACTTTTTCTTTCTAGGGTTAATTATCGGTATACTACCGTTTTTGTACATAAAAGCAGATATAAAAAATACATTTACTAGTAAACACTATATCTTATTAGTAATTGCCTTTCTAGCCATTGCTTCTCTATCTTTGTTTAATCAAAAAACTGTCGTTTTGGAGACAATAGGTGCTACACAATTATTAGTTTTATTTTTTTCTGGTTTTTTAGCAAGTATGGCAATGGTGTTACCAGGTGTAAGCGGCTCTTTTGTATTGTTGCTCATCGGTATGTATGAACTTATTCTACATGAAGTTTCAGAGTTTAATTTCATCGTCATTAGTGCTGTTGGAGCGGGCGTATTATCTGGTATCGTCCTTATGAGCAGATTGTTAAAGTATCTTCTTACTTCATATCCAATAATGATGTATGCAGCTATTATTGGAATGGTGGCTGGATCAACCTTTGTTATTTACCCAGGAATTGACGGACAAATTATTATTAGTATAGTGACGCTTACTGTTGGGTTTGCCACAGCAGTTATTTTAGGGAGAATCGAAAACAAAAACTAACGAAAGAAAAAATCCCACCACTTAGTGATTCATATCACTATGGTGGGATTTATTTTGAACTATAATGAGAATAGTTATCAATCAACCTATCTATAACTAGGAGGCAATGAAAATGGAAATAAAAAATATATCTGATTTTACAAATGACAATAAAGTGCTAAAAAAAATGGTCTATCGGACAGACTACTCTACAACAGTATTGGTAAAGCTAGCACCTGGGGGAGAAGTAGCAGAGCATAATCACCCTAAGCATGACATTTTTGTGCAGGTGGTCGAAGGTGAAGTGAAGTTTGTGGTAAACGGTGAAGAACATGAACTGTCAAAGGATCACTTACTAAGATTAGAGGGTCATGAAAAGGTTAGTCTTCAAAATAACTCTGAAGCTGATGCAACAGTTTATATAATACTTTCTAAACAATAATGAGGATAGAGTATAATGGGAGTCTTTCTTCATAACTTTTATGCGTTAATTGACATATAGTAGTAGCTTATAATAAGATTCACTGATCCTTCTTGACTGGGAACAGTGAATCTTTTATGTACGTTAACGAATCTATTATTTATACACTATACTGTTTTACTATTTTGGAATATACATTCGGTGACCTGTTTACGAAGTTTATATTTTTGAATTTTACCTGATGCAGTCATAGGGTAATCATTTACGAATTGTATATATTCGGGAATCTTATAAAAAGCGAGTTTACCTGTGCAAAAAGATTTCACATCTTCTTCTGTGATGGTTCGACCTTCCTTTACTTTAATACAAGCAGCTACCTTTTCACCATACTTTTCATCAGGAATGCCAATTACTTGTACATCAAAAATATCATCGTGTCTATATAGGAATTCCTCTATTTCACGGGGATATATATTTTCTCCACCCCGAATAATCATATCTTTCAATCTTCCAGTAATCTCTATATAATGATCAGGGTCCATAATAGCTAAATCTCCAGTATGAAGCCATCCATCTTGGTCAATTGTCTCGTCTGTCGCTTCTGGCATGTTGTAATATCCTTTCATTACTAAATAGCCTCTCGTACAAAGTTCACCAGGTGTTCCATATGGTACTTCTTTACCTGTAACAGGATCAACTATTTTCACTTCTACATGCTCGTGTGGTTTACCTACAGAGTTAACACGTCTGTCTAGCGGATCATTAGTCGTCGTTTGGGTTATGACAGGTGAAGATTCAGTTTGACCGTAAGCAATTGTAATTTCCTCCATACCCATCTCGGTCATGACTTTCTTCATTACTTCAATTGGACAATTAGAGCCAGCCATAATTCCAGTTCGTAGTGTTGATAGATCATATTGGTTAAAGTTCTCATCATTTAATTCTGCGATGAACATCGTTGGAACTCCATGTAATGCGGTACACTTCTCTTTTTCCACTGTTGACAATACTTCATCTGGGTTAAATTCTACAATAGGTACCATTGTAGCTCCAACGGAAACACAGGCTAAAATACTTAGGACACAGCCAAAGCAATGGAAAAATGGTACGGGGATACATAAATTATCGTTATTTGACAACTTCATTGCTTGTGCAACCAAATGTCCATTATTAACAATATTATTATGTGTCAACATAACACCTTTTGGAAATCCAGTTGTGCCAGAAGTATACTGCATGTTTATAACTTCATCTGGCCTTAAAGATACCTCAACATCCTTAAGATGTATATCCGTTATGCCATCACTAAGTTCCAAAAGCTGATTCCAATTAAGCATATATGATGGAGTCTCTCCAGAACCGATATAAATGATGTTTTTTAAGAAAGGTAAGTCATCAATATCGAGCTGTTCACTATTGAAGCTTTGAGATGTTGACTTAGTTATCTTTTCTATAATATCTATGTAAGAAGTTCCCTTATATCCGTTTATACAAAACAAACTTGTTGAGTCCGATTGCTTTAATAAATATGCTAACTCGGATTCTTGATAACTAGTATTAACTGTTACGAGAATTGCTCCTATTCTTGCAGAAGCAAATTGGAGTAATAACCATTCAGGAACATTTGTAGCCCATACGGCTATGTGATCACCTTTGTTAATACCTAAACCTAGTAATGCTTTGGCAAGATTTGTTGTCTCATCATAAAATTGCTTATACGTTAATCTTTTTCCTAACTTTGAGTAAACAACTGCTTCTTGATCAGGATACTTGGAAACCGCTTCAAGGAGTAAATCTCCTATTGTTTGGTTTTTTAATGTAGTCATAATTACCTCCTCATGTAATTTTGAAAATTTCACATTAAATTTACCTGACGTCTAGCAAAAGAATACTTATTATAAGTGTCATTTCATCATAGTTGCAGTAGTTGTTATATGCCATTTTTATCGTTTTAGTAAGATGTGGGAATACAATCAATGTGTTGTTAACTTGTCAATCTAATTACATTATATACCTAAATTTGAATTTTCAAAACATTTTTAAAATAACCTTGAATAATTCAAATAAGAAGATGTATGATAGTAATAGATCTACGTACTGACCAGTAAGTATGTAAGGAGGGGTAAGATGAATTTTTCATATTCTGATAAGGTTAAAGTGTTGCAAAATAGCTTAATAGATTTCATGGAAAAGTATGTTTATCCAAATGAAAAAACTTTTGAACAACAATTAAACGAGAGTGAGAGTAGATGGACGGTACCTCCAATAATGGAGGAATTAAAAGACAAAGCAAAAGCAGAAGGGCTGTGGAATTTGTTCTTGACAGATAGTCAACATGGTACGGGATTAACGAATGTTGAATATGCTCCATTATGTGAGATTATGGGGCGTTCAATCATAGCACCTGAAATATTTAACTGCGGTGCACCAGATACAGGTAATATGGAAGTGTTAGTGAGATATGGTACTGAACAACAAAAAGAAAAATGGTTAAAACCACTACTAGAAGGTGAGATTCGTTCTTGTTTTTCGATGACTGAACCTAATGTGGCTTCATCTGATGCTACTAATATTGAGGCGAGTATCATTCGAGAAGGTGACGAATACGTCATCAATGGGTGTAAAACGTGGTCATCGGGTGCTGGTGATCCACGTTGTAAAGTAGCTATAGTCATGGGGAAATCTAACTTCGATGCTCAAAAGCATGAACAACAATCTATGATTATTGTTCCTCTTGATACACCAGGAGTTAAGATTGAAAGGTGTTTACCTGTGTTTGGTTATGACCATGCACCTCATGGACATGCAGAAATTACGTATAATAATGTCCGAGTATCAGCAGAGAACTTAATATGGGGGGAAGGGAAAGGGTTTGCAATTGCCCAAGGTCGACTTGGACCCGGAAGGATCCATCATTGTATGCGCTTAATTGGCGCTGCTGAAAGAGCACTAGAAGAAATGTGCGATAGAGTACAACACCGAGTTGCTTTCGGTAAGCGATTAGCAGATCAAGGTGTGATAAAAGAGTGGATTGCAGATTCTAGAATTGAAATAGAACAGGCTCGGTTACTTACGTTGAAGGCGGCTTATATGATGGATACAGTAGGTAATAAACAAGCAAAAATGGAGATAGCGATGATCAAAGTGGTGGCTCCCAATTTAGCACTAAAAGTCATTGATAGAGCGATTCAGTCTTTTGGAGCAATAGGGGTGAGCGATGATTATACACTTGCGGCACAATGGGCTAACGCAAGAACACTGCGCCTTGCTGATGGGCCAGATGAAGTGCATAGAGCACAAATTGCCAAAATGGAGCTTAGAAGAAATAAAGAGCAGGTCAACAATAATGAAAAGCTCTTTTCATAAACTATGGGTACTCTTTTTCTAAGTTAAAAGGGTTGAGAAGAATAAAGCGTCTCCAATAAAGCTGATGAAAAGTAGATTCATTAAAAACTCATATGCTGTAACAAAAGGCGATCAACAGAACATGTCAAGTTAAGCAAAATGTGTTTTATAGTTTTTACCTCAATTTATAGGTGGGGTATTTCAATCGAAAAACAACAAACATATTAAGTGAAAAGACAATGGAATAACAAACTTGATGTTCTAAATAAAATAATATTTAATAAAGAGGTGCCAAAAAATGACAGATACAATACCTATCCGAAAAGGAGAAGACTTACAGGTTGAAACACTAAAGAAATTTTTGCACACTGAATTTGGAGATTTACCAGATGCTCCTCTTGAGATTAAGCAGTTCAGTGCAGGTCATTCAAATTTAACATACGAACTTACGATAGGGGATTGGGTAGCTGTTCTTCGTCGTCCACCATTGGGTCCTGTAGCTCCAAAAGCCCATGATATGCAAAGGGAATTTCATATTTTACAAGAGTTGCATCCCCATTATCCTATTGCACCTAAGCCTTTGTTATTTTCTCCAGATGAAACGATCGTTGGTAGCCCATTTTTTATCATGGAGCGAAAAAATGGGGTTGTCATAGATACATCGTTTCCGAAGGGTGTGTCGATTACGCCAGAATTAACAAGAGGTATCTCTAAGGAAATGGTAGACTCACTTGTTCAACTCCATAGTATTGATTATAAGCAAACAAAGCTAACAGAAATTACTAACCCCGATGGTTTTTTAGAAAGGCAAGTACATGGGTGGATTAAGAGATATGATAGAGCGAAAACAGATGATATTCCTGAAGTCGATGTATTGACAAAATGGCTAGTTTCTCACATTCCTAGATCTCAACAATCTACTCCGATCCATTATGATTTTAAACTTAATAATTCGATGTTCGCGAAAGACGATTTGACAAAAATGGTAGGTTTATTTGATTGGGAAATGAGCACGGTCGGAGATCCATTGCTAGATTTAGGAGTAGCTATGAGTTATTGGATACAGGAGGACGATCCTGATATTTTAAAAATAGGGTTAGGAGGCACCTCAGTAACAATTCAAAAAGGTTTTATGACTCGCGAGGAGTTCATAAGTGCATATGCAGAAAAAAGTGGTTTTGATGTGTCTAATATGAACTTCTATTTGACTTTTGCTTACTTTAAACTAGCAGGTATTTGTCAGCAAATCTACTATCGATGGAAAAAGGGACAAACGAAAGATCCACGGTTTGAGTATTTCAATCATTTTGTAAATGCATTGATTATTCATGCACTGCATACATCCAGCAAAAATGATTCGTATTGAGGTGCTTATGATGTCAAAAATTCATCTGTTAATGCGAAAGGAAGAAATAGATTCCGATAAAATGCTCGATAATAAGCTAGCGGTTATTTTTGATGTGTTGTTAGCGACATCAACAATTACATCTGGTCTATACTTTGGAGCGAAGGAGGTTATACCAGTATTAAATGGTGAGGAAGCAGTGAAGGAATCATTGCAACGACAAGAGAATAGCTATGTACTCGTGGGGGAGTATGAAGGTAAGACAATAGAAGGGTTTCTTGACCCGAATCCATTAACATTAAGAGAAAAAATAGCTGAGAAAACGATGATCCTATCAACAACAAATGGAACAGTTGCCATTCGGAAAGCAGCTAGTTCAAAAAAAGTATTTATTGGCTCATTATTAAATGCTGCAAAATTAGCAGAAGTAATTGACTGTGAACATAATGATGAAACTGTAGTCATTATATGTTCTGGAACATCTGGTGAATTTTGTTTAGAAGATTTTTATGGAGCAGGGTGCTTTCTTGATTTTTTGTTAAATCATACAAATAAAGACTGGGAACTAACCGACTCGTCACTAGCAGCTCTCTATTTTTATCGAGGTAATAAGGAAAATGGAGAAAACCTTCTTTTGGCAACACATGTAGGTTCAATGCTAAAAAAGTACGGCTATGAAAAGGAAGTAGAGTTTATTAGTAAAGTGGGTATCATGGGAATTGTTCCTTATTTGCACGAACAAGTAATTTTACCAATGTATTAACAGTGAAAATTAAGAGGTAGGGGGTTTGTGTTACGTGTTAACAGTCTCACTGAGGTGTGATTGTTTAACCAAAATAAATCATATAATATGTATTTTTAGGGAAGTCATGGATACAACATTCTACCGTTACCCAAAGGATTTGGGTAACGGTAGAATTGCAGTCGTTTCCGCTTTAATTATTATCTAGCTCCGCCTCCTAGCCTCTCGAGGTCACTTCACCATTTCACCCAAAGGCAAAAAGCGCCTTCAGTTGAAATGGTTCCAGTGCTAGTCGAGGCTGACCAGTCGTTTCCGCTTTAATTATTATCTAGCTCCTGCGCCAATCTCCTCGAGTCACTTCACCCCCACACCCGAAGGTAAAAGGCACCTTCAAGTATGGGGGCTCCAGCGCTTGTCGGGGATAAACAAGGCGCATCCGCTTTTATTATTTACCTATCATTTTCATTATGTTATTTTTAAAAGCTTGCAATGCTTGTTGTCTAGTTTCTTGATTTAATAAGGCATTTTGCTGTGCTGCAATCAAGTTAATGATGGCACTTCCAATAATTACGCCGTCACAATGTTGCTGAAGCATTTTTACTTGTTCGTATGTCGATACACCGAAGCCAACAGCAACAGGTACTTTGCTATGCAGCTTAACATGTTCTAAAAAGCTTGAAATATCTGTATTCAATTCTTTTCTTGTCCCGGTTACACCTAACGAAGATACACAATATAAAAAGCCAGTTGCATTTTCTGCAATTTTTTGTACACGATCTTCTGAATTAGGAGCTACGAGTGATATAAATTCTATACCTTCTTTGTTACACCGGTCTCTCATTTGTTCACTTTCTTCAAATGGTAAATCAGGAATTAACAAGCCATCGACATCATTTTCCTTCATATGATTAAAAAATGCATCCTCACCTACTTGTAATACAGGATTATAATAAGTAAAGATAACTACAGGAATTGATACACCTTTCTTTCTCATCTCAGGTACAAGCTCGATAGCCTTTCTAAGTGTCATTTTATGCTGCAGAGCTCGGTTTGCAGCATCTTGGATAGTTGGTCCATCAGCTAATGGATCTGAGTATGGTACACCTAATTCAAGTATATCGGCACCGGCTTGTTGTAAATTAACAGCAAGGTCAATCGTTAGTTCAGGAGAAGGGTCACCCGCCATAATAAATGGGATGAATAAATCTTTTGTTTTAGTGAGCTTTGAACGAAATGGCTTTGTAGCTATCATGGTCATCTTCTCCTTTCAACTTATCTATTAATGTACTCATGTCCTTATCACCTCGCCCTGACAAACAAATAAGAATGGTTTCATCACTGGACATTTGTTTCGCTTCTTCGAATGCTTTTGCTAGTGCATGAGCACTTTCGATCGCAGGAATAATCCCTTCTTCTTGAGAAAGGAACAGTAGGGCATTTAATGCTTCGGCATCAGTGACATACTCATAACGAACACGTTTCGTTTGATGAAGATAAGCATGCTCTGGTCCAATACCTGGATAATCTAAACCAGCAGAAATGGAATAAGGTTCAATAATTTGACCGTCCTCATCTTGTATTAAATAGGTGAGTGATCCATGAATGACGCCAGGAGTACCCTTTGTTAGAGTTGCTGCATGTTCATCAGTATCGACACCAAGTCCGGCAGCTTCGACACCAATTAGCTCTACGTCATCTTCTAAAAATGGATAGAACATACCGATTGCATTACTACCACCACCAACACAGGCATATACCCGATTCGGTAAATGATTTTCCTTTAACAAAAATTGCTTTTTCGCTTCATCACCGATAATTCGTTGGAAATCTCTAACCATTTTTGGGTATGGATGAGGACCAACAACTGAGCCGATGATATAGAAATGATCATCGCAGTGGCTAACCCAATAACGTATCGCTTCGTTTGTGGCATCCTTTAATGTTTGGGATCCGCTTGAGACAGGAATGACCTCAGCACCTAATAACTGCATACGAAATACGTTCAATTTTTGCCTTCTAATATCTTCTTTACCCATAAAGACTTTACATTCTAATCCGAATTTAGCAGCAACAGTTGCTGTTGCAACTCCGTGTTGGCCTGCACCAGTTTCTGCTATAATTTTTGTTTTCCCCATCCTCTTAGCTAATAATGCCTGTCCGATTGCATTATTTAATTTATGTGCACCTGTATGATTCAAATCTTCACGTTTTAAATAAATTTTCGCACCACCGATTTTTTCAGTAAGCTGATCTGCATACGTTAGAGCAGTCGGTCGTCCGCTATATTCTTTCAAAATCTCTGTATACTGCTGTTTAAATTCAGGGTCACTCATTGCTTCTTGTAGTGCTTGTTCTAATTCTGCTAATGGTGCCATTAACGTTTCAGGTACGTATTTACCACCGAACTTACCGAAGCGTCCGTGTTGGTCAGGGACTGTCTGTTTCATCTCACATCTACCTCTCTATGAATTTCTTCTAATAAGCTTGTTATCTTCTCGTAATCTTTCTGATCTTGTGCTTCAATACCACTAGAAACATCAATTCCAAATGGCTCGTAATGAAGCAATTGTGCTACGTTCTGAGGAGTGATCCCTCCAGCTATAAAGCAAGGAACACCTTGCTGCTGTGCTTCTTTAAGATACGAAGGAACAGCTTCCCAATCGAAGCTTATACCAGACCCACCCCATGCACCTTGGACTTTACTATCAACGACATAGCCGTCAACGACGCCACTATATGTTTGCATAAGCTGTAACCCTTGACGTTGATGGTGAATGACTTTCCATATAGGTATGTCAACATGTTCACGTAAGGATAAGATATATGGTACAGTTTCAGTTCCATGCAATTGGATGACATCAAGGTTTACATTGTTGAGTACGTTCATGATTGTTGAAATATCTTCGTTCACAAAAACACCAACTAGTTGCTGTTTGTCTTGTAGAGGATATTTTTCAATCCACTCAGCTAGCTGAACAGGGTTAACTTGGCGTTTGCTCGCTGAGAAAATAATTCCTATATAGTCAGCGGTAGACGCAGTAGTAGTTTTTAAATCTACGAGTGAGCGATTACCACATAATTTCACCTTAGTTGTTTTCAACGTGTTCACTTCCCATTAACTGGCGTATTGCATGAACTAGGTCATCTTGACGCATTAATGCTTCACCTACTAACACTGCGTTCGCTCCACAATGTTTTAACATTTTAATATCCTCATTAGTGAAAATGCCACTTTCACTAACTAGTAGGCTGTCTTTCGGAACATCACTCACTAAATCAATTGTTTGATGGAGTGATGTTTCAAATGTTTTTAAATTTCTGTTGTTAATACCGATGATTTTTGGTGTGAATACTGATAATACATTGTCTAATGTTTCTTTCGAATGTACCTCGACTAATACATCGAGATCCGCTTCTTGAGCTTGTACGTATAACTCATGTAGGTGAACAGGAGATAGTGCCTCACCAATTAATAGGATGGCATCTGCTCCTAATCGTCTACTTTCTTCAACTTGAATTGAATCGATAATAAAATCTTTTCTTAGAGCGGGTATATTAACTATTTTTTTTATATCAGATAAATATGAATGGTGTCCTTGAAAAAATGGTTCATCCGTCAGTACAGAAATTGCGCTTGCTCCAGCTTGTTCATACGCTTTAGCAATAGTCGTTGGATGAAAATCTCCTCTAATGATCCCTTTGGAAGGAGATGCTTTTTTTACTTCCGCAATTAGTCCAAGTGGTAGAGTAGTGTTTTTCAATGCTTCATAAAATGAAAACTTTTCTACTTGTACTTCATCTCGAAGTTCTAACTTATTGATCTCTTCACGTTTTACTTCTAGAATCTTTTCAAGCATGGAGCTGCTCCTCCTTTAAATTTCTGATCGATTCGTAATATTTATGAACATCTCCACGATCAATGGCTTGTTTTACTTGATGAACCCCTTCAGCAATACTCGATACTTGTTCTGCTACATATAATCCGGCTCCAGCATTTAACAAAAAGATGTTCGTTGCACTTTCATTTGCTTTTCCAGTAAAAATTTGTTGAATCAATTTTGCACTTTCCTTAGGACTTGATATTTTTAGGTCTTCCATATTTCCTCTCGGTAAACCAGCATCTTCAGGAGAAAATACATAGCGAGATACTTTACCATCTTTCAGCTCGACGATATCAGTGTCTGCAGCAATTGATATTTCATCTAGGCCATCTTGTCCAGTAACGAATAATACATGTTTAGAGCCTAGTGCATGAAGAGTGTGTGCTAATTTTTCTGAATAACTAGTATCAAAAATCCCGATTAATTGATGCTTTGCGTTTGCAGGGTTTGAAATAGGCCCTAATAAATTAAATAATGTACGGAAGCCGATTTCTTTACGAACAGGCGCTGCATGTTTCATCGCAAAGTGATAGTTTGGAGCGAATAAAAACGTCATTCCTTTTTTTATTAAAGCGTCTTTTCCTTGCTCAGGTGTTGTTTCAATTTGAATATTTAATTCTTCAAGAACATCAGCGCTTCCACTTGAAGAGGATACATTCCTATTTCCGTGTTTAGCAACTTTCACACCTAATGATGCTAAGCATATGGCAACTGCAGTAGAAATATTAAAAGTAGAGTGGCCGTCACCACCCGTTCCACACGTATCAACGACAATTTCGTCATTATATTCGATCGTCTTCATATTGTGCCTCATCGCTTTTGCAAAACCAGTAATTTCATCTACAGTTTCACCTCTCAGGCGAAGAATAGTAAGTAAAGTAGCTAGCTGGCTATTTGTTAATTGTCCGGACATAATATCGTTCATCGTATGAAATGATTGCTGTTCTGACAAAGTGTTACCTTCAATTAATTGTTTTAACGTATCTTTTATCATTTTGTCATTCCTCCTTGTTGTGGTGCTTTTGCGAATAGTTTTTCGGCTGATTGAATCGTTCGTAATAAGGCACTGGCTTTGTTTACTGTTTCTTTCCATTCAAGTTCTGGTTTTGAATCAGCAACAATACCTGCGCCTGCTTGAACATAGGCCGTTTCATCTTGGAGAAATATCGTTCGAATCGTAATACATGAGTCTATATTGCCGTCATATCCAATATAAACAATGGCACCAGCATATAGGTTACGAGCGGTAGGTTCAAGCTCTTGTAATATTTGCATCGCTCTTATTTTAGGTGCACCTGATACTGTTCCAGCTGGAAATGAGGACACAAGTGCATCCAATGGTTGAACGTCATCACGTAACCTACCCGTAACTTTACTAATAATGTGCATGACGTGAGAAAAATGAGTGACAGTCTTTAGCACTGGTGTATCAACTGAGCCGAAATTTGCAACACGCCCAATATCATTTCTTGCAAGATCTACTAACATATAATGTTCTGCAATTTCTTTTTCATCTGCTAATAATTCTTGCTCAAGTGCTTTGTCCTCTTCTTTCGTTCGACCCCGACGACGGGTGCCGGCAATCGGGTGAATTTCTAAGTGTCCGTTCTCAATTTGTATGAGCCTCTCAGGTGAGCTACCAATGATCTCAAAGCCATCCATTTGAAAGTAAAATAGATAAGGCGAGGGGTTCACCTTGCGTAATACACGATATAATTCAAAACCGCTCACATTCACTTTTTTATGAAAACGTTGAGATAACACACCTTGAAAAATATCACCGTCTAAAATATACTCTTTTATTTTGTTTACATGTTCCTTGAACTTTTCTTTTGAATAATTACTATCAATACCTTCAAGATCAACTTCAGTGTTTTGCTCAATAGGCATCATTAGATCAGAAAATGTAGTGGACTGTTTAATTTGTTCAAGTAATGAGTCTATTTTTGTTACAGCACCGTTATAGAGTGAAGTTTTTTCATCATCGGTTTCATCACCGTTTAATCGTACAAAGTGTAGCAAAGCAACTTCTTTTTTCTCATGATCGAAAGCAATAATTGTTTCACAAAAAAGAAATTGATAGCGTGCAACACGTATATCTGGATTGTTGGGTTCAGGGACTTTTTCAAAATCCGATATGGCGTCATATGAAATATATCCTACGCCACCACCTTTAAATGGGAAATTCACTTCAGGAATCTTTACAGCTAAATTATTTAATACATCATTTAAAGCATCTTTAAAACTGGGAGCTTCAGCTACACTATCATTTGTGTAATCGTAAATTTGAAACGTGCGCTGCTCTTCTTTAATTTTTATAAATGGGTTTAAGCCGATAAATGAATATCTTGACCATGGAGAAGAAGGGTCATGACTTTCTAAAATATAAGTTGCTTGATCTCGTAACGTTTGAAATAATTGGACCGCTGTTAATGTATCTGATAAGAAACTATAAGTTAATGGGATTGTACGGTATTGATCCGTATCTTGAATAAATTGTTGTAGAGTTTCCATTGTTCACTTCTCCTTTAATTAATAATGGAGAATGAAATGGTTGAGGAAAGTGAATAAATATTGAAGAAAAAAAGATGCATCTAAATAAAGTAGCACGCATTTAGCATGTACTTTTAACGACATTACAACTATACTCGCCTCAACTAATCATACTCATTCTCAACTAAACTTAAAATGTATCGTTTATCTTTAAAGGAATAAACAAAACTTGTCAGCTTTTGGTGTGACTAAGTTTCTCCTTTTATACTGCAATATGGGTTGATCAAAAAATTGATCAATTTTCATAACTCTCTCATCTAAGCTTGTTTGTAAGTTTAATATATGTTGTCGTAACTGTCAATGGTGTATTCTTCAAGATCACAATTAATAACATTCAATAATCTCACACTGTAATAAAATAGACAAATACGGCTGTTGACAAATTTATGCAAGACGTGATAGTCTGTTAAAGACTTATAAAAGAAGGAGGTTACGTTATTATGTTAAACATCAATCAGTTCTTATCAACTATTACAAATATACATTACGTGACCTCAGCGGTTATTCATTAACGATTTATTTAAATTGTAAATGTATAACGCAGTTCACGTATATATCGTGGGCTGCGTTATTTTATTGGAGGAATAGAAGGGGCACAAAAGTGTTTTCTCTATAATGTGAAATCCAAAAAGCGTATCGTATGCCTACGGTCGCTTTTTTTTTTCGTGAAAATTTACTAAGTTTATCAAATCATACTATTTGTAGGGGGCTTGAATATGGAGAAATGTAATACAACCTGTAATAAAACAAAAGAGAATGAGAATATGGATAGCGGTTAGAAAATAAAGGAAAATTGGAGAAATGTGGTGTATCAAATGAAGTGGAAAGATTGGGATCGTAATTTAAAGGTCCGTTTGTTTGGAGAAGGAGTTATAAATATATTATTTTGGATGTATTTCCCATTTATGGCGATCTACTTTGCAGATCATTTTGGTAAGGGAACTGCGGGATTGTTATTAATATTATCTCAATGTGCTGGGGTAATTGCTAATTTGTTCGGAGGATATTGTGCTGACCGTTTTGGCCGCAAAAAAATGATGGTATATTCTTATATTGGAACGGCATTTTCGTTTATACTGTTTGCTGCTGCTAACTCACCATGGTACGAATCACCTGTATTATCATTTATAGCATTTTCATTATTAGGAATATGGGGTTCTCTTTATTGGCCAGCGAGTCATGCAATGGTTGCGGATGTGGTTCCAGAAAAAGATAGAAACAATGTATTTGCAATTTTTTACATGATGATAAATATAGCTGTAGTTGTCGGACCAATACTTGGAGGGATATTCTTTTTCAAATATCGCTTTGAGTTGCTTGTTATGGCATTTGTAACGAGTGTGATATTTTCAATTGTGTTACAAATATATGTACGAGAAACAGCACCGAAATTTGAACAGACGAAGCAAGTGGATGGAGATAAGAAATGGTACTCATTTGTAATGGAACAAATGAGAAATTACCGGGTAATTGTGACTGATAAAGTGTTCTTTATCTTTATTATTGCAGGTATATTAGTTGCACAAACATTTATGCAAATGGACTTAATGTTAGCTGTATATATGGCTGAAATTGTACCAGTTCAAACAATACTCTCTTTTAATGAATGGACATTGAAAGCTTCTGGTGAACAAGCGTTTAGTTGGGTGATTGCGGAAAACGGTTTGTTAGTTGCTTTATTCACTGTTCTTGCTACAAAGGTATCAAACAAATTTAATGAGCGGAACGTGTTTATGATGTCGGCATTGACTTACGGTGTAGCAATTATACTGTTCGGTAGTACTGTAAACATTTGGGGCTTATTTTTTGCTATGTTTATATTTACAGCCGCAGAATTAATGGCTGTTGGCATACAGGAAGGGTATGTTGCTAAGCTCGCACCTGAAAATATGAGGGGACAATATTATGCTGCAGCTAGCTTAAGATTTACGATAGGTCGTACAATTGCTCCAATATCTATTCCTTTAACGATATGGATCGGTTTTACTAATACGTTTTATGTCATCGGCTTACTAGCTTTCGTTAGTGCGGGACTATATTATGTGATGGGTTATTTAATGGAGCAGCAGACTAAATCGTCAAAAGGTATGAATAAAAAACTAGTATAAGATATTGTTATGTAAGCTTTTTAGGGATTATATATGGCTTGGCATTTTTTAAACAAGCTTTTGTGTGTCTTTTCTAATTTAAAGAGATGTTAATACGGTTTAAATTTTATTGATAGCAACAAGTTTATGAAAAGAGCCATAATTTATAACAATAGGCTATCTCATGAAGTCGTAAATAAGACTTAGAGATAGCCCATTGTTGTTGTAGATTTGAAAAAAGTCACCTGGGTTATAAAAAACTTTGAAAATGGTTATATAAAAGGGTGTTGTCATAACGGTGCATGAATACCTTTTTAATGACAAAAAGCTGTGCTGTTAAACGTTTATTAGAAAAAAAATATTAAGCTGCATGATGAATTTGAGATTAAACAATTGCAATATTTTATATTGAAGTTAGGGATATTGCACTTAATCCTAAAGGTAGATAGAGATGAAAGATTAAATAAATTGTATTTTAGAATTGCAAGAACGTCTATAAAATAGGTATTTATTAATTATTCAAAATAAAAGAGAGTTATTTGTATGAAACCAACTTGTTCTATTTTTGATATACTTGTAACCTATTGTTCATGTAGTTAACGAATAAATCTCCCTCATTGACTAAACTCATAATTCTTTTGTCATAAATACACTATATGGATCCTCTTCGTAATCTGAAAATGGCTTGCAATATTCAAATCCATAATTTTTATAGAGTTTACGAGCAGCTTCAAAAGCTTCCATAGCACCGGTTCCTAAACTTAGCCGTGTATAGCCTCGTTTCTTAGCTTCTTCAATTATATGTTCAAGGATTTGCTTGGCAACTCCTTTACGTAAATGTGAAGGAACTGTTTTCATAGATTTTAATTCCCCGTGCTGAGAGTCAAGTTCTATAAGTGCTCCACAACCAACTAATTCATTTTGCTCCCATGCACTCCAAAATGTAATTTCAGGTTTCTTTAAATCTTCTATATTAAAACCATAATTAATATCGTCTGGATAATGAATCCCCATGTTATGGACATGTTCCTCTATTAATGAAGTTATTTCAGTGCCTGTTAAGTCATCAAGTTTAATATCCAAAAAATCACTCCTCAGCATATCATATCGTGGTATTAAAAAAGAATTATACATGTGTAAACATAAGATTGTAAACAAACACAGTAGAAATTTATTCCTCTATTAGAAGCCACATATAATTATAGACTTCTTATTAAATCGGCTTAAATACGTTAGGTGTTCCAGCCTTGTTTTAAAAATAAGATTAATGGAGATTAGTAAATAGTAAAAACGCTTAAACTATCTCTAACCATATAAGTACAAGTAATCGCAGAAAGGAAGGACATTCATACTATTTGTCGAAAAAGGTGAATGTGTATATTGAAAGACCAGTGGTAGATGAAACTGGAATATTAGTACCAAGTTAAAATATGTTTTTACCTCTGACAAATAATAACTGATATGTAATTCACCTTTTGACAGACACTTAAAAGCATACGTTTCACTTTTTCGTTTGTTGGTAGCATTTAATTATGTTGTATGAACTTAAACAGGTAGAGATCATTTTCAGGGTATTAAAGAGAGTATGTATTTTAATAGAAAGAAAGCAAGTTATTAATCGCTAAATTAAGAATTTTTTAAAGAGGACTAAAGAATGAAAAATATAAAAGATATTATTGATTTTTTGAGATGCCAAAAAATAATTGAAGATGGAATAGAATATATAGGAATTAATAGTGGAACTACTAATGCAGTTTTATACATTTTATATCTTAACAAGAAACCGAAATATGTGGTAAAAATAGATAAACCTTATCTTATCTCTTCAACAGTGGAATTTCTCCAAATTTATAAAGAGGTTAGACTGTTACCGGATGTTGTTTATAAAGATGTGAATAAAGGTTTTGCAATATATTCTTATATACCAGGAGAAACCCATAATTATCTGAGTTGTTCAAAATTAGAATGGATGGCAATTTTAATTAAAGAGTTATTTAATAAATACCGAAGGGTAGAAAGAAGAGTTAAGTGGGGGCGAATACACGGAATATCAAGAGATTCTTGGTCAGAATTTAATATAAAGAGCTTAGAAATGGCTCAATCAAACATAGGTGTTTTATTACCATATGAAGAACATAAAAGGGTAGAAATATTAGTTGATAAGTTAAAAACATACGAAAACCCAGAGGAAAAGTATTATCTTCACGGTGATACAGGAGTTCATAATTTTGTATACGACAGAAGTGAATTACAAGGTGTTATTGATCCATCACCTTTAATTGGACCAAAGATTTACGATTTCACATATGCTTTTTGCTCTTCTCCAGATAGCTTAAATTTGAGCACGCTACTATCGTCATTTGCATTAATGACTCAAGACACTCCTATCACGAAAGAAAGGCTTATTGATGAATTTATTTTTCAGTTATATACACGAATTGGAGTATGTATAAAAGTTCACGCTCATGATTTAAGTGGTTATATCGAAGCGTGGGATAAATTGAAGAAATATCTTCCTGACATTCAATGAGCAATAGCTTTTCAATTTGAAAGGTAGTATCTTTTCATTCAATAACCAAAGACTATAGTTACAGTAGTGATTTTCCATAAAATGACTTGAAAAAGTAGGGTTATCCTAACCTTAAGAATAAAATCTATTAAAAATGGGTCAACCAGGTAGCTGGTTGGCCTCATAATACAGGATGGTGCAATAGTCTAATGTTCTACATCATGCCAAGTAGACCGAAAATAAATTAGAAGTGACTAAAAGAACGTTATTTTGATAAAAGTTTTCAGAGTTGACTTTGTATGACCGTAACACACTAGTTAGTTTATTCCTTTATCATCTAACTGTAACAATTCCTAATTAGATACTTTTTGAAAGTAGTGATACGTTTTATTTAACTTTTGTGATTGTTTACCTTTTTGACTTTCCATATTACCAAATTCAAAGAATTTTACTTTTTTGACGCCTACAAAATTCATTATTGCTTTCTTCATTAATACTTTATGAACATTATTTAAGAAAATAAGTGGATAATTCGTAGGGCCCTTCATTGTAGAAACACAGACTACTGATTTTCCTTTTAAAAGCCCTTCAGCCATCCCTAGTCTTCCCTTGTTTTTATAAGCAAAATTAGAAGCAAACACTCGATCAATAAATCCTAAGAGCATTGCAGGAGGCCTTCCCCACCAAATTGGATAAACAAAAACAATTTTATCTGCCCACAATATTTGTTTTCTATACTTTTCTAGATCAGCATCAGTATGCATATCTCTCCTTAATTTATCTTCATTAAATATAAGCTGAGGACTAAACTTTTCTTCATATAAATCTATTACTTTTAAATCAGTAACATGTGGATTCTCTTTACTTCCTTCTATAATTTTTTGCAAAAATGCATAGGATAGGCTGTTATGATTTGGGTGTGTATAAATAATAAGAGTGTTCATCCTTTCACCTCATTTATTTATCATTTGATAAATAAAATATAACCTAAGTTATTTTAGTTGTCAATTGATAATTTTATTTTGATATCTATTTTGATATCTTATTATTAGAGGTGAAAATAATGGACAACATAACTCTTTTTAATAAATTGATTAAATTTACTGATTCAGTATATAGCGTTACTTACGAACTCTCGAAAGATGAAAAGCCACAAAATATTACATCTGTACAATATGATATGCTTGTTTTAATAGCATTAAAAAAGCAAACTAGCCCCAGCCAAATTAGCGATTGTCTTCATATATCAATGCCAAATGTTAGCCGTGAACTAAAAAGGTTAGGGGAACACAATTTAATAAAAAGTAGTTCGGATGTAGAGGATCGAAGAAAAAAGTACATTTCTCTCTCTAAGGATGGAGAGTTATTAATTGAAGAAATTTATAATCGCATCTTGATCAAGTTCAATAACAGAATTAAGAATCCTTCTAAAAAAGAATTAGAAGAAATTGATCGTGCTGTTGATGTGCTACAAAAATACGTTTATTTTGACTAACCAAACAGGTTTATGTTTTGAAAAGAATATAGATAATAATCATTCACAAACTGTGTTTTATAAATATTTATCAAATAGAGAGGGTAAGGAATGAATCACTCAAAGATAGGTATTGATGCTGGGGGCACACTCGTTAAAGTTGCGTACTCAAATAAAGATTTAATTAAATATAAATTATTCTCATCTCATAAACTAGATGAGGTTGTTACATGGATTCGATCTTCTTTTCATCACCCGAAAATTTGTCTAACTGGTGGTAAACAACAAGTTCTTGCTAATAAGTTAGAATTACCTACAAGATCTATCTTAGAATTTGATGCTACATGCAAGGGAGTAGCATTTATTTTAAAACAGCACCAACTTTTTCTAGGAGACAGTTATATTTTAGCGAATATTGGAACTGGAACGTCCATACATATTGTGAAAAACGGTGAACAACAACGAATTGGTGGAACTGGTGTTGGTGGAGGAACATTGATGGGTTTGTCTTATTTATATTCTGGAAAAAAAGATTTTACTGAGATCATTCAAATATCAAGGGATGGTAATAGAGGGAATGTTGACTTAAAAGTAAATGATATTTTTGAAGGGATTGTTCCTCCGATTTCAGGAGATCTTACAGCAAGTAATTTTGGAAACATAGGTAAACTTTCCAAAGAATTTCCTTCACAATCTGACATAATCGTTTCCATAATTGGACTTATAGGAGAAACAGTTGTCACCATTTGCGAGCAGGCTGCAAATCGTTTTGATTCACAATCAATCGTATATATTGGTTCAACTTTCCGTTCCAATCCAATCTTAAAGAATATAATTAGAGAATATACCGAAATGAGAAAAAAGAAACCCTTATTTTTGGAAGAAGGTGAATTTAGTGGAGCTGTAGGTGCTTTAATAAGTTTACAATAAAGCTATAATGAAGTTGTGGTAAATTTGAGCAGGACCACACAACGAAAGCATTTTTAATGGCTCTTTTCGCATAGGTTGTTGATTTTAATTATGACAAAGAGTAGTTACTTTTTATGTTAATATATATAAAGTTAAATGAGTTATATATGGTAAGGAGGAAAGATTTTGAATAACTACATTTGTGAAACTTGTGGAGTTCAATATACAGGTTCTATACAAGAACCAAAAGAATGCAAAATTTGCAAGGAAGAAAGACAATATGTTAGTTCTAAAGGGCAATCATGGACCACATTAGAAAAAATGATTGAAAGTAATACATATAAAACTATTGTTGGTATAGAAGAAGACAATCTTTATAGTATTAATACAAATCCAAGATTCGGGATTGGACAAACAGCCTATTTAATAAAGAATGATGAATTTAATTTATTGTGGGATTGCATTACATATTTTGACCAAAATACCATTAAAACGATTAATGAACTTGGTGGACTCGATGCAATTGCATTATCGCACCCTCATTATTATTCTACTCAAGTAGAATGGGCGGAAACTTTCGATGTTCCAATTTATATACACGAAGATGATAGAGAGTGGGTGACAAGAACAAGTGAAAAAATAGTTTTCTGGTCAAGTGAAGCCCTCGAGTTAAGTAAAGGTCTCATCCTTCAGAGGATAGGCGGACATTTTAAAGGTGGTACCGTTCTAGAATGGAGAAATGGCAATAGACAAAACGGCATTCTACTTTGTGGAGATATTATTCGTGTGGTAGCTGACCGAGATTGGGTAAGTTTTATGTACAGCTATCCTAACTTCATTCCATTACCAAGTGTGACAGTTGAGAGGCTCTCTAAAAGGATGAATGAATTAAAGTTTACTCGCTTATATGATGCATTTCATCGTGTATTAAGAGAAGATGCAGCTCAACGTGTACAGGACTCAGCAAAAAGGTATGTTGAAGCTATAAATGGAGATTTGTTTAATACATAAAGCTTTATTTAATGATAATATGTTTTGAAATAATACAGCCGTTTCATACTAGGATGTTGTTTTTTTACCTCAATCATAAGCTTCACAGTTATACTATTGTATTTTTGTAAGAATTGAGAAGCATATGAAATGTATCTGTTCTTTTTCCCAAATTTCTTATGCTGTGCTGAAGGAAACTAAATTAGAATGAATTGTTTCAATACATTTATTTATAATTCGTTTTTAAAAATAAAATATGAATTTAGTAGAAATTGAGAAAATTATCTAAATTACAATGGTACTACCCAATTAACGGAATTCATCAGTCAATCATATGTAGGTGCTGTTAGGGCTAAAGAAACAATAGAAAAAGGAGTAAAAGAAATACAGCAAAATATCTTATGAAAGTATGAGGCTTCATAAGCATATTTTTATGGATTGTAATTACTTTTATAATCCTTACTCAAACTTTAAGAAGAGGACTAGTTAAAAGTTCTCTTTTTAATTGTATGAGATGTAATAATAATATGTTAACTAGTGTTATCGATTAAACGAATTTTTGGGTGCAAAATCGCAAGAATAATAACATGCCAGCTCAATACCCAATATGTAACATACAAGTGTGAACTAGCTGGTTTTCAATGTAGTAAATGTTTAAGAGTTTAATAAATTCTGTAGTCTTGCTAATATCCTCAATGGATAATAATGGAGATGGCACTATAAACCAATAATAAAGCCATAATAATGTTAAATAGACTCCTATATTTATCTAAAAACTTCTGAAAGATAGTCCCGAATAAACTCCAGCTACATGAACTTACAATACCAACAAATCCTAAAAATAAGGCATAAATAAAGTAAATAATGTATGAATTGTAATAAGGATGAATAAATGAAGACACTACTGTAACTCCATATAGAATCCCTTTTGGATTTATAAACTGAACTAAGAAACCAATGACAAATAGATTCTTTTTTTCATTACTATTATTCTTTTTATCATCCGTTCCATTGTCTTTAATAGTTTTAAATGCTAGATATAACATGTAACTGACACCCAATATGGTTAAGGGTGTTTTAATGCTGGGCATAATTTTTATAAGCAAGTGGTTAAAAATACTGCATAGTAATATAAGTGTAAAAAAACCTAAACCAACCCCTATACAAAATTTGAGTGTTTTCTTTAGTCCATATTTAGTGGCAAATGTCATAGCCATAAAATTATTGGGTCCTGGTGTGAAGCTACTGATCAAAACAAACAAAAGAAATGGTAATAAAGGCATAAGTAGGATCCCCCCCTAAATGTATGTTATAGTGTATTAAAGTACAATATACTATACTTATATGTTATATTATACAAAATGTGCGTTATAATGTAAATTTTAATGAGGTGATGTAATGGAAGAGATTCAGAAAATATTAGGCAAAAATCTGAAGGCCATACGAGAAAAGCAAAAACTAAGCTTAGAAAAGGCTTCTGACCTAAGTGGTGTCAGTAAAGCCATGATTGGTCAAATTGAAAGAGGAGAATCAAGTCCAACGATAACCACCATTTGGAAAATTGCGAATGGGTTAAAAGTTTCTTTTACATCACTAATAAATGTTCCTGAACCTGAAGCTAAAATTGTTTTACGAAGTGAGGTCCAAGCTGTATCAGACGATAATGGAAGGTACAGAGTTTTTCCTACATTTCCATTTTCAGAAGATAAGCAGTTTGAATTATACTCAATTGAAATAGAACCAGAGGGGAAATTAGATTCTCGTGGACACAAGGATGGAAGCGAGGAATATATTACTGTTTTTGACGGAGAAGTCCTTGTAAGCATAAATGGGGCAAACTATAAATTGAAAAATGGTGATTCAATTAAATTTAAGGCTGATAGACCACATTCATATTACAACACAGGGGATATTTTAGCTCGATTAAGTATGACAATTTACTACCCAGAATAATAAAAGGCTGGCTCTGATTCAGAAGGATGAAGTCGTTTTGGAATTTTTTTTGATACTTTTTCTATTTTTTTTACGTATTTGAGTTATTGAAATTAAGCAATATAGTAGGTTAGTTAAGGGGTGATTTTGTAGTGCTTAATATTGAGATAAGAAGACCACGAAGTGGGGATAAAATCGAGCTAAATCAATTTTTTAGTACAGTCATTAAGGATACCTATGCAAGAGAAGGTTTATCGGAACTGTTTGATGAGATAGAGAATGAAATTGAAAACAAGAAACAATACTTGAAATGTGACTTTGATAGCAATGGGAGGAATCGATATTTTTTAATAGCTTCAGATAAAAATGATAATAAAATTATCGGTACAATTGAATATGGTCCAGCTAGTGAACTGATTAATAGTTGCACGGGTAGTATATTGAAAGAGTTGTATGAGGTAGGTACTGTATTTGTACATCCAGATTTTCAACATCGAGGTATTGGGACTTTACTATTAAATGTGATGTTTTTGACCTTACTAAATAGAGGAATAAAGGAATTTTGTCTGGATAGTGGATATACAAATGCACAAAAGGTATGGAAGAAAAAATTTGGAGAGCCTGATTATTTAATGAAGGACTATTGGGGTGAAGGGTTTGATCACATGATTTGGAGGAGATGGACTAATGATATACCCATTATATTTAATAGCTGATTTCAGTTTACTTTGAAAATTCTTCTTATAATTAGTTAGGTGAGGTTTTTAAACAATAATTGGAGTACATTTTTTACGTTTAGAAGTAAAGTGATCAAGTTCCAAAGGGAATGAAATTAAGTAATTCCTTTTTGAACAATTAAAATTTTTTAGAAGAAGAAGCCGTTTTGATAAAATGGCTTCTTTTTATTAGTAATCATGGAGTTTTGAAGCCTTTTGATCAAACTTTTTACTAAAGCTACAACAGGTTCGGATTAGTAAAACTAATTTAGCACAATAGGACACCCCCTATTAGTGATATTCACTCATCCAGACTCGTAAAAAACAGCTAAGTTTGTCCTTTACAAATGGAATTCAGTTTTATATAATCATTCTGTATTATAGGTTGTAATACAGATGGTACAGGGGGAGGGAAGCAATGTTTAATTTGGATCTCCGAAGTAGACAGCCAATTTATGAGCAATTAGTTGATAATATCAAACAATTGATTATTAACGAAGTGCTTAAGCCCGATGAGCAACTGCCATCCGTTCGGGCATTAGCAAAACAATTAACGATTAATCCTAATACGATTCAAAAAGCGTATCGTGAACTTGAACATCAGGGATATATTTATTCTGTGAAAGGAAGAGGTAGCTTCGTTACACCATCGCCACAACTCCCTAATCAAGAGAAGCTCGAAAAGATGATGGAAGAAATCAAGAAATTACTATTAGAAGCGTTTTATTTAGGTATGACAAAAGAGCAAAGTATACAGCTAATTAATGAAGTAGAAAAAGTGGTCAAAGGAGGAGAACGCTATGATACAACTAAATAATGTTAGTAAACATTTTGATGGTCAAAAAGCGTTGAACTCTGTCAATCTACAAATTAATAAAGGGTCGATATTTGGACTACTAGGATCTAATGGTGCTGGGAAGACAACTCTATTGAAATTGCTTGCAGGGATTTATAAACAGCATAGTGGAGAAGTGCTAATTAATGATGAACAAGTTTTTGAAAACGAACGGTTAAAGCAAAACATCATTTTTATTCCAGATGTTGTCTACTTTTTCTCGCATTATTCAATTCTGCAAATGGCGAAATACTATAAAAGTATATATCATTCATGGAATGAAGAAAGATTTAAAGAACTTCAACGTATATTTGGGCTTGATCCTCGAAATAAAATACATCGCTTTTCTAAAGGGATGCAACGTCAAGTTGCTTTTTGGTTAGCATTATCAACAATGCCTGACGTATTAATCTTGGACGAACCGCTTGATGGGCTTGACCCAGTTATGCGGAAAAGGATAAAAGACTTGTTAATTCAAGATGTTGCGGAAAGGGAGATGACGGTTTTAATCTCTTCTCATAATCTCCAAGAAGTAGAAGGGATCTGTGATCAAATTGGTATTTTACATGAAGGACAACTCATCATGCAAAAGGAAATTGATGCGATAAAATCAGATGTACACAAAATACAAATTGCATTTAGTAATAATATCCCTATGGATTTGTTCAACGAGGTAGATATGTTATTTAAAGAAGAACGCGGCAGTGTTATTATTTGTATCGTTAGAGGGCATGAACAGGATATAAGAACAAGTTTCCTACGATATCAACCTGTTATATTTGATGTTTTACCACTCACGTTGGAAGAGATATTTATTTATGAAATGGGGGATGTAGGCTATGCGATCGATGACATCCTGGTTTAAAGGAGGCATCTTCGTTCAAGATGTGAGAAGTGTGCTATGGGTCGGCGCAATCTATTTTATGTTATTACTGCTTACTGTCCCATTATCTATTATTGATTTTCATAATGAGTTAAATAAGGGTTTTATTAATCAGGATTTTGATCTCTTTTCAGATGTGCAATATATAATTATTATTACTGTGCCAGTTGTTCTAGCAATCTTATTATTCCGTTATTTACAAACGAAAAGGTCTGTTGATTTTATTCATAGCATGCCGATAAAACGTACAACGATTTTTCACCATCATATGATATTTGGTGCAATCAATCTTGTATTACCAGTTATCCTTACTGCTTGCATCGCAGTAGTCTTAAGGTCAACTTTGCAGCTGGATGCATATATATCACTTATTGATATATTCAGTTGGTCAGGAAGCATTGTTTTATTTACATTGTTTATCTTTATTATAAGTGTATTTGTGGGGATGTTTACAGGGCTGTCTGTAGCCCATGGGATTTTAACATATATTTTCTTGTTGTTTCCATATGGGATAACGGTTTTAATATCGATGAATCTTGGTGTTTTACTATATGGATTTAACTATGAATATTATTTGAATGTTGGAATTGAAAAGCTATCTCCCCTCACAAGCTGGTATAATAGATTTTTTGGATACAGCAATGAACCTGTAGAGTTATTTACTTACACAGAAGTAACCGGGTATGTCATTGTAATGGCTTTTATTTATCTATTCTCAATATTGATTTATAAGAAGAGAGGGTCAGAAACTGCTACCCAAGCTGTAACCTTTAGCATTTTACAGCCTGTATTCAAATATGGGGTAACCTTTTGTACGATGCTTGTGGGTGGTGTCTACCTTTGGACATACCAACAAAGTTTTTCTTGGACAATCACAGGGTATGTTATAGGTTCGATAATCGGGTATTGTGTGGCTGAAATGACTTTACAAAAAACATGGAGAATCGTTCCCATTAATAAAGGTTATGCTGTGTTTACGGCAACGATGGTTTTGCTCATTACTGTAATCAATTTTGATATCATTGGCTTTGAAGAAAAAATGCCAAACATTAATGAAATTGAAAAGGTTTATTTTGACAATGGTATATATTCTTATTTGAACGACGATGAAGACATTAAACGCTTTGAATATGCTGAAAGTAATAATATCGTAAACGTATATAACTTTCACCAACAACTAATAAAGGATAATGGGAAAAATAACAACAAAGAAGTAATAAATATGCATGTTGTTTATGAACTAACGAACGGTAAGAAGTTTATAAGATCTTATGACATCCCAATAGATGGTACGTATGAGGTGTTTTTTAAACCAATTTATGAATCAACTGAACATAAGAAAAACAAGGAAAATGAAATATTTGCAATAAATGCTAAACATATTGAAAATATCAAAATCTCTCATGGTGATAGATTTGGTAAAGAAAAAGTGATAGACGATACAGTGAAGTTAGAGGAATTGTTAGAGTTAATACGTGAAGATATAATAGATCAATCATATGAGGACATGATGGATGGTAAAGGTAATGGTGGACGAGTAACTATTAGGTTAGGTAATAACTCACCATTGTTTGTGAATCGTGGACGAGGAATGGAAAGAGAAACATCGTTTCATGTTAATTGGGACTTTTCATACGAAAAACTAGTTTCATGGTTAGAACAAAATGATTATATGCAATACGCAACATTTCTTCCAGCAGAGATTTCAACTATGAAGGTTATTGAATTGAAGAATGATGAGAAAAAATTGGTAAAGGATAGAAGTTGGCGTGATACCGATAATATAAAAGCTTTATTTGAGGGTCCATCAAGAAAAATGCTCAAAGTCTCAAATGATCAGCAAGTATTAGATAGTTTACGTAGTTATCAGAGGCTCTATAGCTATTCTGAAAGAAACATTGATGTAAAATATATCGTGTATTTTCAATCAATATATGGTGATTATTCTTTTATAGGTAGTTATAGTGATGCAAATGTACCAGACTATATCGCTGGTTATTTCAATAATAATTAAAATGTTTTTTTAGGCTACCAACCCTATTAAATAGAAAAAATAGCACCTGTTCATGGTGCTATTTTTTATTCTATAAAATGTTCATTATTATTTGATCTTAGTGAACACTCGACTTATCTTATTTTAAGTATGCGTTTAACA
Source organism: Cytobacillus sp. IB215316 (assembly GCF_033963865.1). Lineage (NCBI taxonomy): Bacteria > Bacillati > Bacillota > Bacilli > Caryophanales > Bacillaceae > Cytobacillus > Cytobacillus sp. IB215316. Next base: position 544,911 of record NZ_JAXBMC010000002.1, on the reverse strand, counting down.
TCCACACATGCTTTTCTAATGAGTTTTTAATGCCGATAAACATATCCGCAGTAGGTTGGTCATTAGCATCTTCTGCTTGTTCAATTAATAGTTTGGATTCGTGGATCACTTTAAAAAAGTCTTCGGCAATGGCTCCAACCATATCTTTTGGTGTTTCTTTGTTCGTTGCTTCTTCGATTGAAGTGTGTTTTAAATAGTCAGCTAACGATGCAATAGGTTGTCCTTCGATAGTTAGAATTCTTTCAGCGATTTCATCAATATAAGTAGCTGCCTCGTCGTAAAATTCCTCAAACTTAGCATGTAGAGTAAAGAAATCAGCTCCAGTAACATACCAATGGTAATTATGAAGCTTCGTATACAATACGTTCCAGTTTGCTAGTTGTTGGTTAAGGGATTGAATAAGTGTAGTGTTTGTCATAAATGAATCCTCCTAAATTAGAATAATTATATTATATTACAGATTATAATAATTATCAATAAGAATTAATTACAATATAAAAATTTTAATAAATTAAATATTTAACACTATATATTGTTAGCTTGAATACGTAGTCTATTCAATAAAATATGAGTTTTTTGTATAGGAATAAGACCTAATTTTATCCGAAAAAAAATATTTGATTGATTTTCTTATCAGAATTTTATAAACTAGAACAAATACTAATCATTGTATTCCTACTTGTTTGGTTGGAAATATCCTTAAAGTCGATTATTCATAATGGTAATCTTTTCTTGGAAAGGTGAAATGAGAAGTAAAATGTATTTAAACGAACATCCATTTGTGGCATTAAAAAAGGGGGGAGAACATGGCTTCAATAACGTATGATAGCTGGTCAGATCAACTATCAACAGATATTCAAGCGCAGTTTAAAGAAAGTTTAGATGTGTTGAAATGGGCTTATAAAGAATATAAAGATGAGATTGTTTATGCTTGTAGCTTCGGGGCAGAAGGAATGGTTCTTATTGATCTCATTAATAAAGTTAATAAGACAGCTAAAATCGTTTTTCTTGATACCGATGTACATTTTAAAGAAACTTATGAGTTAATTGACAGAGTGAAAGAAAAATATCCTACCTTACAAATTATGCTTCAAAAGCCAGAGCTAACTCTTAAAGAGCAGGCAGAACAACATGGTGATGAGCTTTGGAAAACAAACCCTAATCAATGCTGTAATATTAGAAAAATATTACCACTGCAAAAAGCATTAAAAGGTAATTTAGCATGGATATCTGGACTAAGAAGAGAGCAATCTCAATCGAGAAGCCAGACAAATTTCATCAATAAAGATGATAAGTTTCAGTCTATTAAAATATGTCCACTCATCCATTGGAGTTGGGAAGATATTTGGAATTATATCCGGTTCTTTAATTTGCCTTACAATCGCTTACACGATCAAGGCTATCCAAGTATCGGGTGTGAGTATTGTACGTTACCAACTGGTGATGATAAAGATTCCCGAGCTGGACGTTGGGCGAATAGCTCTAAAACAGAATGCGGATTACATCAATCAGGTTAGGAAGAAGAGTAGATGATATTTACAATAACCGCATTTGTTGTGGCTATTTTATTCGCATTAAATATTGGTGCTAGTGGAGCAGCTGCCTCCATGGGAGTTGCGTACGGATCTGGTGTCATTTCCAAAAAGAACATTGCACTTGTTATTAGTGGCATAGGTGTTTTTTTAGGTGCTGCATTAGGTGGAGGAGAAGTTGTTAAAACGATAGGGACTGAAATTGTTCCAGCGTCAATCATTAATGTTCATATAGCAATTAGCATTCTTGCAGCAGCTACAATTTCTTTATTCATTGCCAATATTTTAGGTATTCCTTTATCAACGAGTGAAGTGACTGTCGGAGCGGTAGTTGGAGTAGGTATAGCTTTTAAAGCACTTATGTTTGATACTTTAATTATTATTATGCTGTTTTGGATTATCACACCGCTAGTTTCATTTACAATTACGTTTTTATTTGGCAAGTTAGTTAAGAGGGTAGAAAGTAAACAAGGTTTCCTACAGTCAAAAAAGTGGAAGACTATATTAGCAGTACTAGTTGTGTTGACAGGTTTTCTTGAAGCTTTTTCTGCAGGAATGAACAATGTTGCTAATGCAATTGGACCACTTGTAGGAGCTGAGCTGATCACATTACAATCTGGCATCATCATAGGTGGTTTGTTTATCGGAATTGGAGCAATTGTCTTAGGTAGAAGAGTCATTGAAACGAATGGCAAGAAAATCGTAAGATTATCGTTATTACAAGGGAGTGTAGTATCAGGTACAGGAGCAGGCCTTGTATTTATCGCATCAATTTTCGGGCTTCCGGTACCGATGACACAAGTAACCACTTCGGGCATAATAGGCATTGGTATTGCCGAGCAAGGTAGAGGCCTCTTAAAGAAACGATTAATTAAAAAACTTCTCCTAGTTTGGATTGTTTCACCAGTATTTGCCTTAGCAGTATCTTATGGATTTATCAAATTATTTATTCAAGTAGATTTATATGTTGTAAGTGCAATGATGAGTGCTGCTTTTGCATCGTATGGCTTGTTGAAGTTAATGAGGTATACACAAGAAGATAGACGGTCATATCATGAAGACGGCGGAGGTATTTAGCGCTTTAATTCCGACTAAAAAGATAAGATAACTTAAAACGGAGGTAACTTATGAGTTTGAAACCACATGGGGGAGAATTGATTCAACGCCTTAACTCTCCTTATTCAGTGAACGACATTACAACAGAAATTGAGTTAGATTTAATGGCTTTAAGTGATTTAGAATTGATTGCAACAGGGGGCTATAGCCCACTAGAAGGCTTCTTAGGCTATAAAGATTATACTTCAGTTGTGCATGATATGCGCTTAAATTCAGGTGCACCATGGAGTATCCCTATTACACTACCAGTTTCCGCGGATAAAGCTTCAAAACTAATTGTAGGCGAAAAAGCAAAACTTGTTAAAGATGGCACTGTTTATGGAGTCATTACAATAACTGAGGTCTATACACTAGATAAAGAAGTAGAAGCTCAGCACGTATTTCAAACGACAGATTTATCACATCCTGGTGTAAAAAAATTATTTGATCGTCCTAATGTATATGTTGCTGGTCCTATATATTTAGTTGAGCGTCCAAAGAAGGATAGATTTAATGAGTACTATCTTGATCCTCGAGAAACAAGAGAAATATTTAAACAAAAGCAGTGGAAAACAGTGGTAGGATTTCAGACTCGTAACCCTGTTCATCGTGCACATGAGTATATTCAAAAAAGTGCACTAGAAATTGTTGACGGTCTTTTACTTAATCCTCTTGTAGGAGAAACAAAGTCTGATGACGTTCCAGCAGATGTGAGAATGGAAAGCTATGAAGTGCTACTTAAGCACTATTACCCTAAGGAAAGAGTCTTTTTAGCAGTATTTCCAGCCGCGATGCGCTATGCTGGTCCTAGAGAAGCAATTTTCCATGCTCTAGTTCGAAAAAACTATGGGTGTACTCATTTTATCGTTGGCCGTGATCATGCAGGTGTAGGAGATTACTATGGAACTTATGACGCACAAAAGATTTTTGATCAATTTTCTAAAGAAGAAATAGGCATCGAAATTTTAAAATTTGAACATGCGTTTTATTGCAAAAAGACGAAAACGATGGCTACTTCGAAAACAACACCTAGCAGTTCTGAAGATCATCTTCATTTAAGTGGTACGAAAGTAAGAGAAATGTTAAGAAATGGGGAGGTTCCTCCAGAAGAATTTACTCGACCAGAGGTTGCGGAGGTACTTATTAAAGGATTGAAAAAACATCAGTCCACTCATAATGTTCCGTGTTGACAACTTTGAGTAGAAGTGACGAGATATTTAATAGGGGCGTCTATTAAGGGAGTTGAAAAATCTTATTAGGCAGCCCCATTATTAAAAATATAACATTTTTGGATCGGGCTCTTTTGGTAAACTTTGTTGCTATTTTATTAAAGATGGTGCTTCATAATTGTCTAAGTAGAATAGATGCCACCAACACTAGATGTATACGTGCTTATATCTTTGAATGAAAAGTAACAATTAATGCGAAAGCAGTCTTGTATTATTATATATTAAGTAATATAGGAGAGGTGTCCATGTCATCATCTAAAAACATCGTATGGCACGAAACAACAATTACTAGGAAAGATCGAAACAGCTTAAATAATCATAAAAGTTGTGTGTTATGGTTTACCGGACTTTCTGGATCTGGAAAGTCAACGCTTGCGAATGCAGTTGAAGTTAAACTTCATGAAACCCGCGTTAGAACTTATGTTTTAGACGGTGATAACATACGTCATGGTTTGAACAAAGACCTTGGCTTTAGTGAAAATGATCGTAAAGAGAACATACGGCGTATTGGAGAGGTATCTAAGCTATTTACAGATAGTGGTCAAATTGTTTTGACAGCTTTTATTTCACCGTTTAGAGAAGACCGTAATAGCGTAAGAGAGCTTTTTTCTAATCATGAGTTCATCGAAGTATACGTAAAGTGTCCACTTGAAGTATGTGAAACACGTGATCCAAAGGGGTTATATGACAAGGCGCGGAAAGGTGAAATTCCTGAATTCACAGGCATTAGCTCACCATATGAGCCTCCTGAACAACCTGAATTGATTATTGAAAGCAACAAACTGTCAATAGAGCAATCTGTTGAACAGGTAATAAATTATTTAAAAGAAAAATCAATAGTAAAATAATATGGTTCCTTTCGTAAATAATTTTGCATTAGTTACTATATATATACAATAATAGATTATATAAAAAAGTTTCCTTCAGAGTTTCATACGTTCAATGATGTTATTGAAGGAAACTCCATACTTATATTTAATTAACGAATATAGTCTTGGGATGAAAGTAGAGAGGGTACACTTCACAACAGTTATTTTTCGATATTTATTGAACATGAGCTATAATACGTTATAAGGGAGTTAAGGAGGGTGCTAAATGGCATATGTGAAAACATGGGAAAACAATGAAAAATTAAACAAAAATGAAAAACAGAAGTTACAAAAAGATGGGTTAGAAATATTAAACGATATTCCACATTATGCGAAAAATGGTTTTCAATCTATCCCAAAAGATCAATGGGATTACTTTAAGTGGGCAGGCTTATACTTACAAAAGCCTAAAGAAGATGGATATTTTATGATGAGGGTTAATGTTCCTTCTGGAATTTTGACTTATGATCAAGCTAATGTATTAGCTGGGATTAGTAAAGATTATGGTAGAGGTGTTTTTGACATAACAACACGTCAAGCTGTACAGTTCCATTGGCTAACAATTGAACAAATTCCAGATATTTTCAAACGCTTAGAAAGCGTGGGTTTGTCTTCAGTTGGGGCTTGTGGAGATATTACTCGTACGATAGTTGGTAACCCGCTTGCAGGTATTGATGGAAGTGAGCTGTTTGATACAGAACCTATTGTTAAAGAAGTATATGAATTTTTCCAGCATAATGAAGATTTCTCAAACCTTCCTAGAAAGTATAAAATGTCAATAAGTGCAAATGTCCATAATGCGGGGCATGCAGAAATAAATTGTTTAGCATTTATTCCAGCAACAAAAGAAATTGACGGAAAACAAGTTGCTGGATTCCATATTAAAGTAGGTGGAGGGCTTTCAGCACGTCCGTTTTTAGCACAAGAACTTGATGTATTCATACTTCCTGAAAAACTCAAGGAGACAGCAATAGCAATCACAACTTTATTTCGAGATTACGGTTATCGTGAAAAGCGCCATTTAGCACGATTGAAATTTTTAGTTGCTGACTGGGGAGTAGAGAAATTCAAAGAAAAATTAGAAGAACTGACTGGACCATTACTTTCAAAAGGTAAAAATGAATTGAAGGAATGGAATGCAGGTTATTTTTATGGAGTACACAAACAAAAACAAGAGGGATTAAGTTATGTTGGCTTTAACGTGCCTGTAGGAAGGCTAACTGCTGACGAGGTTTTTGAGCTTGCTCGGATATCAAAAGCATACGGAAATGGTGAAATCCGCACTTGTAATTCTCAAAACTTGATCATTCCAAATATTCCAGATGAACAGGTAGATGTATTGTTAAAGGAACAAATCTTTACTAGAATTTCAATCAATCCTAGGAACTTTATTGCATATTCTGTCTCATGTACAGGTATTGAATATTGTAATTTAGCACTTGTAGAAACAAAAGAAAGAATGCGAAGTATTGCTGAATATTTAGATGAAGAAATTGCAATTGATCATCCTGTACGCATTCATATGGTTGGCTGTCCAAATTCTTGTGGTCAACGTCAAATTGCAGATATTGGTTTACAAGGTGTGAAAATGAAAACAAAAGAAAAAGGTATGGTAGAGGCTTTTGAAATCTATGTTGGTGGTACACTAAATAATGATGGGAAATTTAATGAAAAATTAAAGGGAAAAGTTGATGCGGACAATTTAGGCCCAGTATTAAAAGATTTCCTAAGCTATTTCAAGGAGAATAAAGTAGAGAAAGAATCATTCTATGACTTTGTTGGTCGTGTAGGGATTGAACCGCTTCAAAACGAACTAGACCAAATTTTAGCACAAATATAACATGTAAGCCTTTCGTAAACCTTGTTGTTATTGAGACTTTTTTGAACAGTAATTAATAATTTTTGCAAGTAACCTTATATTAAATGAGAAAAGGTGTCACAAATACTTGGTTTATAAGTATTTAATTCTTTATACGAAAAAGCTATGGTCAATGAAATACATCTAACTTAAACACAAAGGATAATGAACAAATTCTCACATGAAGGTACTACACCTTCATGTGAGTCATTATTTACATGCATATTGTTATAGAGAGAGTTAATGAATAGCAAGCTCATCTCATTATCGGTCAAAATCAAGATGGATAGTCACCCTGACTTTTCCACTACGTATTTAACTTAGTAGGTGATTAAAGTGAATTTGTACAAATTTGAAGTGAAAATAAATGAAGAGATTGTAGACGTAGTCATTGCATCAAAAAGCGATGATGAAGCGTTTCGTTATGTAGAAATAGAGTTAGAAAAGCATTTTTTAAGTATGCCTGATATAGATGATATCACACTATATGAAAAGAAGATTATCCGCAATGGAAGTGGTTTTGTTTTAGCATAGACTCTTTTAGTAAAATATGTTGTTATTTATATTAGTAATGGATAGTATGATGAGTTTTATGAGAACTCAATAAATGTAAATTGTAGAAAAGATGTCCCGAAGGCTAGGTGTATACGTGCTTAATACTTAGAACGCAAAGCAACAATCATTGAAAGCAGCCTTTCGTAAACTTTATTTTTATATGGTTTCTAAACGCAGGCCTTTTTTTAAATGAGAAAGATGCCAAGAAATATTGTTTTATTTCTTACTATCAATAGCAACAAGCAATATGAAAAAGCCTTAGTATAAACTATAATATTTTTAGGGTGTTTTCGTTTTGTTGTATTGTATTAAAATATACTAACCCACTGTTAAATTTCAGAAAAGATGCGATTCAACGAGTTGGGTACATGTATGCATATTCGTACTATTATTCACTTACAATTATACGAGGAGGGGATGAAAGTGAAAGCTATTCTCTATATAGGGCATGGTAGTAGGGTTGAGGAAGCTAAACTTCAAGCTGTTTCTTTTATAAACGAAATGAAGCAACTAATTTCAATCCCCATTCAAGAACATTGTTTTTTAGAGCTAGCATCACCAACAATTGCTGAAGGAATTAACAATTGTGTGGAGCGAGGTGCTACTGAAATTATTGTTGTGCCAATTTTATTACTTACCGCCCACCACGCAAAAAAAGATATACCAAACGAATTAGCAAAAGCTAGCACTCATTTTCCTGACATAGTAATTAAATATGGTCAACCTATAGGTGTTCATGACAAAATCATTGATATTTTGCTCGAAAGATTACATGAGAAAACAACAATTATTGATGGAAATACGTTAATTTTGCTCGTAGGTAGAGGTAGTAGTGATCCTGATGCTCCTCGTGATTTACGGACGATTGCCAATCTCTTACTTGAGCAAACAGGAGCAGGTTCAGTTGATACGTGTTTTTTAGCAGCAGCAGAGCCTTCTTTTGATGATATGTTACAGCAAACTATATATTCCCAATATAACAAAGTCCTTGTACTACCATATTTGTTGTTTACTGGTATACTAATGAAATCAATGGAGCATACAATTCAGAGCATAGCATCCAATGAAAAAGAATATATTTTATGCAATTATCTCGGTTATCATAAATATTTAGGAGATATCATTAAAGAGCGTACAGAAGCATTGTTATAACACGCTATAAGGAGAAACAAGATGAGTAGCTTTCCAATCTTAGTTCAACTGGAAAACAGAAATGCAGTAGTTGTTGGTGGTGGTAAGGTTGCATCTCGAAAAGTTAAGCATTTAATCGGCGCAGGTGCTAATGTAGTCGTTGTAAGCCCAAATATAAACGAAACAATGAAAACCTATGTAGCAAATCATCAGGTGGTTTGGAAAGAAAAAACGTTTGATCCTAGTGATGTAGATAATGCATTTGTAGTTATTGCAGCAACCGACAACGAAATCGTTAATAGAGACGTCGCTGATGCTACAAATTGTCATACACTATTAAATGTTGTAGATCAGCCTCACTTAGGAAATTTTACCGTTCCTAGTATATTACGGAGAGGAAAACTATCTATTTCAGTTTCGACTGATGGGGCTAGCCCTCAGTTAGCAAAAAAAATTCGAGATGAACTAACGAATCAATACGATGAAACCTATAGTCATTATGTAGACTTTTTATATGAATGTAGGCACATAATAAAAAATAAAGTGAAGAATCCACGAGAAAAGCAAGAGTTATTATTAGAAATTCTTGACCCTGTCTACTTTTCCTCATTAGAAATGCGAGAAAAAATATTATCAAAACTAAAAGAAATTAATAGCTGAGCTAAATTTTAATATAGTGATATTTGCTTCATCATAGCTGTTAATTGTCAGTGGTATTAACTAACCTCCATAATAAAGCATCTTTCTTAGATGAATAATGAACGATAGGTTGTTCTTTAATTATAGAAAGATTTTGACCAAAAAAAGAAGAACTGTCAAAGGAAGTGCAAGTGCCTTTTCGGAGCAGCCAAGGTTCGTGTAGAAGATCTCCACGGTAGACGTTATTATGTTTGTTGACGATAAACAAACAATAACGATTTACTAAAAAGCTCGCAAAATCTTCATTGTGAGGAGTGAATTCTTCATCATCAATTGTAAAATGTGCATGAAGTAGTGGTGAGAGTTGACGCTGTTTTTGAGAGCACATATAGCTGTATCGATTTTGGTCGTTGTCGGTTGATATTATAGAATAAGTATATGGTAAATGGTAAAAAAAAGTAGCAAGACGGCTTGCGATGAAATTGGATGCATGAATCTTTAGAAAAAAGACGCCTCGGATTCCTTGATATGTAACATAGGTCCTTACATTGATTTGTTGAAAAGGTTTGAACAACGATAAAAATGGGATGCCATTAACATACATGCCACTCACCGAAAGAAATACGATACTTATCCATGCTTGTTTTTCGTAACAATCTAGTTTTAATGGATACGGGATGATCTTTTGTAAAGATCGTTTACATACAGGCCAATGAGCAAATATGAGATCTTCCCATATTTGTTTAAATAATGGCTGACGACTTGAGTGTTGTATGGGATGATAACCGTTATTCTTCGACATTTTAAGCTCACAGCTCCTTAGCTATTAGGAGTTTCCTTAATTTATGTATAGAATAATCTATAACAAGAAAATTTATACAATAAACCTTTACATTTATATTTTGCAATGATATATTATACATACATTATTTGAACGGGGAGGGTTGTATTATGAGTAAATTAATTGTAATTAAAAGCGTAACTGGATATTTCATAATACAGCCCATAAACATAGGTATATAAGTTTCAATTTGCTTTCAATTTGAGAAACGATATGATATGAATGTTTAGCCATGGGCTGTAGTATGCCTATGGTTTTTTTGTGATTTTGGACAAAAGAAGACAACCAAAAATTTTAACAAAAATAAAAAAACATTCAAACATATCGGAGGAATTACATTGAATTTATTTACTTTAGGATGGAATAAACAATTTGAAGAAGCATTTTTACCATACGATAACTCAGAATACACAGTAGGAAGAGTCGCATTAGAACATAAGCGGATGTACCGAATATTTACAGAGCAAGGAGAACTATTAGGAGAGGTTTCGGGAAAATTTCGTTACAATACTCAAGCTAGAGAAGATTTTCCTGCTGTTGGAGATTGGGTCGTAATTACAACACAACCAAATGAAGATAGAGCTTTAATCCATGCGGTGTTACCAAGGCAAAGTAAGTTTTCACGAAAAAGTGCAGGAGAAGTTACTGAAGAGCAAATTGTTGCATCAAATGTAAACTCAATCTTTTTAGTAGCTGCGTTAAATCAAGATTTCAACTTAAGAAGATTAGAAAGGTATATTTTGCTCACATGGGAAAGTGGCGCAAATCCCGTCATTGTTTTATCTAAAAGTGATTTATGTATCGACATTGAAGAAAAAGTAGCTAAAGTAGAAGCTATAGCATTTGGCGTTCCGATCCATGTCATTAGTGCTAAAGAGGATACAGGGATTCAAAGCCTGCAACAATATTTAACAGACGGTCAAACAGTTGCGTTGCTAGGCTCCTCAGGTGCTGGGAAATCTACGCTATCTAATAAACTATACGGCAAAGATGTTCAAGCTGTTCAACAAGTGCGTGAAGGTGATGATCGAGGTAGGCATACGACAACACACCGAGAACTAATCGTACTCACAACAGGAGGTATTATCATAGATACTCCAGGCATGAGAGAGTTGCAATTGTGGGATTCAGAGGATAGTGTGGCACAAAGCTTTCAAGACATAGAAGTACTATCAGAGCAGTGTAGGTTTACAAATTGCAAGCATCAGTCTGAACCTGGTTGTGCAGTGTTATCCGCGATTGATCAAGGTGTACTAGAGCAAAGCCGATTTCTAAGCTTTGTAAAAATAACAAAAGAGCTTGCTTATCTTGAAAGAAAAGCAGATAACAAGGCTAGAATAGCTGAGCGGAAAAAGTGGAAAAAAATAAGTGGCGATAGAACAAGGTTTCATCGTAAATAAATTAAAACTTGTTGGAAACTTTGTTCGTATTTTACCTACTTTTGAACAGCAAAGTTTGCTTATATTAGATGTTACGAATGCTAAGTTTGTGGTATTACCATAGTACGAAAAGCAATAATTAATCCTATAACACATACGTAAACTTGAATATTGAGGAATCAGGTGGGAATTTTTATTCCACCTGATTTGTTTGTAGAGCGGAGTTGTATCGAAAGTGGTTGTAAAATGATACACCATTGAGTATAAAAATTATTAATCATAAATACCTAAGAGTTAAAACTTTATTCCTAGAAAGCAACATTGGCGATATGATAACTCTCCATTACAATCATGGCTGCTACGTATGGTAAACAATACGGGATTTTACTTAGTCAAAAGTAAAAACGATAGGAAGGATCCACGAAACTTGGGAATGACTAAAAGATAACTAATTGTTATTGCAGAATCAGGAGAGGTAAACTACGTGATTTGGTTAATTATTTTAAAAGTTCTAGTAATTTTACTCGGCTTACATTTTCTTATTACAGGATATAAAATGAATAAAAACTCACAAAAAAATGAAGAATTCATTAGTCCAAATACATATTATAATGCTTCTCTATCCGAAACGGTTGTTATTTTTTTAATATCAAGGATTTTAAAGGTTATTCCAATATGGCTTCTAAAATTTATTCTTCTTTTATTTGGGATCATCTCAATTTTTATTGGGATATTTATCGTTCCATTACAATAATAATGTTTTTTTAGAATATATTAATGCTAGCCAAAAAATGGGGGTAGATAGCTTAGTGTGATGATTTATCGTACCATTGCTAATGATTTTGATATACTATCAAAAAGTGAAGGGGTTACAACGATAAATGTAAAAAAGACCGAAGGATAGGGGATGTTCAAAAAGTGTATCTCTTCCTTAGGTTGTTTCTATCATAGTTGTTTTTCGTATTAGCAAATAAACATGTAAACAACTAGATTTCATGGATTCTTTACTTGTGTAAAATAGTGACCAACATATAAAGCCATTTCTCGTAGTACCCAATTAGTGATAATAGCAATAGATTTAAGATTCCGAATAACAATATCATCTGAAGAAGTCTAAAAATAAAACAACAACTACTTTAACCCCGACTTAATCTAAGAAGGGGTTAAAAATATTTGAAGGCTAAGAGTGAAACAAACAATATTTTATCAAAATAGATAGACATTTTTATACGTGTGTTCTTTAATCATGTAGTATGTTTTCACGACTTTAAGTTTACTGAAAATGTTTTATCCATTTGTCAAAAGAATGAACGAGCCTTTCAACATATTGACTAGTTCTCTCATCTACTAATTCACCCTGTTCATTAAATAAGTTGTGTACTCCAGATATTAATACTTGTGGTTCTACCATAACCAACGAACGAGTTGAAGTTAAGATTTGTCTTAGTTGAGCCTGAGCCTGTGCAGTACCTGCTCGGCCTGGAGTTCCACCCATAATTGCAATTGGTTTTTTTAACAATGGGGCTTCTTTTCCACCTCTAGATGCCCAATCTAGGACATTTTTTAACACACCAGGAACGGCTCCATTATATTCTGGAGTTACAATGAGTAAGCCGTCGGACTCTTGAATAGCCTTTTTAAATTTAGTGACAATTGAAGGGTCTCCATTCTTTTCAAGGTCTTCGTTAAACATAGGGATATCAGACAAGTCAAATGTATTGATTTCCATTTGTTGAGGCGAAAGCCTAATTGCTTCTTGGAGAAGAGCACGATTGTAGGATTCTTTTCGTAAACTACCTGCAAAACCTAAAATTTTTGTTTTTTGTGTGTCCATTAGTTTCTTCCTCCATTAGATCGCTTTTTAAGTTGTTGTTACTTTAGCATACACTAAAAAGAATATTGCTATTTGCATCATAAGAATGAGCCTTGGTACTACAAACATGATGTCTATAATTAAAAAGATTGATATTAAACCTACGAATAATCCTAAATGATTATATTTTAAGCGGTGATGTTCATACCTATACATATGAAAAACCAATGTTGTTGCAAAAAAGTAAAGAATGACAGCAAAGAATAATAATCCGATCATAAACAAATAGTTTAAATCGTGCAAATAAATCATATTGATAGAAGCAGCAATCATACTTAACGTAATGAATATAATAAGGTGTCCATATACAATCAATTGACCTGCAGACTTAATCGATTTGTCTATTTTTTTATCTATGTTATCAAAATATTGCCACCACATCGCTATAATAACTATAAATGACATAACAGCATAGGAGATGGACTCAAAATTCCCTTTTTCAGGCTGTAGGACGACAATGGTGCTAATAATCAATTCACCGAACAAGATAATTGTCAAAAGTCCAAAGCGTTCTAATAGATGTCCGATGTTAATAGGTGCTTTAACTAAATATTTTCTCCCGAAGATAGGAACTAAGATATCCACAAATATACCTAAATAAAATATGACATATCTAATCCATGAATCGAAAAAAATAGAAGAAAAAGATACGATAATTCCAATCCAAAAGTACTTACCTAAAAACTGTGCAGTCTTTTTATGATGTATTGTTTCATACTGTTGTACTATTATATATTGGATTGCTGTCAGTACTCTTAATCCGATATATCCAACCATGAATGGTACGTAATAGGTATCAAAATCAACAGATAAGCTAGAAGTCATAATTAGAACAAAGAACATTTGTACAATCATATACAACCGTTGATGAACAAAATCTTTTCCGAAACGGTTAATGAATAAAGTTTGACCTACCCATGCCCACCAAATGGGTATCATCATAATGATAAATTTAACAAAATATTCTGCGTGTATAACACCGTCTTCTACATGGATAAGCACGTGTGTTGCAGTTGATATAGCCGCTACAAAAACTAGGTCATAAAATAATTCTAGCCACGTTACCTTTTTTTCTTCCATCCTCATCAACTCTCAATCTAATCATATTTTTACATACTGAATATATTAAATATTGTTAGTTAGTAGGAATCACACCTAATGATAAATTACGATGTGAAATTCAATTAATATAAGGATTAAAGATTAGTGTGCAAGAACATTCCTATAATCGGGCTTCTTACCAAATTGACTTTTAGCAAATGGACATAAAGGGATAATTTTTTTGTTTTCTTCTCTTGCTAGATTGACTACCTTTTCTACTAGTGCTTCCCCAACTCCCTCACCACGTAGTTGGTTTGATACGAACGTATGGTCAATGATTAATCGCTCCGCACCAGAGTTTACAAAGGTGATCTCTGCAATTATTTGACCTGCATCTTCAATATAAAATCGATTTACTCCTCTTAATATATTTTTCATCATGCCCTCCAATAGGTTTTCAGTTGACCCCATTTAATTATGTTGTCCAATTTAAGTTTTTAATTTTCATTTACATGGCTATTATCACAGAATGGACTATTTTTAGAAGAACCACATCCACAAAGAGTTGCTCGTGTACATTTAATTGTAGATTCTTTGTGTTTAATCGATAGGTTTCCTTTTATATAGATAGGACCATTGGATGCAGTTTCGATTGTTGTTTCATAAGCTGGTGTTTCTTGTTTACCTCCATCTTTTCTAATATACTCTAAAGCACCACTTGGACACCTTTCGATTACTTCAACTATTTTATCCACAGTTTCGCCATCGGCATTAATCCACGGTCTTTTTTTAAGGTTGAAAACTTTGGGTAACCCTCTAACACATTTCGCAGCATGAATACATCTTTCTTTCGAAAATGTAACGTCGATTGATGCCCCGGTATACCGTTTCTTTTCTACACTCATATTTATTTCACTCCTATAATACAAATTGGTTCGCATGATTAGATTCAGTAATATTTGTAAGAATAAATAGAAAATTAATAAGTTATAAATGGATATAGTATAACTCTATGGTTATTCGAATTCTAATTTTTTTGCTTCAATTGCATTGAGCATGCTTTTTACCCCCTTTAAATAGAGTTTTGGTTAACAATTCAGTTTTCAGCGATTCTAAATTTCTTCCACAAAAGAATGGCTGTAAAGTTATCTCGAATTAAGAATATCTTAATTCGAGATAATTATATGATTAAATTTGTTTTATGTCAACTATACGAATGAACTGATTGTTTAAAAGCAAATATGTATCATGACACAAATATAGGTTCAATTTGTATTATTCAATTCAAATATACTAAATCTTGATTCTTTATCTAAAATAAAAAAGACCTTACATTCTATTTTGTTAAACGGTGATTTACGATTCGATCATAAAAAGGTAAATTTTGAATTCTCTATAACTACTAATTTAATTATCTATGAGATAGAAACATTAAAACCAATAGAGAACACACTATTCTCAGATGTTGATAACAAAATCAAATGCAATAACCTTATTGGAGAAGAGGATAGTCGAGGAAGGGCTATGGAACAGTGGCGGAACAACTGATGTTTAAAGGTTTTATCATACTGGGATTGCATAATATCTTGTTGACAGTTTATAAATATAATAAAAATTCTATTAGAGCTTATGAAGAAGCACGGTTTGTAAAGGGGGGTGTAAAAAGCAAGCACATTAATTGGGTAGTCGAAATGGGCTATCATTTAAATAGAGGCATTAGGAAATGAGTTCAACAGTCCTGTTATTTAGATAGGACTGTTGAATGATGAAACTAATATAATATCATGAATCTCAATTACTACGAGTGTGTTAATTTTACATGCAAAGATTTAAAAAATCATTATACGATGAGGGAACTGTTGACTATTCGATAGTTCCCTCATTAAAGTTAAGGTTAATACAGAAATTCTAATAATCCCAATCTCAAAATTAGGATCTAGCTATGTGGACAAAAGTAGTAAATTAAAATATTATAGGGTAGATCACCATGCACGGCTGTACTGCCCAGGGCCTTCAACTGTTACCCCTAATTCTTGGGCAGCTGTTTTGGGCCAATATGGGTTGCGCAACAATTCACGTCCGATGAAAATTAAATCTGCGCGGCCATTTTTCAGAATTTCTTCAGCTTGTATGCCAGTTGTAATTAAGCCAACTGCACCTGTTTGGATATGAGCGTTTCGTTTAATGGTTTCTGCATAAGGGACTTGATAGCCAGGAAATACATCGAATCTAGTTGGAATTACAGCGCCTGAGCTACAATCAATTAAATCAACGCCTTGTTCTTTCATCATCTGAGCAATTTGAACATAATTTTCAATAGAATTCCCCTGATTATCATATTCATTAGCTGAAACTCTTACAAATAATGGTCCAGACCATTCTGATTTGACAGCATCAATTACTTCTTTCAACAAACGATAACGATTTGCTACATTTCCACCATACTCATCGGTTCGTTTATTAGTTAGTGGAGAGAGAAACTCATTTAATAAATAGCCGTGAGCAGAATGGATTTCAATAATATCAAATCCTGCCTCTTTAGAGCGGCGAGCTGCTAAAGCAAATGCTTGAATTACATCATCAATGTCAGCCTTGGTCATTTCAATAGGCACACGACTTTTATGATCAAAAGCAATTGGTGATGGTCCGTATATAGCTCCTTCAACTTGCGACTTTCTACCTGCATGTGCAAGTTGGATAGCTGCATGTGAGCCATTCTTATGTAATTGATTTGTAAGTTGTTTGAGACCTTCAACGTGAGCAACATCCCAAATACCTAAATCATTTGCAGATATCCTACCTTCTGGCTTTACTGCTGTTGCTTCAATCATGATTAAACCCACTTGTCCAACCGCTCGGCTAGTATAATGAGTTAGATGCCAATTTGTTACCTTCCCATCTTCCTCAAAACATGAATACATACACATTGGAGACATTACAATTCTATTTTTTAAAGTAACGCTTTTTATTATGTGGGGAGAAAATAAAGCTGACTCCATCCTACACGCCTCCTAACCAACTTAATTAAATATAGTATATCATTTCATATATTAAATAACACGAAAGATGATTGTATGGCTCTTTTCGTAAATGTTGTTGTTATTGTTAACAAATTTGAACTAAAAATAGTGGTTTTATATGTTAGTCATCGATGTACAGAAGAAAAAATACCAAGAATGATAGTTGTGTACGATGGATAGTGGCTTAATAATCATAATTGTAGAAAAGCTGACACGTACGCTAGAGATAACGTGCTTATATCTTAGAACGAAAAGCAACACTTTGCGAAAGCATACAAAAAGTAAAAAAACGACAAACTCAAGTTTTATAGATGGCTTTTTCTTTTTCTAAAAAACTACAATTAAAGCGAATCCGATCTGGATTGTAGTAAACATAAAAAAACCATTAAAAAAGAAATCTCTTTTTAATGGAGGAGGACATCTTTTTTCTAATTTTAACAGCTGTATTAGGAACATCTGTAATGATTCCATCAACTTTCCATTTGTAGTACAAACGAATAGATAATGGTCTATTGACTGTATAAGTTCTAAGGGTCATGTTTTCTTTACGACATTCGTCAACAAATTGCTTGCTTAAGAGGTTATGCTTGACATGTATACTCTTTGTGCCAGCATTTTTTGCACTTTCCCATGCTTTTTGTAATCTAGATGACACTAAAAACGCTGTATCTAGCTGAGGGTCAATCTTCATAACATTTTTAATACTATGATGATTAAATGAAGAAATGACTGTTCGGTCATCTACTTTGTATGCCTTTAACATGTCACAAACGATTTGTTCAATGCCTTTATATTCGATGAGGGAATTTTTTAATTCTAGGTTTAATAGCATTTTTGTAGTTGAAAACCAGCTTAGAAAGTGATCTAAAGTTGGAATTTTTTCACCCATATGCAAAGGCGTAAACCAGCTCCCCGCATCTAACTCTTCCAATTCTTTTGCAGTGTAGTCTTTTACGTAACCTACGCCGTTTGTCGTCCTGTTTAATGTTTCATCGTGAATAATCACAGGGATATTATCTTTTGATAATTGAACATCAAGTTCAATCCCATCTGCACCAAGCTCTTCTGCAGTTAAGAATGCAGTCATCGTGTTTTCAGGAGCTAATTTACTTGCTCCGCGATGGGCGTATACGAGAGTAGACATAAACCTCCCACCTTTTTTTACAATATTATACGCATGTAAGAAATAGAAAGTGAGTAAAGTAAAGGTTCTTTTCGTAAACTATGTTGCTTTTTTCACTTACATTAGAATAATTGATGTATAACTTTTATAGTTTTATAAAAAGGAAAGTGCACCGGTCGTATAGTTGCATTTGTATTTAGCTCATATTATGAAAAGCAACGATTAATACGAAAACATCTAATAAATACGATTTAATCAATATTACTGAGAGAGTGTGATCTGATAATTATCTTACCACAATACTTCCTATTTGTTCCAAAACTTATAACAAACAACAAAATAATGATTTTTTGTAAACGTGAAAAAATATTGGTGGCTAAAGAAATGATGAGGAATATATAATTGAGGTATTTGAAAAGAGTTATCCTACTTGAGCACATCTCTAATACAAAAGCAGGATAACTCTTTGTATCTAGCCGAATTTCTTCGTACGTATCTTACTCAGCACTTGGGGAAAAAGCGTAGATTTTCCATGTGTCTTCTTGCATATCTTTTTTCAAATAGTACTTACCTTCAGCATTTTTAGTTGATGTTACATCTAAATCCAAATCGCTGTTTTTAATCTTGATTTCATAGTTTAAATCCTTGATTTGTACTGTAACGTATCTATCAGTTGATGTTGTTACTAATAAAGAAAAATTGTTGTCCGCATTAATTGCAAATTCAACAACTTCTTCTTTCATTTGTTTAACAAGGGATTTATAGCTCTCTACTGCTGCTATTCCTTGAGCTTGATAAAAGCCGATCGAGTCATTTATATATAATTGCTCTAATTCATCAAATGATTGGTTTGTCGATAATTCATTTTCATTCTCTATATATGATCTTAAAAACGAGGTAATTTCATCATTAGTCGGTACATTTGCTAGCTCTTGATTTAATGATCTATAGATCATTACTACTGCTTGAGCTCTTGTTGCATGATCCCTAGGTTTGAAAGTTTCATCATCATACCCTTTAACAATTCCTAGTGAACTTGCTTTTTCGATGTCTTCATACGCCCAGTATGAATTTGTAACGTCCGTGAACGATTGTTCGTCACTTTGTTCAAAAGATATTGTATTTTCAAATGCTCGTACGATCATAGCTGTTAGTTGGTCTCTTGTAATTTTTTCATACGGTGCAAAGCTGCCATCTTCTTTCCCATTAACAATGCCAAGGTTACTTGCAACATTTACATATTCATAAAACCAATCATCAGATGTGACATCAGTATACGTTTTACCTTGTTGGCTAGTTTGTAGACCCATTGCATTAACGAGTATTTTTACAAATTGGGAACGGGTAACATTGTCATTAGGTCTTATTTCCATATCATTTTGGTTATTTAAATAACCGTTAATAATATCAGCTTGTATAAAATGATTTATTTCAGTGTAAGCCCAATAATCTTCCTCCAAATCAGTTGGAAGATACGCAGAGACAGGTTTGTCTTGAGCAAAAACAGTCTGCATAGGAACACTTAACAGAACGAGTATAAAAGCTAAGAAGATTCTAGTATATTGAAACATTGTTTGCTCCTTTCTAAACAAATGTTGTTACATATAAATTTTATCTTGGTAGAGAATGTAAATCATTATTAAAATAATGGAAAAACCAGAGTGGAAAGGAGCGAAGTGTAAAATATTTAATCCCTATTAGTAAACTTTACTAATATTACGTTTAAAAAGTTTTAAGCAACTGTTTTCATGTTATAGAAGGGAAGCTAGCAGGATTACTAGTTTTATACGGATCCTCTCTTAATTAGTGACTATTTTCACATTGATTGTTATTCTTCGTTAAGAAGTAAACTCCTACACAACTAGAGTTCGTTCCATCTTTTTCGCTTGTAAAACGAATTCAAGCTGTTAAAATTCATTTTTAGCATATGTTTACTTTGAAGACAACAGCAACAAAGTTTACATAAAGACCATAATTAACATAACAACAATATATTACAAAATTAACCAGTGCTTAATATTTGAACCGACGAGTCATTTGTTGTATGATATACCCGTGACTTATTAGTCATATTGTAAAGTGAAAAGGATGAATTTTTACTGTTTGTGAGCTAGTACATATATTAGTTTTGGTGTTTTGGGAGTTGAATATGTGTGACTTCCTCTTGTATGCAAGCTTTTATTCATGTTTGTGATTAAATGCACGTGATGGAGGTAAAAATTGAAGGGAGCGATGACTGATGGGTCAATTTAAAGTTCGGTCCGAAAAATTAATTGCAGAGTTGATTAAACAAGGAGTGAAGATAGAACTATCAAAACCGAGGGCGGATTTATCTTCACTTAAGACATTCAAAGAAATGACTAGTAAACAGTCAACAATTATTCATGATTGGTAAACAATAATAGATCAAATTACCGGAAGGGGAGCAAAAATGAAATTAAGTGATTTTTCCATTAGGAGGCCTGTATTTACACTAGTATCTATGTTACTAGTCATTATTTTAGGCTTTGTTTCACTATTAAATATTCCACTAAAATTAATACCTGATATCAAGCCGCCAATCGCGGTTGTAGTTGCATCATATCCTGGTGCGAGTCCAGCAGAAGTTGTTGAAAAAGTAACGAAACCACTTGAAACTAATCTTTCAACTCTACCTGGGCTAAAGACGTTAACTTCGACATCACAGGAAAGTGCAAGTTTAACGTTAATGGAATTTTCATGGACGACTTCTATTGAGGATATTGAAAACGAAGTACGTAGTAGAATTGATCAGACACAACTTCCAGACGATGCAGGAAAACCAAGCTTTATGAAGTTTGATCCGTCACAGTTTCCAATTATCCAAATGTCTGTCACAGCAAACGCTAATGATAAAAAAGAATTGCAAAGTTTAGCGGATGGACTATCTCAGGAATTAACAAAAATAGAAGGTGTTGCAAGTGTTAATTTATCTGGGAATACGATAGACGAAATTAAAGTTGAGCTTGACCAAGGTTTACTCCAACAGTATTCATTAACTCAAAATGATATTGTAGATCTGTTGAAAGCACAAAATATTTCTTTGCCAGGAGATACGATTTTAACTGATGGGAAGGAGCTGACTACTAGGGTTATAAGCTCGATCATATCAGTGGATATGCTGAAAGACATAGCAATTACAGTAGATCCAACAACTGGAGAAAAAGTTACTCTTGGTGATATAAGTGAAGTGAAAGTTGCTCCACAAAACGAAGATACAATTACTCGTGCAAATCAGGATCCAGCTTTACTAGTTAGCGTACTACAGCAGTCCGATGCAAACACAGCCTCTGTTTCAGCGGCATTTAAGGATAAACTTGATGACATCCTTGGCAAAGAGAAATATGAGGATGTAGAAGCCCAAATTTTATTTGATCAAGGTGATTTTATACAAGTAGCGATTGATAATATATCGACTACACTTATACTAGGTGGACTATTTGCGATGGTCGTATTATTCTTCTTCCTTCGTAATGTAAAAAGTCCGTTTATTATTGGAGTTGCAATACCGTATTCAGTTATATTAACTTTTGTACTCATGTATTTCTCAGATTTTTCATTAAACATCATGACACTAGGTGGGCTTGCACTAGGCATTGGGATGTTAGTAGATAACTCGATAGTTGTTATTGAAAACATATACCGGCATTTATCAATGGGGAAGGACCCAAAAGAAGCAGCCTCTCATGGCGTAAAAGAAGTAGCAGGTGCCATTACAGCTTCAACATTCACAACTATTGCAGTGTTTGTTCCAGTTGTCTTTATTACAGGTATTATTGGTGAATTGTTTACTGAATTTGCAATGACTATTGCATTTAGCTTGTTTGCATCATTAGTCGTAGCATTAACAGTTGTACCGATGCTTGCAAGCCGTATGTTAAAAGCTCCAAAAGAAAATAAAGAGAAAGTACGTCGAGACTCTCCATTTATGAAAGGTCTTGATCGTTCAATTAAGTGGGCTCTTCGTCGTAGAGCTGTTGTATTAATTATTGCTGTTGTATTTTTAGGATCTGGACTCTATGGAATTACAACTGTAGGGATGGAATTTTTACCAAAAACTGATGAAGGCTTCTTTACTATTTCAGTAGAGTTGGAAAATGGTACAGCGTTAACTGAGACAGACAAAGTAGTTGAGCAAATAGAAAACGTGCTAGCAGATGAAGATGATGTTGATGTGTATGTCAGCTTGCTTGGCTCTACACAAGAAAATTCATTTAGAGGTACCAGTCAAGGGAATATTGCTGAAATTTCTGTGAAAATGAAGGACTTTGATGATAGAGAGCGTTCTACATTCCAATTTGTTGACGATGTGAAACGTGAGATTGAAAAAGAAGCCGAAAGAGCAAACTCAACAGCAGAAGTTTCATTCAATTTGCAATCAACTACTGGTTCTGCGCCAAATACACTATCTTTTAGTGTGAAGGATATTGATAAGGAACGACTAGAAGATGCTGTAACACAAATTTATGATGAACTTCTTACGATAGATGATGTAACAGAGCTCACAACTGATTTAAGTGATACGGTGGAAGAAGTACAAATGACAGTTGATCGTGAAAAAGCATTTGCGAATGGCTTAGCACCCGCTCAGATTGCTATGACTGTTAACAATGTGACACGTGGAGTAAATGCAACTAGAATTACCGATGAAAATAATGAAATATTCAACGTGCACGTTAGCTATGATAAAGATATTACATCTAACCTCGATCAATTAAAAACTCTGTTAGTGAAGAAGCCAGATGGTTCATATATTCCTATTTCGGATGTAGCTGAAATTACTATTGGCGAAGGTCCTGTTAACATACAGAGGATCAATGAGCAAAATGCAGTACAATTTACGTTGAAATATGCTAATTCAACCAATTTGGGTGCAATTTCTAGCGAAGTCGATGAAAAGATAGCTGATTTAGATTTAAATGATGAAACCGAGATTACCTTCGGTGGGGATCGAGACCTATTAGAGTCTTCTATCGATGATATGGTATTTGCGTTTATTTTAGCGATTGTTTTTGTTTATTTAGTCATGGCAGCTCAATTTGAATCATTAAAATATCCGTTTGTAATTATGTTTACCGTTCCATTAATGGTCATTGGGGTATCCATTGGCTTAACAGTTACAAGGGTTCCTGTAAGTTTAATGGCGATTATTGGCTTGATTGTACTAGCTGGTATTGTTGTAAATAATGCGATTGTGTTAATCGATTATATTAATCAGAAGAAGAGTGATGGCTATAAAACGTATGATGCAATCGTAGAGGCGGTTAAGGTTAGGACGCGTCCGATATTAATGACAGCTACAACAACTATATTAGGTTTATTCCCGTTAGCACTTGGACTTGGCGAAGGTACGGAAATGAATCAGCCGATGGGTATTACAGTTATTGGTGGGTTATTAAGTAGTACATTCCTAACATTATTCGTCATTCCAGTTGTGTATAGCTTCTTTGATAAAGAGACGAGAAGACTGAATAAAAAATACATTACACCTGATGGACATCTCATTCCGGCATATTTATTAGATGAAATTCACGAAAAGCCAGAAGTCAAAGAACAAGCTGAACAATTACCACCAGTAGAAGATACAATTTATAGCGAGGATAATTTACCAGTTGAACAAAAGGAACACAAAAACGAAGACATGGTATCTATGCTCGAAAATATATTAAAGTTAGTAAAGGATCAAGAAGAGAAAAAGAATGACAACCTAAAAGAAGATAAAGAGAAATAAAATATTAAAGACTACAATGAACAATGTAAAATAGGTGGAGTTGACTTTCTCCACCTAAAACTTAATTAATCTAAATAATATTAGGGGAAATGACATTCTTTTTACTATTAATATTAATTGTAAATGATGCTGTCCTACTATAGAAGGTCAGCCCCTCTTTCATTTTAAGGATATAGGAAGTGATTGGATGAAAGATAAAAAAATATTCATCCTAGAAACTGCGATGAAATTGTTTGCGCAAAATGGATACCATAACACCTCAATGCAGGAAATTGCCCATGAAAGTGGCGTGGCGAAAGGATCATTATATAATTATTTCTCTTCTAAAGAAGAACTGTTTTTGTCAATTTTTAAGCATTTTTATGAGCATTTTACAAAACAAATGTCTGAGCAAATCAACGATGAAGTCAAATCTGAAAGAGACCGTTTTATTATTCAAATCCATCGCCAACTAAAAGAATTTACGAAGTATCGAGACTTTTTACAAATGCATATGAGAGAGAAAGCCTTTCCAGAGAGGGGCAAAATAAAAAGTTATTTATTTCAAATGCGAATAGAAATGTATCGCTGGTACAAAAGTCGCATTCTTGCTATTTATGGAGATGATATTCGTCCATTTGCTTTTGATTTAACTGCTATGTTCAGTGGGATGCTCGTAGAATATTTATCCTTTCTCATATTTGACTATCAAAAACTTGATTTAGAAAAACTAGCTGGATACTTAGTAGATCGATTGGATGACCTTGTAAAAAGTGTTGCAAATAAGCATGAGGTTATTATTAATGAGGACTCTATACGTCAATATTTTAGTCACCTTACAAATGATAAATATCAAGAAATCGTCCATATGATTTTGCAAATGAAGGAAATAATTATTGGTGCAAATTTAACAGATGATGATGAGAAACACGCGCTGGAGACGTTAGAAGTTTTACTAACGCAGTTTCAAAACAATGATGAATCTCCGCGAGTAGGAGTAGTACAAGGCTTATTGCTTTTTTTAGAAAAACTACAGATAGATGACATGATGAAGTATATTACATCTATTCGCAGTTTGATATAGGAGGGGATCGTATGCGCTTTGTGACGGCAAAGAAGGATGACCGCTTGTTTGTAGGTACTGTAAATAAAGAAATGACAGAAGTGCTAGATTTAAACGCCACTGAACAGGACGCTTTTACTGATAAATTAATTCCAGAATCATTGCTACAGTGTATCCAACTTGGTCATATGTTTGAAGAACGTGTTCAACAGATAGTAAAGTGGGCTAAGCAAAACAACAACAATGTTTACACTTTAACTGATGTAGAGTTGTTAGCACCCATCCCAAGACCATCGAAGAATGTATTTTGTGTCGGCAAAAACTATGCTGACCATGCGATAGAAATGGGAAGTGCAGCGGATATTCCAACCGATGTAATGATGTTTTCTAAAACTCCAACGACTGTCATTGGTACTAACGAAATCGTATTAAATCATCGAGATATAACTAACCAGCTCGATTATGAAGGGGAGCTTGCAGTCGTTATCGGTAAGAAGGGGAAGGGCATCTCAGAAGATGAGGCATTAGATTACGTATTTGGATATACTATAGTTAATGATATTACTGCAAGAGATTTACAAGCGCGGCATAAGCAGTTTTTACTGGGAAAAAGCTTGGACACTTCATGTCCAATGGGACCAGTGATCGTTCATAAATCGCTCGTCAAGCAGCCGAATCAATTAAACATTGAGACGAGAGTGAATGATGAGGTACGTCAGAGTGCAAATACAAAACAATTTATTTTTTCTATTGAAAAGATTATTTCAGTACTTTCTCAAGGTACAACGTTAGAGCCAGGAGATATTATTGCGACAGGAACACCAGCAGGTGTCGGTAAAGGCTTTAGTCCTCCTAAGTTTTTACAACCTGGTGATGTTGTAGAAGTAACTGTCGAAGGAATTGGTACTTTATCCAACTCCATAGAAAAATAGAGGATGTCAAATAAATTTTCATGTGAACTGCTAAAAAGGAGATTTCAGTTGCAACATCTACAATAAACTCTTATTTGACCCTAAAAATTTCAATATTTGTTCAAAAGGCTGTTTATTATCTACTTGATGAAAAGTATGTAATGGACAGCCTTTAGTTGTTACTCTTTCTATGATGGATTCCATTGGAAAATGCTCGATTTTTAATTGATGATTAACCTCATGCCAAAAAAGAGGCGTTGCCACATATGCACCTACATTTCCTCTTACGGAATATGGTGCAATAATTGTTTTACCTTCAGCGTGCTGAACATAGTCGATATATAAGCGATTATCCCGCTTTTTTTTCAAACGTTCTACCGTAAATTTCTGTGGGTCATTTTCTATTAAATAATTTGCAATAAATCGAGTAAATAGCCGTGTATCATGATAAGAAAATGTGTTGGGTGGTAATGGTATATATACTTGTAATCCTTTATTACCTGAAGTTTTCACAAACGATTGAAGCTGTAATTGATCGAATATTTTCTTCATCAATAGAGCTGCTTGGACTGCAAGTTTAAAATATTGCCTAGAGGGAGGGTCAAGATCAAAAACAATTTCACTTGGACCCTTTGACTTAATGCTATTAAACGGCACGTGAAATTCAATTGCAAGTTGGTTTCCGAGCCAGGCTAACGTTTCAGCATTGTTACATATGATGTAAGTAATATCTTCATGTTTAATAGTTTGAACAAAGTCAGGAGCATATGCTGGACAGTTTTTTTGATAAAACTTTTCACCATACATCCCGTGCGGGTAACGGATTGTAGTTAATAATCGATTTTGTAAAAAAGGAAGCATGTAGTTTGAGATGCTGTTTAAATAATCGAGATAATCGCGTTTAGTAATAAACCTCTCTTTCCATAATCTTTTTGCTGGGTTTGTTACTTGAACAACGGTAGTAGATTCAGGCTGGTTTAGCTGTTGTTCAACGTCAAGCTTTTCCCATGTACATACATTTACATTTAAATCTGTTAAAAACCTTGAAAATATTGGTTGTCTTAAACTACCATTATAAACTTCCAGATATTTTAGCTCTACACATATACTAGGCTGTATGCAAACAAATTGAGTTGTTTCAGTTTGTTTGTTGTCTTGAATTACTTGAGAAAGTGTAGATCTTTCAACAGGACTCAAACCGTGTGAAAATAAACCTATTTCGTAAATGCTACCCTCCCGAAAGAGACCTACGTGAAAGTAGCCATTTGATTTTTCATATTTCGTCACAAAAAACTGACCTATTTTCCAGTTTTTCACCTTTATCCAATGCGTCGTTCGTTTCCCAGCTTCCCATTTACTATGTATTTGTTTCGCAATAAGCCCTTCACCGTTATGTAACTGCACTTCATTCCATAAGGAATCAAAATGACAAGATTCACTAATAAGTTGAATAAGATTTTCCCTATCCATTGTGACAGTAGTAGGGAGAGCAAGCTGTGAAAATAAGTGATGTAATTGTTCCTTGCGTTTAACGTAAGGTAGATGTGTCGTCATATTACCGCTATATTGTAGCAAATCAAATACTAAAAAATGGGCTGGAGCCTGGATAAGGCTGTGTTTAATTCTTTCTTGATCTTTTAAGCGACCCCTAAATTGGATTTTAGAGAAATTAGCTTTTATAGATGAATCCAAAATACATATCTCACCATCTAAGATGAGAGGAAGAAATGACTCAATCTTCTCCAGCCTCATGCTCTCCACAAATGATTTTATTTCAGGGAATTGGTTTAGTAAATTATTCCCGTTACGACTCATTAACTTACATTCATTATGCTCAATAAACAATAGCCCTCGAAAACCATCGTATTTGACTTCATAAGTCCATTCTTCTCCTTTTGGAGGGGTAAATGACAATGTTGGAAGCATCGGCTTTATCATTAAAACTATCTCCTTCAAATATATAATCGATTCAAATAAAGCTACATTTCAACATATGATATTCAATAAGCTTTTACAATGAAGAGTTATATTAATGTTATTTGCACCTCCTTAATAAAAGATACATACAATAGCCTAGATATATTATGAAGTGAAGGAGATGACAAAGTTAGTGAATCATAACAAATGTAGCTGTAATCATCATAAAACAGGTCCAAAAAAGCAAGATTGTTTCATTAAAGATGAAATATGTGGAAATTTCACAATAAATTGTGGATGTAAGGACGATGTATGGACATCTCCTTCATTCCCTGTATCGGGTTCTATTACTGTGTTTTACGAATCAGGTTGTGCTGGGACATTATTAGTAAATATTTTCTCTGGAATCAATAAGATAGACACATTAATGATTCCGCTTGCATGTGAAGGTAAAAATGGAAACTCAAAATCAATCACTCTAAAAAACTTCAATCGGCTAGAAATTTGTTGCTTAGGAAGTTGTCATGATAAATGTAAAGCTTGCATCGGAAGGTTTTGTTTAAATATAAATTATCGATGTATGTAACCTATATTTACAATTAAGTGTTAATATCAATGGACACCCCAATGTTAGCAATGATAGAGGTGTCCAGTTTAACTTGTTTATTTTGAATTCTTCAATGACATTGACAGCTATCAAATTTTTGTTGACAGGTTTTACATACCGTTGATAAAGTTTGGTTACTTATAACTTCTCTGCCACAGCTAAATTCCACTATTGCTTCATTTAATAAAAAACAATCTGAGCGGATGACTTGAACTTTAAATTCTACGGTAGTAGTAGCGTTTACAGGAATAGGGTTGAGGTTAATTCCAATGTTTGGGTCTTCGCCTGGGGCGGGAATATTGTTAATAACCACACTATTAGGGATGAATATTGCTCCTGAAGGAACAATGTCTGTTAAAACCACATCTGTTGCAACAACAATTCCAGTATTCGTAATCGTAATTGTGTATGTTAAGATTTCTCCAGGGACAGCAAAAGTTTTATCAACAAATTTTTCTACTTCTAGAACTGGGTCACCTTCGTCAATTTGAATACCTAATGCATTTGGCATGTAAGCATCTTGTGTTGACGTAAAACGGAAAACAGCCGTCATTTGATTATTAGGTAACAAATTCATTGTACTTATATTAGTAATATCCCACCCTTGCCGATCAGCATTCATATTTGTTCCTGCAAAAGCATCAGGATTTCTTGTACCAAATGTACCATTCGTATCTATCATCCCATCATCCCCATTAATTTGTGAAGCAAAGAAATTATTCGCAGGGTTATTAGGACCTGATAACACGGTTAAGCTACCAGCATTTGGACCAAACAAAGCTTGATCATTCGGAATAACAGCATCTCCTTCTCCAGCGCTGATTAATAAATTGACATTTACATCTCCAACTGGTGGAGTGATAAACCCACCCACATTAATATCGATATTTTGAGCAGCATTAACAATCCCTTGTGCTCCTACAAACAAAGTCATTGACCGAATCGGAAGTGTTACATCTTCATACACAACTGCCAAAGTCCACCCAGTGTGGTTCGTATCTTGTGTTGAACCAAATGATGGGTCAACTAGACCTGGGACTTGCTCAACGGAATAGGTTCCTCCACCTCCTGCTTGAACCATAGCCGTAACATCTTGAGAGCGCATGTAGAAACCTTTTGTTACACCGGCTGATGTAAACATGGGTTGATTCGCTGTTGCTGGGTCAGGTGCAATAGGGTTAGTATTCAGGTTAGGGTCAGTGAACATTACTGAATTATTAATGGACGCACTAATGTCTTCATCATCTGTTAGATAATTTCCACCCCAAATTAATTCAGCATATAGCACCGTGCTCCCAGCAGGCAAATTTAAATCAGCAGCTGAACCATTCTCAGTGAAATTTAACGTCGTTCCAGCAGGGAAGGTTGGTACCATTAAACCATTATTTAGTGAAGTAAATGCACCTATACTCCCTCTCATACCTGCTAAATTTTGATTTATTAATTGGCTCAAACCTAGTGTGTTTCCCGTAAAAGTTATCGCTCCGCAAGTCGTTGTTGAGAAACGAGTGATAAATGGCATTTTTTTTCAACTTCTTTCGTGAGGGTATTATAAATCAATGAGCAATAGTTGTATAGGAAAGACACCCTTTTTTATGGGTGTCTAAATAATAATTAATAAAATAGGCTTTAAAAAGTAATCGATTTAATAAATGAATTTGATGAATGTGTTACACTTTCTAATTTACATACATGAAATTCGTACATATTAAGCAAATGAAATATATTGGAGGTCTACCTCAAGCGTTCCAGTACAGAAGTCCAATGGATCGGGTCCATCACAAACAATAAACATACGTTGTAATTGACTTACTTCAACAATGATAGAATCTTGAGCGATAATTGGATAAGGGACAGTGCCTGCTTCATCTACAACAGTAAGGGTTATTGTACAGTCTCTACTCGTATTGATCAGACTTATAAAACCACTTGCCAGTTCACTAGGTGTGATCTGTGGTTGTGGTGCAATATAAATATCTGTTTCTGTCGTATTATCACACGGACTTCTAACTGGTGTGCACCTTTTTATAGCAATTAGTGGTTGATTAGGAAAAAAATTTTTATCACATGTCACAGGGCAGCAAAAATTATTCGTAGAACAGCTACTCATTAATCATCATCTCTCCTTAATATTTTTGTCTCTATACTGTACGTGACGGCTCAATCAATTGCTTATACGTTTGTCCTAACTATTTATAGTTGCCTTAACTATTTTTGAATAACATAACTACTTTTGAGTTAAGATGATAATATTTTGTAGCCCAAGAAAGAGGAGGATGAATGAGGTGCAAAAAGCCGTTTTTTTAGATCGAGATGGAGTCATTAATGAGGTGTTGTCACATCGTGTGAAATTTGTAAATAAACCGAGTGATTTTTATTTATTGGATGGCGTAGGTGAAGCGATAAAGTTGTTAAATCAAGATAACTTTAAAGTCTTTGTCGTAACGAATCAAGGTGGGGTTGGGTTAGGGTATATGAAGGAACAACAGCTAATACGTGTACATGAGAAAATGAAGCTTGATTTGAAGGAATACGGAGCGATGATAGATGATATTGCTTATTGTCCCCATAAACCTCATGAGGGATGTGCATGTCGAAAGCCTGAACCAGAGATGATTACGAATCTTGCTCAAAAATATAACATCGCGCTTAAAGATAGCTATATGATCGGAGATCGTGATGTGGACATTTTTGCAGGTAAGTCGGCAGGGACAAAAACCATCTTAGTTGGAAATGATGAACAGCTTGGATTAGCTGATATGTGGTTTGCAAATTTATTACTTGCTGTTAAGTGGATTATAGACGAAGGAGAACGTGTGACGTAATGGATATAACCTAGGCGAGAAGAATTCCCGCCTGATTTTAGTAATTGTTTCTATGATGTTACCTTCTTTCGTGATGTTCTCTGTTTTGTTTTTGTAGTACCTTTGTTATTAGCTGGCGTTGTAGATTGTGGTTGTTGTTTAGTTCTGTCAATGCTTGCTTGCAATGCACTCATGAGATCAACTACATTCGTTCTTGGTATATCGTCAACAGTAGTCGTTTCATCGGTGTTAACCTTTTCCTCGATAAGCTCCATTAATGCAGTACGATAATCATCCGTATATTTGCTTGGGTCAAAGTCTGTCGTTAATTGATCAATTAATAACATAGCAGTATCAAGCTCTTTATTATTAATCTCTATTTGTTCTGGTATATTTGGCACGTCACTAACATTTCGCACTTCATCTGGATAATGGATCGTTTCCATGAGGAGGCCATCATGATATACCCTAACAATAGCTAGATGACGCTTTGAACGAATAGTTATTTCGGCAATGCCAATCCGTTTAGAGTTGACAAGTGCTTCTCTTAATAAAGCGTATGCCCTAGTTCCATTATCATTTGGACCAATAAAATAGGATCGATTAAAATAGATAGGGTCAATATCATCTAAATTAACAAAATCAATAATTTTAATACTTTTCTCCTCATATTCCTCTTTTAATTCTTTCATTTCTTCTTCAGATAAAATGACAAATTTTCCTTTTACATATTCATAACCTTTTACTAGGTTATCATTTGTTAGTTCCTCATTACATATTGGACAGATCTTCTCATATTTAATTGGAGTTTTACATTTTTTATGTAACGATCGGAATTTAATATCTTTATCTTCAGTTGCTGCATATAGTTTTATTGGGATCGTTACAAGCCCAAAACTAATTGACCCCTTCCAAATTGTGTGCATGACAACGCCTTCCTTCCAAAGGTTATATAATGTTAGCATTAACAACAAAAGGAATATGATAAGTTACAATCTTTTCCTTGATAATTTTTAAGTGCAGACAAATACAGCCTTAATCAAAAAAAGAGCTCTTTTCAAAAGCTTTATTGTTGTTTTGTATAGGCTGTTCGCATTAATAGTTGCATTTTGTAAAATGAGCTAAACACGAATATAACTCATGTTCGTGGCATCTTTTTTTCCCTTTGAACAATAACAACCATATCATACACATCAGTTGCTCAAATGTAAGTGATAATAAGAAGAAAGAAATTGAAAAGATCCTTTTCATAAGCTAAACGATGGATTTAGCCATTTGTCTTGATTTATAAAACAAAAGGTGCCATAAATGTTTGATGTATGTGTGCTTATGTTAAAGGGTGAAAAATGACTATTAATGTGAGTACAGTTTTAAAAAATCTATTTTGTAAACGGTTGCAAAATAGCGTAAATACGATAAACTAAAGTTAGGAAATGAATTCTGAATGTTTAGATAAGGTATATTGTATGGGGGGAGAAACGATGGGGAATACTTACTTTTTCACAGGCTTTCCTGGGTTTATTGCAAGTCAAATTATTCGCTATATGATGAAGGAGAGCTATGAAATTGATCATATTTATGCACTTGTTTTGCCTGATATGATTAACGAAGCTGAAAAGGAAATAGAGAGGCTATCTGAAGATAAGTTAATTGATAAGACTCAATTTACCATTTTACCTGGTGATATTACTAAGGATAATCTAGGTATAGCTGATGAGTATATGGCCTCACTAAGGACTACTGTTACACATGTTTTTCACCTAGCAGCTATTTATGATCTAGCAGTACCAAAAGATGTTGCATACCTTGTAAATGTACAAGGTACAAGTATGGTGAATGAATTTGTAAAAGAAATGAGCAAGCTTCAAAGATACATTTACTTTAGTACAGCTTATGTTGCAGGAGACCGTGCAGGAACAGTTTTGGAATCTGAATTAGAAAAAAATCAAACCTTTCAAAATTACTACGAAGAGACGAAATATGAAGCAGAAGTGCTTGTTAAAAAGATTTTCAATGAAGTTCCTACAACCATCATTCGTCCTGGAATTGTTAAAGGGGACTCTATAACAGGGGAAACAATAAAGTTTGATGGACCGTATTTTATCTTGAATTTTCTGGATCGCTTGCGCTTTTTACCTATCTTGCCTAACATTGGCAGAGGTCAAGTAGAGCTGAACCTAGTGCCTGTTGACTATATTATTGCTGCTTCCTGCTATCTAGGTCACGCTAGTGTTGGGGAGGGGAAAACATATCATTTAACAGACCCTTCTCCGTATAAGGCTAGTGAAGTTTATACAATGTTAATGGGTGAACTCTTACACAAGAAACCGCGTGGTAGAATACCAATTTCTTTAACAAGAGCTTTCTTGCAGATTAAAAACTTGCGTAAAGTATTAAGAGTGGAGAAAGAATCTCTAGACTATTTTTCGTATGAAGCAAGATTTGATTGTTCTACTGCTAAAAATGATTTAAAAGGTAGTGGAATTACTTGTCCTGATTTTAAATCTGGTGTAAAAGAAATGGTCGCTTATTATAATGAACATAAACATGATAAAAATAAACAACTTATTATTAGATAGTACCATACCATAATGAAACATGATTTGTTAGCTTGTTTACTACTCATTGTTAGTTTGGAATAAAGTTGGATCAAAAATACTATAAACGAGTACTTTGTAATAAATAGATAGAATCCATTTTGATTATAATTGATTGATCAAAATGGATTCTTATATTTTATAAGACTGTTTTCGCATTGTTTTTAGTACTAAGAAATAAATACTTATAAGGAAAGCGCTCGTGGGATCTTTTCTCATTTAAAATGAGGTCAATTGCATAAATATAGAATCATTTAACATAATGTTAAACTACTCTTTATACTATGAAATAATAAACACCAACTATTAGT
Source organism: Cytobacillus sp. IB215316 (assembly GCF_033963865.1). Taxonomy (NCBI): domain Bacteria; kingdom Bacillati; phylum Bacillota; class Bacilli; order Caryophanales; family Bacillaceae; genus Cytobacillus; species Cytobacillus sp. IB215316. The sequence continues at coordinate 510,788 of NZ_JAXBMC010000002.1, read as the reverse complement.
AGTATTATTACAACAACGAATATTACATTAATCCATTTTTTTCCTAGTTTATGGAATATTCTTACAAACATAGATTTCCCCCCTTTTATATATTTCTACGTTCGTAAACAACAATAGAAAGAACCCAAGACATGATTATTAACATTAAACATATGGTTGATATCCAAATTGACAGAGATATTACATTGTAACTCATTAAGTCGGAGAGTATTAAACCGATGTTTATACCTATCCATTCTAATATTCGTAAACCTAATATGATTACTCCACCTATCGTCAATATAACTATTAAATCTAGGACCTGTACTATACGTGATCCTGTCATGAAAAAAATAGGAAAATAAATACTATAAAACAGAAGTAAAATGAGAATAGATATTATTACAGATTGAACACTAAACCAAGGGAGTTCATTTGCAGGAAGAAAAAAACCGGTGATCCACCACCATAAGGTGGTTAGAAAGAAGGAGATTGCCATAAACATAAAAATTCCTATATATTTTGAGGTTACGATATCCCTCCTTCTAAGTGGAAAAGAAGCCAACAATCGACTATTATTATTTTTCTCATCAGATTTACTAGCGAGTACAATTAAGAAGTGGCTAAATAGTGCTGCAGGAACAGCAAGAGGTAAACCTTCAAAAGCGCCTAATAGAAAAAAGAAAAAACCGATAAACACAAAACCAAGAAATATAAACCTTTTTTGAATTTGTATGTCTTTCAAAAGTAACTGCATCATTTTTAACAATCCCCCTGTGTATAAACCAATATATCATCTAATGTAGGTTTCTCTACAACAACTTGACTATCAAATGAGTTTTCAGAATAGATGTTTTTTGAAATTAAACCTTCGAATCCTAGAGGTGATTGCTGTAAACCTATTAAATGTTTTTTCATTGGTTGGGATGCAACAGGCCCTTTTAATATAAAATATTCATCTAACAGCTCCTCTTTACTACCACTAAATATTAATTGTCCGTTACTTATATAAACAATGTAATCTGCTATTCGTTCTAAATCTGTACTTATATGAGTTGAAAAAAGAACAGATCGATTTCCATCTTGGATATAATCACTTAATATCGATAATACTCTCCTTCTAAACACTGGATCTAGCCCAGAGGTAGGTTCATCCATTATTAATAAATCAGGTTCATGTGCAAGTGCAGCTGCTAAGGAGAATTTGATTTTCATTCCTTTTGATAAGTTACCGATTTTTTTTCGTTCTGGCAATTTAAAATCTGTTAGATATTGTTTGAAAACAGCATGGTTCCAATTTGAATAAAATGATGCGATGATCTTTCCCATTTCCTTTATTGAAAGATGGTTATAATAAAAGTCTTCATCGTATACAAAACCAATTCTTTGTTTAATTTCTCTTTCCCATGCTCCCATCGATTTGTTAAATACAATAACTTCTCCTTTATCAGGGGGAATTAGGTTCATAATTGCGTTAATTAACGTTGTTTTACCAGCGCCATTCGGCCCAATTAAACCGGTGATAAAACCACTGTTAATCTTAAAATTTAAATCATTCAAATTAAAATCCTTATAAGATTTAGAAAACCCACAAAACTCAATTACATGCATATAATTATTCATCCTCTCCATACAAAAATGTGAGCATATTAATTAATTCCTCGCGGTTGATTCCTAAAACTTTGCTTTTCATAATAACTTGCATTAATTGATTTTCTAACCCGCGGCATTTGTCTTCTCTGATTAATTCTTTTGTGTTACCTGAAACAAAAGTTCCTTTGCCAGCGACGGATGTTAAAAGACCTTTTTTTTCCAACTCATCATATGCTCTTTTCGTTGTTATCACACTTATCTTCAAATTCTGAGCAAGGTTTCGAATAGAAGGAAGAAGTTCCCCTTCTTTAAGATGTCCTGTCAGAATTTGATTTTCAATTTGCTCCACAATTTGAGAATATATTGGTAATTTTGAATTTAGAGATACAGATAAATGCATAGTTTCACTCCAAAGTCCTTTAACTGTTTATATTGTATATATACAGTATATATGATAGTTATTTGATATTCAAGAAATAATTCCCAATAATAAAAAAGTTTCTAAAGGAACTGTTTGCATCCTGCTTTTTTTTATGTCATTTTTTTAATTGCTTAAAAATATACTTTGGTACAAGGCTCTTTTCGTAAACTTTGCTGCTTTTTCACTTACAATTGAGTAGCTGATGTGTTGATATTATTTTTTTAAATCTTTAGAGAAGAAAAGATGTCCCGAACAATAGTGATACGCTGTTTAGCTTTCATTACGAAAAAAGCAATTAATACGAAAACAGCTTTGTACGAAGATAATTACAAATAATGATTCTTTTTATGTTTATATGTCATGTCATTAAATTCAACTTGTTTATTAAAATAGCAGACTAACTCTTATTTGCTAACACAGCTAACATAAGTCTATTTAGTCAGAAAATAGGTGCTGTGAAATCTATTGTTTATATGATTATTTCTTAGTACGAAGCACAACAAACTATTAGAAAACAGTTTTTTTTATTACTAAAAACGAAAATAGTGAATGTTGGTGGTATATATGGAAGAATTAATTTTATTATTTGTTGAATGGCTAAGAGAATTCTCGTATTTTGGGATTTTAATTGCATTAACATTTGAGTTTGTACCTGCTGAATTAGTTCTTCCTTTAGCGGGCTATTCTGTGTATCAAGGAGTAATGAATTTTTGGCTAGTTGTGTTAGCTGGAACCATTGGAGGAACGCTTGGTCCATTAACATTGTATGCACTTGGACGTTTTGGTGGAAGGCGGTTCCTTACATCGTTTGGAAAGTACTTTTTTATACGTGAAAAGGAGCTAACAAAAGCAGAGCGATTCTTTGATAAACACGGCGGGATTGTAGCTTTTACTGCTAGGTTTTTGCCTGGAATTAGGACGATCATTTCAATACCTTGTGGATTGGCAAAAATGAATGTGACAAGCTTTAGTTTATATACGTTTGCGGCTACACTTCCTATCACATACTGCTATGTTTATATGGGGTTCAAATTAGGCACTAGATGGCAAGATATTGCACAGATAGCTAATAGATTTATGTATATTGTAGTTATTATTATTATCGCCACCATCATAATTTACGTTATGTTGCATACTCGAGAAAATCGAAAAACTTGACAGTGTCTACATAATAAATGTTCGTTTTTTCGACAAAGGGGAGTAGCGTTAAGGGATGCCCTTAACGTAAAGTCGTCAATACATGGATAAAAATCTATCTGCTTTGTTGGAATACTTCATGTCTAGCAAGACCTTTTCCTAATATGGCAAAGGTCTTTTTGCGTTTGCTAATTATGCCCGGTCGTCGTTTGAAAGCAATTGACCACCTTTTTGATCTGTAATAGGTTGAAGAATCAAATGATCATTAGGAGGGATATAATTTAGATCTTTCAATATTGTAAGAATATGGGTGGGATCTGCCCATTATAGTTGTACTAGAGGGAATATTAGCTGGAGCCAATGCATTAGTTGTGGCAGTTATTGTCAAATATTTGCCTCACACAAAGCAGAAGAAATCTTTATTTTATGGCTTATTAGGTGCCTTGTATTTAATATTTATTTCTGTTTACTCCTTAATAAAAATAACAAAGTATAAGAACAAACCTGTACTAAAAAGCGGGTAACTGTGTTAAAGGTTGAGCTTGCGGATATCCCTTTTACGATAGACTCTCTTTTAGCTGCTATTGCATTAGCAATTACTCTTTCTCCGTCTCATCTCCCAATGATAGGTAGATAGATGGAGGCAGTTTTTAGTCACTTTTATTGGAGGCATGTTTGGTTTAATCATTATGCGTTTTGCTGCGAGCTGGTTTGTTAGGTTACTTAAAAACAGCCATGGTCTTGAGACAACCGTATTTCTGATAGTAGGTTGGGTAGGTGTGAAATGAAGTACTCATACGTTAGCACATGTGGTGGTTGGTCTGATCTCATCCCATTTTCTAGAGTCGGTTTTGTGGAAAACAATTTTTTGTCTAGGGTTGTTATTGCTTGCAGGTGGTGGTTGGTTACGATCTAGTAAAAAGCAACATGTCGTAAAGAAATGATTGATTAAGTAAATACCCAATATGCCGTATTGAAATATTTAGAATACTAAATATATTAAGTTTCACCCCAAAAAGAAGTGGATAAGTTCGTACAACTATAACGTAAATGAAAATTTAACAATAGGGGTGTGTAGTTTTTGATAAAAGTTATAAGAAATGGCATGATTGCATGTGCTCTAGTAGGAGTAATAGGTGTAGCAGGTACTATTGCACATGCAAATGAAAATAATACCGACATTGATAGCACTACAAGCTTAAACACTAACAATGAAGATCCAAATTCAATACCAGGAGACTTTTGGTATTTTGTCAAAATTACACTTGAAAAAATACAGCTTGCAATTTCGTTTGATGATATGCACGATGCTGAGTTATTAGCACGGTTTTCATCTGAAAGATTGTTAGAAGCCGAGAAGTTAATCGCTAATGGTGACAATGATTTAGCTGAGGAATTGATCCTTAAGGCTACAAAGCTCATAGATGATTCTGAAGGTATAATTGAAGATAGAGAGGATGCAGAAGCAAAGAGTCCTAGTGATGAAGATAGTAGTAACGATATTTATGGAGATACAAGTCAACCTAAAATAGATAATAATGGAAATAGTAGCGAAGAACAACAAGATGAATTGACGGGTATTAAAACACAACTCGCACAAAATATTATATCTTTAACTGCTGCATTAGAGAAAGTTGGAAATAATAATGCACAAGAAGCACTAAAGAAAAATATTGAAAAAAGTTACAAACGGATTGGCGACAAGATGACAAAACTTGGAGCATTACAAGAAGAACAAAAAAATATTGAAGATGATATAGAACTAATAATGAATGAGTTGTATGAAGATATTGAAAATGATGCTCAGGATCAAAAACATGACAAGAACAAGAAGCAAAATCACAAAGATCAGAAAGAATTAGAGAAAGAACAGAAGAAAAAAGCACATGAGATGGAAAAAGAACAGAAAAAAAAAGAGAAGGAACTAAGGAAAGAGGAAAAAAGCAAAAAATAGAACAACAGTGAAAAGATAGTAAATCATGTAATTGATGTATTGTAATCATTTCGTAACCATTTCATTAATAATACGTGATATAATTATCCGTGTTAACATAAAGTGCTACCAACACTAAGCGAGGAAGGTACATATCCTACAATGATAACTAGAAATATTGTTAACAATTGTCAAGTTATTAAGGCACTCAATATAATTGAGTGCTTTTTTTCTTGATTCTACTTAGGTAATATATAGTAATTGTTAGTGACTTATGTTGCTGAACATACCATATTGTTATAATAACAGTGTTGTAGATTATATAAGTTAGCTGAATATAGTGGTAAAAAAAATAGTCAAAAAAAATGACTATTTTTCTATTTTCTACCCCTATAAAAAAATCAGAGCTACCGAACTTCATATTAGGAAGAGGGGTGTAATCGGTGCTCAGTCTGTTGTTTAAAATTGGCAAGAAAGAAAAATCATTAGAAGCAATAATTGGAGAAATCCAAAACGGTAACAGTCAATTACATTACAAGATTATAAAAAAATATCATCCTTTTATTGCCAAGACTGTCTCCTCTGTATGTAAACGATATATTGATGAAACAGATGATGAGTTTAGCATTGGTCTTATTGCATTCAATGACGCTATTGAAAAATTTGAAAGAGAAAAAGGTCGTTCTTTTTTAGCTTTCGCTGAGATAATTATTAAGAGGAGAGTCATAGATTACATTCGGAAACAAGCACGTAACAAATCAATACCATATGATTTACATGAACGTGAAAACGATGTACGTCCTCATACACTAGAGTCACATCTATCCTTCGAAGAATATGGCAAACAAGTTGAACAAGAACGACGAATAGAAGAGATTGAGCAATATAAGCAGGAGCTTAAAACATTTGGCTTAACATTTCAAGATTTAGTAAATCAATCACCAAAGCATGCCGATGCTAGACAAAATGCTATTACTGTAGCGAAGGTTCTTGTTGATCATGAAGAGCTTCGAGCTAGTCTGTTGGCAAAGAAACAGTTACCCATAAAACAATTAGAAAAACAAGTAAAAGTGAGCCGAAAAACGATAGAGAGAAACCGCAAATATATAATTGCCATTTCGGTCATTCTCACTGGTGATTACTTGTTTCTTAAAGAATATTTGAAGGAGGTGATCTAAAATTGAAAAAGGGGGTCATTATGGAAATAAGCAGTAAATTTGTTACAGTATTAACAGATGAAGGGGAATTTTTACGGACAAATAAGCTGCTAGAACAACAATATGATATTGGTCAAGAGATTATATTTCCGCCCTTTCGTGAGGGGAAAAGAAGTTATTCATTTTTGTTAAAAATATCACGAATTGAAAAATGGAAGCTTGCACTTGTTAGCACAATAGCCACTCTATTAGTTATCATTTCTGTTTTACCATTTTATACACCAAATAAGGTATTTGCTTATATGTCAATTGATATTAACCCGAGTATAGAATTATCTATAAATAATAAGCTAGAGGTTTTAAGCGTAACAGCACTTAACACCGAGGGTGAAAGAATTATTGAGAATTTACCAGATTGGAAAAAACAAGATATTGCGTTTGTCACAAATTCTATCATTGATGAAAGCAAGAAGTATGGGTATTTAAATGAAGGTAGTAATCTACTTATCACAACGGTGAAAATACATCAAGAATCTACAACAAAAGATATTGAAAAAAAATTAGAAGAAAAAATTGTGATAATATCTGAAACATTAGTAAAGGATACGATTCATGTTACCTCTGTAAAAAGTGATGAAAATACACGTAAGAAAGCAGAGGAACAGGGTATCTCTACTGGTAAATACTTAATTGAAGAAGCTGAAAATAGAGATAAAGAGCATAAGGAAGGTGAGGATGCTAAAACATCCTCTAATCACTTAAAAAACGAAAGCATTATTAAGTTAGAAAATCAAAGAGATGACTTAGAAAAGAAAGAAGCAAAGGATAAAAAAGATAAAAGAGATCATGAGAACAAAAAGGATAAAAAAGATAAAAGGGATCATGAGAACAAAAAGGATAAAAAAGATAAAAGGGATCATGAGAACAAAAAGGATAAAAAAGATAAAAGGGATCATGAGAACAAAAAGGATAAAAAAGATAAAAGGGATCATGAGAACAAAAAGGATAAAAAAGATAAAAGGGATCATGAGAACAAAAAGGATAAAAAAGATAAAAGGGATCATGAGAACAAAAAGGATAAAAAAGATAAAAGGGATCATGAGAACATAAAGAATAAAAAAGATAAAAGGGACCATGAGAACAAAAAGGATAAAAAAGATAAAAGGGACCATGAAAACATAAAGAATAAAAAAGATAAAAGGGACCATGAGAACAAAAAGGATAAAAAAGATAAAAGGGACCATGAAAACATAAAGGATAAAAAAGATAAAAGGGACCATGAAAACATAAAGGATAAAAAAGATAAAAGGGACCATGAGAACAAAAAGGATAAAAAAGACAAAAAGGATCATGAGAACATAAAGGTAAAAAGTGATCACGACAATAAAAAGAATAAGGATGATCACAAAGAACTAGAAGAACATATTTTTTACTATTAAAGTAGGCTCTGTTAGTATATATTGTTGCTATTGTTATCAAATTAGCACTAAAAAAGTAGTTTTATATTGCTAATTATCTTTGTACAAAGAGAAGATGCCACGAACTCTAGTAGTGTATGTGTTTGCTTCTTAATACATCAATGCGAAAACAGCCTAAACTAATGAGGAATAATAAACTAAAAAAGCAATTTCTTACAAGATTAATGATGTTGTTTAATGTTTGTTTGAATTAAAGAAATTAGAATTCTATCTTGTTTGACCTTACAAACAGGTGGAATAGGTTTTACACATGTTCAAATTTTTTTAATGGAGCCACTTCGTTTTATGAATACTCTACATAAAAGTGCTATAATAAATAGGGAAAACATAGCAATAAAGGAGAGTATACAATGATAAGTAAAAAATTACTTGAAGGTTTAAATGAACAAATGAATTTTGAATTTTATTCTGCACATGCATACATGGCAATGGCAGCATACTGTTCGTCTGAAAGCTTTGATGGTTTTGCGAACTTCTTTTTAGTCCAAGCAGAGGAAGAACGTTTTCATGCGATGAAATTTTATAACTTTATTAATGCTTTAGGTGAACGTGCAACAATTATCGGTTTTCCTGAACCAAATAATGAATTTTCATCCCTGTTGGACGCTTATGAAAAAGCGTTAAGCCATGAAAAAGAAGTTACCAAGCGTATATACCAATTATCAGACATTGCATTGGATGAGCGTGAACATGCAACGATTAATTTTTTGAAATGGTTTATCGAAGAGCAAGTTGAAGAAGAGGATTTATTTGATAGTATTATTCAAAAATTAAAGCGTATTGAAAATGACAGCAATGCTATCTTTATGTTAGATAATGAATTTTCTGGCCGCTCTTTTTCACCAGAATCTGAATAACACAGTTAATACATAAGTCTGTATGAAATTTAACCGAGTGATAATATCACTCGGTTTTATCCATTTGGTATTAAATTTTGTATTAGGGTAACTCTCACCTAATTATTTTGGAAACTGCCCGTTAATATGATGCTGAGCTTGAGTGACGAGTCTTTTCGTGATTTCTCCACCTACAGACCCGTTCGCTCGTGAAGCACTATCTGGACTTAAATTCACGCCAAATTCTTGAGCTATTTCAAATTTTATTTGATCTAACGCCTGTTCTATACCAGGCACAAGTAATTTATTACTACTACGCCCCATTTTAAATCATCTCCTTGTTTATGTGTAAAACATCATAAGAATGAAATATTCTTATTAATTATAGTGTTAAACGTTCTAAAAATTTTATGCGGTGGGACGAAATAAATATCTTTTCAACAGGCAATAAATATTTGGAAGAACAAAAAAATATGTATGTTAGGAGCTATGTGTAACATCATAAAAACATCTGTTCAACGATTATTATTTTTTGGGGTATTTATTTTAGAAAAGTTATGCTCGGAGGTAAAAGTGATGGTGCTTAAAAAGGATATTTGTTGCAATTCCCGATAAAACGTTACAATATCTTAAAACTCGTTTAGCTAATTTACAGTTAGGTATGTTTTTTATAAAGGCTCTTTTTTATACCACGTTGTTTTTTATAAAATTAATACATCAAAACGAAGTCTTTTGTGATTAGCATCATTTTCTAGAAAAAAGATGTCATAAAATTATAGACATCTGTGTGCATTAATACGAATAAGAACAATGGGACTATAGCCTGCTATAGTCTCTAGAGAAGAGCAGATGCAAAAGATGAACTTGTTATTCGTTTTGTGTTTATCTCTTTGTAACGATCAAGGTGGAAAAACGCATAATAAAAAGAGAGGAGTTTGCCCCCCTCTCTTAAGCAACTAAAAAGAATGGTAGTTTTGTTCATGCCGCAAAGAAGGTGGTAAATTGCCTAATTGCAGATTAATGCTTGTCGTTCTAGCATAATGGACATCTTCGTGCAGGAAGCACAGGAGCTGGTGGTCTTACACAAGCACAACCGATAATGATTAACAGCACGAATAAAACGATAACCAAAGCAAAGATAGATCCAAACCCATCACTCATAAATACCATTCCTCCTTTCATTGTATATTAATACTTTATTAAAAATGTGGTAAATTGATTGTACGTTTATACTTAATGAATACATCCATTTTTCATGTAACAACGATATTTTTTTATGATATGATTATGTGTATATGTAATGAATGAGGGAATGAAGAATTAATGTTGAAAAAATTTCGTGAACGCATAAGTGGCTTAACACCTTTTCAAATTATTGTCAGTTATTATTTTTTAGCAGTTTCAATATCAACATTTTTAATCAGTTTACCTGTTGCGCATAAACCAGGTATTGAACTATCTTTTTTGGATGCATTATTTACAGCAGTTAGTGCAGTAAGTGTTACAGGATTAACTGTTGTGTCAACCGCAGATACATTCAGTACTACAGGTGTGTTTATCCTTTTGTTAATGCTACAAGTTGGTGGTATTGGCATTATGACCTTAGGGACATTCATTTATGTTTTAATCGGTAAAAAGATTGGTTTGAGGCAACGTCGATTAATTATGACCGATCATAATCAGTCAAATTTATCTGGATTAGTCATGTTAATGAAGCAAATCCTTTGGCTCATTATTATTATTGAACTCATCGGTGCTGTAATTTTAGGAACATACTTTTTGAAGTATTATCCAACTTGGCAGGAGGCATATTTACACGGTTTATTTGCAGCAGTTAGTGCAACAACAAATGGTGGATTTGATATTACTGGACAATCACTCGTTCCGTTCGCTAAGGATTATTTCGTACAATTTATTACGATTATCTTAATTACTTTAGGAGCGATAGGGTTTCCAGTACTTATTGAAGTCAAAGATTATTTATTAAACAAAAGGGAGAATGGACAGAGCTACCGCTTCTCACTTTTTACAAAAATCACAACAATAACTTATTTTAGCTTATTAATTTTTGGAACACTTATCATTTTGTTATTTGAATTTAATCATTTCTTCGCTGATAAATCATGGCATGAATCTTTTTTCTATGCTCTATTCCAGTCGGTCACAACGCGGAGTGGCGGTTTATCGACGATGAACGTTAGTGAGTTTACCGAGCCTACCTTGTTAGTTATGTGTGCTCTTATGTTTATCGGAGCTTCTCCGAGCTCAGTAGGTGGAGGTATTAGAACGACAACCTTTGCGTTAAATTTGTTATTCTTATTCCATTTTGCTAAAGGTCGTAAAACAGTTAAAGTATTTAAAAGAGAGCTTCATGAGGAAGATGTGGTTAAATCATTGGTAGTTACGATGATGGCATTTATGATGTTTTCACTAGCAATTGTTATATTAACTTTAACCGAGCCTTTCACATTAACAGAGATTATTTTTGAAGTGAGCTCTGCATTCGGAACAACTGGTCTATCAATGGGGATAACACCAGGGTTAAGTGTGATAGGTAAAATAATCATCATTTTGTTAATGTTTATAGGAAGAATTGGGTTGTTAACATTCCTCTTTTTAATAGGAAAACGGTCAAAAGAGCCGAATTATCATTTTCCGAAAGAGCGGGTTATTATTGGATAATTACACACATGAAGACATTGCAAAGCCTGACCTTTATATTGGTCAGGCTTTGTTGTGTTATATGGATTTGTTAGTTTAAGCACCTAGCACCCCCTCGTGGTCACTTCGATATATCTCTTGAAGGTAAAACCGTAACTTCAAGAGATATATATGACCCCAATGCGATTCGTAGATAGACGAGGTACTTTTTTATTTTAATGATTATGCTATAAAATTTGAGATAAGAATGCTTTTGTACGCTCATGTTGAGGATTGTCAAATAGTTCTTCAGGAGTACCAGTCTCAACAATTTCACCATGGTCAAATAAGACGATACGATCTGCAACTTCTCTTGCGAAATTCATTTCATGGGTAACGACGAGCATTGTCATACCAGATTCTGCTAATGTTTTCATAACATCAAGCACTTCACGAACCATTTCAGGATCAAGGGCTGATGTTGGCTCATCAAATAGCATTATTTTTGGTTGCATAGCTAGTGCTCGAGCAATCGCCACACGCTGCTGCTGTCCACCGGAAAGCTGTCCTGGATATTTGTCAGCCTGCTCAGGAATTCCAACACGTTCAAGGAGTTCATGAGCAATTTTTTCTGCTTTTTCCTTTTTCCATCTACGAACCCAAATAGGGGCTAATGTTATATTTTTCAAAATTGTCATATGAGGGAATAGGTTAAATTGTTGAAATACCATCCCAGTTTCTTTACGAATTTCTTCGATGTTTTTTACATCATTTGTTAAACTAATTCCGTCGACAACAATCTCACCATTTTGAAATTCTTCCAAAGCATTGATTGTTCGAATAAAGGTTGATTTACCTGATCCGGAAGGTCCGAGTATAACGACAACTTCTCCTTCTTTCACATTCATATCTACGTTTTTTAGCACATGAAGCTTTCCAAACCATTTATCTAAATTATTAACAGTTATAATATCTTCTCGTTCTTCAAGGGGTGTTGTTAATTTTTCAACAGCAAAAATACTACCCATTAAATATACCTCCTATCGTTTCCCAACTGAGAGGGATGCCTCTAGCTTTCTACTTACGTAAGACATTAAATAACAGAAAATGAGAAAGACCAATGCAACAAAGACGTAAGCTGTCATATGTGTCCCTAAATATTGTGGATTTGCTATTATTTTTTTTGATATACCTAATAAATCGGATAACCCAACAATCGTTACTAGCACTGTATCCTTAAAAATACCTATATACAAACCGACAATCGGTGGAATAACGATTTTTAATGCTTGTGGTAAAATGATAAAACTAGTCATCAAGGTCTTATTTAATCCCAATGCCTGAGCTGCTTCAAATTGTCCACGTGGGATTGCTTGAAGTCCACCACGAACATTTTCTGCTAAGTAAGCTGCTGAGAACATAATAAATCCTATCATAGCACGTAGCACATTATCTATTTCTATACCATCACCTAAAAACAATGGAACCATCAATTGAGAAATAAATAGTAATGTAATTAATGGAATTCCACGTACGATTTCAATAAATAAAATGCTAAACCATTTTACAATTGGAAGTGTACTACGTCTTCCTAAAGCAAGTAATACTCCAATAGGGAAGGATATAACAATTGCAACTAATGCAATTAATAGTGTTAATAAAAATCCACCCCAGACACTCGTACTAACCTCAGGTAAAATACCAAAACCAGATAATAAGAAGATAGAGACTGGGAACAATAAGAACCAACCAGTTAAGGTTAATGTTTTTAGTTTATTAAATTTTGCTCCTACAAAATAAGTCGCAATAAGGATAACGATATTTATACCTAACCATATTCTTGTCATACCTTCAACAAATGGTAAACACCCAACAACTAGCATAACGATACCAATCGTCAATGCGATAGGTTTTACAATACTTTTCCATATTCCCCATGAAAAACCTAACATAATAGATACATATGTTAATAATAGCCAGACTCTCCAAAGTTGGTCGATCGGATATTGTCCGACAACAAACAGCTTAAAGTTATCGGCCACAACCCGCCACTCTGCAGTGACAAATATCCAATATACTGAACCTTTAATAATAAAATAGGCAATAACGATAGATAAAATTGTTAACGCTGTGTTTAACCAGCTACTAAAAAGGTTTGCCTTAAGCCATTGCAAAAAACGGTTAGGTTGTGTATCTGAATTAATGTCAATTTGTTTCGGTTCGTGTTTTTCAACACCGATATTTCCCATCGCTACCACCTACCTTTCAACAATTTGTGCTTTTTTGTTAAATATATTCATAATTAATGCTGTAATTAAATTGATAAGTAAATATACAGCTATCCAAATAAGGACAACCTCAATTGACCGTGAATTTTGTCCAAGTGTAGTTTTCCCTACGCTAACAATTTCTTGGTATGCAATTGCGACACCTAAACTTGAGTTCTTTATTAAGTTCAGGTATTGACTTGTAACAGGGGGGATAATTATTCTAATTGCTTGTGGAAAGACAACTAGACGCATCGTCGTAGACGGTTTTAAACCAAGTGCATTAGCAGCTTCTTTTTGTCCTTGCTTGACACCTAAAATACCAGCTCGAACAATTTCTGCAATATAAGTAGAAGTATAAACACTTAATGCCAAAAGTAGTGCAAGAAACTCAGGTCTTAGTAGACTACCACCAGTAAATCCTCTACCTTCAATTGAAGGGTTTGAAATATCGAATGGAGCCTGTTGTGTAACAATTAACGATACTACAATCGCTAGTATAATTGCACCTGTTCCCCAAATGAAAGGGTAAGTTCGTTTTCCTAAATCAATTTGTCGCTTTAGTTGAACGCGCCACATGATAACTGAAAGTATAATACCTATTAACAGAAGGATTGTCCAAACGAGTGAGCCAGAGTTTTGCTGAAACCATGGAATAGCAACACCACGATTAGTAAATATAAATGAACTACTTGTTTTAACATCATCGATTAATGGTAATTGAAGTAATACAGCATAATACCAAATAAATAATTGTACTAATAAAGGTGTATTTCGAAAGATTTCAATATAAATGCTTGAAAGCTTACTTACGAGCCAGTTAGAAGATAGCCTTGAAATACCTGCAATAATCCCAATGATCGTTGCAAAGATGATACCGAATAACGCAACTTTCAATGTGTTTAAAATACCAACAAGCAAAGCTCGTCCATAAGTATCAGATGATGAATATTCAATTAAAGAATCGGTTATCCCAAATCCTGCCCGTTGCCCAAGAAAGGAGAAGCCAAAGGCAATACCAATCTTTTCAAGCCCATTGATTGCATTAATAATAAAATATGCTCCAAATAAGGCAACAATGAAAACAAAAATAAGCTGTAATAATATTGGAATTATTCTTTTGTCACGCCAAAATGGAGTTGAAACTGACATTTCCTTTTTCATATATCCACCTCACAATGGAAAAGGTCTGCATTATATAATCAATAGTAAGCAGACCTTTTCGTTCATTATCAATGTATTGCAAAACCAGCAATTAGCGAAACGGAGGGGAGTACATTAATCCACCGTTTGTATACATATCATTTATTCCGCGCTCTAATCCGAAAACTGAACCTAAATTACGTTCGAAAATCTCACCGTAATTTCCTACTTCTTTAATTACTTTGTAAGCAAAATCATTGTCAAGCTCTAACTGCTCTCCTAAATTATTTTCACCTGCACCTAATAGACGTTGTATTTCTGGGTTATTACTATTAAGCATTTCATCAACATTTTCAGAAGTAACACCTAATTCTTCAGCACGCATTGTTGCAAATGTGACCCACTTTACAATATCAAACCACGTATCATCTCCACCGATTACAGCAGGAGCTAACGGTTCTTTTGATAAAGTCTCATCTATAATGATGTGTTCGTCAGGATTTGCCATGTTTGCTTGTCGTGCGATTAATCCGGATTTATCAGTAGTGTATGCGTCAGCAGTTCCTTCCTCGTATGCTTGAACAGCTGCATCTTGCGTATCGAAAACGATTGACTCGTATTCAATTCCATTTGCATCTAACACATCTGCTAAGTTTAGCTCAGTAGTCGTTCCTTGTTCCACGGAAATACGAGCACCCTGTAAATCTTCTAAACTTTTAATTCCACTATCTTTACGAACGATAATACCTTGACCGTCGTAAAATGTTACTGGAGCAAAGTTCAATCCAACCTCTGAATCACGGTTTGTCGTCCAAGTTGTATTACGAACTAATACATCAACTTCACCTGTTTGGACAGCTGTGAAACGTTCCTCTGATGTTAATGGCCGAAATTCAATCGCGTTTGCATCCCCTAAAACTGCTACAGCAATTGCTTTAGCAAAGTCAACATCAAAGCCTGAATATTGACCATCAGTACCTACAAACCCAAATCCAGGTAACTCTCCGTTAACCCCGGCAACTAATTTTCCTCTGTCTTTTACTGTATCAAGTATTGATTTTGATTCTTCACTTGATGCATCGTCCGAGCACCCAGCAATAATTCCAACTACTAATAAAAGAAACACTGTGAAGATACCAAATCTTTTTTTCATTTTTTTCCCCCTTATGTATCTTTTTTCAACAATATTAACTAGTTCAATCGTATTAATTAACCGAAAATATTGAATAGTAATAAAGTTGATAATCTTAATATAATATAATTTTTATTATATTTCAATATTTTCAGAAACTTTTATAGTTATTAAGAGTAATGCTGTTTAATAATAGGAAGGATGTATATTTAATTAGGTAGAAAATAACAGATGGATTTTTCATTAAGAAGGTGGTGTGAAGAATTTACTTATAGAATAAGAAAAAGTTATATAGGTGACAGTGTTAAATAATACGAGTTGAAAATAATTATACTAGGAGAAGAAAATAAATACATTTCTGTATAAAGGTATCTTGAGATATTTTCTATTTATCCTTATAAAATTCCTGTAATCAAACATTTTGAATAGTATATAACAATAATTTAAGGAATAAGCTAACAGTAGCTAAAGGGGCGAAAATCATAAATATCATTTGTGAAATACTCCCAATAGTTCAATGATATAAAATTTCCCCCTTAGCGACTTATATCAGCTAATTAATCTGTACCATAACTGACATCTTCTGTTGGGTGCATGAAAGGTGCACCATTTGGCTTCTTTTTTTCTTCAATTAATTCTCTATTTTCTGGTGTATTCCATCCTATATCATTAGTAGGATGTACCCAGTCATCGCCTGCCATTATGGCAGGGTCGATATCGTCAGACCATTGATTTAATGGTGAGTTTGGAGAATTATACAGGCTATCCCCAATAACTACACCATTCTTATTAACAAATGGTTCTTGCAATTTTTCGCCAGTTCCTTTGAAGTTTGGAGCATTTATTTGATGAGGCATAGTTTCATCAAATATTGATGATGATTCCTTTTCATTTTTCTTAGTCATTTATGTTAACACCTCACTAAATCACTAAACTTTGAATTAATGTTTTTTTTTGTGCTTTTGTGCTTCATATGCATTTTATTCCAATTAATTGAAATGAAGCTTCAAAATATGGTCTAGTTTTCTTGAAAGAGTATACTCCTTTAGAGCTATTATGAGCGAACAATTCAATTATCATGCATACCTTTTGGTCGTTCGAACAAGATAAAAGGTGAAGCATATCATTTAAAGAGTACAGGTAGGTGAAAATATGAAGGATGATTCTTTTGCGATTGCTCAACTTGACAGTGAAGATTTAACGAAGGTTCAGCAAGTAGAAAAAGAGCTTAGAGCTGAAAAAGGCGAAGAAATCGTTTTAATTGCATATAAAAATACCATCAACATGAAGTAATAAAAGCAGTTCAATCTTTGCGTATATGTGGAGGAATAGTTATGAAACGAAAAGTAAAATATAATGCAGCAAGAAATAATAATTTTACACCAAAGGAAAGTCTACCTGATACTGAGTTTTCAGCTGAAGCTGACTATGAGGAACCAATAAAAGGGGCCAATAGAAACTCTAAAAAAGGGTATCAACAAAGACAAGAGGAGGAGTAAAGTTCCATGGGAAAAAGAATGCAGAAAAAACAGCACGCAGGTGATCAAAACCATAAGATGTCTAAAGATTTATTACGTGAAGAGTTTGGTGGGGAGCTAGGGGATTATAATGCAATGAAGCCCTATGAAGGGGCACTTGAGTCGAAAAACAAGAACTGTGACAAAGAGTAACAACTTGTTATTCAAAGGTGGAGGGACATCTCCACCTTATGTTAATTTATTTGGTGTTAGTTATATTATCTATTGTTGATGTAAAGTAACTTGTCTTGTTTGTCGATGGATCAAAATATACTAATAACAATGTTTGCTCATGAACAATTTTTTCTGATAACAAATAGTGTGAAAGATTAAAATTAAGCTCTTCAATGACGGTGTGCTTGTGTATATCTTTTTCACTAAGTTGTAAATGTGTAAATTGACGTCCGAAAACGTGAGGGTTGTTAACAATATCACGATAATATGCTGCTCTAGTTGGTTTTTCTAATGAATCATTCCACCACGGTTTACGCGGTTTATGCTTTTGCTTACGTAAGTAATCATATTTCATTAATCCTGAAATGATGTCCAAATCTTTTACATTTGTTTCGTGCAAAAATTGATATAACCTTTTAAATAAATCTTCCAATTGATGTCCAATTCTTATCCAACCTTGTTCATCCCAATACGTACCGAATAATTGAAAGAAGTCAAATGGAGTTGGATAGCTATTAGATACAAGGAATTCAATCGTTTGATCCATTCTATGGTCATTCCAATATTTTTCTAACACGTCTTCAACTTGTTTAATACGCATAATGTCGTCGAAAGGTAAAATATCATTCTCCAGAATTTCATAGGGTGAAGTGTCCATATATTTATATCCGTGGTCCTTTGCTGTTAGTCGAAGACCTGTTCCTCGTAGCATTTTCAAAAAGCCAAGTTGTAGTTCTTCAGGTCGCATAGCAAAAACATCATTAAAAGTCTTACGGAATGATCCATAGTTTTCTTCTGGTAGGCCGGCAATTAGATCAAGGTGCTGGTCAATCTTACCACCCTCCTTAACCATCGTCACAGTACGTGTCAGTTTTTCGAAATTTTGCTTGCGCATGACAAGCTCGTTTGTTGCATCATTTGTTGACTGAACACCTATTTCGAATCTGAACAATCCAGGTGGTGCTTCTTGATTCAAAAACTCAATGACTTCAGGACGCATAATGTCAGCAGTAATCTCAAATTGGAACACGGTACCTGGCTTATGCTCATCAATTAAAAACCTGAACATCTCCATCGCATAACTTCTACTTATATTAAAGGTTCGATCGACAAACTTTATTGTTCTAGCACCGTTATCCATTAAATAACGAATATCATCCTTTACCTTTTCCCGATCAAAATAACGTACCCCAACTTCTATTGATGAGAGACAAAATTGGCAACTAAAAGGGCAGCCACGGCTTGTTTCAATATAGGTTACACGCTTGGATAGACTTAGCCTGTCTTCATCGAAACGAAAAGGTGAGGGCAATAACTTTAGGTCAAGCTTTTTTTGTGGACGCTTTATAACTTTTTGTTTTTCTTGTCGGTAAGCAATCCCATCAATTTTATCGAAATTATTGTCATAATTAAGTTCGTCAAGCAATTGCTTAAACGTTTCTTCACCTTCGCCGATGACGATAAAATCAACTTCAGGAATTTTATCTAACCATTCACTTACATCATATGTCACTTCGGGACCACCTAACACGATCGTAAGCTTTGGGTTTATTTTTCTTAGCATTTTTATCACTTTAATTGTTTCTTCTATATTCCATATATAACAACTGAAACCAACTACATCTGGTTTTTTTCTGTATATATCAGTCACGATATTCATTACAGGGTCTTTAATAGTATATTCTGCAAGCTGTACATCATACTCTGGTTCAGCATATGCCTTTAAATATCTAATTGATAGGCTTGTGTGAATATATTTTGCATTTAATGTACTTAAAACTACATTCATTAGATTTTTTATCTCCTTTTACTTTCGCTATAGCAATAACACGTCGATTTATTCTATCATAATTTTAGCCGAAAATTGTATTCTAAAAACAAGCAGTTTATGTTATATATATATTTTTCTTTTTCTAATGCACATATCGTATCAATTGTTGCAACACTAACCAATATTTAAAGGTGTTATATGTTGTACTTTAAAGAGGAAAAAAACAAACATTCAATTCACATACAGTCTTTTAATTTTTCTATTATAATAGAAATAAAAGCTTAGGAGATGAGAGAATGCATAGAAAGATTAGATGGGGAATACTAAGTACTGCAAATATAGCTCAAACAGCCATTATTCCAGCGATTCACAAAGCAACTAATGCTGAAGTAGTTGCTATTGCTAGCGCAAATGAGCAAGTGAAAAGTGTTGCTGAATCATTATCCATACCTAATGTATATAAAAGCTATCAGGATTTATTATTAGATTCTAATGTTGATGCTGTTTACATACCTCTACCTAATGGTTTACATGCAGAATGGGTGAAGGAGGCTGCTACACACGGTAAACATATTTTATGTGAAAAACCAGCAGCATTGAATTCTTCGGAGATGAAGGATATCATCCAAGCATGTCAGAAGAATAATGTCATTTTTATGGAAGCATTTATGTATCAATTTCATCCACAACATAAAAGAGTAAAAGAAATTATAGCATCTGGTGAAATTGGTGACATTAAACTAATGCGTTCAAGCTTCTCATTTACATTAAATGATCTTGAAGGTAATATCCGTATGGTACCTAAATTAGGAGGGGGGAGCTTGTATGATGTTGGTAGCTACTGCATCAATACAATTCAGTACATATTAGATTCGGAACCTATTGAAGTTTTTGCTCAGGCTCATATACACGAAGAATATCATGTAGATATGTCAACATATGCTCTATTAAAATTACAAAACGATGTGATGGTTTCTTTTGATTGTAGTTTTGAAAGGTCTTTTAGTGCATATTATGAAATGGTAGGTACGAAAGGCAAACTGGTTTTACCGAGGGCATTTACACCTAATTTATATAATAACGTAGGCAAAATAATCGTATCAAATGAACAAGAAGAGTCTAGAGTAGAGTACTATGAAGCAGACCAATATGTTCTGCAAATAGAACATTTCTCTAATTGTATATTGAACAAATCGCAACCTATGTATACCGGAGAGCAAAGCCTAAAAAACATGAGAGTCATCGATGCATGTTTTCAATCTATAACAGCGGGTGAAAAGGTAAACATAAGCTGAATTTTATTAACCTGAGCAAATTTATAGGTCAAATTTATTACATGTTTATGGGTCAAATTATTAGTTTTATCGTTCAATTTCCTATATTTTTTTGTCAAATTAAGTTCTTTCTAAAAATCTAAAAGGAAAAGCTGTCTCAAATTTGAGACAGCTTGCTTCATGTTATTTAGTTGGTTCAACCATGCGTCGAACAATTTTAGGAATAAGTTTGCGAGGTCCAAATCTAACAGATGTCGCCATAATACGGTTCATTAAACCAGGTATGATTACCGTCTTGCCCTTCTGTAAACCTTCATATCCTGCTATTGCTACTGACTTAACATCCATCACTTTGCCACCAGTGAAATTTTTCGAGTGATCCATGTCGGCAGCAGATTGAAAGCCAGTTTCAGTTGGTCCGGGGCAAAGAACACTAACTGATACGCCAGTACCTTCTACTTCATTTGCAATGGCCTCAGAAAGAGATAATACATATGCTTTTGATGCCGAATAGTTAGATAAATATGGTCCAGGCTGAAAAGATGCTGTTGATGCTACATTTAATATTTTCCCAGATTTTCTATTGACCATTTGAGGTAAGAACAGTTTAGTTAAATAAGTAAGTGCTGTGATGTTCACTTGTATTAATTCCAATTCTTTGTTGATATCCGTTTCAGCAAAGAACCCAAAACTTCCAAATCCAGCGTTGTTTACAAGGACTTCAACATCAATCTTTTCATTTTCACAATAATCGTAAATTTGCTGTGGCGATTCAGGATTTGATAAGTCTTTTGAAAGTACCTTTGCTTTAATATTGTAGGTTTTCATTAAGTCGTTTGCTAAATCATTTAACTTTTGCTCATTTCGCGCGATAAGTAGAACGTTATGATTATCTTTAGCAAATAGATGGGCTAATTCAAAGCCAATTCCACCAGAAGCTCCAGTAATTAATACAAAGTTATTAGACATATAATAGCACCTTCCTCATTTACAAGAATTTTTATTTTAATATTTTTTTTGCAAGCTTTAGTCCATTTTTCATATTTGGGTAACGTAATGGTATGTCAAATTTAGTCGTTTGTTTTAGAACACTTTTGTAATGGGAGAACGTATCAAAACTATGTTTACCATGATATGCACCTACACCACTAGTTCCAACGCCCCCGAATGGAAGGTGTGGAGAAGCTAGATGATAGAGCGTATCGTTAATACATCCACCACCGTAAGAGATGTTGTTAATGATGTGCTCTTGAGCTTGTTTATTGCTAGAAAACAAATATAGGGCTAATGGTTTCGGTCGGTCGTTTACCATGTTAATCACTTCACTCGCATCACTATATTCAATGACAGGTAGTATTGGGCCGAATATTTCATCTTGCATTATTGAATCGTCCCATGTAATATGATCTAAAATGGTTGGTTCAATCGCATGCAATTCTTCATCTATATTTCCACCAACGATAATATTACCGTCACTTAAATATTTTACTAACCGCTGAAAATGGCGTTCATTGACTATATGAGTATATTCTTCATTAGTTAGAGCATTATCAGTATAAAACTCATTGATTATTTTCCTCATATTATTAATGAGCTCGTCTTTTACACTATGGTGAACGAGCATGTAGTCTGGAGCAACACAAGTTTGCCCAGCATTAAAGAATTTACCCCATACAATTCGTTTTGCTGCAAGTTTTAAGTCAGCCGTTTCATCAACAATAACTGGACTTTTGCCACCAAGTTCTAAAGTTACTGGAGTTAAGTTTTTTGATGCAGCTTCCATCACAATTTTGCCAACTGGGACGCTACCTGTGAAGAAGATATAATCAACGGGTTCATTTAAAAGTTGTGTACTTTCTTCTACTCCGCCCTCAACTACAGCTATATACTCTTCATCAAAGGTTGAAGACAACAGTTCTTTTAAAATTGCTGAAACAGTCGGTGTTAACTCTGAAGGTTTTAAAATTACAGTATTTCCACCAGCAATTGCACCAAGGATAGGAGTGAGTGCTAGTTGGAATGGGTAATTCCACGGAGCAATAGTAAGGGTAACACCATAAGGCTCAGCATATCGATAGCTTGATGCGCCAAAGTGAGAAATAGGAGTTTTAACTCTTTTTGGTTTAACCCATGACCTCAAGCCTTTTTGAATAACTGAAATCTCAGATAATACTAAGCCGATTTCAGACATATAAGTATCAGCTTCAGATTTGTTTAAATCAGTCCTTAATGCGGTAGTTATCCCACGTTCATTTTCAAGAATTGCCTTTTTCAACTTGCTAAGGGCGTTCAATCTGAAAGTAACATCTTTCGTTTCACCTGTGAAAAAAAACTTTTTTTGTTTTTTTACTAAATCGCTAATTTCAGTCATGTAAAATTCCCCCTATACTTTTTATTTCAATTCACAGTTGTTTTCCAGTAATGAAATAAGATGCTTCATATGCTCTACAGCTTGAAGAAGGGTTAAGTAGTAATAATTACCTGTGCCGTGTTGTCTAACATCAACAAGACCAGCTTGTTTTAAATTTTTTAAATGGTGAGAAATTGCTGGTCTGGATAATGGGAGCTTTTCAGCTATTTCATTTACATTAAGCCCTGTTTCTTCATGTTCATCTAACAGAAGTATGATATCTTGTCGTGTTTTATCTGAAAGGACTTGAAAGGCAGGGATCGCTTCACGGAATACTGCTAAAATATCTTGAGGTTCTGCTTTATGTTGCATCATGACGACACCTCGTTCTTTCGTTTAAACTTTTAAACCAAATGTATAACATTATTAACAATATGTCAATGTATTCGAATCAATTGTAGTCTATAGTTGAAAAAATATTAAACTATCATTAATATAAATAGACGTGAGCAAGATAATTCTATAATTTATGAGAACTGGATGGTGTCAACATGATTCGTACAATCGTATGGTTTATCTATTTTTGGCTACATTTACTATTTACTGTCCCCGCCTTACTAAAAGCGAGACAGCTAGATAAAAGAGAATTACACTCAGAACGAGACCAAATCGTTTTAAGAGAAACAAGACGGTGGTCTAGAACATTAGTCAATCTTACAAGCTCAACGATTAATGTGAAAGGTAAGGAAAACATTCCAGACCATCAGCCTGTTCTTTTCGTAAGTAATCATCAAGGGAATTTTGATATTCCTATTTTATTAGGTTTTCTAGACAAAAAAATGGGGTTTATTTCTAAATTGGAAATTAAAAAATATCCTATTATTTCTCATTGGATGTTATTGATGAGATGTGTGTTTATGGATCGTAAAAATATTCGTCAATCAGTTAAGGCAATCAATTTAGGGATTAACAATTTAAAAGAAGGACATTCACTTGTTATTTTTCCTGAAGGAACTCGAAGCAAAGGAAATGCTATAGGTGAATTTAAACCGGGTAGCTTTAAGTTAGCGACTAAATCAGGCGTGCCAATTGTCCCAATTACGATCAATGGCTCATATAAAATCATGGAGGCTAACAAGAATATTCTTAAAGGAGCGAATGTTGAAGTAATTATTTCTAAACCTATTTCAAAAGAAGAGTACGATGGTATGACGATCAATGATCTTGCAACAAATGTACAAAATATTATTGAAAAAGAATTAGTTTGAGCCCATATTGTTACCAGATTCATCATATTTACATTAAAAGATATCTAGCCATAATAGAAGAGTCTGAAGATAAGAACAGGCTCTTTTGTTACTTTAGTGAAGTTGCATTACAAATATATTTCACATTGTAAGTATGCTGAGCATCCATCCGATCGTTGAAAGCTGCTTGAAAGAATCAATCCGAAAGCTTGTTTTTGCATTGATGGTTGTTATTCGTTTTAAAAAATAAACACGTACACAGCTAAAGCTCGTGACACCTTTTCTACAACGATAACTAACAATGTAAACTACTTTTTTGGTACTAATTTGATAACAATAGCAACAAAGTTTGCGAAAAGAGCATTACGATATGAATTTAAAAAATATAAATTGTAAGCAAGCTTACAGAAAAAAATCGAAGGTGGATATAGAATAAAAAAATAGTGTTAGGAAAATCATATTGTTAGTTCTTTAGAAAGTCCTAACCTATTGATGATACTTGTTATCATTAAAGTGAATTTATTAAAAGGAGTGAGTATATTGACAACGTTGGCAGAACAACTAAAGGCATACAACGAAAATGCAGTAAAAAAAATGCCTGAAGAGGTTTTAAATAAAATGGTTCAGGCTACTACAGACCTTGCTCAATCAGATATTGCAAGAGGATTAGAAATAGGTGATCATGCTCCAGAGTTTACTTTATCTGACCCGACAGGAAAAGAACTGAATCTTTATGAGCAACTACAAAAGGGGCCGGTTATATTAACTTTTTATAGAGGTGAGTGGTGTCCTTATTGCAATCTGGAACTTAGGGCATATCAGCAAGCATTACCGGAAATAAATGCTCTAGGTGCGCAATTGATTGCTATTAGTCCTCAAACACCAGATCATTCATTGTCAATGAAGGAAAAAAATGAACTTGCATACCCAGTTCTAAGTGATGTGGGTTCTCACGTAATTAAGGAGTATAATTTATTATTTGAATTACCAACATATTTAGTTGAAGTGTACAAAGGTTTCGGTATTAACTTAAAAGAATTTAACGATAGTGACTGGTCATTACCTGTTCCAGCAACATTTATAATCGATCAGAATGGGAAAATTAGATTAGCTTCTGTTAACCCTGATTATACGAAACGAATGGAACCATCAGAAGTAATTAACGAACTAAAGTCGTTATAATTTTTTAAGGGTCTAAGCTCTATTTGAGTTAGACCCTCTTATTTTGTTGTTTTTCATTGACTGAAATTCATCTTACTAAGAATTTAATAACTTATAAATTTAGCATTCGAGGTCTTTTCTACTTTGGCTATTTTCGCATTCCTCATTGCTAATTACGTTAAGCCCAAGTGTTCATGGTATCTTTTCTCATTATAAATATGGTCAATTTCATAAGTTCATTTGTTGCTGTCCTAAATTAGTCTCAATAACAACAAGTTTGTGAAAAGAGCTTATATTAAGTTAGTTATTATTTTGTACTTCATCATGTGAATGGTTGTCTGCAGTGTTAGTCTCTATATTTGTTGTTTCAATATTTAAGTGTGCTTTTAAATCTTGTCTTATTATTTCGAATGCATCATAATCAACGATATAGTCGTATTGTTCGTTTGAATAACCAGGCACTGTGTACGTTTCTATCGTTACATCTCCCGTTGCATAATCATAGAAGGATAACATTTCATTAAATGTCAAATTTGTAATAATATTATCTCCAATTGCGTCAATTACATTGCCGTATTTTGTTATAGAACCAAGTGATGCAGCTTTTTTCACTATAGCTTCTAAAATCAACTGTTGTCGTTTCCCTCTCTCCACATCGGTATCAATTTTCCTTGTTCTTGCTAAGGCGAGAGCTTCTTCTCCGTTTAGTGTTTGTAATCCTTTTTCAAGGTGGATAGCTTTTGAACGGTCTTGACTATCCTGCTCTGTAAATGTAACAGGTACATCAACTTCTATCCCGTTGAGGGAATCTACTATATCCATGAAAGAGTTGAAGTTAACAGTAGCATAATAATCAACAGGTATATCAAATAATTCTTCTACTGTTTGCACAGCGCCATCTGCTAAACCAAAATGATATGCGCTATTAATTCGATGCTTTTCTCCATCATAAAATTGTAAAGGAACATAAGAATCTCTAGGGATGTGCACAAGTTTAACTGATTTCTTGTTCTCGTTAAACGTAGCTAGTAACAATGCATCAGTTCGTGGTCCTTCACCTAATCTGTCTCCAATATTTCTAGTTTCACTGTCGTCAACGCCCATTAATAAGATAGAAATATTGTCTGATTTAGGATTCACCCCATCAGTACGTCTTTCTGATTGCTCGCCTCTGTCAAGCTCTTTATGTGCTTTTTCAGCAGTTGTTTGTGCTTTATTAAATAGAATGGATGCGTATACCCCACCAGCTAATATGAGGAACAACAAAGGAATTGTCACGTATATGAGTAGTTTTCGATGTTTTTTATTTTTTAGCATTAGTTTCCTCCAAATTAATTCTACTATTCGTAAATAATAACATAAGTAAAAAACATAAAAGTTACAAGTAAGTAACAAAGAGAATACAAAATGCTAGTTTTTAATACAAAATCTGCATATAAGGAGCAATTTTCTTTTTTTTTCGCAGGTAGTTCTCTGATAACTTGTTGTTTTTCCTAGCTAATAAATAACCACGTATATAACTAGACAACACAATATCATTTTCTATAAAACGTCATGTTTAAATCCTAGTTTAGGAATGGTAGCAACAAAGTTTACGAAAAAAGTCTATTCTCAAGGTTTCTTTCGTAAACTTTGTTGCTTTTTTCATTTATATTTGTGTGTATTATATAAATTTATATTGCAAAACATGCCCCGAACTTTGTTACAAGCGTGTTTAGCTCTTATTACAAAACGAAACAATAAATGTGAAAACAGCCTTTCACAATAAATAAGTTATCAAATTATATGAGATTTGTATGAAAAAAAATAAAAATTTTAGTGAAGAAATTCCAACTGTGTTATTACAGAAAATAAACTGTTACATATTATGTTAGCGTTCACAAATATTTAAAATTCAGCAATTGCTTAAAAAGATAAAAATTGTATTACAAAAAATAAATAAATGTTTGACTTTTGTCACAGTCAAAAACCATATAAAAAACTACAATTAGATATAGGGGAATACATTAACAAAGTTTAGGGGTGATGTAATGTCAATACTACCAAAGAAAAATGAACTTGGTTTTTATGAAATTAGATTAGAATCAATAGGAGGTCTTGGGGCTAATTTAGCTGGAAAAATGCTAGCAGAAGCAGGTGTGCTAGGGCTTGGATTGAACGGTTCCAACTTTTCCTCGTACGGCTCAGAAAAAAAAGGTTCGCCTGTAAAAGGATTCGTTCGTTTTTGTGATCCAGATACAGAAATTAGAGCACATAGTCCGATCGAACAGCCGCATGTCATCGGAGTTTTTCATGAAGCATTATATAAAATGGTCGATGTGGTCAGTGGATTGGCTTCGGATGGAATCGTATTAGTTAATTCAGTTCGAGAGTTTGATGCTGTTAAAGGTGATTTACAACTTAAATATGGAACATTGGCGATTGTTGATGCTCTTGGAATAGCAGTTGAAGAAAAAACAAAGGTCAATACAGCTATGCTTGGTGCATTGTTTAGAATATGCGATTTCTTAGATGCAGACGCTATGCGTGACATTATTCGAAAGACATTTGAAAATAAATATCCACATTTAGTAGAACCGAATATTCGAACATTTAATCGTGGATATGCGCAAGTACAGTTTAAGACCTACGATGTCCCAGGCGAAGTAGTTGAAAAACAGTATACTAGATTAGAAGCAAAACTAGGGTATGATACACAAACAACCGGAGGAATAATTACCGCTAATGCAAATAGTATTTTTAAAGATCTAAGTGGTTCTCGACAAGGTTTCTTACCTCAATTTGACCAAGATAAATGTATAAATTGTGCTGCTTGTGATACAGTTTGTCCAGATTTTTGCTTTGTATGGGAAAAAGGTGAAGACAAACGTGGTCGAGAGCAAATGTTTCTTAAAGGAATTGATTATCAATATTGTAAGGGGTGCCTTAAATGTGTCGAAGCTTGTCCTACTTCTGCATTAGCAGATTTGAGAGAAGAGATTGGTTTCGCTGAAAAGAATCAAGTAAAGCATAAATTCCCATTAGTATCAGGAGGTGTTTTATAGTGGCAATGATTGAAGAAAAAGTAAATGAAGCTAATAGAGCTGAGCAAGTCGTCACGTTTGAATCAGGAAATGAAATGGCCGCAATGGCTGCTGCACAAATTAACTATCATATAATGGGGTATTTCCCAATAACGCCGTCAACAGAAGTTGCTCAATATTTAGATCAAATGAGATCAAGGGGAGAACATGACATCCAGCTAATACCTGCTGATGGTGAGCATGGTTCAGCAGGAATATGCTATGGGGCAGCTGTTGCTGGAGCCAGAGTTTTTAATGCAACGAGCGCCAATGGATTATTATATATGATTGAACAATTACCAGTACAATCTGGAACTCGTTTCCCTATGGTTATGAATCTCGTAACACGTTCTGTAAGTGGGCCGCTTGATATTAGAGGCGACCATTCTGACTTATATTATGCCTTAAACACAGGGTGGGTTATATTAACGGCTAGAAGTCCTCAGGCAGTGTACGACATGAATATGATCGCGCTGAAAATTGCCGAGCATGCTGATGTGAGGTTGCCTGTAATTGTTGCATATGATGGTTTCTTTACTTCTCACCAAAAAAGAAAGGTAGAGTATTTTAAAGATAGGAATGTTGTGCAAGAGTTTGTTGGAGAATGTCCTACTGATTATCCACGAGCAGTTGATTTACATAACCCAGTTACAATTGGTGCACATATGAATGGTGATGACTTAATAAATAATAACTACCAGCAATCAGAAGCGCTTTATAACTCATCAGAAGTATATAAACAAATTACTTGTGAGTATGCAAAGTTATCAGGGAGAGAATACCCTATACTAGACTTATATAAAATGGAAGATGCAGAAGTGGCATTATTTCTATTAAATTCTGCTGCTGAAACAGCAAAGGATACAGTGGATAAGCTTCGTAGTAAAGGTGTTAAAGCTGGGGTAATTAGTCCAAATATGATTCGGCCGTTTCCTACAGAAGAGGTTAAGCATGCATTGAGAGGTGTAAAAGCGCTTTTAGTAGGTGAACGAGCTGATTCTTACGGAGCTAATGGACCAAATATCACGCATGAGGTGAAATCAGCCCTCCAAGAAGATAGGGATAATGATACGATTGTACTGAGTCGTGTTTTTGGAGTTGGTGGGAAGGATTTTTTTGTTGACGATGCAGAGGCTTTCTTTAATGAGGCAATTTCTGCGGTAGAAAAAGGATATGCCGATAAAGTATTCGATTACTACGGACATATAAAAGGATATCCAGAAGACTCACTTAAGCAAGCGATAAAACCAATGCACGGTGAAACGTTTAATTCAGGACTGATTAAAGTAACTGAAGATGCAGAAACGAATAAATTAAAAGTTAAAATCCCACCATTAAGAGCATTAACAAGTAAGCCTAAACGTATAGCATCAGGGCATGGTGGATGTCCAGGTTGTGGGATTTTTTCTGGATTAGAGTTGTTCTTTAAAGGCATTGAAGGCGACATTGTTGTCTTATTTCAAACCGGTTGTGCGTATGTAGTAACTACGGCATACCCTTATAGCTCACATAAGCAAACGATGATTCATAATTTATTCCAAAATGGCCCAGCAACTCTATCAGGTACAGCAGAAGCCTTCTTCGAAATGAAAAGACGTGGAGAGATCGATGTTGCAGATGATGTAACATTCGTAATGGTTACAGGTGATGGAGGTATGGATATTGGAATGGGCTCTGCAATAGGGACCGCTCTACGTAACCATAAAATAATTATGCTGGAATATGATAATGAAGGGTATATGAATACAGGATCACAAATGTCCTATTCAACACCTTTGGGTCATATGACGAGTACTACAGGTGTAGGTAAAATACAAAGTGGTAAAGCATTTCATCATAAGGATACCGCTCAAATAATGGCTGCTACTAATATTCCATATGTCTTCACTGGTACAGAAGCATTTCCGCAAGATTTGGTTAAAAAGGCTGCAAAAGCACAATGGTATGCACAAAATGTTGGCACAGTTTATGGGAAGATTTTAATCACATGTCCTCTAAATTGGAAGTCTGAGGATCGTTTCGGTCAGAAAATTATGGAAGCAGCTGTTCACTCTTGCTTTTTCCCGCTTTATGAAATTGAACGTGGAGAAACAACAATAACATATAATCCAGAAACGAAGAAAAAGCGAATTCCATTAACAGATTGGTTGAAATTTATGGGTAAAACTAAGCATCTATTAAAGGAAGAAAATAGTGAGATGCTTAGCGAGTTTGAAGATGAGGTAGAAAGAAGATGGCAACGTTTAAAAGCATTTAATGACAGTCCATATTTGTAAATAAACAAGAGACTAACTCACGAGAAGAGCATTGTTTGCTCGATATAGTCCATTGATGATATTGACTATATCGAGTGACTATACTGTAAGAGTTAGTCTTTTGTTTTGTTCTATAGTGAATAGGCAAAGAAGTGTAAGGTATAGTTAGTGATACAAAATATTTACATTAATACAAACTTTAACTATGATATAATATATTATATTAAAAATTCGACAATTTTGAATAATTCTACATTATTCAACATGATTGTTACTTGCCACATTTTGATTAAGCCCATAAACGGTGTATCCTACATAAGAAAAGCTCTATGCAGTATTATGCTACTACAATCTTTTTAAAGTAGGGAAGGGGCTAAGAAGCGTTTTTTCTTATGATGAAAAAACGATAATTGAGACAGTATTTGTTTTAAAGGGGAGGGTTAATGAACTTGAACGAAACAACTAATGATAACGAAGTTGAAAAGTTAAAAAAATACATATCACAGCTTGAAAAGAATAATAAGCAGCTTCAACAACAACTACTTGATATTCGTACATACTATAAGAAAGCAAATGAAGCTATCGTTGTATTTGATAATAAAGGTAATTTTGTGAAAGTAAATGAGATGGCATGCGAAATGTTTGAACTTCCCGAAGAACAATTACTTACTAAGAACATGAGAGATTTTTTAACTGTTGTTCCAAAAGAAACTTTGATTAAGAGGTTGACCATTTTTGAATCAAATAAGCAAGTAACTAATGAATTTCCGATAAGATTGAATAATGGAACATTAAAATATATAGAATATGGAACAAACATAAATGTAATTGGAGATTATTGCGTTTCGCTATTTAGAGATGTCACAAAACGTAAAAAAATAGAGCAAGAACGTTCTATAAATGAACAAATGTTACTAGAATTGTTTGACCATACTGTAGATGGTATACTCATTTTCGACAAAGAAGGTCAATTTATTGACATGAATGAACCTATGAGAACATATTTAAATATAAGAGAAAGTCAAATACGTTCTTTTAATATTTTTCAATTTGTACATATGAATGATCAGCAATACATAAAAACTGTGCTAAAGAATCTTGTCATAAATCGTAGAAAGAAGGGTGTACTGCATGTTGTACTCCTTGATGGTAAAGAGATATACGTAGAATACTCAGTTGCAGCAAATGTAAATAGTGGATCTAGGATAGCGATCATACGTGATATCACTCAAAAACGAGATATGGAAATAGAGCTTGAAAAAAGTGAAGAAAGGTTCCGAGCGATTTTTGAGCACGCCCATGAAGCGATTATGTTGTATGATGACAGTTTTCAAATAAAAAAAGCAAACCATGCTGCAAGTCGTACTTTTGAATTACCTCTTGATATTCTTATTTCAAAAAAATTGTCCGATTTTGTTGACAATAAACATCCTAAAATGAAGGATTTATTGGAGAAATTCCGTGATAATATCGAGATTAGAGATGATTTAGTATTTTATATGCCTAATGGTGAGAAGAAATATCTTGAATTTACAACTAAGAAGGGAATTATAGATGGCTTAAACGTAGTTGTCTTCAGAAATATTAGTAAACGTATTGAGATTGAACATCAGCTTAGAGAAAGTGATCAGAGGTTTAGAAATACATTTAATTGGGCGTTGGATGGCATAGTTTTTTGGGATCATCAATTCAATATCGTTGATGTAAATCCAGCAGCATGTGACATATACGGTTTAAGTCAAGAAGAATTAACAAACTCGAATTTATCCGATTTTATTGATGACCTAGAATGTGAAAATGGAGGTTTAGTAAACTTTAACGAAGAAGGCGAATCAAAGGGTAGATTAAAGATAAGGGATAGTAGGAAACAACTTAAGTATCTTGAATTTGCTGCAAAGCAAAATGTTGTAGAAGGGCTTAATATCACAATTGTCAGAGACGTTTCTGAACGTATCGGTATGGAGGAGCATATTAGAAAATCAGACACACTTAGTGTTGTAGGTCAACTTGCTGCAGGAATTGCTCATGAAATTAGAAATCCAGTTACCGCATTAAAAGGTTTTATACAATTACTAGAAAGTAGTATTAAAGAAAATTATCAAATGTATTTTGATGTCATTACTTCTGAAATCAATCGTATAGAAACGATCATAACTGATTTTTTGATGTTGGCAAAACCTAAGCATGAATTATTTGTACATAAGGATGTATCAACAATTGTCAAAGAAACAATTGACTTATTATCCGCACAGGCATTGCTTCATAATATAGAATTTGTCACAGTTTTTAAAGATGGTTTACCTTTTATGTATTGTGAACCAAATCGACTGAAGCAAGTATTTATTAATATTATAAAAAATGGCATTGAAGTGATGAGTAACGGTGGAACGATTACTGTTAAAACGGAAATGAGAAACCAAACTGAACTGATGATTACAATTCGAGATGAAGGTAACGGCATGCCAAAAGAAATGTTATCAAGATTAGGTGAGCCATTTTTTACGACAAAAGAGTCTGGAACAGGTTTAGGGCTAATGGTTAGTTATCAGATTATCGAAGAACACAAGGGCAGTATACATGTTGAAAGTGAGCAAGGACAGGGTACAACTTTCTATATTACATTACCAGTCGAGAAATGATCGACTCCAATCCGCATTCATTGTTATTTTGAACTTAGCATGTAACATGTGCCTAAACTTTTATCTTTTGAGGATGACTTTAGCATATAAGCAACTGTAAATTCAATTAAAAGGATGTTTAAGAGTTGTTTGCTGCTTTTTGTACTAAGAAGTAAATACGTATAAATCAAGCTTTCGAGGAATTTTTCTTATTTATAATAAAGTCAATTTTGCCTAATTTAATCACAATAGCTACATAGTTTACGAAATGAGCTTATTTTATTTAACATTTGTATATACCTTGTCATATAATTAACTAAAGTAAAAAATGTTGGTCTAGGTAAAAAGGGGGTTATATACATGAAAATCAAACAAAAGATTGGTTTTTATACACTACTTTGCTCAAAAATGAGTATCATTTCAAAAGCGGAACAAGAAGAAATCATTACAAAAATAAATAACAACAAAAAAATTAAATATTGATAGATGCTATAAAGCAGAAAGCTAGGTGAATAATATAGGTTCATCTAGCTTTTTTGTTGTTAATATGCCATTTATTGAGCATAGAAATATAATCTTTATTAAGAGATTTTGTCTAATTTTGCGAATCTATTTACAAGAAAAGAATATTTTGTAATAATTCACAAGTACTCATTTTTTTTGTATGTTTAGAAAACGACATTTAGAGTGAAGCAGATCATTTCATACAATTTTGTGACAACTTCGTCTAAAGATCGCATTTGAGGGGAGAATGGTGGAGAAATTTATGAATAATCTTAATAGTCTTCAATTAAAGATTGATAAAAAAAGAAAAGAAATGTTAACGTTAGCTTCAGAAAGAAATTACTCAAGTGAAGAGGTTGTTAAGTGCAGTCAAGAATTGGATAAGCTAATTTATAAGTACCAACAACTAACGTTGAAGAAACAAGAGCGTCTATCTTATCAAGTATTTTTCTTTTGGGACAAGCCTATGAAGAAAGGTAAAGTGAAATCTGGAACTAAAACAGGGTGATTGCGTCTAGTTGAAGAAGATAAGATTGGATTTACTACTTTACAAACGGTAGAAAAATACTTAAAATAAGTTTATATAATATTAATTATTTTAATGTTTATAATAATTTAAATATTCACCAAACTCCAACTAATACAATAATAATTTCACCTCCTAATTTATATTTATATATGATGTATTGTGATGAACGTCACAGACTATCT
Source organism: Cytobacillus sp. IB215316 (assembly GCF_033963865.1). Classification (NCBI taxonomy): domain Bacteria; kingdom Bacillati; phylum Bacillota; class Bacilli; order Caryophanales; family Bacillaceae; genus Cytobacillus; species Cytobacillus sp. IB215316. The sequence continues at coordinate 476,428 of NZ_JAXBMC010000002.1, read as the reverse complement.
TGCGAAGATTTGGTCAAATAAAGATTGAGATAACGCTTACATTATTCGACATCATATACAGCATGTTAGAGACTCTCCAAAGAAACTCATCTAGATAAAGTTAAAACCGCCGTAGAACACTCAATATTCTTATACCGATAAATAAATCTTAATGGACACCTGAATAACCCTGTCAACAAGCAGAAACTATATGCCGTTTTCCTGTTTGACTAGAATTAGGTCTTTTATTTGGTTTTTATAAGGCTCTTTTCGTAAACTTTGTTCTATATTTTCCTACATTAGAACATCTAATAGTGACTTTGAGGCTATGCTCATCGTATAACATAATGTCTCGAATACTATAGTACGTAAAAAAGCCTTTTTTATAGACATTATTGTGAAAATAATAACAAAATGTTTTGGAGCATTCGTTTGAGAAACGTCAGGTTGGTTAATCAGCAGCATTATTGCTAATTGTTATTCATTACACTATGTCTCAAATATTATAGCAAGATTTAGACGTACAACTGAATGATGTAATAGAGCTTATTCAAAAAGTGCAATAGCTTTTCGAATGAACTCATTTATAAATTTTTTAGAGGAGTGAGGGTAACGAATGCACATCGTAGTTTGCGTTAAACAAGTACCAGACACAAAGATTATTAAAATTAATCCTAAAACCAATACGTTAGACCGCCGGAGTGCTCCCGCTATTTTGAACCCGTATGATGCTCATGCTGTTCAAGAAGCAGTCCGCTTAAAAAAGCTAGTAGGTGGGAAAATTACTGTATTATCAATGGGACCACCACAAGCAGATGCCGTAATTAAAAAATGTATTGAAATTGGCGCAGATCAAGGATACTTAATCTCTGATCGGGCGTTTGCTGGAGCTGATACGTTAGCAACTAGCTATGCCTTGTCGAAAGCGCTAGAGAAAATTAAGAAAGAACAACCAATAGATTTGGTGTTATGTGGAAAGCATGCAATAGATGGTGATACAGGGCAAACAGGACCAGGAATAGCAAGAAGGTTAGATATACCTCCAATTACCAATGTCATTGAAGTGGTGGAAATTAATCAGCCAGAAAAAACGATGTTAGTTAAAAGGAAATTATCTAATGGATATGAACTTATTCAAACAACTATCCCATCACTCTTAACAGTGGAAAAAGAAATAAATGACATTGAATATGCACCCTTACCTAACATGATAATGGCTGCGCGTTATTCTCCTATAGTTTGGACTGTTAATGATCTTGAAAATGTAGATCGAAAGCAGCTAGGGCTAAAAGGTTCTCCGACGATAGTTGGCAAAATGTTTACCCCGCCTAAGCCAGAAGGTGGGAAAATAATTGAAGGAACAGTCGATGAACAAGTCAATCAAATTATTAATCTACTCTTGGAAAAGAAAGAGTTATTTGAAGAAAAAGTTGAAGGCTGAAGAAAGCTGCTTGAACTATGAGATAACCTCTAATAACGACTACTTTTCAAAGAATGAATAGGGGGAAGCTATATGGAAGAAAACAGAGGTGTTTGGGTTTTTATAGAGCAAAATGATGGAAAAATAGAAGGAGTTTCATTAGAACTGCTAGGAGCAGGTAGAAAGCTAGCAGATAAACTAGATGTTTCTTTGGCAGGAATTTTACTCGGAGATGGTGTGAAGGAGCTGAGCTCAGATATATTTGCATTTGGTGCAGATGAGGTTTATGTCATTGATGACCCGATTTTGAAAGATTATCGTACTGAAACTTACATGGCAGGGGTTGTGAAAGTTAGTGAGAAATATAAACCAGAGATTTTTTTATATGGTGCAACTCCGAATGGGAAGGACCTTGCAAGTGCTGTAGCAACAGATTTAAGTACTGGGTTAACGGCAGACACAACGATGCTAGACGTAAATGTCGAAAAGCGATTATTAGAAGCTAGTCGTCCAGCTTTTGGTGGAAATATTATGGCAACGATTTTGTGTAAGAAGCATCGACCACAAATGGCTACTGTGCGTCCGAAGGTAATGAAAGCGCTATTACCAGATTACGGTCGTACAGGTAACATGATCGAAGAAACAATTGATTTACAGGAAGATCAATTGCGTACTAAGGTATTGCAAATAGTGAAAGATGTTGACAAGAAGGCAGCACTAGCTGAAGCGCATGTTATTGTAGCTGGAGGGAAAGGTTTGGGTGATGAGAAAGGGTTTCAACTCATTCATGAATTAGCAGATGTCATTGGGGGAACAGTTGGGGGTACTCGTGATGTAGTAGAAGCTGGATGGCTACCACACGAAAATCAAGTTGGACAGACTGGAGAAACAGTAACTCCTAAAATATATTTTGCTATAGGAATATCAGGTGCAATTCAACATGTTGTTGGAATGAAAAACTCTGAATATATCATTGCCATTAATAAGGATGAAAACGCACCTATATTTGATGTGTCAACATATGGAATTGTAGGAGATGCGCTTGAAATCGTTCCAAAACTAATCGAACAATTCAAGAAGGTACGTACTCAGAAGGACGGTGAAGTTAGCTATGTCTGAAAAATTTGATGTTATAGTCGTAGGAGCAGGACCAGCAGGTACTTCTTGTGCATATACTTGTGCAAAAAATGGTTTAAATGTACTTCTTATTGAACGTGGAGAATACCCTGGCAGTAAAAACGTCATGGGTGGCGTGTTATATAGAAAGCAAATGGAAGAGATCATTCCAGAGTTTTGGAAAGAGGCTCCTTTAGAAAGGCCGGTTATTGAACAACGCTTTTGGATGATGGATAAAGAATCCATGGTTTCCTTTGGATATAAGGGTCTTGAATGGGGGAAAGAGCCTTATAATAACTTTACGGTTTTACGCGCTAAATTTGATCAATGGTTTGCTCAAAAAGCAGTAGAAGCTGGAGCGCTATTAATTAATGAAACCGTTGTGAAAGAATGTATCGTAGAAAATGGTAAAGTTATCGGTGTAAGGACTGATCGACCGGATGGAGATGTATACGCAGATGTTGTTGTTTTAGCCGACGGAGTTAATTCTTTATTAGGAAAACAATTAGGATTTCATAAAGAATTTAAGCCTGATGAGGTAGCGTTAACCGTCATGGAGGTGATTAACCTCCCGAAGGCTAAAATTAATGAAAGATTTAATCTCGAAGATAATCAAGGCTGTACAGTTGAAATCTTTGGAGACTCAACTAAAGGAAATTTAGGTACAGCCTTTTTGTATACAAATAAAGATAGTCTAAATTTAGGGGTTGGGACTACACTATCGAGTATGATTAAAGCAAAGATGAAGCCATATGATTTACTCGATTATGTAAAGTCACATCCGATGGTCAAACCTTATGTTGATGGCGGAGAATCGGTAGAATATTTGGCGCATCTTATTCCTGAGGGCGGATATCATTCTATACCAAAAATCGTTGGTGACGGTGTTCTCGTTGCGGGTGATGCAGCACAATTCGTAAATGCAATTCATCGAGAGGGATCAAATATGGCAATGTCATCTGGACGACTTGCAGCAGAAGCGATTCTGTACGCAAAAGAAAGAGATAGCTACTCTGAAGCTACATTGAATGTGTATCGTGAGAATATTTATAACAGTTTTATTGGAAAAGATTTAAAGAAATATAAAGATGCAACTCATACATTCGAAAATAATCCACAATATTTCAAGGAATATTTACCAATGATGAATAAAGCTGCAAGTAAGTTTTTCACAGTTGATGGAACACCTAAGAAGGATAAACAAAAGGAAATTATTCGAACAATTAGAGGTGAAAAAGGTACATTTAAACTCATGTCTGATATGTATCGTGCGTGGAAGGCGGTGAAATAATGTCAAATACAATAGAAGATAAACAGTATTTAGTACGGTTTAAAGCAGATACAGAGTCCCACTTAACAGTTTTAGACCACGATGTATGTATCGAAAAGTGTCCAGATAAGTTGTGTACCGTATTCTGTCCAGCGGAAGTTTACAAATGGGAGGATATACGGATGCATGTAGGGTACGAAGGTTGTCATGAATGTGGAAGTTGCCGTATTGGTTGCCCTTACCAAAATATCAAATGGGAATATCCTAAAGGTGGGCACGGTGTAGTATTTAGACTAGCATAATAAGTGAAAAATGGTCGTTCGTGATTATGATAGTGACCATGTTTGTGACTATGGAAAGTATACTTCGTAACTTGCGATATAATTACAAATTATGCCGGCTTAGTGCCGGCTTTTTACATACTCCTATAATCGTCGTTATCAATTATATTTGGGATCGATGGATTGACATTATAAACAAGGTATTAAAGGATTAGTAGGGGGAATTCAGATCATTGATGTTATGTTAATACTGTTCGACAAAGAAGTTAACGAACCGGGAATCAATACGCTAGGTACTTCACTTGACAATGGTGGAAGGCAATTCGAATAGAGGCGTCTAGACAGGTGTGTACAAGGCGGCAAGTGGTTACAATTTTGATTGGACATTGCCGAATAAGAGTTAGGAGCGCGGGTGATACTACGTTAGATAGCTGTTAAACCTATTCTTTTCAAGTCCTCTGAGAAATCCCTGTTCTTTATTGGGCGGGGCAATTTCTTTTTATTCAACTTTATGTCAAGCGGTTCATTACCGAACGCTTGGAAACCTACTTTCAAAGCATTGAACTCAACGATTGCAGAGCCTATTGGGTTGACATTCGTTATATTCACATTAAAATTACCACTAAAATCGGTTAATCGAGCCAAGTACCCATTCTGTTACCTTCAGAAGATTTATACTCCCTAGTAGTACAGACTTCCCAATAATATATTTGCCGACGCTGAAAGACGTCACGATTTCAGTCGGGTATATATCATGGATTTTTATACCAATAGCGGACACTTGCGTTTCTAAAGTAACGTCTGATTTAAGGGTTTCTACCAGACTTGATTCCACCGGGTTAACTTTCCAATAATTTCGTCAAACTCACCACTGATCTTGATAAATGCGCCCAATATAATACCGAACCAACCTATCACTTTTATAAAGTCACTCCTCAATATCCTCGCCAACTTCATACATACCGAATCAATAAATTTACGTTATCTTTTTTGGCTTGCTCTTCGACTGCTTCCTCAGTTATCTCTTTTCTAGCTGTTTCAGTCGCAATCTCAACCCTTACTTCAGTAGGATTATCAGTTGCTACTTTCGCTTCATCCTTGGTTCGTAACATGGGAGAGTTTTTCCTCGGCATTATTTGCGACATCGGTAGGTAATCACTCTACTGAAACGGTAGCAATAACGGAATAGGTCTTAGTATCGATAAATAAAACCGTTCCATTAGGAGTATTGTTTACAATTTGCAAGTACCATTTAGTAACTAGACATCTTTGTTCGTATAGGTCAGTTTAAGTAATTTCAGTCGAGAGGATTTAAAAGCCCGGTTGTTAAATGTCCCTGGGAAACTGTTAGTTTAAGTCAGGGGGAGTATAATTGCCGAAAATCTATATTGTATTTGTCGCCCACCTTAAAACTTATCGCAATAAATTATTAACGTGGGATGATATACTAGGACATTTAAACTAATCGAAAGTTAACTGTGAAGAATTCAGTTAATTATAAGTCAAAGGTAATAGTGAATGAAAAAGAATAATAAAATACTAAATTAAGATAGGATGAAATACTCTGAAAAACAAGATGAGAATTACGATAATTAATATAGGAGGGCATGAAAGGTATACAAAATCTGTTCAAAGAAATTGTTATGCCAGGGAAACTTTATGCAACTAGGATAAAGAGTGGAATAGTATTGAAAAAATGTTAACTAATATATTACTGTATAATTTGAATTTGTAATGTTTGGATAGAAGGAAGGAGTAATCATATGAATGACGTAAATATAGATATAATGTTGCTTTGTGATGGTGATCGTCGAGCAAAAGAAGAAATACATTCTGATGTAGAGCTGACGGTTGGAGATTGTTTGGAAATTATTTCTGATTTGAGAGATTGAATAGGACATTGGTGGTAAGGTATATTTAGTAAGTTTACTACAATTACAAACGATAGGGAATTAATACTATCTTTTCCGATCCTCCGCAAAAAAACCCCGTTCTTTACGAACGGGGTAAATTGTTTTATATGAGTTGTTTATCCTAATTCGATAAACAACAATCAATTCGTAAACATCCACTTGTTAAGAAGTGAATAAGGTATGTAAATCAGTTATGTGTTAGTTTTCACATAATTGAATAAAAAGAGTAAAGCATATAAATTAACCGACTTGTTTGTTTGAGTAGTTAATTAAAAGGCAATCAGATTTTATATGTGTTTCTAGCTCTTTAGCTAACTCAAAAGCCTTATGCATGGAATGAATAGATTTGATAAGAACCTGAGGATTTCGGTAATGAAACATTCCATCAACGTATGCAGGGAACACTATAACTTTCCATATATATATTTCTGAATTGTTGTCTATAGGTTCACCTTCTAAAGCTATTAGCCAATGAGTAGCCATATTCGTATGATCTACATGTTCTTTAATTTGTTCCACAAATTTACTACGATCACTCTCGCCCATACAAATACATGATTTTTGATAAAACTCTCGATAATTAGGATGTGTATTCATTTCGCCACTCCTTTCTATCTAAAAAAAATCTACATGATTAAAAGGCTGTGACTATATTATATGACAAAAAATACAATTTTCATATCATATTTTTTAAATTTTCAGAAAAAGTTCACATTTATTATTATTTTGTAACTTAAGCAAGTCATTTAAAGTACTTTTCTTGTATATTCTTTGCAATTCTTGAAGTTTGATTTGAGACTTGTGGAATTGAATATCCAACAAACAACGGTGATGTAGTAAACCGTGGAATGACTTTAGCGTAAATCTCATTTTCTACATAATAGAAAAAAAGATTATAACTATTACAGTTTTTGTGAAAATGATTTAATACATAATGGGTTGCAATTTGGATATAATCAGCCATCAGTAAATGTTTCTCAAAAGATGGTAGCTTGATATTTAATTCAACAAAGCCCATTCGGGGAAAGGATGAAATGTTGAACAAAACATCATCTTTTGAAGCAATATGAATGCCTTCGAAATCCCTTATTGAAACATTTTGTGAGTAATCAACATAATTAAGGCCTACAATTTGCATATGTGGGTGTCTTAACGATCCACCCGAATATGGGCCATGGTTTTTAAAAAATATAACTGACTGGTATTCATTTGTGTTCATTAATTTTATCCAATGCTTTAAGCTAAAGGATAAGAGTCGATACAAATGATCTTTTGAATAAGTCGAAAGTTCTGAGTGACAATCATCAGTTTCAATTATTACAGTTTGATATGCGTCTTTTAGAACTGGATATTTATTCTTTAGTAGAATGATTGCTCCGTCTTCATCTATAATATTTTCCAAGCTATCACGATCACAGAATGGACATGATGCATTTTTATTTATTATATTTTCTGGTTTATTTGCACCTATAAGCATATTGAATTCTAGGTGTGTATTAGACACAACAATTTCACCTACTTTCTTTCTTTTGAGATTCTGCTAGGTTAGAGCAAGGATAGCTATTTCTTAGATGTACATAATGGGAATAAAATCTCAACGGTTGTTCCTTTGTTTTCAATACTATGAATCTTTATATGTCCGTTATACATATTAACGATCCTTTTACATACGACAAGGCCAAGACCAGTGCCTTTATCCTTCATTGTAAAAAATGGTGTGAATACTTTCGATAATACCTCTTCCGTCATACCTTTTCCATTATCTGTGATCTCAAGTCTACAAAATTTATCTCTTGTACATAATTGTATCTTAATTTGTCCATCATTCTTTATCGATTCAAGAGCATTTTTTGTTAGATTTAATATGACTTGTTTAATATGATCTTTTGAAAGGCGAACATAAACTTTATGTGTTGGCGTAATAACATCTAACTCTACATTATATAAATTTGCTTCTGAGCGCAGAATAGGGTCAAGTTCATCTAAAATATCTACTAGGCAATACTTTTCGTTTTTTTGAATGGTAGGTTTACCAAGAACTAAAAATTCACTTGAAATTTCATTAATTCTATTAATTTCTGTTTGGATAACGGAGAAATAATATTGATCTTCTTGGTTTTTATATTTTTCACTTAACAGTTGAATGAGCCCTTTTATCCCAGTTAAAGGGTTGCGAATCTCATGTGCAGTACTTGCTGCTAATGCTCCCACTAACTCAAGCTTTTGTGCATCATTCTGTAGGCGTTCAACTTTGGCTTTTCTTTTAAGTAAAACATATTCTCCAAATAAAAAAAGGATATTAGTAAAAAAGAACGTAAGCCCTATAATTAACAAACTTGTTTGAATGAGCTCTTTTTTTTCCAAAACTAGAGGTTGAGCTTCTATTACCCAAGGTACTTCATTAAATTGTTCCTTAATTGGGAAAGGTTCGTTAATATTTTTAGCTTGCTTCGTTCCAAATAAAAATGGCTGATTGGAATCAGAAACTTTAATAATCATATTCGGGGTTAACTGATTCATGACATTTTCCATATAATTAAGGCGTAAACTCGCTAATAAATAACCTTTTATTTCATCGTTATTTTGAGTAATAGGTGTGATAACTACTATGACTTCATCACCACTAACTCTACTAAAAAGGGATTTTGAGATTGTTGTTTTTTTAGTTTTTTGTGCCTCTAGAAAATACTCTCGATCGTAGATTGGAACATTCTCAAGCATAGCAGTCGAACCTACTGTGATAACTCCACTTTTATTCACAAAATACAATCCATCAAATCGAGGATCTTTTTGTTGTGTATTTTGTAAAATTTGAGTTAAATTACTTTCGCTCTCATCTAATATGTTATAGACTAATGCAAGCGTTTCTAGACTAACTTTTGCCTCACCGATAAAACTGTCTATATGATTTTCATGAAATTTGACAATCTCTTTCGTTTCATCATACAAATCTTTTTTTAAATCATCTACAACATAGTTAATTACTACCGTAATAATTAATATTGATGGAATGATTACTAATAAAATGTAAAAAGAAATGTGTTTATATAATCCATGTTTTTTCTTCAAGATATACCTGCTCCTTGTTATAAACATACGTATAGTATTATATCAAATCTTAAAGAAAAAGCTATAAAATGGAATAATAAAGTGGGTGGAAACATTTTTGTTTCCACCCACATGTATTTTCATCCTCATCCTAGACGTTTTCCTCATTATCAGGATTACCAGCCTCGTCGTCGACAATACCCTCATCATCAGGATTACCAGCCTCGTCGTCAACAATACCCTCATCATCGGGATTGCCAGCCTCATCGTCAACAATACCCTCATCATCAGGATTGCCAGCCTCGTCGTCGACAATACCCTCATCATCAGGATTGCCAGTCTCGTCGTCGACAATACCCTCATCATCAGGATCGCCAGTCTCATCATCGACGTTACCTTCATCATCAGGATTGCCAGTCTCGTCATCGACGTTACCTTCATCATCAGGATTGCCAGCCTCGTCATCAATAGTACCTTCATCATCAGGGTTACCAGTCTCGTCGTCGACAATACCCTCATCGTCTGGATTAGCTTCACCAATCGTATCATCATCTACACCTTCATCTAATTGAAAAGTTCTGAACAAAAATAGAGCGAATTGTGAACGTTTTACTTCGGAATGTGGTGAAAATGTTGATTCAGTTGTTCCTTTGGTTATACCGTTATTGAATAAAATTCCAATCATATCATCGTGACCACTATCTGTTATATCTGTAAATGGTGTTGTTTTATCTCCTTCTAAATCAAATGCTCTAACCAAAACAGTAGCGGCTTGACCCCGTGTGAAAGTAGCAGTTGGATTAAAATTCTCCGCCTTTATGAATAATCCAGCTTCAACGGCAGCTGCAATTTCTTTGTAATACAAATCATCAGGGGTTACATCTTCAAACCCTGGGTCCTCAACATCAGTTGTGTCCAAATCCATCATTCTAACAAACATTACTGCTGCATGCTGCCTTGAAATATCTTCCCAAGGTTGGAATGTGCCATCTTCATATCCTGTGATGACACCCATATCTACTAAATCGTTAATAGCTGAAACAGTTTCTTCATCCATGTTTTCGAGAGAAACATCTGAAAAATCACTTTCAAGTGCCTCTTCAGTCTCTTCTTCTGCTTCAGCTGCTTCAGCTTGATTTCCTCCTCCAATTATACCTAAGGCTGGGCTAACTGCAAAAGATGTAACAAGCATTGAGCCAACAACGACTTTAACAGTAGCTTTTTTTAGGTTTGGAAATCTCTTTTTGACATAGTTCTGTACACTTTCTTCTAAATCATTTTTATCATCATTTTGTTTTGAATCAAATTCTGTTGCAAATTCTGTTTGGTTCTCATTTACATAAACTGTAATTGTTGTGTTATTTTCATTTGTTTCAACTTCATGTCGTAAGATTTGTACCATAAAAAAATCACCTCGTATTGGAGTTAAATAACTACTAAATAGTTTGTAATACGAGGTGATTTTTATACACAATGATAATTAGTTTTTATGATTAGCTCCTTTCATAAACCTTGTTGCTATAGTTCCTAAAATAGAAGATATAAATGTCATTTTATTCAACAGTCAACGTTTTATAGAAGAGAAGACACTTCTAAGCCTAGTTGTGTGTATATTTTTAGTTCGAAAAACAATAATCTATTCGAAAACAGCCTTATACTTATAGCTACATTTTTTACAACAGCTTTGCATTACTGTGATGTGATTTATATTTATGTTTATCGAGCAAAGTTTTATAGAGCTGTGTTATTTTTCTTCTAGCTTGACCAGTTCGTTTGTAATCGTTTCTTGTACTGCTGTCTTAATCTCGGCTGAAATAATGTCTTCTTTTTCAAGTCTACTAATGGCTTCATGCTCCACATATAGAATGTGTTTTTTTAAAGCTGCCATTTGGTTTTCCTTTAATTCAGGGTGTTCTTTAAATAATTGGTTAAGGTCGTTCTGTATATTTTCTATATGTGCGTCATAAGTAGCTAATAACTCCTTGTAAACTAGATGAGGGATATATAGTTTAGATTTAACATTATATAGCTCATCCTTTGATGCTTGATATCGGTATAGTTGAGCTAAATATCTTTCATAATCATCAGAACCTTTTCTAGTAGAAATAACGCCTAGTTTTTTTATAAGAGGCTTTATTGTTAAACCTTGGAATACAAGGGAAAATAGTACAACACTGAATGCTAGAATTAAGATATCTTCTCGTCCCGTAAAGTCACGTGGTAAGCTTAATACGAGTGCAATGGATAGCGACCCTTTTAACCCTCCCCAATTCAACACGTGTTTCCAATTTAATGGGAAATTTTTAACGATTGATAAGCTAGTATAGACCGCAATACTTCGACCGATTAATACGATGAGCAACGCTAATCCAATCATACCCCATTTGTCAGTTAGATCTATTCTTGTTATTTCCAATCCAACCATTAAAAAGACTAGTGAATTGGCAAGTAATGCAGCGACGTCCCAAAAATTATTGATATTTAGTTTTGTAGTTGGGCTCATCCCAATTTTTGATCCATAATTACCGAAGATAAGTGAAGCTACAACTACTGCTATAACTCCTGAAGCATGTACGCTTTCGGCTAATAAAAACGATCCGTAAAATAAAATAATACTAAAAATAATTTCGAGGGGATAATCATCAAAATATTTAGTTAATAGTGAGAATGCATATCCTAATGAACCACCAATAATGAGTCCTAGTGAGATTACCTTTACAAATTCCCAAGCCCCTAGGCCGGCGCCTACCCAACCTTGATCAATATAAGAGAGTAAATAAAATGCAGAAATATTAAATAGAACAACAGCTAAGCCATCATTAAAAAGAGACTCACCCTCAATTACAGTAGCAAGGCGTTTTTTAACACCAACACTTTTAAATATTGATAATACACTTACAGGGTCTGTAGCACTCATTAATGCGGCGAATACGAAGGCTGCAGGTATAGATAAATTTAACAGGTAATGGGATGAAAAACCAATGATAAGGAAAGACAAAAAGGTTCCGCCAAATGCTAATGCAATAATGGGCTTTTTATTTTCCAACAAATGTGTATATGGGAGTTTCAGTGCAGCTTCTCCTAATAAAGCAGGTAGAAACAGTGTAATGATAACAAAGTTGAACACTTCTCCTTCGGTAATAAACTCCTTCAATGGTTCAAGTACAGGGATATTTACTAACCCAATAATAGTTCCTACAATAACAAGCGCAATTGGATATGGTTGCTTAAACTTCTTTGCTATTGCAGTTATTCCTGCCGCAAGCATGATTAAAATCATGCCAAGTTCAAAAATGTGGTGCAAGTCTAATTCGTGCATTTTTTTATCCTCCTTAAAATAAACAACGTTTACAATAATTGCAACTTTCTTAATTATTCGTTCTTATCCTATCATACTTAGTTAGAAAAAATCACAAAGATTAACATTATTTTCTTATGAGCTCAATTAATCGGCTTAATAAAGAAGGTTTTTATATATATTGCATCATAATCGTCATTTCCTTACTCTTTTTTGGGTATTAAATTGATATTTTTCGAATATTGTTTAGAAGGACTTTCATAAACAATGTAGAATAGTAGAAGTGGTTCAAAATAAAAATAAGGTGGGGAAAATATGAAATTTGAAACTTATACATACGAACGCCCAAATATGAAAGAAATTGAAGCCCAATATCATTTGGCTATTAACAAATTCAAAAATGCTAGTAATGTAGATGAGCAAGAACTAGCGATGAACGACATAAACAATATTCGTAATGATGTGAGTTCAATGTTTAACCTTTGTTATATCCGTCATAGCATCGATACAGAGGACGAATTTTACAAGCAGGAACAGGATTATTTAGATGAAGTTCAACCTTTGCTTCAAGGGTTAATATCGGATTATTACAAAGAACTTGTCAATTCTAAGTTTAGAGTTGAGCTAGAGGAGAAGTGGGGTAAGCAATTATTTGCATTAGCTGATGCTGAATTAAAAACATTTTCACCTGAAGTAGTAGAAGATTTACAATTAGAAAATAAATTATCCACAGAATATACAAAGTTGATAGCTTCTGCAAAAATTATGTTTGAAGGAGAAGAGCGTACACTTGCTCAGCTAGGTCCATTTGCTGAATCCACTGATCGAGAAATGAGAAAAAAGGCAAACGAAGCACGGTTTGGCTTCTACAAAGAGCATGCTGAACAACTGGATGATATATTCGATAAGCTAGTTAAAGTACGTACAGAAATTGCCGTAAAACTAGGATATAAAAATTTTGTTGAGTTAGGGTACTATCGAATGACAAGAACTGACTATAATGCAGATATGGTTAAAAATTTCCGAGACCAAGTGAAGGAATATATTGTTCCATTAGCTACTAAATTACGGGAACGTCAACAAGAGCGCATTGGGGTCGATGCTTTAAAATATTACGATGAAGGCTTTCAATATAAAACTGGTAACGCAACACCAAAAGGAAGTCCAGAATGGATTATAAATAACGGTAAGAAAATGTATGAAGAATTATCTCCTGAAACAAACGAGTTTTTCAACTATATGATTGATAATAATTTAATGGATCTCGTGGCTAAAAAGGGTAAAGCAAGTGGTGGGTATTGCTCCTATATAGAAAACCATAAGTCGCCATTTATCTTTTCAAATTTTAATGGTACTTCAGGCGATATTGATGTACTAACACATGAAGCGGGGCATGCTTTTCAGGTGTATGAGTCTAGAAATTATGAGATCCCAGAATATAATTGGCCTACTTTTGAAGCTTGTGAAATACACTCAATGAGTATGGAATTCTTCACTTGGCCATGGATGGAGCTATTTTTCGAAGGAGATACGGAAAAGTATAAATTCTCTCATTTAAGTGAATCGTTATTATTTCTTCCTTATGGAGTTGCAGTTGATGAATTCCAACATTTTATTTATGAAAATCCAGAAGCTACACCGAAAGAAAGGAAGTTGGCTTGGAGAGACTTAGAGAAAAAATATTTACCACATCGAGATTATGATGGAAATGAATATTTAGAACAGGGTGGTTTTTGGCAACGTCAAAGTCACATTTATCAAACTCCGTTTTATTATATTGATTATACGCTTGCGCAAATTTGTTCTTTCCAATTTTGGAAAAGGTCAAGAGAGGATCAGCAATCTGCTTGGAATGATTATGTTCATCTTTGCAAACAGGGAGGAAGTCAATCATTTACAAATCTTGTAAAAGTTGCGAATTTAACATCTCCTTTCGAAGAGGGCTGTGTCCAATCAGTTGTAGGTGAAATTGATGCATGGTTAAGTGGAGTAGAAGATAAAAAATTGTAATCGTTGTAATGTGTTTAGAGGCTGTTGATCTATACAACAGCCTCTTTTACAATGGTTGATTTTGTTTATCGTACTTAGAGATTAACGAGTATACTAACTAGTGCTTGTGGCATCATTTCTTCTCTTTAACAGTTCGCATATAACCTCAACTTGTTGTTATAATTAACATTAACAAGTAACTTCCACAAGAGAAAAAATCAAGTCTTTGGTGTCATTTTTTAAATCATAACAATATGAATATTAGAGAAGTAAACAGAAAAGGAGACATGCGATGATTCAGTTAAAAACATCTAGAGAAATAGCATTAATGGAAAAGGCAGGTGCTTTATTAGTTTCATGTCATAAAGAGATTGCAAAACTAATTAAACCAGGTATATCAACATATGAAATAGACCAATTCGTTGAAAGATATTTAAAGGAACACGGAGCTACTCCTGAACAAAAAGGATTTCGCGGTTACGAGTTTGCTACATGTGCATCCCTAAATGATGAAATTTGTCATGGATTTCCTCGCAAGAAGCCTTTGAATGATGGGGACATTGTCACGATTGATATGGTCGTTAATTTGGATGGGGGATTAGCAGATTCAGCTTGGACATATGCAGTCGGACAAATCAATGACAAAACAGAAAAATTACTATCCGTAACGAAAGAAGCTATGTACAAAGGAATTGAAAAAGCACATGTTGGGAATAGAATGGGTGATATTGGTCATGCCATTCAAACATTTGTCGAAAATGAGGGGTTTTCAGTCGTACGAGAATTTGTTGGACACGGAATTGGACCAACTATTCACGAGGAGCCTCAAGTGCCTCACTTTGGTTTACCACATAAAGGATTGAGGTTAAAGGAAGGTATGGTAATCACCATAGAACCTATGGTGAATGTTGGTGCCTGGCAATCAAAAATGGATGATAATCATTGGACTGCCCGTACGATTGATGGGAGTCTATCAGCACAATATGAGCATACTATTGCAATTACTAAAGATGGACCTCAAATATTAACTGACCAACAAGAAAGAACTAATGTATAGATACATTATAACTTAAGGGTGCCTACAATGGTTTGTTACAACCTGAAAGAGCTGTTAACAAGATATATTCCAAAGAATAACAGTCTATTTGATTAAACATATTTAAGAGTCAATTGTAGTGGCTGTAACTTCAATTATAAAATTCATTTGAGTAAGTTGTGAAAAAAATATTTTGCACTAATTAAAAATAGAGCAGGATACAAGCCTATAATAATATTAACGAGGTAAGACATTGTGCAGTAAAATGCATTCTTCTTATAAATATGGTAAGCAATCAGTGCAAGTAACGATCCAAAGTAAGAAAGTGTACTGAAGAATAAGTGACCATTCTTTGCATCTAATAATTTTAATAGGAAATAACCGAGTGTTGAACCATTTAAGAATAGGATAATGTAGGAAGTAAATAACAAACATATATGTATGTTCTTCATGTAAACACCTCACCCATAATCTTATGAACAATTAAAAACATCTAGAACAGAAAAAAGCACGAATTGAAAAGGTAAATCATATTTATTTTAAGTTTATTCCAAAAAATTATAACCAAGTGATGAAGCGGTAAGGCTATACAACTTTTAAAGGTTGAATAAGATAAAAAAGACCTCATCTTTTATGAGGTCTTTTTTTAGTGATTTTATATTATTGAAGTATGTAATGGTTAACTAAGACAACAGATGTTAAAAGAGAAATGATTAGATGAAACTATTAATAATATTGTTCACAAACAAAAAAATACGTCTATTGTAGTGGAAGCAGGATCGCTACAGTTGTTCCTTCATTCTCTTTGCTAGTAATAGATAGTTCTCCTTTGTGGTCTTGAATAATCTTTTGGCTTATCATCATCCCAAGACCTGTCCCACTTTCTTTCGTAGTGAAGAACGGGTTGCCTATGTTCTCAATAATTGAACTTGGTATACCTTGTCCATCATCTTGTACCTCAATTAGCAGGTTATTACTTGTGCTCGTACAGAGTAAGTGAATGGTTCCACCTGTTGGCATTGCTTCAATGGAGTTTTTTAACAAATTTATAAACACTTGCTTTAACTGGTTCGCCTCACATGTAAGGAGAGTAGATTTATTTGAATTCTCGTAATGGATATTGACGTCACGTAAATTACATTCTGATTGAAACAGTAGAATGACGTCTTCAATAATTGTATTGATCTTTACTTGTTCGTATTTTACTGCTTGTGGCTTGGCTAAGATTAAAAACTCACTAATAATTAAGTTTATACGTTTTAGTTCATCTAATATTAATTTGGAATAATATTTATACGGATTATTTTTATCACTATCTATAATTTTCATGAATCCTGATATGACTGTTAATGGGTTACGGATTTCATGTGCAACTCCTGCAGCCATTTCACCCACTACTGCAAGTTTTTCAGACTGAATAAGCCTTGCTTCTGTTTCTTTTTTACTACTAATATCTCTGGCTATGACTGAAATAGCGATGATTACTTGTTGGTCATTGTAAATGGGTGATAATGTGATTTCAGCATCTACTTCTTTCCCATGTTTACCTTTATCACTGAATGGTAATGCAACAATCCTTTCTCCAGATAAGACTCGTTGTAATAATTCATTTCTTTCTTCACGTTTGAAGTTGATTTTTTCAATGTGAAATCCTACAGCTTCTTCGTAGGTCCAACCGTAAATTCGTTCAAATGCATCGTTCATCATAATTATAGTCCCATTTATATCTAATAACAGAATAGCATCGTTTGAATTTTCAAAAAAAGATTGGAAGTATTCTTGAATAGATATCAATTGTTGCTTCATTATTTGTTCGCTATGTTGAGCGCTTAACCAGAGCTGTCTCGTATTAATTGCCAAAAAAATAAAAAATATCGTAGTTAATACGGTGAAGTAACCGAAATAGATATCTGTTGTTGTCGAAGGAGTTGCAAAATTTTCTTCGTAATTTGTTACAAAGAAAAATATTAGCATGCAGGTAGCAATTGCCCCAGAAAAAATGATAGGTAGAACTTGATGATAAAGGGTGGTAACTATGATCCCAAATATGATTAGAAAATAGTTCCCACTGTTAGGTGAGAAGAAGTTTAGAACAAAAAAATATGTGAACAATGAAATGATGATTACATACATCGTCAAAGTTGGATTGGCAGCTAGAAATATAAAGCTATATATTAAAAAAAGTAGGGCTATTCCAATCAGCATGATAGTGTGAAACTCATTTATATAAATGGAGATAGCTAATTCTATTGCGTAAACAATGGATAGCATTTTACTTAAAAACTTGTTCCTATTATGGATAAATTCTTGTACATTCACTCGTCATCAGTCCTATTTATATAAGTATCTTAATATTACCATAATTATGAAGTATAATGATATGAAAAATCTAAAATTTCTAATAATTAAGAAAGGAAAAATGTATGCACTAATTTATACAGTGAGTAGTAAGTGTTGTAAAGATTTTTTTACATTGGCGCTTTTCATAAGTTTTTCTTGTTAACGAAGGTGCCTTTATGATTCAATTTTGAGTCTTAAGAGAGACTCGGTAGTCATGAGCGTTGATAGTTCCTCTCGTGATTTTTTAGTAGTAAAGGAATTCAAGTGATTTAGGCAAATATTAGCTGCTTGGCATAATAACTGCATATATAGTTTTAGTAAAGGCTTTTTTTCACATTGATTTTTGTTTATCATACTTAGAAAAAACACACAAACAACTAGCATTCGTTGAACCTTTTCTTTTCTAAAAATGATAAAAATCATTTCATTGACTTAGTGACTTAGATATAGGATGTAAAATTCAATAAAATTTACGAAAGGCTGTTTTACGCATTAATTATTGCTTTTCGTAATAAGAGTTGTACACAAATATAACTACCGTTAAGGGCATATTTTCTTCTCTAAATGATAAAAGTCATGTCGTACACATCAGTTTCTCAAATGTAAGTTAAAAAAATAAACTAAGTTTATGAGAAGATCCTTACGAAAAGAGCTAAAAAAAGAGGGGGAGATATGATGGATAAAGTTAAAGAACTTAGGAAACTACTTCTAGAACTAAACTTAGATGGAATTCTTATCACTAGTGCTCAAAACAGGCGGTATATAACAGGCTTTACTGGTTCTGCTGGAGTTGTACTTATTTCAGCAAATGAAGCTAAGTTACATGTGGATTTTCGTTATGTAGAGCAAGCGACCAAACAGGCAATTGGGTTTGACATTGTTAAACACAAAAGCAACACGATAAATGAGATCGCCAATAGTGTGTCGGTGCAGTCGGAACTTATCGGTATTAAGAAGTTAGGTTTCGAACAAGAGCATCTATCATTTGGTGCATATAAAACGTATGAAGAAACTCTTTCCTCTCAGCTAGTTCCAACATCAGGGATTATTGAAAAGTTAAGGATGATAAAAACAGATGAAGAAATTGATACGATTAAAACAGCAGCAAAAATTGCTGATGGGGCATTTAATCATATACTAGAATTTATACGCCCAGGTATTAGCGAGAAAGAGATAGCTAATGAATTAGAATTATTTATGAGAAAGCAAGGGGCAGACTCGTCATCATTTGATACGATAGTAGCATCGGGCTATCGGTCTGCATTTCCACACGGTGTTGCTACTCCAAAGATTATTGAGTATGGAGAGATGGTAACGCTAGATTTTGGTGCTCTTTATAAGGGATACCGATCAGATATTACTCGTACGATTGCTATAGGTGAGCCTGATGAACAATTAAAAGAAATTTATTCTATTGTTAAAGAAGCACTATCGTTAGGTGTAAAAGGAATGAAACCAGGTTTATCATGTAAAGCTGGTGATAAAATTGTTAGAGATTACATTACTGAAAGAGGTTATGGAGAATATTTTGGTCATGGGACTGGTCATGGCCTTGGTCTAGATTTACATGAACTTCCTTTTTTATCAGCTGTAGCTGACCATGTCTTACAACCAAACATGGTTATAACAGTAGAACCTGGGATTTATATCCCTCGTTTTGGCGGTGTAAGAATTGAAGATGACATTGTCATAACAGATAAAGGTAGTGAGCGGTTAACACATGCAACAAGAGAGCTAGTTTTCATATGATAGGAAAAAGGTAAACAACAAAAAAATACCGTATAGAGAGAATTGTCTCTTCTATACGGTACAAATTTAACATTTAATCTTCGATTCTATTAAGGAAAGGCTTTAGTGAAACTTTGTTGCTAAAATTAGCAAAGCAAGCTGGTGTTATATACGACTGTCATCGTCTTATGATAGAAAAGAGGTGACACGTATAGTAGTTGTATAGATTGTTTTTTTATAGTTCGAAGCAGCATTTGTCGTTGTGAGATATTTCTAAAAAGCTGATTTTAGCCTTTAGACTTATACAATTTGCTTTTCAACTACCTTAACTGTTATTTTTTCTGCTCTTATATCTGTGTGGAACTCTGTAACATCTTGGTTTTCGAGCAGTAAATCAGCGATTTGATCCTCAAGCTGTTCTTGGATGACTCTACGTAGTGGTCTAGCTCCAAATTGAGGGTGATAGCCTAATTCAGCAATTTTTTCAATCGCTTCTGATGAAACAGTTAATATTAAATTTTGATCTTTTAATGTTTGTTCTAGTTCTGAAATTAATAGCTCTACTATTTTCTGTAACTGTGCTTTTTCCAATTGATTGAATTCGATAATGCTATCAAATCTGTTCAAAAATTCTGGTTTAAAGAATGAACCTAACGTATTTAGAATATTACTTTCTTTAATAGCATCGGTTCCGCTATGTTCAAAGCCTACTGTAATTGTTTTATGTGATGTTCCAGCATTACTGGTCATTATAATTACTGTATCTTTGAAGCTAACTGTTCTACCTTGGCTATCAGTAAGACGGCCATCTTCTAAAATTTGAAGAAACATATGTTGCACATCAGGGTGTGCTTTTTCAATTTCATCTAATAAAATGATACTATAAGGATTTCTGCGGACTTTTTCTGTTAATTGACCTGCATCTTCGTGCCCAACATATCCAGGAGGTGAACCTATTAATTTTGATACCGAATGTTTCTCCATAAATTCACTCATATCGAAGCGTATCATCATGTCCTTAGAGCCAAACAATTCTTCTGCTAAAGTTTTTGTTAGTTCCGTTTTTCCGACACCTGTTGGACCTACAAATAGAAATGATCCAATTGGACGATGTTTTGCTTTTAGTCCAGCTCTGCTTCGACGAATGGCTTTTGCAACCTTCTTAACAGCTTCCTCTTGTCCTATTACTTTTGATGATAAGTTTTTCTCCAAGTTTTTCATTCTATTATGTTCATCTTGTTGTAACTTCCCAACTGGGATACCTGTTTTTTCTTCAATAATTTTTTGAATAACTTCCGTATTTACCAATGCTTTCTCTACATTATTTTGATCTTTTAATTGTTTTTCTAGCTTGATTTCTTCGTGTCGTAAATTTGCAGCTTCTTCGTAATTTTCTTGATTTGCTGCAATCTCCTTTTCTTTTGTTATTTGAGATAGGCGATCTTGTATAGCTTGTTCATCGGTGTGACCAAACTCTAAATTAATTTTCGATCCAGCCTCGTCAAGTAGATCAATAGCTTTATCAGGTAAGAAGCGATCTTGGATGTAACGGTGTGATAAAGTGACACATTGTGTGATTGCTTCGTCAGTATATTTTACATGATGGTAGTTTTCGTATTTTTCTTTAATACCATGTAATATTTGTTCCGCTTCATCAGTTGTTGGTTCTGCTACAGTAACCGGTTGAAAGCGTCGTTCCAAAGCAGCATCCTTCTCAATTTTGCGATATTCATTAAGCGTTGTTGCTCCAACCACTTGCAACTCGCCCCGAGCAAGTGCTGGTTTTAGGATGTTACCTGCGTCCATAGAGCCTTCGGCTGAACCAGCTCCAACTAATAAATGGATTTCATCAATGAAAAGAATAATATTTTTTCTTCTTTGAAGCTCTCCAATGATTCTTTTTATACGGTCTTCGAATTGACCACGCACACCAGTATTTGCTACTAAAGATGCAACATCAAGTAAATATACCTCTTTATTTAACAGTTTAGTCGGGACATTATTGTCAGCTATTTTTAACGCTAAACCTTCTGCTATTGCTGTCTTACCAACACCCGGTTCACCTATGAGTACGGGGTTATTTTTGTTGCGTCGATTTAGAATTTCAATTACTCTATTTATTTCTTTGTCTCTACCGATAACAGGGTCAATTAAGCCTGCTTTGGCAGCATGTGTGATGTTGCGTCCAAATTGATCTAATAATCCTCCTCTGCCTCCATGTTGAGTTTGTTTGCTATGTTCTTTGGACTCGGATGATGATTGAGAACCTTGAAACATGTGCTCAAAAGGAAATTGCGAAAACCCTTGGAAGCCAGAGGGTGTATTTAATTTATTACGTTCATTGATAAAGCATTCTTGGCATAAAGGTAATTGTTCCTGGTTACCGTTTATGTTCAGTTTAACTACAATAGCAGCTTCTTTATTTTTACAAACTTGACATTCCATAACATAAAACCTCCATATTTAAAATTTATTGTTATTAATAAACTCTGATATCAGTTGAAATACAATTTAGTTTAGACTTTGACTAACTTTGACTTTTAATATGAAAAATAGACCGATTGAATCGGTAGGTGTTTGACTAACTTTGACTTTATTATACTCTGACCTTTTTTGACATTCAACTATTTTGTCTTGATTTCTAATAATTTACTTAAGGGCCATAAATGTTATTGGAATGTCGTACTAGAAAACATGGTGAACTTCTTCCATTAGCATGAACTACGGTAAAATTGATTGCCTATATAAAGGCTCTTCTCGTAAACTTTGTTGCTTTTTTTTACTAAGAATGGACAGTATGATAAGTTTTACAACTCCATTAATTTAAGAGTAGAAAAGATCATGAGCAATTGGTATTCCCGTGTCTATACCTAATTAAAAAAACAACAATCGATGCGAAACGAATATGAAGATTTTAGCTAAAAAAATGGAAGTGTAAAGGCTATATAAGAAGTGATAGTCATGCATTAAATGTAGATTATGGAGAGAAGTAGGAATAATTTAGGTAATTATCATCATACTAACATCAAAGGAATAAATATGTAATTATTTAATTCAAGCTCATTTATTCTTTTCAGTTTTAGTACTTCAATAGAAAAGGTTCTTTTCGAAAACTCTGTTGCTTTTTTAACTTACATTAGGGCAACTGTTGTGTAGTATATGATTTTGGCAGTCTTTAAAGAAAAAAGTCGCCTATCGTGTTTAGTTCCAATTGGGGAGAGCAACAATGAAAGCTAAAAAACGGCCAACAAAATCAATAAGCAAATGAGGCACATGATGAAAGAGGGACTCAGTACATTTCAGGTTGCAATAATGGTCTTTATGATACAAACAGGCATTGATCAATTAAGCTTACCACGTTATACCGCAGAAGCGTTTGGGACAAATGGGTGGATTGGAATCTTAATATTTTCTGTGCTTGTCATTTTGAATTTAATACTTATAGCGTTAGTATTTCGTTTTGGAAAAGATAAAACCATATTTGAAATATTAGAAGACGTAATATCACCAATTCTTGTAAAGCCACTATATGTTTTTTTAGCTTTGTTGTGGAGTACAACTGGGGTCTTAGTTTTAAAGTATTATGACTTATTGTTACGTACCTTATATTATCCAACTATGCCTTCACTTTTATTTATTATCTTTACTTTAGTGATTACATATTGGCTAGTTAGAAGTGGAATATACCATATCGGGAAAACAACGGTTGTATTTTTTGGGCTTACTATATGGATTGTGTTGTTGTTTTTCTATTTAACACCTGAATTTAGGATTTTAAGATTTACACCCTTTATTTTTGAAGGGGAGAAAAAGATTATTGATGGCGGTTTTGGTGTGTTAGATGCTTTTTTAGGTTATGAGCTAGTTATTTTAATCATCCCATTTATGATGAAAAAGAAATCAGCTTTTAAAGCATTGATGTTCGGGAATATCATTACAACATTCATTTTTCTTGTAAATAGCTTTGTTGCTTACGGATATTTCAGTTATGACCAATTGGTAAATGACACGTATCCATTCATTACTATGATTGAATATTTTCAATTGCCTTTTTTTCAACGCTTAGATGGATTTATTGTTAGCTTATATTTCCTAAGAGTATTGATAACTATCGTTGTTTATTACTGGTCTGCCGATTTAGTACTTAGACATGCTGTGCCATCAATTAAGCCTCGTTATACCCTCTTGTTTTTAATAATTTTAACTTTTTGTTTGTCCTTCATACCAAATCTCTCAAGAGAGTTAGATGAATGGGATATTTGGTTAGGATTAATAGAAGGGGTGGTATCGATTGCTCTGCCTGTCTTTTTATTATTGTTACTTAGTATTTCTCATGTAATAAAGAAAAGAAAAGGTGTGTCATAAAACACATGTTCAATGATCAATAGAAAAAACGAGCAGCTATTTAATTTCATAGCGCTCGTTTTCATACCGTCAACTAGATTAATTTCAAACCGTTTTCGATGAGTTGAGATAATGCCTTTTCTTCACTTTTTAAGCGGTTTAAGTCATTATGAAGTTTTTCTTGACCTTCAGGATTCAGATCATTTTCAGCTAGAAGCTCTAAAATTTCTAAGCGTAATAACCAATCATTATGGAAGTCTTTATCTAGTTGATTTATCACTTCTAGTAAAGCTTCAGATGAATTTGAATGAATACTAATATCTTCTCTAATTTCACGTACTTTTGTATATAAATGATCTAGTGGGCTTAAGGAGTTAGTTACGTTAGAATTAACCTCTTCGTCCTCTACTATGCTTTCTGATGAAAAATAAGCTTCAGGATCTGCTGCACCAGCATAAACAGATGTAACGTGTGACCCAACAGCCATATCATACATACCCCAATCTGGTTGGAAAAGTGTTTGATCGCCATATGTGACTGAAGCTTCTTTGAAACGAATGAGAATTACTTTACTGTTCTTTCTTATCACTTCATGAACAATTCCAGCAACGATGACACCGCTTTCAAACTGTAGTGTTGCTTTGTCACCAATAATAATTCCATGCTGCTCTAATTCAACATCAGTTAGGTCTTCTAAAGGTTTATCTTCTCCTTTTAGCTTTCCAATTGGTGATCCGAAGCCATCAGCATGAACATCTTTCCCATGATTAGCAAGTTGTTTGTCATCAAATGATAAGATGGATTCGCCTGACGTATTTAAATAAACTGCTTCTTGTTTTTCACCCTTTATTAGTTTTGAAACAGTCCCAGTCAACTGTAAGCCTGAACTATACTCAACTGTTGCAGTTGCACCAGATTGCACAGCTTTTTCTAGACTCTCTGTGCCACCGACATAAAATGCCATCCGCTTTGAATATTCTTTGACAGCATCAATTAATTGATCAAAATCTTCGCAAACAAAAAGTTGAGGCTGTTTTGTTGTAATATCGAAACCAGTTGAAATAACATGATCTAGATCAAATGGAATTTTTTTAACTTCATCTGTTAAACAACTGCTACTTTCTCCAACAGATGATAATAGGCCTGCACCATATATTTTAGGATCGTTGATGCTTCCTATTAGTCCATATTCTACTGTCCACCAGTAAAGTCGTGATATTTCTTCAGCTTCAGAGATTTGTGTAACAGCTTTCTGTTTTTCTGCAAGAATTCTTTCAGCTTCAGCAATCTCTTCTTCAGTTGTGCTTCCTTTTTCTAATAAATTAGATAATGTACGAACAGCTTCAAAAACATCATGTTCTTCCTTTGTTGCGATAGCTTTTCGTCCAATTTCACCAAATGTTTTGACGTATTCAGCATATTTTTTATCACAAAGAATTGGTGCATGCCCTGCAGCTTCATGAATAATATCAGGAGCAGGTGTATATTCGATGTTTTCTAATTTCCGAATATCAGTTCCGATCGGGAGTAACCCATGGGCTTGGAAGTCAAAGAAAATTACTCCTGGAATATATCCATCTATTGCAACCGCACCCCAATTAAATGGCTGAAGGCTATTATGCATTTCTTCCACTCTAGGTATACGTTCAATGTTCATGCCTGAGGCTGTAACACCATTTGTATAAGCTTCGTGAGCGACATCTTTAAAGAAATTTACATTTTGTCTCATCACATAACGCCAAACAGCGTGATTAATAGGAGTGTACGCATCGTACTGCTGATCAATAACATACTCTCTTAAATGAGCTGGAATCTCGCTTTTTTTTACTATATTCATTGTTATTTCCTCCCTTACAAATAAAAAGTTGAGATTAGTTATTTGTGTCAAAATGGTGACGGTTATTATTATATCACACAAACGCTTTTAAGCTGTTGTGTGATAAAGAAATTTTAAATTTCTTTACTTATTAAATAATGTATGCACGAAAACATAAGATAAATGCTTCGTTTTAGACTATAAATGCTAGAACCTCCTTAATTAATTTAATATTATATATGTGTTAGAATTCGTGTTATTTAATGATTAATATAATATTTCAATATTTAATATAGAAATCCTGTCTTGTATTCTAATATTTTTGAATAATTAAAAATTATACAGATTATTTTTGAATTTTGTGTGTTTTTTTGATTATACTAATTTTACCAAAGGATATATGGTATGATATGAAGAGATTCATTTATTAATTTAGCTGCTTTGTTAGTTACAAAAAAGTAGGGGAATAGGTATGTTGGATACGACAAATTTGGCAAAGGATAAGAAAATCATATATGCATGGTTGTTATTTGGCATTTATTTTTTGATGCTCATTTACATGATGTTCTTTGGATTTTCTAGAAGTAGTTTTGAAGAATCTTCGTACAACCTTATTCCATTTAAAACAATAGGTAATTATGTGAACAATATTGGACACTATAGTGCACGTGTAATAATGATAAACCTAATTGGGAATATCATTGTTTTTATACCTTTCGGATTATTTTTGTCTTTATTGATCCCTAAGCTACGAAAAAGCAGTTTATTAATTTTAGTATTCATATGGTTGATTAGCAGTCTGGAATTACTTCAATTTGTTTTTAGCTTAGGTAGTTTTGATATTGATGACATTTTGTTAAATACAGTAGGTGCTTGGCTTGGATTAAAGGTGCTTCTAACAGTTAGAATGGCATTGGAAAATTAAAGATAATAATGGAAGGAGCTTATTTCATTATGGTATCTATTACTCAATTCGCCCCCTACAGCTTAATAGAAAAAAAGGATTACTTAGCACATTTAGTTCGCGATCATGGCTTTAATTTCGAATTCAAAGAAGAGAGCAGTAAAGGTAGTAGCTCTTTAATTGATGATATAAACCATCATAAGTTGCAAACATTAACACGTGAAGAGCTTGTTGCATTACAATGGAATGAAGGGTTAATTGAAGCTGTTATCCAAAATGTCATGAGCCTAGTGTCAAAATATATTTATGTCGAAGACGTAGAAATAACAATAGTCCCAGCTCTTGCAAAACCTCATCATATACCTCAGTCACTTTGTATTTTTACCTATATAAATCTTCATGGTAATATACTCATTTCCGTTCCACCAAACCCAGATCTCGATTACTTAAAATACGTTTTAGCACACCAAGCTTTTTACTCTTCTCCACAAAGCCCAGTTAATCAGTTGAACGACAATTTTACTTTAGCTGATTGGTTTAAACTGGAGGGGGCAGCCCAGTATTTTAGTCTATCCTTCTTTGAAGATAAGCGTTGGTGGGCTGACTACACAATAGATGAAGGAAGATACTGGGCTAGTGTGAAAGGGTTGTTACAGTCAACAGATGTACAATTAAATAGGAAATTTTATTTTGGGTATTATGACGATGATATACCTACATATACTGGACAGGCATTTGCTTATAATACTGTTATGTCATATGTAATGGGGTACCCTATTAACTCTTTTACAGAGTTATTCAATATTGATGTACAACATCTATATGAAAATTGTGAGGACCGTCTTTCACCATGTAATGTATAATTGTAAGCTAACTTAAATAGTGCAGGCTCTTTTCGTAAACTTTGCTGTTTATTTATCAATAAATTTATAGTGTGAATGAGAAAACACCTTAACGAAAAATAACGAATGGCAGATCTTAGATAGGTCTGCCATTCGTTATTGTAACACTATAAGTCAGCGTGGATCAGTCCTCAACTAGTTGCTCACGTCATCCTGATTAAATTTACCTATGTTTCGTATTTTTACATCTGATTTAATTGTGACGTCAATTTCTGGGTACACTTTATCCCAATCAAGGCTTTTCCACTCTTCATATGTAAGACTATTTCTAATTTTTTGGCCTAAGCCTATCACGTCAACATTATTCTTTTGTAGAAACTTCATTACAGCCATAGTTTCTTTATCAACAAGCTCTTTTATTATTTTTTCTAGTTTCTTTTGTTCTTTAGGTTCTTCAATATTCAAGTCACCGGTATACTCTTCTAAAGAACCAGTAACATGGATATCAATTTCTACTGAAAAGTGATCATCTTCTTTTTTGGTAATATGTATTTTATGTTTGTTACGAACATATGAAAGGTGAATATGATCTGCAATATCTCCCTTCATTAAATCGATATCAAGTAATCCTTTACGAAAGTTTTCTCTTAAAAAAAATAAGTAGACAGCTTGTTTTCTTGAGATCGTCGTAATAAGTTTATCTTCATTAAACAAGGCAAAGCTGTCAAACTCAATATTATTTGAAGTTGCTGTAAATACTGGTAAAAAGGGGTCAATGCCATCATCAAAGTAAGATCTGGAAAATTGATATAAATTAACAGATGGAAAAACAAATGTCTTTTCGAACTTATTTAACATTGTATCTAAATATAAACCTAAGTTAGGTTCTTTTTCTAATTTCTTTGTAATGATTTGATCTGCTTTTCCTTTTGTTACAGCTAGCTTAACTCTAGAGCCAATGCTAGGATCTCGTAATGCTGTATGAATAATCGGTAAGATACCTTCTTTTGCGAGTTCCTCCCCAAATAACATAATTTCAAGCTGACCATTTACGATCTCAAAGCTTGATTGCGCCATCGTATCAATCTCAATATCTTTCGTTGAATTCCCAGAAGCTTGCAGTGTTTCAAAAACGTTACCAGTTTCTGTAGCGCGTGGATATAAGGCTGTAACATCAAGATAAGCATCCTCCTCTTCAGAAAGGTCATAACCTATTGCATTGATCATAGCTAAGTCATCGATTCCATAACTAGTATAACAGCCACTTAATAGGACAATGCATATTGTTACAAAGAATATGTTACGCATTTGTTTTCCTCCTCATATGTGTGATGCTTATAAGTACTATAAGGATAATTGGTAATAAAATAGCTATTGCGATTTCAATTCGTGCAAGAATTGTTAAGACTAATTCAACCTCTCTTATCAATGTCAGGTTCAAAGAAATTATAAACGTAACGATTAACAATAATGCAAATGAACGATTTGGCTTTATTTTTGGCAATGCGTGTTTAATAGCTTCGTTTGCTGACCAATAATACATCACGACAGTAACTAAAACAGATAAAGAAGCTAAATTATACAGAAAGCCTTCAATTCGTTCCACAAATGGAAATCTAATATAATCAAGCAATGTCAACGAAGGAAATGATTCATTTCTTAAATAATCAAAGCTAAAATAACCAAAAGATACAATGCAAACGAAGAAGTAGACCATCGTTGTAATAACATTTGCATAGAAAAATGCTTTAACTGTAGATTTTTTTACTGCTAAATAAGGAAATAATAGCAAGATAATTTCATACCCTAAAAAAGCAGTAAACACTCCGCTACCACCTTCAATTATTTTTTTGCTGCCTTCAAAAACAAATGGTGTAAATCGAAAGAACTTAAATTCAGAAAGGTGGAATAATAATAAAGGTACAGTCCATATCGATAAATAAAAGAATATAACGGTTGCTTTACTAATATGATAAATGCCACTCGTAACGAGCCAATACGTTAATAATATTGATAAAAAGACATATCCTGTAAATGGCATCGTAGGATAATATAGCATTCTTAACAACATTTCAAAATCCTTTGCGATAACAACAGCCAATGTACCCCATTGCAGAGCTAAAAGGAGATAAAAAGGTCGCAACAATGATATTGGTAAAGCATCCTCAAATATGTTAAATATCGATCTCCCTTTACCGAAGTGAAAAACGAGACTAATGAGTACTATATTTAACATGACAATTAAGGAGATAAGTAAAACTCCAATCCACCCATTAGTTCCAAAAGCATCAGCTGCTACACGAGGTAAGCTGAATAAAATAATCCCTGATTGAACCATATGGATAAGTATAGCTGTTGGAAAAGGTTGGAGTTTTTCTTGCATTCATAAGTCCCCTTTTCTTACAAAATCTTGTTGTTTAAGCTACTCTCAACTAGCTCTTTAAGGGTAGGATTTTGTCGTTATTTTAATTTTTTTCTTGTATCATTTGTAGGGCTACTTATGTTAGGGCGGGTATTAAAAATACTAAGAGGCCCTCTAATGATTGTATCTTTCCAACCACTAGGATTTGTTGGTGAAATAGGCCAAAAATAAGGTGCTTTTAAGTTAGTTAATCCAGTAAGGTGAATAACTAAACAAGCTATGCCAAATACAATACCTAAGTTACCTAACAAACCAGCTAATAAAATAAAACCAAACCGAATAATTCTAATAGAATTACTCATGACATAACTAGGTATGACAAAAGAAGAGATAGCAGAAATTGAAACAGCTATAATTAAGATATTACTTGTAATACCAGCGTCTACTGATGCTGATCCAATGACAATTCCACCAACAATGCCGATTGTTTGACCAATCTTAGTCGGTAGACGTGCTCCAGCCTCTCTTAATAGTTCAATGGTAAATTCCATCAACAATGCTTCCATTATTGGTGGGAAGGGAACATTACTTCTTGATGTAATTAAGCTAATTAATAGTAAATCGGGTACCATTTCATAATGATATGTAGTTATTGACACATACAGAGCTGTAAAAGAAACAGTTACAAATAAAGCAAATAGGCGTAACAACCTTGTGGCAGATCCCACGAGCCACCGCTGGTTATAATCATCTGTTGACTGAAAGAAATCAAAAAAGCTCGTTGGAGCACTAAACGCATAAGGGCTGTTCTCCATCATGCCGACAACTTTTCCTTCAGTTAGTTTAGACGAAATGACATCTGGACGTTCTGTCGTATGAAATTGTGGAAAAGGTGAGTTTGGAGACTCATCGATTAATTGAACAAGCATGTTAACATCATAAATTGCATCAATCTCTATGTTTTCGATCCTTGTCTTAGCATCTTGAACAATTTGTTGATCAGCAATGCCATCAATATATAATAAATACACGTTACTTTTTCCTATTTCACCTACCGACAATTTTAGTACTTTTAAATGAGAGCTTTTCACTCTACGCCTAATTAGAGATAGATTTGTATCTATTAGTTCATTTAATGCATCATGTGGCCCTGTTATAATTGTCTCAGATTCAGCTGTTTGTATCGCGCGTGTTTCTAACTTTGTAGCTTCGAATATATACGTATTATTTTCGTGAAAAATTGCAGCATTACCATCTAAGATCGCTTTTACTACTTCTTTATTTTCATGGCTAGGCTGGAATTGGCTTTGCTGTAGAAACGAGTGCACTTCTTCAGGGTCAAGATCTTCCAATTTATCAATTACATCGCTGTTTAATGTTTGTTTGTCAACCATATACTCGAAATAGATTAGTCTTACATCGACTCGTTGACAATATTTCTTAGATATGTCAGTACAGTCTGTAAATTGCTGTTCAATATGTGAATAGGTAGGTTCAGGGTTACTATCATGCTTTTCTAATTCATTGTCGGATGTCTTCTTTTTAGCTGTATCATTTTTCATCCGCTTTTTAAAAAATGTAAACACTTTATCACCCCGAATTTATAGTAATTTCTAACTATGTGAATAAATTAGTCTTAATAAATGTTTTGTCCTTAGTATGGACTTCTATAGATACTCTATTCCAAGATAGGATATACCAATATGTCATTTTAAAATCTTGACTAGAAGATTGGGATTAATTAAACATTTTGTTTATGACGTAAATGAGATATTCCTAATGTTAATAAGAGTAGTGTAGGAAGTATTACAGCAATGATTGCTTCAGCAAAACCGAGACTGAGTAACCACTTATCAACTTCAAGAGAGCCATTAACAAATAGTGATATACAAAATGAGACGATGATTAAACTTAAAATCGATTTTCTAGGAGAAATCTTTGGAATAGCTTGTCTAAGAACTTGATCAGCACCCCAATAAAAAAAGATAACAGTGATAATCACTTCTAGTATAAAAAAGTGAAAAACAAAGCCTTCAACCCTTTCGATGAATGGAAACTCCAAATATTCAAGCATAGTTAGGATTGGGAATTTATCATTTAACAATTGTCGATAGCTAAATAAGCCAAAAGCAACAAAACAAGTACTAACATAGACAAAAGTGACAATAGCATGTCCGAGCAATACTGATTTTACAGCTGTTTTCGGTTTCAGCATATAAGGTATAAAAAGAAGGGTTAGCTCATACCCTAAAAAAGCCGATACAACTTGTATCCCACCTTTGAATAGCTCTTTATCACCTTTAAAAACAAATGGCGTTAATCTTGTAAATCTAAACTCGGGTAGAAGAAATCCTAATAATAATGTCATTAAGATGACAGCGAAGAAAACAACTGAAGCTTTGGCGATGTGATAAATTCCTCTTCGAACGAGCCAATATGTAAAAAAAAGAGACATTAATACATATATGTATGCTGTACGTGTTGGATAGAAAAATAAATTCAATTGCAATTCGAAATCTTTTGCTATTAATACTCCAAGAGTACTCCATAGTAACGCTAAAAAAAGATAAAATGGCCGCAATAAAAATTGTGGGAGTCCTTCATCCAAAATCTTAAAAATTGATTTTCCATTGCTATAAAAGAAGACTAAACCAATTGCTAATATGTTCACTGCTACTAGTAGAGATACAATTATTACCCCAATCCATCCATTCGTCCCAAAAGTCTCAGCACTGATACGAGGTAAAGTAATGATGGTAATTCCAATTTGTATCATATAAACAACGATAGTGACTTGATAAGGATGAAGTTTTTCTTGCATGTTGTATCTCCTTATTTTGTTACATGTTTTATGGAGCTTTGATTAGTATTAGCAATTGAGCTTTAACTATTCAAAGAACAAATACGATGTAGGATCGAAACAATATAGGTGAAACGTGTATTTAGAGAAGTATTATATGAGAAGTCTAGAACTATGCTGCTCATTGTTATAGGCACTTTTCGTAAACTTTGTTGTTATTTTTTCACTTACATTTAAGTAACTGATGTGTTTTAGATAACTTTATAACCTTTGAGAAGTAAAGAAGCTCCGAACGATAGTTATATTTGTGTTTACCTCTTTTTACGGAAAGCAACTATTAATGTGAAAACTTCCTATAACAAACACCTAAACATAGGCAAAGAAAATTTTTGATAGGCATAGGGGGATGTCCATACCGATTATTTACTACATACATATAATAGATAGAAGCGGAAGGATGCTGTTAAATATGTTCAGACAGTTACCCTATATTAAAAAGTAGCTCTTTGCATCGGTATTAGGCTATTTTTTAGAATGGGTAATAAACATCAATATAAAATCACAGTAATTGAGTATTGATAAACCTTTTCTAGTATCGCTATTTATCCTTCTCGCAAGATTTAGTTAGAAAGGAGGAATAAATATGCTACATGAAGAACACATCAGTAATTTAACAAATAGGTACTATTATCAACCCGTTAGAGTGATGGGAGTTGGCGGCTGGAGTTATGATGGAGTCATCGAAGGTAGGACTGGAACGGGTTTATTTGTTCGTGGTCGTGGTGGAAGAAGGTTCTTTCCATTTCGTGCTGTCGCAACGATCTTTTTGTTGAGTGCATTATTCCGTCGTCGCCGTTTCTAATTTCCACATACTAAAAGGCTATATTCCCATTGATTGTTGTTTTTTGTATTAAGAAATAAGTACGATAGGCATCTTTGTTCTACATCGTTAACTAACAATGTAAACCACTTATTTGGTACTATTTTGATAACAATAGCAACAAAGTTACGAAAAGAGCCTAATAAAATTAATGTTAGAGGGGATTAATCCCACAGTCAAGATAGCATTTTTCGTTCAATATATATATTGATTGTGGGATCCACCTAACATGTAAAAGTATTGTTAGAGGATAAATAAATCAGTTGTTTATCTCTAATTTATAGCATTTTTTGGTTTTGAAGCTTCTTGTGAATCTTACTAAGGAAAAGAATAAATTATAGCATCGATTCATTAATGTGAAAAACGAGAATGTATAGCTGAGTAATGATGATATCGTATAGGTTGTTTATTAATGCTAAAGAATAACCACACATACATTCAGCCTTTGTGCTATTTTTATTCTTATTTTTATGATAGTCGTGTAATATATACAAAAAGAGCCTTAACAATGACTTCGTAATAGGGCAAAATATAAAACCTTTTATTAAGTATTATCATTTTATAGCTATAGGTATTTTCTATATAATGGATGTAATAACATTTACATAGGAGAGGGCACATGAATCAAAAAATTAGAGTGTTAGAAATTCGGCTAAATGATCGTTATAAAGACTATCCTGCATTATATCATTATAAAGATATCGATCGAGAACAAATATTTGTCAGACGTGAATGTGAGTATTATGTGAAGGACGGCATTGTATATGAACAAGTATCATCAGCATTAGAAGAGGACCGTTTTGTTTTATATGTGAACAAAATTGGAGATGATACGATCGATCCCAATGCACGTGTGAGAGAAAACTTATGTGTGGAAGTAAGGGAGTATAGGAGGATTGGAGAGCAAAAGCTTCTTAAAATATATGATTGTCGTGACCATATGGATGTTTTAGGATATATAGGTAATTCATTTATATATATAGAAGGAAAAGAGTATAAAAGGTCGTCGGTAGAGGCAGATGAGGATCGGCAAACATATATTTTATACGTAAATGATACTGGTACTGTCCTTGAATGATATATGAGTAGAAATTTAATGGGTACGTAAAATATATAGAAGAAAAAAGAGCTTGAATATTGTTTCAAGCTCTTTTACGCAACAGATTAGTTTAATAGATAAAAGATTAATGTTAAATACGAGAATAACCTAATTTTACTTATTTTGTAATGAAGGATAAAGTCGCAAATTATTATATTCTAAATCCTCTTGAATTAATTATCTACGAACCTAATTCAACAAAACAAATTGACTTTAATTTTCATCATATTGATAATAAGATTTCACAGCAGTTCGGTAAAATGTTTCACCATTCTCAGTCGTTCCAACAATTTCATAGGTGACATTGTACGTATCAGCTTGGATTATATCAAGAATTTCATTAGAAATATCTCTAGGTTTTTTTTGCTTAGATTTATTTTTCTTCACTTTCTTATCAATCTTTAATTTTTTATCTTTTTTATCTTTTTTATCTTTATTTTTAACTTCTTTTTCAAGCTCTCCCCAACCTAAGTTAAGTGCATTTGACCCTTGAAAGTTTGTAACTATAAAGTAGGCATCATCGTTGCTACTATTTAAATCTATTTGCCATTCTCCGGCACCAGGTTGGTCTATAGTAAATGTTTGAATGTAAGTGTTTTTAAAGTAATTCTCCCCCTCAGATTGGATATATTGCTTTGATTTTTTTGTATACTCTTTTCCTTTCGGAGAAATAAGCTTTACATTCACATCTTCGCTAGCTGTTAATATTTGAAATACAACTCTATTATTATCAGATTCTACAGGGATAAGTTCTTCTACTAGTTGATTAGTAGATAAACTACCGCCTCTTAATAATTGTTCAGGTACATATTGTGAGTCAGATGAAGCAGCTGTGAACCAATTTGCCGATGTGTGAGCAGATGTATCATTTAACAAAGTTGCGATTCTATCAAAGGAGCTGTTGCCCATACGAATATTATCGTGATCTATGTCGTCTCCTCCACTAAAAAAGTGAGTGCCATACGGAAGCTTAGAACTCCATACAGGAACAAGACCATCGTTATCACCGCCTATATACGCACCACCAAACCAAAGAGCAGAAAAGAAAGGCCCCCATCCAGTGCCAGAAGCAGTATAATAGTTATTTTTGTATGCGCTTTCATTTTCGTCGGTAATTAGACGGAATTTTTCCATTTCCCCTGTTTGCATTACATATGTTCCTTCATCAGTTCTGCCAATCAAGTCTGCTAACCAATTTGCCCAAGAACTATATGCCAAATCAGCTAAAGGAGAACCATAGTGTGGAGAAGATAATGTTATGACGTCGTTTACGTATGGCCATGCTCCAAAATGGACGAGCGCTGTTTGTGAATCGACCCCTCCTTTACTATGAGCGATAATAGTAACTTGCTCTCCAAAATAGTTGTAAATTTCCTCTAACATCGATGCTAGCATTTGACCATTATGCCACATATCCGCAGCATCTCCACCAGTTGCATCCTCAAGTTGTACAAAAGCTGTTCGATAGCCATTAGTATATGCATAATTGTACATATCGTTTTCACCGTAATAAACTGTCTCTTCCCACCAATCCTTAGCGTTTCCGTGTAAACCTTGGACGAATACGAGAGGAGATTTGTTCATATTCACATTGTCGGGTAAAGCCCCTAAATACCAAGTTCCAGGCGTATTGGTTACATTAATTGGTTTTGGAATTGCATCTGTTACAATAGCACCTTTTACAATACTTGATGGAAATACTAGCATCGTAGTTAATAGCACGATTAATAGATAAGTACGGATTTTCATTTTTCCAACTCCTTTTATTCATATTTACTACTATATAGTAAATGCATATAGCTAATTGTAATATTACAAATATTCAGTATAATTATCAAGATTGATAATATTTTCACAAGTAATGTAAGTTATGGGCTAAGTAAAAAGTCTTATTTTGTATTAGCATTTGCGCTCATTAAGGTTCATATAAGTAAGGTTCTTTTCAAAAACTATGTTGCTTTTTTTCCCTCACATTTGAGAGACTGAATGGTTTTATATGACTTTCATAGTCTATAGAGAAGAAAGATGCCCCGAGCATTAGATACATTTGTATTTGGATATTATTACCATAATGAACAATTAATTGGATAACAGGCTTTTGTTAAGAAAAACCACGAGTTTGCACAATAAGTTAAAGGAATTTTATTGTTATTAAATAAAAACAGCTATGCAATATTTTTATCGATTGCAACTGTATTAAAGTAGTAAAGATCCCTTAAATCAAATTTAAATTTGTCATTGTTTCTAAGTACGAAACACACAAGCTATATGAAAAATAATAAAGATTATCATAAATTGGGTGTTTTCATCATGTGCATTCGTACAGTCAGTTTGTTTTTATACACATAAACTGACCATATAACTAGAAAGGAGGAATGGTAATATGTATGGTTATGGTGGTTATGGATATGGTGGACATGGACCTTTTGGTGGATTTGCGTTTATTGTAGTATTATTCATACTGTTAATCATTGTACTTGGAGTAGTGGTACGCCCTTATTAGAGAATACAAGTTAACAGCATCTTTCATTCATGAAATTAGATGTTCAATAGCGTAAAACTTGTATAATGAATGCTTTGGATCTATAAATAGGTTGATCACCTATATGGCTTTTAAGGTAGTACTCTTATAAAAAGAAGAGTACTCCTTTATTTTGTTTTGAGGAATGAAATAGTTTTTAGGCTGAAAATAAATACTATTACTGATCTAAAGCAAGTAAAATCCATCAAGATTTATCGTGAGTATAATTAAATACTTCATTATTAATAGTGACTACGTTATAATCGTTTATTGTGGTAGTTAAAGATCAAGAAACAAATTTGAATTTAAGAAATATTGATTAGATCAACAAATATGTCTATTAATGGAGTGGAACATCTAATGAAAAAAAAGATCTTATTTATTGGTGCAGGCAGAATGGCCGAGGCCATTTTTTCTGGTTTACTAACATACAAACAAGAGTATATTGATGAAATTATTGTTACGAATCGAACGGATGAACAAAGATTATTTGATTTGAAGGAAAAATATGGTGTCACAACATCAGCAAAATGGCAGGATGAGGTCGCCCATGTAGATATCATTATTTTGGCTATGCCTCCTGAAGCGCACAAAGAGATACTAGAAGATTTGTCTTTATGGATTAAAGGACAATTAGTTGTCACTATAGCAGGTGGAATAGGCATACAGCTACTAGAAAATATTCTGCCTGAGGAGACGCCAGTTGCTTGGATTATGCCAAACACTGCTGCAAACATTTCTCAATCTATGTCTTTATACACTTTTGGCAAAGCTGTTAAGGAGAAGCATCGTCAAGAGTTAGAGCTAGTATTAACTGGAATAGGTGATGCAGAACTATGTACAGAGCAACAAATACATGATTTAACTGCTATTACTGGAAGTGCACCAGCGTTTTTATATCGTTTTGCTGAGGCGTTAGAACAGTCAGCGTTAGAATACGGTGTTACAAAAGCCCAAGCACGCAAGCTCGTTACGCAGATGATATATGGATCAGCTGCTATGTTGAAGGAAGGACATGCTCCCGACGAACTACGTGATCAAGTGACATCACCTGGAGGTTCTACAGCAGCAGGAATAGAAGTGTTAGATCAAAATCAATTTACAAATATTATTGAGCAAGCGGTTATCGCAACACAAAAGAAGGCACAACAACTGGCAGGTAAATAAATAACTATTCCTCGGTACGTGACCTCGTTTTACTGAGTAATATTAACAAAAAAGTACAATAAAAAGCCTAAAAGAAAGATACCTCGACAGCCAATCATCTGACTATAATGAGGTATCTTTTACTGTCTTATTAAAGCTCTTTTCGTGAATTTTACCGTTTTTTCTCTTGAATTTGATTTTTAAGTCTTTAGGGGAAAAAGATGCCATGAACGTTAGTTAAATTCGTCTTTAGTATTAGGTAAGCAACAAATAATGCGGAAAAAGCCTTTATTAATAACTAATACTATTTAAATTTAATGATAACAATATGGTTATGTCAAAATGGTTGTCGCTTAAAGTTAGGCATAACCGTGTACGATAATAGTAAAAATAATATTGAAGCTTAGGAGAAGAAGATTGTCAACTTTATTTATTATTTGAAGCATTATTTTTGTAATATGTGTGCGTTTCTGTTATTTTTTAATTGAGAATTAAATTCAATTAAATATACTAAAACACTTCTTATAGTTACATCATATTCATTCATATAAATGGGAGGGTAACTAACATGACAAACAGAAAACATGGCTTTCAATGGCAATCGTTTTCTGGACCAAACATGGCGTATGTTCAAGAGCAATATGAGTTATTTTGTAATAACCCGAATCAAGTGGATGATAGTATTAAACAATTATTTGTTAAGTGGGGACCGCCTACTTTTTCAACTAATAAGCATTGTGAATCTCAAAACAACCAATCAGACCAATTATCAAAAGTTGCTTCGGCAATTCAGCTTGTTACAATGATCCGAACAAAGGGACATTTGTATGCAAAAATTAATCCGCTCCATCAGCATTTTAATGAAAATGCTTCTTCACCTAACTTTCTAAACTTAGAGACGTATCATTTAACGAAAAATGATCTGAACAATATGACTGCCGATATTATATGGGAGCATGCACCTCACTCAATACGTACCGGACTTTCTGCTATCGAAAAATTAAAAGAGCTCTATACAAGTTCCTTGTCATTCGAATTTAATCACGTACAAGACTTAGAAGAAAGGGCATGGCTATATAAAGTAGTTGAAACTGAGTCTTTGTATGAAGAGTTGCCACAAGAGCAAAAGGTAAGTCTTCTTGAGCGCTTAATTGAAGTTGAGAGCTTTGAAATGTTTTTACACAAAACATTCGCAGCTCAAAAACGGTTTTCAATTGAAGGGCTTGATATGTTAGTTCCAATGTTAGATGAAATTATTTATGCAAATGCAAAAACAGGGACTAAAGACATTCTGATAGGGATGGCACATAGAGGTAGGTTAAATGTGCTGGCTCATGTTTTAAGAAAACCATATGAAAAAATCTTTTCTGAGTTTCATCATGCACCGAATAAACATCTTGTCCCATCTGAAGGATCAACAGGGATAAATTACGGTTGGACGGGTGATGTTAAATACCATTTAGGTGCAGATCTTAATATTCACGAACAAGAAAGTATTCACACAAAAATACACCTCGCGAATAATCCTAGCCATTTAGAATTTGTTAATCCTGTTGTTCAAGGGTTTACCCGTGCAGCCCAAGAAAATCGACAGAAGCGAGGATACCCGATACAAAATCAAAGTAGTGCATTAAGTATTCTCATTCATGGTGATGCTGCCTTTCCAGGAGAAGGTATCGTAGCAGAATCATTAAATTTAAGCCGATTAAGAGGATATCAAACAGGCGGTACGA
The DNA here is from genome assembly GCF_033963865.1 of Cytobacillus sp. IB215316. Lineage (NCBI taxonomy): Bacteria > Bacillati > Bacillota > Bacilli > Caryophanales > Bacillaceae > Cytobacillus > Cytobacillus sp. IB215316. Next base: position 436,563 of record NZ_JAXBMC010000002.1, on the reverse strand, counting down.
TACACATTATTGCAAATAATCAAATTGGATTTACTACAAGCCCTGTTGACTCTCGTTCTACATTGTATGCAAGCGATATAGTCAAAGGTTTTGAAATTCCTATCATACATGTAAATGCTGATGATCCGGAAGCTTGCTTAGTAGCTGTACGCCTCGCTTCACAATATAGGGAGAAATTTAAGAAAGATTTTCTCATAGATTTGGTAGGTTATCGTCGTTATGGCCATAATGAGACAGATGATCCAATGGCAACACAGCCTTTAACGTATAACTTGATTCATAAGCACACTCGAGTAGCTGAAAAGTATGCTGAGCAACTATATGAGAAGGGACAGTTCAGTGTTGAGCGCTTCAATAATTATAGACAATTTATGAATAACCAATTATCCGATAGTAATAAACAAATAACTGCACAAGAAAATACGAACGATAAGACCAGCTTAAATGAAAGGTTATCATCTAACTTTTCAGAGAAAAAAACTTCAATAACTGAGAAAAAACTACTCGATATTAATACTTCATTAGTCGAATGGCCAGAAGACTTATATGTATACCCGAAATTAAAAAAAATACTGATGAGACGAAAGGAAACGTTGAACGAACAAGGAAAAGTTGATTGGGGGTTAGCTGAAGTGTTAGCGCTTGCATCAATTATTTCTGATGGTACACCGATAAGAATGACAGGCCAAGATATTGAAAGGGGCACATTTGCCCACCGCCATATTGTTATAAATGATTATCAAACTGATAGAAAATTTTCTGCTTTACACAACATGGACCATAGCAAAGCATCTTTTGCGGTATATAATAGTCCATTGTCTGAAGCGGCCGTACTAGGCTTTGAGTATGGATACAGCGTTTATGCTCCAGATGCATTGGTTATTTGGGAGGCACAATTTGGAGATTTCGTGAATGCTGCGCAAGTAATCATTGACCAGTTTATATCAGCTGGGAGGGCTAAATGGGGACAGAAGTCAGGGTTAGTCATGCTACTTCCACATGGGTACGAGGGACAAGGACCAGAACATTCGAGCGCTCGGTTAGAACGTTTTTTAACCTTGTCTGCGGAAAATAATTGGACAGTGGCTAATGTAACTTCCTCTGCGCAATATTTTCTCATTCTCAAAAGGCAAGCAGCTATGTTAAGTGATGAGGGGGTTCGTCCACTAATTATAATGACACCGAAAAGTTTACTACGTCATACAAAGGCAATGTCATATATTGAGGAATTCACTAATCAGCAATTTCAAGAAGTTATTGAACACCCGCTTGTTGGAGAAGATTATGAGGCTGTGACACGGCTTATTCTTTGTACAGGAAAAATTGCCGTAGATATAGTTTCTGAGTTGGAGACGAGATCCACAATAGCATCACGTAATATTCATATATTACGTATAGAACAATTATATCCTTTTCCAAAAGAGGAAATTATTCAAAAAATACAACGCTTTCCAAATTTAGCTGAGGTCTTTTGGGTACAGGAAGAACCTAAGAATATGGGGGCTTGGGAATTCATCTATAAGTTGTTACACCCTTCCTTACAGCGTGTGAAATTTGATTATATAGGACGACCATATCACTCAAGTCCTGCAACAGGAGAGCATGTAATTCATAAGTTGGAACAGGAGCAAATTATACAACAAGCACTGAAAATAACAGAGGAGTGGGCATAATGAAAGAAATTAAAGTACCGGAACTCGCAGAATCTGTTACAGAAGGTACGATTTCTGAGTGGTTCAAGCATAAGGGTGATTCCATTTCCAAAGGTGAAGCGATAGTAGAGTTAGAAACTGACAAAATTAATATAGAAATTTATGCAGAGTATGATGGAGTATTAGAGGATATTTTAGCTGAGCCAGGTGAAGTTGTTTTTGTAGATCAAGTAATTGCGAAAGTAAATGATAAGAGAGAAGTTCTTACTTCAAACGAGTCATTTTCTAATGTTGCTACCGAAGAAACAGTTCATGATGATCAACCGAAAATAGATGTACGTGAGGGAGAGCAAACGAACAAAATGTCATCACAAAATGAGCGTCCGATAGCAACACCAGCCGCTAGGAAAAAAGCTAGAGAATTAGGGATTGATCTAAAAAAAGTTGATTCAAGTGATTTGCTCGGTCGTATTAGACCTGAAAATGTCATAAACTATGCTACTTCAATCCAAGAAAAGCAAGATAAATCAACGATAACTGACAATGCTCAACCACCTTTCACTGACCTTACTCAACCTAAACAAATTGAACGGATTCCAATGTCACGGCGCCGTCAAACAATTGCACACCATTTAGTTCAAGCGCAACAACAAGCAGCGATGTTGACTACTTTTAATGAAGTAGATATGACAGCAATTATAAATTTGCGTAATAGGAAAAAGCAAAGGTTTGAAGAAAAATATGATGTTCGCCTTGGCTATATGTCTTTTTTTACGAAAGCAGTTGTAGGTGCATTAAAAGCCTTTCCAATGTTAAATGCTGAAATTCAAGACAACGAAATTATACTAAAACGATATTATGATATCGGGATTGCTGTGTCAGCAGAAGAGGGCTTAGTTGTTCCAGTTCTCCGTGATGCTAACCAATTAAGTTTTGCAGACATTGAAAAGGGAATTAGGAATTTGGCTTCTAAAGCTAGAGAAAAAAAATTATCACTTCAGGATTTACAAGGAGGTACATTTACGATTACTAATGGTGGTGTATTCGGTTCATTGTTTTCAACTCCAATTTTAAATGCACCCCAAGTAGGGATATTAGGGATGCATAAAATTCAAAAAAAACCGATTGTTATTGATGAAGATGATACGATTGCAGTTCGACCAATGATGTATATTGCTCTTTCTTATGACCATAGAATCATTGATGGCAGAGAAGCAGTGCAATTCCTTGTCCATGTAAAAGAACTGGTAGAGGACCCTGAATCATTATTACTTGATGGATAAGTTATGATGATGGGAAAGGGTGAGATTAATATTAATCTCACCCTGAAAATTTATAAATATGACGTTGCTAATTTGCGAGAAAGATGTTCAATGATCTCTGTCATTGCTTCATCGTTTGCAGATAGCAGTGTTTCACTTTTTATGATTTGTATTTTTTTTGCTTCGTAATAATCTAATAAAGCCTGTTTAGTCGTTAAGCCTTCTTCTAATAAATAGGTTGGTTCTAGTAATTTTCTTAATGCAACCTCATCTTGCATAAGCAGAATTTGAGGATTTAATGAATGAAAAACCCCTTCTTTCATCCCTTGTACATAAAAATATTTAATGGTCGTTTTTCTTTTTCTTCTTGCAAAAATAATTTCTTCATATAAATTTGGAAAACCAATTTTCAATTCTTCTAAAAACAATTCAGAAATATATATAGCCGTTAGTACTTCTTGCTCAAAAACTTTTTGGAAACGTTCTATATAAGTAAATTGATTATTTTCAATGGTTTGTTCGCCTTGCTTAAAATATTCAATATAGTTAACCGTTATTTCATTTAATATTTCTTCTTTTGAAGAGAAATAATTGTAAAGTGTCGCTTTGCTAATTTGCATATGCTCAGCTATATCTTGAATTTTAAGTGAATTAAATCCTTGAACTCGAATGATGCTCATTAATTTTTGTGCATATGTTTTTCTCATTTGTTCCCTTAACTTAGGATCAATCTTACGCATAGAAAATCCCCCTTAAAAACTTAATTATAACATATACTAATATAGCCTTATAATAAACATTTTAGACAAAATAAGTTTTTTTGGTTTACAATGTTGAATAATGGTGTTATATTTACATATGTAATACATTTTAGACTAAAAAAACATTATTAGTATAAAAAGTTGAATATTAAAGGAGTTGTTTTATAATGATAAACAAAGTGGCAATCATAACAGGAGCGAGTAGTGGGATTGGTCAGGCAACAGCTTTAAAGTTAGCAGAGCAAGGATATCAAGTGATGTTAGCTGCAAGACGGGAGGAAAGATTAAAGGAATTACAAGCACAAGTTAAGGAAATTGGTGGTCAGGCTTCATATCATGTGACAGATGTAACATCGTTTGAGGAAATGGAAACTTTAGCGAAAGAAACGATCAATGTTTTTGGTAAAATAGACGTACTAGTAAACAATGCAGGGATTATGCCGTTGTCATTTTTGAACAAAAGAAAAGTGGATGAATGGGATAAAATGATTGATGTGAATATAAAAGGAGTACTTTATGGGATCGGAGCGGTTCTACCGTATATGGAAGAACAAAAATCAGGGCACATCATCAATATTTCTTCTGTAGCAGGGCATCGAGTTGGGCCTGGAAGCTCTGTTTATAGTGGTACAAAATATGCTGTAAGAGCTATTACCGAAGGGCTGCGACAAGAAATGAAATCAGGACAAAATATTCGTACAACAATTATTTGCCCTGGAGCAGTTGCAACAGAACTCACTCATACAATTACAGATGAGGATGTTATCCGTAATTTCCAAGAAAGATATGTTGATTTAAAGACATTACAAGGTATAGACATTGCAAATGCGATTGCGTATGCAGTTCAACAGCCTGATCATGTTGATGTAAATGAAATCATCGTTCGTCCAACAGATCAAATGTTGTAATAAAGTATCATTGCTAATAAATTTAATACATGAACAGAGTCTGTTGTTAAGCTTCGCAATATGTGTAATAAGATTTTATTATTACACTAAATTGAGCTTAAGCTTCAGGCTCTTTTTATTAGGCTATTTTCGATGGTTATTATTGTCACTAAATTAGTATAGTAAAAAGGGATTTAGAACGTTTGACATATTTTAAAATAAAGACGCAACGAACGATAGTTCTGTGCTTGTTTATTACTAAATTTTAGAAAACAACAATTAATGCGAAAACAGCCTTTTCCGTGTAGCTTTTGTATTTTCTAAATAAGCTATATGGCTCACATGTAATATTAAAGTGAGACAACCTTTCTTTCTTATAAGGTTGTAATAATTCTTGTAGAAAACCTTATTGGCAAAATATAAATATATATGATATAAATATTAATAAATCTAAAATGGTACATAAATATTTATTTCATACGAGAGGTTGAAAAATTGTGGACAATAACTCATCTAATTTTATTAGACCAATGATAAAGAAGGATTTAGAAACTGGAAAGCGTGATCATGTTACTACTCGTTTTCCACCAGAGCCAAATGGTTACTTACATATAGGTCATGCTTTAGCTATTATTACGAATTTTGATTTAGCTGATGAATTTAATGGGAAAACCAATTTACGCTTTGATGATACAAACCCATTGAAGGAAGATATTGAATTTGTCAATTCAATAAAACAAGATATAGAATGGCTTGGCTTTGATTGGGATGGGTTATTTTTTGCTTCAGATTATTTTGAAGAAATGTATAACCGTGCTATTTTATTAATTAACAAAGGTAAGGCATATGTAGATGACCTTTCCCCAGATGAAATCCGTGAATACCGTGGTACTTTAACTGAACCAGGTAAAGATAGTCCATACCGGAACCGATCTGTGGAAGAAAATCTTGATTTGTTCAAACGCATGCGTGATGGTGAATTTGCTAATGGCGAACGCGTGTTAAGAGCCAAGATTGATATGAGTTCTCCTAATATAAATTTAAGAGATCCAGTTCTATATCGTATTTCACATACGACACACCATAATACTGGAGATAAGTGGTGTATTTATCCTGTATATAGTTTTGCACATCCGATAGAAGACGCGATAGAAGATGTAACTCACTCACTTTGCTCATTAGAATTTGAAGATCAAAGGCCTTTATATAATTGGGTCGTTGAAGAAAGTGAAATGGACAGTAAGCCACAGCAAATTGAGTTTGGGCGTCTGAACTTAACCAATACTGTAATGAGTAAGCGAAAACTAAAGCAATTAGTTGAAGAAGGATATGTTGATGGGTGGGATGACCCACGTTTACCAACTATTTCTGCATTGCGAAGAAGAGGGTATACACCTGAATCTATCCGTGCTTTTATTCGTGAATTAGGTGTAACTAAAGGAACAGGTGAAGTAGATTCTAGAATGCTTGAACATTTTATTAGAGCAGATTTAAAGTTAACTTCACCACGTACGATGGGGGTACTTCGTCCATTGAAGGTTGTCATTACCAATTATCCTGAAGGACAAGTAGAGATGTTAGATGCTGAAATTAATCCTGAAAATCCTGAGATGGGCTCAAGACAAATTCCATTTTCACGAGAGATATACATTGAACAAGAGGATTTTATGGAGAATCCGCCAAAAAAATATTTCCGACTATTCCCTGGTAATGAAGTGCGATTGAAGCATGCTTATTTCATAAAATGTGAAGAGGTAATCAAGGATGATGACGGTAATGTTGTTGAAATACATTGTACGTATGATCCTGAAACGAAAAGTGGCTCAGGTTTTACTGGACGTAAAGTGAAAGGAACCATTCATTGGGTTGATGCAAACGAAGCTATTCCTGCAGAATTCCGCTTGTATGAGCCTTTGATTTTAGATGAGGAAGAGCAAGAAGAAGAAATTCAGGAAGAAAAAACATTTATTGATCGTGTAAATCCTAATTCTTTGCAAATCTTAAATGGGTTTATTGAACCTAATATGAAAAATGTAAAACCACAAGATAAATTTCAGTTTTTTAGACACGGATATTTTAATGTAGATCCTAAGCATACTTCTGATGAACATACTGTTTTTAACTTAATTGTTTCATTAAAAAGCTCATTTAAATTGTAAGAGTTTTACAAAAGAGGGTCAGCCCCACTAAATTACAGTGGAGCTTGACCCTTTTGTTTCTTTCTCAAGTAATTTAATCATCTTACCAGCTGTATAAATTACTACCCAAGTTAACATTAATATATTAATAGATTAGTTAATTTAGTTATCCATACAATTATATACGCAGATGGAATTAAAAATAATTGCGCTAATATTGTGCCAAAGAGCCTTGATATCATTAACCAGCCATATGTTTCAGCCATCTTATCAGCACCTTTAGGATGATTCATTGATTTTTCTGTTAACAATGCAACCTGGGGATCTAAAAAGATAGTAAGTAAAATTGTGGCAAAGCCATTTATAACCCCTGTAGTCATTAACGAAGCTGTTGATGTTTCATCATTTAGTAAAGAAGCATATAACGATGCGAGAACCCCTGAAGTATAAATAGCAGTTACTATCATATTAGTAAGTAATATTCTTTTCGGTATTCCGCCAATCCGGAGTCTATGTATCATTTGAAATCTAGGGTATTTTACGTATTTATCCGTATGTTTTAGTTTTTGAATATTTGTCGTACTAAAAAGCCTGATAACAGATCCCTCTATTTCAAAACGTTTTATGACCTTAACTGATAATCTTGTCATAGTAGGAAATAACAATATCGCAATAAATGTTCCAATAGTTGCGCTTAAAAGTACTAATCGTAAAATTGGTACGATATCAACACTTGTATTCACTTTAGCTTGATCAACAATTCCACCGAGTAAAACTACATGAAACATATTCGATGTCCTTGCAACTAATAAAACAACACCTGTTAACGATAATGAAACTGCAAGTTTTCTAAGTCGAACCCCTCCTAAACGTATGCTATAAGATAATGTTTCAACACTATGGATAACAATAGTAAAAAAAATAATAATAGAAATTATTGTAAACATATAATCACCTAATGCTATCATATTACAATTTTAGACAAATAGATATACATAAAAAAAGGAAAAGATAGCAGATGTCCATTTCTACATAAAAATCTATATTTGTCATGTGAAAGTGAGGTTGACTATTTTAAATCGAACCTCACTAGAAGACTAATTTTATTTAGGTCGATACATTGACCTATTTTTTGCTTTCTACATAAGGCATAATATCGTACGGAGTAAGTATGGTTCTCTTTTTTCTCTCATCTGTATACATAAAAACCTCTTTCCCATTTACTTTCCATTCCTTTGATTTTAGGTGTTTTATAATAGCATAGTTTAGTGAATACATTTGTTTAAAAGAATTATAGTCGAGTAAAAGTTGGCCTTCTTTATTGAGTGTAACATTTGTTTCAATGAACATTGATTCTGCTTTTTTTACCGATACAATAAAGTCAAAGAGTGCTTTTGAATTTTTATATTCAGGTGCATTAATATCCCCCAATTAATTCACTCCCCGTTTGCATAATGAAATAACACATTTTCTACACTCTATAGTGAATGCAAACTTTAGCCTTAATGTTACGATTAGACGAACATTGTTAATCAGGTTGCTAACTGCCTGTGTTAAGTTTGCATTGACTCAGCACTTACATATATGCAAACAGTTGTTATATTTACGTCAGGAAGAATAATGGATATGTTGTAGAAGGGATTAACATTCTTGTCATGCGATTGGTTAAGCAAAGGGCATCTAACTATTCGTTAACTTATATATTTTTAGTTATAACTAAAAATATATATAAATATTGTGGAAATATACAGCAATATTTATGAAGGAATAAAACATGGTGATTGCTATCATTAATTTTGAGGTGATGATCATGTATAAAAAAATATTTCAAAATCGTAATTTCCTTCGCTTTTTTTTAGGAGGAGCTGTATCACAATTAGGAGATCGGTTAACTGGATGGGCATTTTTATTTTTGACTATAGAAATGACAGGTTCTGCTCTTCATACTACGGGGATGGTCATTGCAGAAACAATTCCATACGTTTTATTCGGTTTAATTGGCGGTGTGGTAGCTGACCAGGTAAATAAAAAGAAGCTGTTAATTTTAATTGACATGTTAAGAGCACCGATTATTTTATCTTTGGTTATTATAGAATACATGAATTTATTAACATACCCTGTATTACTTGTTTTCGCGTTTATCATCCAAAGTTTTGGCTGTTTTTTTAATCCGTGTCATCGAGCGATGCTCCCAGCGATTACATCAATTGAGGAGAGAACAGTTGCAAACAGCTTGATTGATACAGTGTCTAGAGGGATTTCTGTATTAGGCCCGTTTATAGCTATCTTGTTCATAAATACGGTTGGTGTAATACACTTTTTTACATTTGATGTATTTTCATATCTCATTAGTGCTTTCTTCATTTTTAAAATACAAATAAATGAAACAAAATCGATAGTTATTAAGAAAAGTTTGGTTGCAGCATATGGATCAATTAAAGAGTTTTTTATGTGGGTACAGAAAAATGTACAAGTGAGGAATTTGTTCACTATTACTTTTATCGTTGTTTTTTTTAATACGTGGGTTTGGGATGTAGGGATACTATTAATGATAGTGGAACTCAGTGATAAGAGTGAAACGATCTATTCTACACTGCAAGGGGTTTTTGGGTTAGTAGTCGTAAGTGTAAATTTACTTATTCCCCTTATCTTTAAACAAATGAATTTGAAAACGTATTTATATGGGTCACTTGTATGGGGAATAGGTATTGTAATTTTAACATGGACTACACAGTTATATACGATATTTATTGCTATCATCATTATTGGTATAGGTATGCCAATGTCTGGGCTTTCTCGAGTATTTCTCATTCAAAAGTTAGTTCCAGAACACATGCATGGAAGGGGCTTTAGCTTTAATGCTGTACTATTATATTTAGCAAATGTTTTATCGTTAAGCTTATTCGGAATCTTAACGTTATTCATTAACATCCAAACAATCTTTTTGCTATCAGGATTGATAATTATATTAACTTCATTATATTCTCTATCGCGCATACTTTTTTCTAAACATAGTTGGGGTAATATTGTACACTTTCTTAAATAATTGATTATAAGTGTGAATTGATGAAAAACCACAAGCTAATGCGATTTCGATAATTGTTTTTTTGGAATGCACGAGTAAATGTTGACTTTTATATAAGCGATATAATTGAAGCCATGAATAAGGCGATATGCCGATTTTTTCTTTGAAAATATGAGACAATTGGTATTTACTTAGATGAGCGATAGATGCCATATCATCTAACGTCCATTTATGGTTATAGCTTTCCTTCATGGCCTTAATCGTCTTTTGGATTTGTTCATTCGGAGATTCAAATAGTTGACTTGGCCAATTCGGTGAGTGGCTATTAATGGAATATTTCATCAGCATTATTGCGAGCTGTGACGTACTATGATCTATAAAACTCTGTAATGAATCTAGACTATCATTTTCAAGGCTCACGAAATCTTTCACAAATTGTACCCACTTTGTCAATTGCGGATTGTAGTGGGGCATTTGTGCAAAGTAAATATCATTCCCACCATATTGTAATAGAGACTCGGATGCAGCTTGAAGTTCTTTAACATCTAATTCAATTAGCAATTTTTCTTTTTCTATAGATAATTGTTTATGATCTTCCATTGGATTAATTAATAGAAAACTATTTTCATGTAGTGTTACATCTGTTTGTTTCATTTGATAATGACTCTTTCCATTTATTGAAAAAATGAATTTGTAAACAGGATCATTCCGCCAGCTTCTTTCTCCTAACTTAGTTGTCCTATTTAACAACAGACCATTTTTATGTTCAATTATCAGATTTGTTTCCATATATGTTCTCCTCGTTAAAAAATGAATAGTATAATTATAGCATGCTTGGAATTTATGGGGATGTTGTTTTTGTGTTTTAATTCAAGGGTCTTTTCGTAAACTTTGTTGCTATTGAGACTAATTTAGAACAGCAATTAATGTTATGCAATTGCCCTCATTTTATATGAGAAAAGATGAAAACTGTCTAATTGAAAAAAAGGAACCAACGAGTAAAACTACTTTAAGTTGAAATTACAAATCAGTTTACAGTAAATATATTATATATCCTTGGAGGAGATTATGAAAAAATTTGTCCTTTTAACAATGGTAGTTACCAGATTTTTAACAATATCTATTGTTGTCTATCATCGACAAACCCATCAAACAAAGACTTTAATGCAATTGTATGAGCATCAACTTAGTAAAGTATCAACAGTAACAATTGTCGATGGTAGTACAGGCTATAAGAAGACAGTCATTGATCAACAAGTGATTGATGCTTTTTTAGAAAATATACAGTATGTAAAATTTATTCCAGATGAAAACCAAGAACTAAGAGATGGCTTTAGGTATGCGATTACTTTATATGAGATGGAAGATGTAACTTTTAACTTTAGTTTAACAAAGGTCGACGGAGTATATGATCATACAGAGCCTGATATGTTTCCAATTGTAGACGAGTTTTATAATCGAGTGAATATTGAGGAGGATTAGTATTTTAGTACTTGATTACAACAATTGTTAAGGAGTTGATTACCGATGAAAAAAATAATGAACTTATCAATTTATTGTACCTTAGTTTTATTATTTGGTTGTACAAACCCAATTCCGAAAGGGCAGCATAATGATTTAAATATTAATCTTCTAACAAGGGTGGATGTACAAAGGCCAACATCGCATGGGAGCTATGAAGATGAAGTTATGATGGTTACAAACAACGAGTCAATTCAAGTAATAAGAAATGTCTTTAAAAATATTAAATGGGAGAGAAATGTGGATACTAAAATATCTAGACATGAAGATGTGAAAGCTACCTTTTTCTATACTTATGATGAAAATATGCCTGAATTGTTAACCGACTATTATATTTGGTTTGATGAATTGAATCAAACAGCTATTGTTATTGAGGAGGCTGAAAGTTCTCTTGGAACAATTGACGAAGAACATACTTTACTTTTAAAAGAGTTATTGTTAAGCCAATAAAAAAAGACTCCTCAACGCTTATTAAATAACGGATCTAGAACCTCTTTCTGAAAACTTTCTAACAGTTCAATTTGTGAAGTATACAACACTGGTGAAAAACTTAATATTAATTGTTCGTGTTCATCCTCAACGATTGTTACATAGTTAATATCCTCATTATTTAAACGCTTTGTTAATTCTTGCTTTATAGTTTGTAATTCACCCATGCCTTCATGAACGTCGATAGCGATATTTATCCTAGCCATTTGTTCAACACCTCAATGTTATAAGTTTTTAAACAGTATAGACAAAGCCTTGAAGTGATAAACGGATAATATTAGAGGTGCTGAATATGGCATTAATATTATTCAATCTATGAATATAAGTTTCATACAACTAATAAGAGGGCAAAATAAATGATTATACGAAAAAGAAAGTACTAATCTCTGTTATGAAGTTTTTTCCTAAAAATCTTATAGATCATCTCTTTCCATCTTTTTCTACTATCTTTTCTAATAACTACATCAAATGGCCTCATCATTTCATAATCTTCATGCTCTAAAATGTGACAGTGCCAAACGAATCTACCCGTGTAAGGTGCAAACTTAGCAATAATGCGAGCGGTCTCACCATGGAAAACGTTAATAACGTCCTTCCACCCGTGATCATTAGCTGCTGGGGGCATTCTTTCACTAATATATTTAATTTGTTTTGTTTTCTCGTAATGCTCAACATCAAATAATTGTTTATCTAGTATTTGAAATTTCACAAGGTGTAAGTGAATCGGATGGCCCCCAGTTGTTGGGTTACTCAAGCTCCAAATCTCAATATCGTTTAATGCTGGTTTTTCTGTGATTGGATCATCCCAAGTTTTATAATCTAATAACCGAATTCTGCGGCCATATTGGTCATCTTGGGCAATAAGCTCTAAATGTCTTGTTCTAATTGCTTCTTGCTCTTTATAAAAATTGATGTCTGTTAATTTTGGTGGAATGGTACTAGTGTCATTGCTTAATAAAGGTAAGGTTACACGAAATTGCATTATAAACCTCGTATTTGACCGATTAATTTCGGGATCTTCTGGGAATTCATCTTTCGCGTCATTTATTAAGACAATTTTGTTGTGCTTTTGTGAAGAGAAATCGATAATGACATCAGCTCTTTCTGCAGGGCCGAGGATAATGCTTTTTATAGTAACAGGCTCTTCTAATAACCCTCCATCGGTACCGATTTGATAAAAAGGTTGATTAGAGTCAAGTCTTATTTTATAATAACGGGCGTTCGAGCCGTTAATAAGTCGGAAGCGATATTTTCGTGGTTCAACTTCTAAATATGGCCATACTTTTCCATTGACAAGAATATTTTCCCCCATGAATTTTGCAACAATTGAGGGGTAAATATTTGTAGGGTCATCTGCTTCTTTTTTTGGATAATATAAAGATCCGTCTTTATTAAATGTACGGTCTTGGAGCAATAATGGTATTTCATATTTATCTTTTGGCAGGTTTAATGACTGCTCATGTTTACTACGGATCAGATAGTAGCCGGCTAATCCCGCGTATATATTGAGTCTCGTTATACCGATAGCATGATCATGGTACCATAGCGTTGTGGCATCTTGTAGATTTTCATATTCATACACTTCTTGTTCAAAGAAAGGCCCCACTTGTTTAAATCCATTTGTAAACCAAGCATCTGGGTAACCATCGCTATCTGCAGGGGTTATTCCTCCATGTAGATGGACAACTGTTCGAACTTCTGGAGTATCTTTTCCTGCGCCATGTACGGTTTTATCGATAGGCAAAAAATGCTTAGATGGTAAATCATTAATCCATTTTACTCTAATTCTCTCACCTTTTGACACTTCGATCACTGGTCCAGGGTAAATGTGTTCATAACCCCACACACGTGTTTTTGGCATTGAACTATGGAGGGACTGGTGAAATTCTGTCATTGTTACCTCATAATATTTTATCCCATCCTTCACTCGAACTGGTTGTAATACTCTCGGTAATGGTAATTTATCGATAAATTTTAACAGATTCATCGCATCTTCACCTTTTCTATAAATAATTACTATTATAGTCTATTTTAAAAATAACACAGTCATGAATGAAAAAATGGATGCGCAGAAGTAACTATACAAGGTCAAGCATGGAGAAGTGTTTTAATTATAGCTTAGATGTTTATTGTTGCGGAGTCTGTGAGTTTAGGTATATTAAGCTTTAGCTTTATCAAGGTTGACCTTTTTGGACAGGTAGAGTTGAGCTTCCACCTGTCTATGATTATGGCTCATTTCTGAATTTTTGTTGCTTTTTTCACTTACATTTGAAATAGCTGAGGTGTATTATATGATTTTTATTTTAGAGAAAAAAGATACCACGGACCATAGTTGTGTAAGTTTTTTTACTTCAAATGCGAAAAAGCCTTCATTAATGAATTATTTTAATTATAACAAGCTGAACCTATTTTGATGGTTGTTTTTTCACCTTACATCTCGTTATTTTCCTAACATTTGTTTTACAACATCTTTTGTTTGAAGTAGGCCAGTTGGATCTTCTTTTGTTTTATACTGGCAAAATTTTTCAGACCAGTCTGATGTTCTTACCCTTAAAGGTAGCGGATTCGTACTTAGTTGAGATAGGATCACATCTGCAACTTCTGATGGGGTTTGATAAATATTATCTGATCGATTTGTCCTTGAGCCCATATAGTCATTAACAACTTGTTCAAAATCATCCTTAGGGAAGCCACCTCCACTAGAGACACCAGCAAGAACACTGTTAGCAAATTCAGATGAAATACCGCCTGGCTCAACAATCATGAACTCGACTCCAAAATAAGGAGTTACATAAGTAGCAAGGCTCTCATAGTAGCCTTCAAGAGCAAACTTTGTCGCACAGTATATTTCATTTAGTGGTTGTCCAACTAAACCACCAACCGATGAAATTGCTACAATTCTTCCTTTTTTCTTCTCACGCATATAAGGAAGTACAGCTTTTGTACAACGAATTGCACCAAATGTATTAATATCAAATACATTGATATATTCTTCTTCAGAAGATTGTTCAGTCGTTTTGATATATCCAATTCCTGCATTATTTACTAATAAGTCAATATGTCCTTCTTGATTAATGACAGTTTGAATAGCTTGATCTACTGAATCTTGTGACTGGACATCTAACTGCAATAACTCAACAGCTAAACCTGATTGTTGTAATTCTCTAATAGGTTGACCCTTCTCTAAATTTCTCATTGTTGCGTAGACCTTCCAGCCTTCATTTGCTAACTTTTCTGTTAATGAAAGGCCAAGACCAGTCGAGGTTCCTGTTATTACTGCAATTTGTTTTTCCATTATTCATCCTTCTTTCTAATTTATTAACTAACTTGTACTGTCCTAGTAATGTAAATGAGGGATTAGCAATACATTCAGATATTGGACATCAATGCTTAGCTTATACTGACGTGGATATTTTAATTACATCCATTTATTCTGTACATAATAAAATACTTATATAATTTATCAAGGCATATTGTCCTTTCCACATTAGACATACGCATATTCTTTTGCTAAGGCTGTTTTTCTTGTTAATAAATAATCATGTTTTTAACGATATTCGCGTCTTCTCTTATAAAATGATGAGAATTTCAGAAACTCTTGGTTTGTCAATTTGTATTTATAACAAGATAGCTTACTAAAAGAGCCTTCTATTATAAAGAAGCATTGCTAATCAAGCTGATTATAAATATTAGAGTATACTCTAAGTCAAGAAGAATAAGCTAAAAAATCATTTTAAAAAGTGTAGGTATGTTTATGGTTAAGTGGATATAAATTAATTTCGTGAAAGAAAGAGGATTTTAGTATATGGAGAACTTCATATATGTATAATAGCCTGTCTACCAAATGACAGGCTATTAGTTTTATCTATATCATAGATAAATAAACTGTTTTCGTACACATTGGTAATTTGTTCTTACTACTGAATCATGCTACTCACATTTTCATTTGCATGCTTAAAATATAAAGGATAGACAGGCTACAAATATCGAATCATAATATCATTGTACACTTCTCATTTTGCTGAATTACTTTATTGCTGGATCAAGTTCTCAGTTAATTCAATTATATAAACTTCATTTTCTAAACCTCCACCATTGACAATATGGTACATCCAATTTGATCCATTGTGCTCTCTCACAAAATCTACGTTAGCATATTGGGGATCATATAAGTACTCAATACCGTCATGTTCCCTTTTCTCTGAACGCTCCAAATCTTCTTGAGGTATAGATAAGGTAGGAGTATATGATGATGGTGCAGTACTAATTATTACATTGATCTCATCAGAATTACTAGTTTTTTTATATTTTATACTTATCTCGCTTACTAAAGAATTGTGATGTACTTGTCTAGTGATATATTGTAACCCTTGTTCTTTTGCCTCTAAATACATATTCTCTGCAAGCTCAGCTATGTTTCCTTCCCATGCTCCACCATATGTTACAGTTGCTTGAACAAATTGGTATGTCTCAGGAAAAATTGTTGGTAGGATCATCTCATCTCCTGTTGCCTCTTTTAGGTCTTGGAAGTCTGTATACTCCGATGGTTTATAGATAGGAGTGATCGCTGTCACTCCATGTTGTTCATATTCATCTACTGCAACAAAATATTGGAATTCACCTGGTTCAATTGTCTCTGTTAGCTCTTCAATCACATCATCATACGTAAAACTTTTTTGGTCACTATACCCAGAAACTTCCATCAATTCTTCGTTGTTTGAATTAACAAATGTCCAACCAGACAGTTTAGCTGCAACACTAACTGATCCAGTTAATATTAAGAATATGGCTGTTGTCAAAAATATAAGTTGTTTATTGACAGATGAAATTTTCTTAGAGCTTTGAAATTGTTCAGATATGGCATCATGTATTTTTTGTTCGTCCATTTCAGGGACATGTTCGCTTTTATATGCTTGCTTAAAATGCTCAATTGATTGAAATTTTTTCATCTTTAACACACCCCATTTCATTTGTAGTTGTATGCTTTTTTAATTTTTTTATCGCACGTTCATAACATTTTCTTACTGCTGACTGGCTACTATTAACTATTGTTGATATTTCAGAATATGGAAATTCGTTTATAACCTTCATTGTTACTATTGCACGCTCTTTTGATGTTAGTTTCCGTAGCAAATACGATATTTCTTCATTAAATTCAAGTTCGCTATTGATATACTCTTCTTCTGGCAATAACTTAATATCTGTCTGATAAGGGATAGAACGAATTAATTTTTTTCTTTTTAATACATTTAAACAATGCCGATAAGCAATAGTATAAAACCAGGGTGATAAAGTAGATTGAGAATGAACCTTGTGGAAACTTTTGTAAGCTTTTAGAAATACTTCTTGTGTAGCATCCTCTGCATCTTGTCGGTTTCTCAGTAAATGATAGCAATATTTATGTATTTTCTGGTGGTATTTTACAATATATTCCGTAAAATCGTTCTCCTGTGTTGTGGCAATACTATCTTTAGTATCCTTGAATACTTCCACTTTCTTCCCTCCTTTTTGATGTTCTACTAATTACCACAATCTTGTGGCTTAATATGTGACATGTTTTTTAATTTGCATAATAATTAGTGTAATTAATAAGCTAACAAACTTTATCAAGTAGTTTGTTTGTAATGCAACAATTTATATAAGCATTAACTTCATACTATTTTACTTAGTTTAATTGGTTACTAAATAGTTGTAAAAGCAAATGATGTATCATGATGATAATAGCGAGAAATTTTTGTATGAAAAACTTACTTTGTAATAATAGCTAAACACGAATATATCTAACATTCAGGGCATTTTTCTTCTCTACAAATATAACAATCATATATACATATTAGCTGCTCGAAAATTACTAGAAGAGGCTTCCAAAAAAATAACTTATATGCTTAGAAAGGTCCTATATAACAGAAGAGGACAAACAATAGCAAGTTTTCTGTTCTTGTTTCTAAACTAATATGGAGACTTTAACGGTTGATTTATTCTATTGTAATTGTTATAATTTTCTTATTATTATAGAAGGGAGTGAGAGTTAACGATGACTAATTTAATGAGGATAACCTTGGGAATTACTTGTATTAGCTCTCACTCATGCGGAATAAATAGCTTGTTTTTTAATATGTGTCAGAAATGAGTATGGTGTGAGTATGGATTTGTAAGAAAGCTGTTATGAAACGATTTGGTGTTCGTACGAAGAAGATTAGTACCAAAGAGTAGTAACAGTGACTATGAGAAGAATGAGTTTTGAAGCCACAAGGTTATTTGATATAGCCCTGTGGTTTTTT
Organism: Cytobacillus sp. IB215316; assembly: GCF_033963865.1. NCBI lineage: Bacteria > Bacillati > Bacillota > Bacilli > Caryophanales > Bacillaceae > Cytobacillus > Cytobacillus sp. IB215316. The sequence goes on along the minus strand of NZ_JAXBMC010000002.1, from coordinate 418,547 downwards.
TTATGCACTCATAAAACAGTAAATACTTTAGCTTCATTTCCAGTTATTCCTCAATAATATTAGTCAAACAAATTTTTAAATGGAGGAAAAAAGAATGGAGTTATATTCACATGGGTGGAATCCTTATTTTGAGAAGCAGCTTAAACATTTTAAACAAGAAGGTCATCAAGTAGCGAGAATCGTAAAGAAAAATAAAGATCATTATTTAATTGCAGTTAACGGGCATCCTCTTACAGCAAAAATTACTGGTAAGTTTAGATATAATGCTAAACTCACAAAAGATTTTCCTGTTGTTGGAGATTGGGTTATGTATGAAATGAAAATTGATAATGACAACCATGCTTTCATTCATCGAGTTTTAACAAGAGAGAATGCATACGAAAGAAAACTCCCCATCTCAGGTGGAAGAAAGATAAATAATGGTTTGATTGAAGGTGGAAGAACTGAAGAACAAGTTATTGCGTCAAATATAGATACTGCATTTATTGTGATGGGGCTAGACGAAAATTTTGACATTCGTAAAGTGGAACGGTTTTTATCGCTCATTTATCAGAGCGGAATACAACCAGTAATTATCTTAAATAAAATAGATTTGTGTACAGACATTCATCAAATTAAAGAACAATTAAATGAAATAGATAACGAAGTCCCAGTTCATTATGTTAGTGCTGAAAAAGATATTAATATGGATGTTTTTTTTGAATATGTTAAGTTCGGAAAAACAGTTATTTTACTTGGATCTTCAGGAGTTGGAAAGTCGACAATAACGAACTTCTTGGTGGGGGAAGAAAAGCAACAAAAACAAGCTATAAGTTCAACATCAGGCAAAGGAAAGCATACAACAACTAGTGTAGAGCTTATCCCTCTGCCGGCAGGTGGGATGATTGTTGATACTCCTGGTGTTAGAGAAGTACAGCTTTGGGGAGATGAAGATATTCTTGAACAAAGTTTTAAGGATGTAAGGGAATTAAGTGCCTATTGCAAGTATAGAAATTGTCAACATAGCAAAGAACCTGGATGTGCCATTCTAACAGCGATTGAGAAGGGAAGTTTAAGTCGAAAAAGAGTGGATAGTTACGAAAAGCAACTACTAGAGTTACAAAGACTAGCTATAAAGAGAAGAAACTTTGATAAGAAAATAAATAACAAAAGAAAATAAGGAGCCTTTTATTATGATGAAAGTTAAATATCTTTTTATTAATGTAGATTTGGCAGAGATGTTAGTGCAATACTGGAAAAATGATATAGGTTCAATAGCTGCTTTCAGAATATCCTCTAATGCTATTTACACGTTTAAATACAAAGGTGAGACAAGGTTCTTAAGATTTTCACCAAAAACCGAAAAGTGTAGAGAGAACACTCTTGCAGAGCTTGAATTTATTAATTACTTACGTAGTAAGCGATACGATGCATTAGAGGTCGTAAATGCAAAAAATGGTGAGGATCTTATTGAGGCACAAACTCCTTGGGGTGTTTATTATGCTTCTGTATTTAAACGAGTTGCAGGTGTACCTATAAATAAAACTGATTTTAGTGATCATGTCTTATTTAGTTATGGTAAAGCATTAGGGAAGCTTCATCAGTTAGCTTGTGATTATAAGCCAATAAGGAACAGGCGCAGGTCGTATAGTGATGTGTTAAATTGGATAGATTATACGTTGAGTCATTTTCCAAACGAAACTGCAGCTAAGGTGGAAACAGCTATGCTTAAGCAATATTTTAAAACGACTCCTTTAACAAAACACAACTTTGGTTTAGTTCATTATGACTTTGAATACGATAATGTTTTCTACGATGGGCCTTCAGAATCTTGTCAAATCATCGATTTTGACGATGCTATGTATCACTGGTATGTGATGGATATAGTTCAAGCTCTTGATAGTTTAAAAGAATGTATGTCTCGTGACAACTATCAGGTGAAGAAGAAACAATTTTTGGCAGGGTATCTTACTGAATATGAAATCTCTGAAGATATGATGTCAATCATCCCTGCATGTAAACGTTTTGCTAACTTATATGGGTATGTACGTGTCTTACGATCACTAGATGAACATTGGAATCATGAACCACAGTGGCTAATTAAGCTGAGGAAAAATTTATGCAAATCTATGAAGATTAATTCATCATACTTTGGAACAGAAATAAAACAAGTGGGGAGCATTGGTATTGCAGATCAAAGTATCATGCTATAACAATTTAATATTCAGAAAATTATTTACAATACTTCATGAATCAATTAGACTAAAACTTGTATAAATTAACAATTTTTTGGAGGTGGAATATGCAAAACAAAGACCATATGAAGCCCGTACTTATTGAACATGAAGAAATAAAGCTTATAGGAATTCCGTGTATAAGCTTAAAGGACATGAAGAGTAAATATGAAAATGCAAAGGAAAGCTTGTTTGCTATATCTCAGCATTTGCCACAAGTTGTGAACGAGCGGATTCATTACGGAATATGGCCAATAACAGAATTACAGGATCATCCTGAAACACATGCATATATTCTCTGTGTTGAAGTAAAATCTTATGATGGCATACCTGAGTGGTTTACGAAAATCACTCTACCTAAGCAAAGCTGTGTTGTAGTAGCAAACAACGATCATGATTTTAATGCTGCGGGAGAAGCACTTTATTCTTTTGTAGAAAAAAATAACCTAGAGTTAAGCTCTAACGGTCGAGAGTATCGAATTTGTGAAAAATACGACTATGATGTAGATGGGTATGTACGATATTCGCTTCCAATTGTTTCATAATCTAAGCTACTATTTGTATAATTGTTAGAAAATAAAAGGGCTAAAAACGAGCCCTTTTATTATTTGGTTTTTTCTAGTTGAAGTTAGCTTTTAACCTCTTCTTTTTAACCCTATAGGAATGAGAAAATAGTATCGTTGTTCAATTGTTAAATAAGAATAATAGAATTGTATTTTTTTGTTTAGGAGCAATACTCAATTATAATTTTAATATGAGTTTTGATGTCTTTAGGAGGAGGAATGAGCATGCCCAATAAAACTGCTGAAACGTTCAATCTTTTAGCTAACACATACGCAGAGAATGTTGATAATGACAGTCCTTATAACGCTTTTTATGAGCGACCAGCAATGATGGAATTGTTGCCAAAACACTTACATCATAACAATGTTCTTGATGCTGGCTGTGCTGCTGGCTGGTATTCAGAGGCATTAGTTAAACGAGGAGCTAGTGTAACAGGAATAGATATAAGTCCTCGTATGGTTGAAGTAGCTAAGCAAAGGCTAAATAATAAAGCAAATATATTGTGTCAAGATCTCGAAAAGAGCTTGCCATTTGAACATGATGAATTTGATGTTATTGTTTCTTCATTAACACTTCATTATATTAAAGACTGGGAATTCACATTTAGTGAGTTTAATAGAGTATTAAAGCCTCATGGAACTTTGTTATTTTCAGTACACCACCCTTTTATGGAATTTACTCATTTCAAATGTGAGGACTATTTTGAGCAGCGGGTGATATCTGATATATGGAGAAAACAAAAGATTGCAATTGAGGTACAATATCGCGGTAGACCTTTACAGCAAATTATAGCTGATACGGTATAATTTTTTAACATAGAAGAAGTGGTAGAACCTCAACCGTTGGAAATAATGAAAAAAGATTATCATGATGCATTTAAGTATTTAATGAAAAATCCTCACTTTATCATTTTTAAAGTCGTATCAAAAAAGTGAGTACATTGAGAACTAGAATTGAGGAAAATATTGAATGATTTAAGATTCATCTGTTAATCAAAAGCCCTTTTTATGCTTTTTACATAAACGGATTTGTAAATCAGGGAAGTAATAGGAATAATATTATGTCGCTTTTCTTGATGGAAAAGCGTTTTTTATGCTTTGTTAAATTTTATTGATATCAAAGTTTTATTTTCCGTTTCTCCTCGTATTTTATTGTATTATATTGGGGGTTTAAATTTCAAAATGATTAATCAAGGTTTAAATATTGAAAGTAAAGCATGATAAAAAAGTCTCATAATCATAAATCAACATTTATTAAATGAGCTTATTTGTCTAAAAAACTCGAATTTTTTTACTAGATATAGCTTCGTTATTATGTCATTATTATGAATAATAAGTTATTTACTCAAGAGTAAGTAGGGTTGTTTCTAATTATTAAAAATCACCTATCTCGTTACCTACAAATTTATTAACTTCAACCATTATAACATCTATTCTCCAACTTTGATTTACGCTCTTTTCGTAACCGTTGTTACTATTTTTTTAAATGGACAATATGATGAGTATTATTAGAGCTTAATAATTGTAAAAGTAGAAAAGATGCCCCGAACACTAGATATATGTGTACTTTTATCTAAGAAATCTGTAACAACAACCGATATGAAAACAGACTGGATTTAAGTAGGACTTACCAGATGAATCTTCTAAACGCTTATGATGACTACTAATTAGTTTGTGTGGTTTTTGTCGCTTTTTCAGAAAATTTCTTATATAACTGATAATTCCGATTAACGACACGTATTGACAAGGAAATTATTTATGTAAAGGGGGAAAAAGGATGAAGATGAAAAATGATATGATTGATTTCGCACTAGAAACAAATGTGAATCCGTATTTATTAGGAAAATATGAACCTATACATGATGAAGTTTTTGTTGAAAATTTAGAAGTCATTGAAGGGGAGATTCCTAAAGATATAAATGGAATTTATGTGAGGAATGGTCCTAATCCCAAATATGAAACGAGAGGAAGATACCATTGGTTTGACGGTGATGGAATGCTTCACTCAGTTCAACTTCGTGATGGAAAGGTAAGCTATCGAAACAGATGGATTAAAACAGCTGCTTTTGAAAGAGAAGCTGCTGTAGGAGAATCGATATGGTTCGGGCGTATGGAATCTATGGTGAAAAACCCAAAGGATATGCCACTGAAGGACACATCAAATACCGATGTTGTTTTCCATAATAAACAACTGATGACCTTGTGGTATATGTCAGGTAAACCATACAAAGTTGATCCTCAAACGCTTGAAACGTTAGGGATTGAGGATTTTGGAGGAAAATACAAAAATAATATATCAGCGCATACGAAGGTAGATGAACAAACAGGTGACTTAATGTTTTTTGATTATGGACCATTAAGGTCATCGTTGACATATGGAGTTGTATCTGCTTCGGGGATTTTAACGCATTGCGTAGATGTTGATTTACCTGGTCCACGCCTTCCTCATGATATGGCAATTACAGAAAATTACTCGATATTAATGGACTTACCGTTATTTGCGGACTCAAACGCAATTAGCAAAGGCCGATACAAAGTCGAATTTCATCGAGACGTTCCTAGTAGGTTTGGTATTCTTCCTCGTTTTGGGTCAAATGAAAATATTCGATGGTTCGAAGCCGAGCCTTGCTATATATATCACACGATCAATTCTTGGGAAGAGGGAGATGAAATTGTCTTACTCGGTTGCAGGGTTGAGGAACCAATGCCTGAAGTAACAAAAAATGCTAGTCCGCTTGCAAGAATGTTAGCCTATTTACAGTTAAATGCTAGGTTATACTATTGGCGTTTTAATTTAACGACAGGTGTGGTTAAGGAAGGATTACTTGATGATAATAATACAGAATTTCCTACTGTGAATTTGAACTTCGTAGGCAGAAAATCACGTTATACGTACAATGTTCATATTTCTAACGAACAAACGTTATCGTTTGATGGCCTTGTAAAATATGATACCGAAAAACAGAACTCTGAAACGCTCATGTTTGGGAAAGGACGATACGGAAATGAAGCAGCTTTTGCTCCACGGCAGTATTCAAATTCAGAGGATGACGGTTACTTAGTTACGTTTGTTCACGACGAAGTAGAAAATCAATCTGAGTTATTAATCATTGATGCCCTTAATTTTGCTAATGGGGCAATCGCAAGGGTGAAAATTCCAGTAAACATTCCGATAGGGTTTCATGCATGCTGGGTCCCGGGTGAAAAGATTGATTAAGATACTGAATAGTTAGTTAGCAGTAAAAAGATATGCTTGTTTGAATTTCGTTTAAATAGGGTGCTATAGATAAAACAATTTTTGACTAAGTTTTTTCGTGAACTTTGATGCTAATGTTACTAAAAATTATGGGCCCCACAAAGGTTAATTGTATACACGATGACTACTGCCTAGATGAAAATATAAGAGGCAATTTATTGTATATATTAGGAGGTTACCAAACAGATTTTGCGAAAAATTGGAATCGGCTTGATTTAGCTGTATTTGACATGCTGAAGGAAGCAGTAGAAGGAGCATTGGCGAATGCAGATATTTCCCCCCTTGAAATCGATACTGCACATATAGGAAATTTTGCGGGGGAACTATTTAATAAACAAGCACAATTAGGAGGTTTATTTGCAGCTATCCATCCAGATTTTGCTGGAATCCCAACATCACGCCATGAAGCTGCGTGTGCTTCAGGTAGTATGGCGGTACTTGCAGCTTCTGCTGAAATTGAGGCAGGACGTTACGATATAGCTTGTATTATTGGAATAGAAGAGATGAAAAATGTTCCAGCAAGGAAGGCAGCAGAATACTTAGGGTCTGCATGTTGGCTAGGCAAAGAGGCGGTCAATGCAACATATCCATGGCCATATCTCTTTAGTGAAATTGCTGAAGAATATGATAAAAGGTACGGGTTGTCTAATGTGCACTTAGCTGAACTTGCTAAGAAAAATTTGTATAATGCGCAAAGTAACCCAAATGCACAAACAAGAAACTGGAAACTAGATAAAGAGAATTTCCTAGAAGATGAACAACAAAACCCGGTAATTGAGGGAAGGCTACGCCAAATAGACTGCGGAAGAATTACCGATGGTGCAGCATGTATTATTCTAGCTTCAGAAGCTTATGCAATTGAATATGCAAAGCGTAAAGACATTAGATTATCAACAATACCTAAAATTAAAGGGTGGGGACATCGGACTGCTACTATGCTGTTAAAGGATAAAATGCAAGAAAGTAGCGATTCACCGTATGTATTTCCTCATGTAAGAAGAACAATTTTAGATGCTTTGTTTAGATCGAATATTAAGAGCATTGATGAACTAGATGTAATAGAAACACATGATTGTTTTACGATCTCAGAATATTTGGCTATTGATCATTTTGGTTTAACAGCTCCAGGGAGAAGTTATGAAGCAATTGAATCTGGCATGATAGCAAAAGATGGAAAGCTCCCAATTAATCCTAGTGGAGGGTTAATAGGGGCAGGTCATCCGGTTGGAGCAACAGGGGTTAGAATGCTTTTAGATGCTTATAAGCAGGTGACGAACACGGCAGGAGATTATCAGATAGAGGGCTCAAAAAATGTTGCTACGCTGAACATAGGTGGTAGCACAACTACAAGTGCAAGCTTCGTAGTAGGGGTGTAGCCTACTTCCCTATGTAATACACCATCAATTATTTGTATATGAAGGTGGGGAGATAATGGAAGTATATATTTTTGATGCAATTAGAACACCGAGAGGTTCAGCCCGAAAAAATGGCTCTTTACGTTCGTTCAAACCCATCAATTTAATAGGTCTGTTGTTAAAAGAAATTGTCCGACGAAACGACTTCGATGCTAAGACAATCGATGATATAATTCTAGGCTGTGTTACCCAAACGAAGGAACAAGGTGCAAATATTGCTAGAGTAGCTGCACTTCATGCTGGGCTACATCATTCTGTTGGAGGAATGACGGTAAATCGATTTTGTACTTCTGGGTTAGATGCGATCAGTATTGCAACACAAAAAATTGCAACAAAAACTGATCATTTAATCATTGCAGGAGGTGTAGAATCAGTTTCTCGCGTGCCAATGTTTTCTGATGAAGGAGCCTGGTTCACGGATAAAGAAGTAATGCAAACTACTCAGTTCGTTCATATGGGTGTTGCTGCGGATATTATGGCATCATTGTATTCAATTTCAAGAAGAGACGTTGATTTATATAGCATCGAATCGCATCGAAGAGCGAGTAGAGCTACGAGAGAAGGATATTTTATTAAATCTCTCATACCTGTTTACGCACAAGATGGTAGTTTATTATTAACACAAGATGAATGTTTTTTAGAGCATGTTAACGATACAACTTTTTCTTCCATAGAACCGAGCTTTAAAGGAGGTGAAACAGACAAAACCATATTATCTTCTATACCATCGCTGACTGAGTTCACTCCTACACACCACTGGGGAAGTTCCCCTGCATTAGCTGATGGAGCTTCTGTCATTTTAATAGGTTCAAAAGAAAAAGGTGAAGAACTAGGGCTACACCCGAGAGCCCGAATACGCATGACTGCAACTACGTCGGTGCATCCTCTTCTTCTTACAGGGGGACAACATGCACTTGCCAAAGCACTTGATAATGCAAACCTAACTGCCAAAGACATAGATATTTATGAGTATAATGAAGCTTTCGGCGCTACTGTCTTACACTTCATTAATGAATATAATCTTGATCATGAGAGAGTAAACAGCAATGGCGGCGTCATATCAATGGGGCATGCATTAGGTGCAACCGGGGGAATGCTCCTTTCTACTATATTGGACGAAATGGAGAGAGTAGATTATGAGCTTGGCGCAGTAGGGATAAGCGGTGGAGCAGGTGTAGGGTCAGCAATGATTATTGAACGAGTATAACTATACACACCTTCTAGATGTGTAGAATTGTAGCCATAGAGATTAATGCAAACGATAACATGGCTAAGTGAACCATTGTTATTGTATAAGATAATCATTATAAGGGGGAATGTTAGTGAGTACTACAGTTATGCAAGATCATAAATTGTTTAACAAGGAACACCACATATTTCGCCGTTCATTACGAAAATTTTTGGAGAAAGAAGCTTTGCCTTATTTTGAACAATGGGAAGAAGAGAAATGTATTCCTCGAAAATTTTGGAAGAAGATGGGTGAACAAGGGTATTTATGCCCATGGGTTGACGAGAAATATGGTGGAATCAATGCAGACTTTGGTTACTCGGTTATCATTGGAGAAGAGCTTGACAAAATAGGGGGAGGCCTAGGAGGAATAGGCTTACATAATGATGTTGTTATGCCTTATATCGACTCCTATGGGACAGAAGAACAGAAGAAAAGGTGGTTTCCACCAGCTTTAACAGGTGATCTTATTTCAGCAGTCGCAATGACTGAGCCTGGCACTGGGTCAGATTTACAGGCTGTAAAAACAACAGCTATTCGCGATGGGGACTCTTACATTCTGAATGGTGAAAAAACATTCATAACAAATGGGATACACTCTGACCTCGTCATCGTCGTGTGTAAAACAGATCCACAAGCAGAACCCGCATATAAAGGTGTTAGTTTAATCGTTGTTGAAGATGGCACATCAGGATTCAAAAAAGGAAAGCAACTAAAGAAGGTTGGGCTACATTCCAATGATACTTCAGAGTTAATATTCGAGGATTGTCGTGTGCCAGTTACAAATTTATTAGGTGAAGAAGGAAATGGCTTTTATTATCTTATGGAAAAACTTCAGCAGGAACGACTCGTTTTAGCAATCGCAACTCAGGCTTCATGCGAAAGGATGCTCGAAATAACAATAAACTATGTGAAACAGCGTGAGGCATTTGGTAGACCTATCGGTAAATTTCAAAACACGCGTTTTAAATTGGCAGAGATGGCTACTGAAATACAGATTGGTAGAACATTTGTAAATGATTTGATTAGCAAGCATATGAATGGTGAACATGTCGTTACTGAAGTTTCAATGGCAAAATGGTGGATAACTGACCTCGCTAAAAAGGTAGCGACTGAATGTATGCAGTTACATGGTGGCTATGGTTTTATGGAAGAATATGAGATTGCTAGAAGGTTTAGAGATGTACAAGTGGGTTCAATATACGCTGGTACAAACGAGATAATGAAGCAAATTATAGCAAAAAACATGGGGCTATAATGGCCTAATTCCATAAAAACAAAATAATGTGCAAAAATAATTAATATGTAAACAGCACAAGTACCATGGACAAAATCCCTTTGAAGAAAGTAAAAAAAATGATGTGGAGAAAATTTTAATGTTAGCAGAAACGTTATTTTTACATGTATTAATTATTTTTGCACCAGTGTTATTTTATTTTGTTATTTTCGAAAACAAAAAACTAAATATCTTTAATCCTTATATATATGGTTTGATGCAAGGTACAGCAGCAGCGCTTTGTATGTTATTTTCAACATATAATTTTGGTTTGTATTGGGATTTAAGATATGTCCCTCTCGTATTATCATTTCTATACGGAGGACCAATTAGCGGGGGCATTGTAGTATTTTTTATTATTATGACTAGAACATATATGGGTGGAGAAGCTTTATTTTACGGATATATTAGCGTGCTGTTGGCAGCTACCATTCCAATGCTCTTTTCTATGCGCTTTTGGAACTTTGAGAAGCGTAAACGTATTGTTATTGCAGTCATAGTAAGCTTTTGGCCTGCGTTTATTCAGCTTGGGATCTTAGTTAGTTGGCTTATATTTGATGGAAGTATAGATGGGGATGTTAAACAGTTACTTTTTTATATTATTATTTTTGGAATCATCCTTAACATAGGCATTGGATTTGCAGCTAAGCTGTATGAAGTAGTGATAGAAAGAGAAAGGATGAAACAAGAAATTCAAAATGCTGAGAAATTAAACACAATAGGAGAGTTAGCTGCTTCCATTGCCCATGAAATTAGAAATCCATTGACAGTGGTTAAGGGGTTTCTTCAGTTAATGGAAAAACAACAAAAGAGTGAAAATCAGGAATATCTCAGAATCGTCCTTAGTGAACTTGGAAGGGCAGAATCTACTATTAGTGATTATTTGAATTTTGCGGAACCACAGTTTGAAAAAGTTGAGAGTTTCCCTTTAAATGAGGTTATTATTGATGTTTGTAAATTACTAGAGCCATTTGCTTCTAAAGAAGATATACAATTGAAAATTTCGTTGAACTCTAGTGATCATGTATTAACCGACCGAAATCAAATCAAACAAGCCTTCGTCAATATCATAAAAAACGCTATTGAGGCCTCGGAAAACGGAGAAAGTGTAAATATTACTGTAACGAGTGATGGTATGTACTTCTATATAATAATCAAGGATACTGGAAAAGGGATGACTAAAGAACAGCTTAATAGATTAGGAACATTATTTTATACAACGAAAGATAAAGGTACTGGATTAGGTACGATGGTTTCGATTAGAATAATACAATCAATGGATGGGAGAATTAGCTTTGAAAGTCAACCTGGTGTAGGCACAGAAGTAAAGATTATCATTCCACAATTAAGGTAATAATAGTCCCAAACAAAGGTAAAGGACTATTATTGAATGGTTAAAAATAAAACCTTATTTTCTACTTTATACACATAGACTGTTGATTTTCATACATAGAAATAAACGATATACATTTGTAACAAGGATAATGCTATTAAATCATAGCTAACTAAGCTACTTTAGTAAAAATACAATCAAAGCGTTTTGATTTAATATGGAGCTTATGATAATAAATCGGGTTTGAAACGATTTGCTAGCAACCTAGTCGCTAGCTTTGTGTCAATATCATAAACTAATAATTCCTGTGCATTTTGTTGTCCAACTATTAATCGTTCTCCTGATGGAGAGATTAAAGAAGAGGTGCTTTTTTGATTTTCTAAAGCATAATTTACACTTGCAAAATAAATGTCATTTTCTAAACTTCTACACACCATTGCTTGATTAAAAAATTCGGGATTATCAACACAACCTGTATATTGTGGATGAAACACAATGCTTGCACCACGCATAGCTGCCCATCTAACAGTTTCTGGATATCTAAAACCTTCATGGCAAATGACAATGCCAAATTTCACATTATTAATTTCGAATATATAACGCCCATCTCCAGGGACATAACCGAAAAAGTCTTCGTCTGGAGCAATTTGGTTTTTAGTTTGATAACCTAGTATTTCACCATTATTATTTATTACAAATGCAACGATATGGAATCCAAGTTCATCTTGCCACTCCATGGGGATAATTACGGCAGTTTTTGTTTGCTTAGCTAATGAACAAATTTTTTCTAATGCAGAGATTTGAAAACTGTGATTATATTCATCAACTTTATAACCTACTCCTCTTAACCCAGGAATGATAGATTCAGGAAAGCAAATAAGGTCACAATGATGATGAGAGGTCTGATGTATCATTTGCTTAACTGTTTCTAACCCTTCGTTTGCTGATTTTGGAAACCTTGTTTGAGCCAATCCGATTTTCATAACCAAAACCTCCTTTTATGTAAATAATAAGTAAATAACCTTTTTTCATTAGGTTCTTTTCGTAAACATTTTTGCTTTTTTCACTTCATTTGAGCCCTGTTAGGAGGGTGCATTTTCAAGGTATCTAGAAGAAATGATGTCCCGAAATTCAAGGTGTAACCCGCTTAGTTTTCTTAGTCCATAAAACAACAATCAGTGAGAAGAAACGGAGTCAGGAGTGCAAGGTTTATATAAAACGATCATTACTAATTAAATTTAGTATATCATAAAGAAAAAAGTGGAAAAGACTTACTATTAACATATGAAGTTGCAAAGCCTTAATCGTTGTATAGAGCTCCCTAATGACATAGCTTACTTGGATGATTATGGGTTGTAGACTAACAATTCCCAAGAATATGAATTATAATAAATATTTAAGCATACCATTGTAGTAAGATCAAGAGGGGGAGGTAGTAATGAGTAGAATAACTAGCGGCTTGTTATTAATAATAATTGGTATCTTTTTTTTGCTAGATACATTTGATGTGATCAATAATTTTTGGGTAACTCTTTGGCCTTTGACATTAGTTATTGTAGGTCTTGGATTTCATATTGGATTTTTCGCAGGGGGAGCTAAAAGGAGCTCTGCTGGGGTTCTCGTTCCTGGGGGTATCTTACTCGTTATTGGCTCAGTAATGCTCTTTCACACAACATTCGGCTGGGGTTATGCTGTAAATACTTGGCCTATATATTTGCTGGCAGTTGCTTTAGGGTTATTTGAATTATGGCTATTTGGAGGTCGGGAAAACGGTTTACTAATCCCAGTCTCTATATTATCATTTCTAGGTATCTTCTTTTTTATCGATAACTTATTACCAATATCAATTTTTGAGTTTTGGCCTGTAGTGCTGATTATAATTGGACTTGGTATGTTATTTAGTACCAAAAAGAATAAAAATATGGACGTCTAATGTATTGCGTATGTTCAACAACAGAAGATTACTCCTAAGTTGAACAGTCTTTGAAAGGAATTTGCAAATGAAACTAGTCGGAAATAAAGTAATATTAAGATCAATTGAACAGCAGGATTTACCAACGTTATGGGATTTTATCTACGGTGAAGATGAACCAGAATGGAAAAAATGGGATGGACCTTATTTTCCTTTAGCAAAAGAAAGTTTAGAAGAGTTTAAAGTAAGTACGTCAAAGAAAATGCAAGAAGCGAGTTTGTTTGCAATCGAGGTGAATGGCAAGCTAGTAGGTACAACAACTTATTATTGGGAATATAAGCCAACTCGATGGCTTGAGGTTGGCATAATTATTTATGACCCAAATTATTGGAGCGATGGTTATGGAACGGATGCTTTAGTATTGTGGGTGACAGAAATGTTTAAACGTTTTCCTATCGAACGGGTTGGTTTAACAACTTGGTCTGGTAACGAACGAATGATGAAATCAGCAGAAAAGCTTGGAATGAAGCTTGAAGGGCGTTTGAGAAAATGTCGTTACCATAACGGTATTTACTATGATTCTATTAAGATGGGTGTTCTACGTGATGAATGGGAGAAGCTGTACAATGTTGATTTGAGTGATATTCATAAGGAACAGCCTCAACCGTAAAAGAGACTATTTTTTACAATAGTGAAGGAATAAGCCTTTGAATGGAAAATACATATTCTTACATGAAGTCATCATGTTTTTTTACGGAGATTTTCATATTGTTTGTTAATTGTGGATCTGAAAATTTAGACGTCCCAATATGAAAGTTTTGGAGTTATTTCTCAGCTCTAATTACGAAAAGCAACAACTAATGCGAAGATAGTCTTTACTATGGCTCTTTCGTAAATAGTGTTTCTTTTTTAGCTATATATATTTAACTGATGTGTGTTAAGTGGTTTTTATATCTTTCGAGAAGAAAAGATGCCCCGAAGGCAAGAGGTATATGTGCTTAAAACATTGACCGAAAAGCAACAACTAATGCGAAGATAGTCTTTACTAAGGCTCTTTTCGTAAACAGTGTTGCTTTTTTTACATATATATATGTTTAACTGATGTGTGTTAAATAATGTTTATAGTCTTTGGAGAAGGCAAAATGCCCCAAATGTTAGTTATATACTTGTTAGGCTCTAAATAGGAAAAGCTACAATTAATGTGAAAGCAAAAAATGAGGTCTAGCTCAATATTTTTTAACTAGACCAATAGTTGTTGTGAACATCCCTCCTAAAGTAGTTAAGATCCCAACAGATAAGCAACTAGCAAAATATAATTTAGTAGCCAATAACATTTCACTCGGCTCAGGGCTTCTTACGGATGAACGACTAAAAAATTTATTACGCATGAGATAATCTGCAAAACTATAGCTTTTAAATATAATTATGATACCAAATAATATTAAACCAGTTCCTGCAACAATAATAATAATCTTTGAAAGGTCCTTTTGTGACAATACAATCCCCCCTAGAGAGTATTTTAGTGGAACAATCTCCCAACGTAAATCTTTTTTATTTATTTTTACAAAATTACGATACCAACTGTTAAAAATTTTCACTAAAATAATAAAGGCGATTGATGGAGAAGTATAGTTTTTTCGTTGTTCTGTCTTATAGGACAAATTGTAGAATTACATAGAGTTAAGAGTTTGAATTAATTGGTTTTGTCTGATTGATAGTGTGACAGTATAAAGGGATTGTATAACACACTTTAAACCTTTATTATTTTAGTACGTATGTTAGTAAATAAACAATAATTCCATCTTTGAAAGGATGCACATAAATGATCGAAACGATAGCATATTTAAGAAACGAGCTAAAGACTTGTGAAGACTGGGAAAAAGATCAGAGTGATTTATGGTTTTGGGATAAGCTCGGACGGCTACCTTTCAAACTGATTGACAGATTCACACCTAAATTCATCCAAAAGAAGGTTGGATTGATTCTTGATGAGCTAGGCTCATATATCCAATCAGGAGGCACGTATTTAAGCTCGATAGCTGCTTTGAAAAATTATTATCCCAATCAAAATATTCTAACTTTAGAGGATGTAGAAAACCTGCCTATTGCGAGTATGGATGAAGCTGCTGCAAGGCTGTCAATAAATCGAAAAAGAGCAGCCACATTGCAGGGGGCAAGCACTGGAGTTGGAGGTATATTCACTCTAACTATAGATATACCTATGTTGCTCGGCATCCAATTAAAAACTCTTCAAGACATAGCGATCTGTTATGGTTTTGATCCTACTGATAAAAATGAAAGAATTTTCATCGTGAAGGTTTTGCAATTTATTTCTGCTGATATTGTTGGCAAAAAAGCTATTTTACAGCAGTTGTCGATGTTCGACTCTAATCAAAATGAACAAAGCAGAGAAGTTGTTTCAGAACTTCAAGGATGGAGAGAGGTTGTATTTTCATATCGTGATCAGATTGGCTGGAAGAAGCTTTTTCAAATGATCCCGATTGCTGGACTCCTGTTTGGTGCTTTTATAAATCGCTCTGCAGTAAATGATATAGCTGAAGCAGGAACCATGATGTATCGAAAGAGGGCAATCCTTAAGCGCATAAAGTTGAAAGAAGAAGAATAACAGATAAGAGCAGGGGAGAGTATGTCTTCTTCTACATAGAAGGGAATACGAACATTTAAAGAAACAAAGTAAAAATAGTCTTACATAACATTAAAATGAATTTATAAATAGAAGGAGTATTGAATTGGGGATAGTTCAAATAAACGTACTATGACTAATCAGTAGTATAGTAATGTTAAACATTGGGTTTAATATAAGAAAAAGGTGGCTGATTTGTCTAACCATCATTTTTCGTGGATATCAATTGGCTTCTTTGGAATATGTTTTATCCATACAATACCTAAGATGCCGAGTGATTTTCATTGAAAGGTCACTAATTTAAAGATATGCAATTAGATGGGCGATTTGAGCA
This sequence comes from Cytobacillus sp. IB215316, assembly GCF_033963865.1. Taxonomy (NCBI): domain Bacteria; kingdom Bacillati; phylum Bacillota; class Bacilli; order Caryophanales; family Bacillaceae; genus Cytobacillus; species Cytobacillus sp. IB215316. The sequence goes on along the minus strand of NZ_JAXBMC010000002.1, from coordinate 402,373 downwards.
AGTTTAATACTATCTGTTGTCATAGAACATAGGAGACAATGTCTTTACGAGCAAGAAAAGCACGTAGTTATTTAACATCCTTTCCTTCTATTACAGCGACTTTGGCTCAAACCACCATCTAGTTGCTAAAAATCCTTTTCGAAAAAACTTTATGAAAGTGGGAAAAGTATGACTAAAAACAAATCAAAAATTATATGAGAACTGATAAGTAAAACCATATTCCTTTTCCAAACATATAAACTACCCCATATTATACCTCCGATTAAAGCTGCAAGAACTAAAACAATATTACCTGCATAAATGTGTGCAGATGCGTATAAAATAGCTCCTGCAAATATGGCTTGTTCTGGCTTAATTAAATATGAAAGACGTTGTTGAATCAAGCCACGCCAAAAAAGTTCTTCTCCAGGGATAATAACGCAAAACAATACAATATAGTGCCACCAAAGGGTTGGATTTACTGTTTCATAAAGGGCTTGAATTTGATTAATGAATGGTAATTGTAAAATTATTATAACTACCTTTCCAACTACAAATATCAAGTACAACGCTACTCCTGAGAAGCAACCTATTATCAAACTCCTTATCCAACTACCTTCAAAGTGCATTCTTTCAATATTTATCGATATGTAAGATAATACGAACAGCGATATTGGAAGTGTGTACCAAAAAAATGGTAGAAAACGAAAGGCAATAAATAATAATAAGTGTGCCAAAAGGATGATGTATAATAATTTTCGATCTTTCATATCGGTACCCTCACTTTTAAATGAATGGTGCTTACAAAATGGTTAGAAGAACAAAGTCTCCTGAATAATCAATTATCCTGATCAATCAGACAGATTTTTATAAAGAATGCTCCCATTGATTATTGTATTTCATACTAATTAATAACGATATAATCAGTTCGAATCATGATGTTTTTCTTCTTTAAGACGATGAATCTCTGACTTAAATTAGTAACAAAGAATAATAATGTACTTACATTGACATCATAACAAAGGATAAGTATTCATAGGAGGTTTTTTATGACACAGTCAAAAGGGCAACAAGAAAGACAATGGTCTGTTAGGAAGCAATCTCAAAATCCACACGGCAAAGTAAAATCGTATGATGAACTAGTGAATGAAGCTACAACAAATAAAAATAGGAATGAAAAACAGTAAGTAAAATTTCTACACGCACTCTCTTGTTAGTGCGTGTTTTTATCATTTATCGGTCAAAAGGCAGTCACTTCAAACTGAAATTATGTGAACACAGTGAATGTTAAGTAGGGAATGACCATTGTACCCCAATCTAGAAAAAATAGAATATGTAACTCAGCTCTAACCCTTAAATCGTCTCCATTTCGCACAATGACTCTTAATTTACATGCATCGATCCAGCTTCGGTTTTCGTGATTATTATAGAACTGTCATTTCTATATTAAAATAGGAACAATATAAATTACAAACAATCATTTAATTTTTGGGTTTTTAATATCAATTATTTTTTTTTTTTTTGTGAAGAATTGAATATTTATCTCTTAATTTAAACCTGTAGTTAATAATTGTGCGAGAAAAAGAGATGAGGTATGTATAGCACGTCCTATACAACTTATGTATATGATAAATATTGATTTGATCATACTATGCACATATAAGGAGGGATATATGATGGAGAACAACGTAGTTATTAAAGAATTAAATGCATTATTGAAAGGAAGATATATGGGTATACATGCTTATGAAAGCTATATGCAAAATGTAAAAGATGATGAATTGAGAAAGGATCTACAACAAATACAACAAAATCATAAAGAACATGCAAATCTATTAGCTGAAAGGATTCAAAAATTAGGAGGTAAGCCTGTAGATAATCCTGGTATTGTAGGTAATGTAAAAGAACTTGTAAGTGAAATCAAGGGATTTCCTGATACAAAAGAAGGAATTGTTCAAGGGCTTATTGATGGTGAAAATACCTATTCAATTAAAATGTCAGAGGATATCGTAAGAGGAGATTTGGATGATGAAAGCTTAAAAATAGTTGAGAAAATCATTGATGAAGATAGGAGTCATGTTCAGCATTTAAAAAATATTCTTCATTAAAAAATATAAATAGTATGATCCTATGCTTAATTGTTTGAAAATTCTTGAATAGTACCTAATGATATGGTACTATTTTTTTGAACAATCGTTCAAATGTATGTAAATTTCATTATGGAGTGATTATTTGGATAAGAAAAACTTGCCAAAAGAAGATGCTAAGTCGAAAATTATCTCGCATGCAACTTCAATATTTTCTCAAAAAGGCTATGCGGCTACTTCGATAAGCGATATATCCAAAGCAACTGGTTTAAGCAAAAGCCATATTTATTATTACTTTGAAAATAAGGAGATGCTATTTATATTCTTAGCTAAAAAATCAATGACCGAATGGAGGGAGAAATGGCAACGCACATCAATTTCATTTGAAAATGCAACTGAGAAACTGTATGGAATAGCTAGACATGTGTTATATAATTTTGAAACCCCATTGCTACAAGCAGGAAGAGAAATGGCTACTAACGATCAAGTGGATCCTAATACTGTTCAAAACTTATATACAGACCTTGCTGCTGTTCCCTTTGAAACTTATCTTGAAATATTTCAAGAAGGTCTTGAGGCTGGAGAATTTTTTATAAAAAACATCCAAGAGACAACAATGTTATTTAGCTCCTGGATGGGCGGTTTATGTGCATCAATTGGTATTCTTGAATTTGAAACTTTAGAAAAACTTTTTATTGAAGCCGTGACTATATTTTTGGAATCAATTAAACCTTAACAACAACGATATTTTTTTAATAGAAATTGAACGAACGTTCAAATAATATACATGTGAAATCATCATTCCTTCTTAGCCCTTTCTTGTCGTCTACTTGATGCATGAAAGAATAATTGAGTTGGGCTCCAGCTATTTCTGACGTAAACTTTAATGAGATGAACGAAACTGTGTTTTTAAAACAATTTAAAGGAGGAGCAATTAATGCGTATTTCTTTAATAGGAGATAGTTTAACTGAAGGAAAACCAGGTGTTTCTTTTTCATCAATTCTACAAAAGAGAAATAAAGATATCTTAATAGATAACTATGGAAAAGCAGGGGATACGGTAATCAGCTTAAACAAACGTTTAGCAAATACAACTTTTCCTTACGAATACGATTTAACGTTTTTATGGATAGGAATCAATGATGTATATTCACAATTATTAGGTGTCAAACCACAGCCTTTTGCAAAGAACCATCAAGAATTTAATCAATACTATCATCAGATTCTTCGTATCTTGTCTGAATCATCAACTAAGATTGTCACTGTCACACCTTCAGTTATAGGGGAGAAATTGGACAATGATGCTAACAACACATTGAAGCAACTATCTTCTTTGATTCATACGATCTCTATACAATACGATAATGTAGCATGTTTAGATTTACATTCCCTCTTCAAAAACGAACTCGATGGCCTTAATACTTCAAATTATATATCAACTAGTGCTATTAGAATTTTATTTGATGTTCTCCTTTATAAAAAAGCTGTACGAATTGATCATATTTCATCAAAAAGGGGGTTATACCTAACTCTTGATGGCGTTCACTTAAATTCTGTAGGAGCTACATTTGTCACTGAGCAATATGAGAAAATGGTCTACACGTCAATACAAAATGATATACAAAAGGCTGATATTATTAATTAGTACTGTTATTAATTGTTGTTCCTTTCAATGGGTGTATATATTAGAAATCCTGTTACGAATAACAATTTAGACTGCTGATTAGTTTTGTATGAAAGCCAATTTTCTACAAAGTGTATAGTCATAATAAAAAATGGTTTCTCATGTAGATCTGTTTTTACAGTAGCTATAAATCTCATTAAATCGGAGGGTTTTACATGATGAGCGGTAGAAAGGTAGCGATTGTAACTGGTGGTGCATCAGGAATAGGGAAGGCAATTTGCAATGAATTAGCCTCAAGGAACGTGTTTGTAGTCATAACAGATATTAATGAGAGAAACGAAAAGTGTACTGAAGATGAACTAAACAAAGATGGTGTAAATGCTAAATTTATATGTTTAGATGTAACAAATGAGAAAATGGTAAGGAGCGTTTATTCAGAAATATATAGTGAGTTTAACAGGATAGATTATATTTTTAATAATGCGGGTTTTGCAATGTATGGTGAACTATATGATATGTCCATTGAACATTGGGAAGACATTGTGGACGTAAATGTGTGGGGGGTTATTTATGGAACGCAATTTGGTTATCAATTAATGAAGAAACAAGGCTGGGGTTATATAGTTAACACTGCATCTGCTGCTGGACTGGGTCCTTCTCCATTAAGTGCAGCAAACATGCAGTAATTGGTTTAACTACATCTCTTCCTTATGAGGCTGAAAATTACGGAATTAACGTAAGCACACTATGTCCTACATTCGTTCGAACATCAGCGTTTGACAATGCAAAAGCAATTAAAATGGACAAACGAATGATGACTAATCAACTTAAAAAACAAAAAATGATGTCTCCAGAGAAACTAGCAACAGTAGCTATAGACGGTGTGCACAAAAATAAACCGATAATTTGTCCACTGCCAATGCGAAGAACGATAGATATTATGTTTTTGTTGTTCCCGGTTGCTCATAGATTGTTAATGAGATTAGTATGTAAAGTTGGACGAGAAGCAAAGGTCACTACGTAAATAGTCTTTGTACTTCCTCAAACATTAGCTCAATATTAATTATCAACATCTTATCCATTGACAGGCACATGCCTAGTTTTTTTTTCGTATGATACATATATGAAAATGAAGGAAGGATGATTGTATGTATTATTACACTCCACAGTACCCGAATCAACAAGCTCTTGTCCACCCTCAACAACGACATTTAAATACACAAGTAAATAATCGATCTGATCATGAAGTCAATACACAGCAAGTTGTTGAAGCTTTAAATGAAGCTGTAATAGGTGAAGCAACAGCAATTGATTTTTATGAAAGATTATTAAAGGCTGCACCGAATGAGCAACATAAGAACGACCTTGCACATGCTTTAGAAGATGAACGAGAGCACCTCAAATTATTTGCAGACTTATACACCGTTTTAACTGGTAATGAACCTAAATACAAAATTGATAAGGTCGTTTTTAGAACATATCGTGAAGGGTTAAAGCTTGCTTATGAAGATGAACTAAAAGCTTATGAATCATACCGTAATAGCTACTTGTTAACAAAAGATTTAAGAGTTCGTGATACATTCTTTCGAGCATTCACAGACGAAATCGAACATGCAATCCGCTTCGGTTTTCTGTTGTCAAAAAGCAGGGGGTGACCAAAGAGTAGATTTAAGAGTTCAATTTTAAAAGTGAATGAAGTGAATTCAGATGACTTTATTCACTTTTTTTATTTTGCTACTAAGTAAATTTCTCCTTGTTTTAATGATGGCGATGTAATTTTCGAAGACAAGCTAGGAGAACATCTACTAAAATACTCATTGATTTTCTTTTAGTCCTCCATATCAAGTAAAATATAACAGTCCTTAAAAATTTTTTAATCACTATTAGTATAGTTATTCCACTTAGCAATACTTAATACAAATACAATTTCAATAGAAAAATATTTTAAGTGTTAAACTAAAAAATTTTTCATACGATTTATAAATAAAGCAACAACAAATGAAAGAAAAAAAATCTGGACACAACCTTCTTTCATTACCTATTACCCCATCATATTTTATTTTAAAAAATCTAAAGTTTAATACAATTGTTCAATGTATCCATTACAACAAATAGATTTACTCTATTTAACCTGCTTTTTTATCAGGAAGCTATTTTACAGAGAAGTCTAGAATAATTGCTTGTAAACACAATAAACCCTACAGATGGGTTATTCTAATAGAACACCCCCTGTAGGGATTTTGTCTACAACAATTAGGACACGCTTTGACGCTTGGGACTTTGATGTCCTATCTTTCTCATTTTAGATATACACAAGTTATGCCACTCAAAACTCTTTTCTTTTATAAATATGAAGCGCTATCGTATAGGATACAATGTAGAGTACTAGTGCAACTATCCAAAAAAGAGCCGAAAATAACAACTCCACATTTACGCTTAGCATAGTGTCAGATGATACATTTTTCCAAAAGAATTCAAACAAACCACTACTAAGAAAAAACACCGCAATTCCTGCAGTTACACTAATTATTTGTATCATATCGGATTTTTCTACTCCTAAATGGTACGTAAGTGGAAATGAACAACCACCTAATAAAAGAGCCAATCCAACACCTTTAAGTAACCAGGTAATTGAATAGACATTTAATATATCCCCAATAAATAGTTCGCTCAACACGAATACGATAACCACAACTAATGAACCGATAAACACCATAATGGAATAAAAAAGATATTGGCTTTGCACAATATGACTTCTTCTCAACGGTAGCGTATTCATAAATTTATTCCATCCAGAAATCGCATCATGCTTGACTCCCTCAAATGCAGCTTGGGCTATGAGGAGAACTGGAAGAATTCCAGCAAAACGTAAAGTTAGCTGATTTTGTATAAAGAGCAAAATTGCAGTTATTACAACACTCAACACCAAATAGAACTTAAAACTTCTTTCAACAGAATAATACTGTTTTAACAACAAAGCTTTCATGTTTTTTTACCTCGCATTAATAAAAGTGTCACATCGTCAATGGAAAAATTTTTTCTCGTTATTGACGGAGAAACTCGCTCTAGATCACTAATAAGCACATCAACTGTATCATCATTCTTTTCATAAGCAACAATCACATCTGACTCAATTTGCTCAAACTCCCTATATTTACATTGCAAGATTGCATATTGTGATAGCAACGTCTCTTTATTAACTTGTAGCAGAATTTCGCCGTCTCTAATAAAAATTAAAGCATCTGCTATTTTTTCAATATCGCTTGTTATATGCGACGATAACAAAATACTACGCTGTCCATCTTTCACATACTCCTTTAACACTTGTAATAAATTCTCTCTACTCGATGGATCAAGACCCGCTGTTGCTTCATCTAAAATGAGTAACTTCGCATCATGAGACAAGGACACTGCTGTAGATAGCTTCATAGACATCCCTCTTGAAAAGTTACTAATCTTCTTATTTTTCGGTAAAGAAAAAAGGTCAATATATTGATTAAATGTTTTTTGATCCCAATTCTGATAAATATGCCGAAATACTTTTCCTAATTTTTCGATATTTAATTGCCCAGGCAAGTACATTTCATCAAAAACAACACCTATATCTTCTTTTAAATAGAACTTATTTGACTCAAGTTCTTCTCCGAAAATCCTGATGAACCCTTCATCCTTATGTAATGTACCTAAAATCAATCCCATTGTTGTAGATTTTCCTGCCCCATTTTCTCCGATAAACCCGATAATAGTACCATAAGGAATGCTAAAAGATACATTTTTTAACATAAAATTTTTATCTACATAACGTTTGCACAATCTTTCTACTTCTAAAACATTTGCCATATATACTCTCCTTCTTAACAGCATAGTAGTGATGCAAGCAATAGAGTTACATCAAGACCTTTTCTATAACAGAACAATCGTTTTTTAATTGCTCACCACTAACATCTGCATAAACCATTTGTAACGTAGGATCCCACTTTTTAAATAGTTTTACTGAAAAGTTGATTCCCATCATCAATAGATTAGCTTCTTCCTGAAATGAAAAACTTGTATTTGTCTGCTAATAAAAATCCAATATATGTTCACTTAATAATAGGTATCTGTATCTGGTTCTTTATTTTTTTGATAACAAAAGTGACAACATGTCCCGTACTGCATGAACCAGCAAAGCAATAACATAAATGGTCATGAACATATTAAAAAATGGAAAGGAATATGGAGTAATCCATTGTGTAAATAGTTTCGAATCCAGAATCCATCTCCCAAACTTGGCAATTAAATTATCACTATCATTAATATTTGGCTCTAGGAAAGTGCCATCAATGGCGATAAAGATCAATTGAACAATTAAAAATATCCCAATGGTTATCATCCAGCGCTTTGCTAGGTTAGTATTATATGTTTTTTTTGCACCTGACATTTTACCCCTTCTTTTCTTATGTTCTATAATTTTTCTTTCCTTCAAGCATCTGTTGGTTCAATGAAATTACCCAACCTACAGAGTCTATTAAATCAAGTTACTCGGTTTTACTAAAACACTACAAAAATATCACTCAACTTTAGCACAGGAAATCCTCAGATATTGAATTTCTAAAAGGTTTGACATCATTTCACCCTAATCTTTTTAAATCAGGCGGAGCAGTCTCCACCTGATTTACTGATCTTTATGTTTATTAGAACGAGTTCACTGACTTGATGTTAAATGATCACATATAGGTGAAGCTAGTATGTCAGGCTCCTTTTCCTAATACCCATCGATCTTTTTTAAACATAAGTGCGCCAAGTAAGAACAAGATAGCGATGACAAGAACTGAGCTTCCTACTACCATTCCTATGCTTTCAATGGAATACACGCCGAAAATTAATTGTTTAATTAAGGCGAAAATATTGAAAAAAGGAATGAGGAAATGGATTGTAGTTAATTCATTTACAGATAAGCCCATTAGTAAAAAGAATGGAATCATCGCTAACATAGACAAAGGCGAGATGTAATTTCCAGCTTCCTTAACGGTATTTGCTAGTAGACTTAGCATCATCATAATACTAGAAATTAAAGGACCAAAAGCTAAAATCCCTATACTCATAACCCCAATGAATGACACTACTTTGTCGTCTGGTATAACATTCGTTAGTCCTTCGGTGAAAAATTTCGTCGTGAAAACAAACATCACTGTTGCCAATATCCCACTAAACGTACTTAGGGTTGAAACGGTTAGCCATTTTCCTAAAAGAATGCTTGTGCGCTTTACTGGAGTCATCAATAATGCTTCCATCGTGTTACGTTCTTTTTCCCCAGCAAATAAATCATTACTTGTAGGAATTCCACCCATAATTATAGATTGTATAATAAGTATCGGAGCAAGAATGCTTAGGAGAAAAATTGATTTATCCTCCTCAGATTCAGAAATGCTATTAATGGAGAATTGAAATGGTTGAAATGCTCCAGCTTCTAAATTATAGTCTTCATATCTCTTTTGTTGGATGGTTTCTTTTAAAGTATTTAAATGGTTGTTTAATGTACTGGTAGCTAGCTCGCCTTTTTGACTAAATTGATCTACGTATATCTCTATAGTTGGTGATCCACCTTGTTCAATCTTGTCAAGAAATTCTTGTTCTGCATATAAGGCAATTGTTGCTTCTCCTTCTTTCACAGTTTGGATGGGATCAGTCTCCTTTGAAACAGTTATACTTTCTAAATTAGAAAACCATTCATATGTTTTATCATCTATCGTGTTTTCTACAGCTACTGTATAATTTTCAGTTGAGTCTTGAAAGAAGAATGCCTCGTAGAAAAACACTATTCCTAAGCTAAATAACATTGGAATGAGAATACTAAGCATGATTGTCTTACGATCACGAAGCGAGTCAATTAATTCTTTTTTAAAAATTGTCCAAATCACTTTAAGCACCTCTCACTAATCTTGACATGAATATATAATTTAAATCATCACTTTCTTCTTGTTTATAAAGTTCATCAATAGCACCTTGATATACGAGCTCACCTTTATGAATCATAATAATTGACTGACATAACATTTTAACCTCTTCCATAATGTGGCTAGAGAAAATAATTGTTTTACCTTCTTTACGTAGCTGATGAACTAATTCACGAAACATATTTGCTGACGTAATATCAAGGCCTGTAGTAGGTTCATCAAATAAAATAATGTCAGGATCATGAATGAGTGTTCTAGCAATTGCTACCTTTTGGCGCATTCCTTTAGAGTATCCTCCAACTTTTCGGTCGATATAATCCTTCATACCAAAACGCACAGCTAATTGATCTATACGGACATTCGTTTCGTGCTTACTAATACCGTAAAGTGAAGCGAAATAAGCTAAATTTTCTCTTGCTGAAAGGCGATCATACAATCCAGTTTCACTGCCGAATAAAACGCCTATTTGCTGCTTTATACCCATTGTTTTCTTGGATATATCAATACCGTTAATCTTAATAGATCCATCTGTAGGCTCCATAATTGTTGATATCATTCTTAACAAAGTTGTTTTCCCAGCACCATTTTCTCCTAATAGACCAACGATTTCACCCTTTGAAATTGAAAAAGAAACATCCTTTACAGCCGTAATCGTCTTCTTATTTTCCTTAAATAGTTTGGATACGTTTTTCACTTCGATCATTTTATCGTTCGCTCCCTTCATTTGTAACTGTCTTCACTTTACAAAACCTTATGTATTTTACCAACCATGTTGTCGTGAAACATTCTTTTCCTGTCGTGAAAATTCCATTTATGGTATTTTATTTATGTTAGGATATAAAAAAACAGATTAGTTTCGGAGTGAGGATATGGTGAAGGTTGGTCTAGTTGACGATCATAAGTACGATTTGGAGAAACTTGAAGCATTATTAAGAAATGAAGAGATGTTATCGATTCATTTTTCAACAACTGATTCTGAAGAAGCTTATGAGTTTATAAAGAAGAATGAGATTGATCTCCTGATCACCGATATTGAAATGCCAAAGCTTTCGGGTTATGAATTAGCTGATTTTATTCAAACTTATGCCTTGGACATAAAAGTAATTTTTTTAACTGGTCATAGTGGATACGCTGTTCATGCATTCGAATTGGACGTTCTTGACTATATTTTAAAGCCATATTCTAAAGATAGATTAATAAAAGGTATGAATAGATATAAAAGGCAAATGGCACCTACAAAAGATGAAGGGAAGTTAGTGTTAAAACAAAAATCTGAAATGAACTTTATAGATAAAAAAAGCATTCTCTTTATTGAAAGAACAGGTCGATCATCAAAGTTAGTTACTATAGATGGAGAGTTTGAAACGTACCAATCATTAAGCGATTTAGAAGATCAGTTGAATAACCGAAATTTCATTCGATCTCACCGATCTTTTATTATTAACCTACATTATGTAAAAAATTTCTCAATATATGCTAAAAATTCTTTTTCTATCTCTTTTCAGCATACGAATCAAACAGCGATTATTACCAAAAGTAAACTTGAATACGTGCAAGAAAATTATTTTTAAAGGGGTACAATTGTGAATTTAAGGATTTTTCATACGAGTGTGATCTTTATTGTCCTTTTATTATCTTCATTAACAGTCATACATAAATTATTTCTATCTATTAACGCGATAATAACATTCTCAATTATCTATGCTGCTGTGTGGTTGTTTCTATGGAAGAAGGTTCAAAAAATATTCTTCCAAGTAGAGGGTATTTTATTGTTAAGTAGCATACTTTGGCTCGTTCAAATTATCATAGTGTTTCTTCAATTGTATAGTGATAAGCCTATCGTAGTTACTAGTTTATGGGTCGTTAATATGCTAGTTGAATGTTTCAGATGGTCATCATTGGGTAAAATACAGCTTTTATTATTGAATGAGTCAGTTTTGCAAGAAGAGCAGATGGGTATACAAGATGCTTTTCGAGAAATACGGAGTCAAAGGCATGACGTGTTGAAGCATATGAATGTTTTTCAATACATGCTGGAAGAAGAAAGGTTAATAGAGGCGAGATCATACGTTGAATCACTGATCGGTGAATACGAAAATGTCAATTTAACCATTAAAGGTGAAAAAGGACATATCACAGCTCACTTACATCATTATTATGTCGAGGCTATGAAAGAAGGGGTAGATGTAACTTATCAGTTACAAGTTCCACTAACACTATTACCAATGAGTAACTTAGATCAAAGTAAGTTAGTTAGTAATTTACTAGAAAATAGTGTCGAAGCTGCCGCTGGATATTCAAGATTTCATAAAGAAGGTTCTGTCGTATTAAAGTCATCAATGGTAAGTGGCTTTTACATACTTGAGTCAGTAAATCATACCGAGCCTATTCCAAAACATATTATTGATTCATTATTTACATCATATGGTCAGTCTTCAAAAGGAAAACATCGAGGATTCGGTACGACAATTATAAATGATATTATTAATGAGTATCACGGTAAAATAACTTACACGTATGATACACCATCTTTATATATTAAAATTAAAATGCCAATCGTTAAGAGCTAAGTTCTAATTAATCAAAACCTTATATTCAAACTTATAGGAAAGTAGATGTTCTTCTAGAGGGATTGTCATTAAAGAGTAATATAGTTATGAAAGGCTATATTCGAATTGAATTAATTGTTGCTTTTTGAATGGGCCGTTCTCGAAATAATCGGTGCTTTTCGGGGCGCTTTTCTTCTCTAAAACTATAATAATACATACCAGCTCAAATGTAAGTGAAAAAAGAATAATTTAAGGAAAAGAGCCTTAGCAGACTACCTTCGTAATAATTGTTTCTTATCGTTCAAAGTTTTAAGCAAGTATACCTCTAGCTTTCGTGGCATCTTTTCCAATATTACTTTTATTTGATTCTCATAAAACTCATCATATGGCCCATTATTAGTAACAATAACATCAAAGTTTAAGAAAAAAACCTTATGAGAAGAAATCTATGAACTGATTTAAGTTAGCCACAATGAAAGGGTTATATATAATAATCCTTTCATTGTGGTTATTTAATATGTATTATTGAGGAATTTATGAACTTTATGGGGAAAGATCTACCCGATGAACACATTATAGTAAAATAAAAATATACAGTATATACAATAGATAAAATGTGAAGATGAAGCATGATTAAAACTCCAGACATACCTGTTCAGTAAAAAGTCTGAATAGTATATCATATATTATCCTAATAAAGTATAGGAGGGGTACACCATGTGTAAACTGACACGTTTGAAACTAAGTTTTATTTCTGGACTAATTTTTATGTTATTTTTTAGTTTTTCAACTACTGATGTTGTATTCGCAAGTGAAGCTAATGCAGATGAAATGTTAGGAACATGGCAAATGATAGTAGATGGAGAATCTGGAGAGGGGGCATTTTTTTATCGCTTTGAATTTAAGGATAACAATAAAGTGACTGTAATTAAGCAATATGGTGGTCATAATGTAGAAGAAGAAATGTCATGGACATTAAACGAAACTTTTTTAAGTATGACTAGTGAAACAGGTGCACTGATTACTGAGTTTGATAATATACCGCTTATAGTTAATAAGGACGGAGATTTATCATACAAAAATGGTTTTTATGAAGGCGTTGCCAAAGAGTATAATAGTCCCTTATCAATTTTTCATTGGGTAATGATTCTAATTGTTTTAATGGGCTTAAACGAGTTGTTTAGAAAATCAAAATGGGCTGGAATTGTCTTTTTTTTCGTTTTACCGATAGCCTTATTGCCTATATGGACAAGTTACGGTGTTACTTATTGGTTCAAATGGGTAAAAGTATATTCTGTTGTAGGTGCAAGTGTATGGTTTATTTTAATGAGATATTCGAAGCTTGGAGGACTTACATCTGCAAAACTAGTAGCTGCATTGTTTTTAGCATTAAACATTGGAGAGGCAGTAACACAAGATTTTACTATGGGCTATTTACCTAACATTTTAAATGGTATAGCAGGTGTGTTGTCAATTGCAACGCTATTTTATGGTTTTAAAGGAATATATATTGATAATAGTAAAGAGAAGGATATGCTATGGCCCAAAATGCCTCTTTTATGGATAATAGCTTATGATATTTGGAATTGGGTATTTGTTTATTTAAATTTCCCAGGATCGGCGTCTGCTCAATTTATGGTGCTACTATCTTGTACATTACCTGCAATGTTCATTAAGAAAGGGACATGGTTACAAGCGCGTGCGTTCACATTGGCAGCTTGGTTTATGTATTATTTTACATTCCCAAGATTTACAGAATCAGTGGAATTACTCGTACCGCGCAACGATTTTTTAATGCTGTCAGTAGCTGTAATTAGTTTAGTAGCTAATGGGGCATATGCATACGTTTATGTGAAGAGAGTTGTGAAAATGAAGAAGCAAGGTGAATTTGCTCTCGTTTAAACATGAAGTGAACAAAATGTATAAATAAATTAACAAAGGGTGACTGGTGATATTAAGTTAAAGGTTGATATGATTGTTACCTTATCCTAAGTTACCCTTTTTTAGGCTGTTTTGGATGTTTGCTGATTATCATACTCTGGAGTATATGTTAAATGCATCTTTTCCTCTATAGCATAATAGCAACCAGACATAAGTTCCATCCTGCTGTTGCAAAATTTATTACAAGAGCTTTTGTTTTAGCTTCTTCGTAAACTTTGTTGTTATTTTTATTAAAAGGACAGTATGAAGGGTTTACATGAAACCTCAATATTGTAAAAGTAGAAGAGATGCCACGAACGCTAGGTTTATGCTTAACTTTTAGAATGAAAAGTAACAGTCCATGCGAAGACAGCCTTAATTTATATATAGTAAGGAATCAATATCGAAATATCAGTATGAGAAGAATAGTTTGTGAATACGTTATATTAGGGATAATAAAACAATCCTGTTAGAAATATTAGAGCGAATCAACTCACATGCAAATAATTTCTATGGAGTTTTTCTTGCAGTTGTGATATATTAACCTAGTAAAAATTGAAAAGAATACCGTAAGCACTCATGTAATTATCCATAATCTACGGGAGAGGTTCTAGAACACCCTCTATAAAAAACTAAGGAAATAGCTGCGTCCTTAGGGTGGAGTTTTTTTATTTGATTTTATAGCAATCAAATTTAAAAACTACATCGTGTTTGACAAATGCTTTTTTTATTTGGCTATTTTCTGCTCACATCAGATAAATAGCAAAAAAAATAAACGAAAAAAGCCAGTTGTTTTACTAACTTAAAAGGAATTCAAATAGTAAATATAACATTGCTAAAAAAATCACCTAATAATGGATTGATATAAAACTCTTTGACAAATTGAATATGGACAGAATTTAACAGAAGAGAGGGGTCACGCATAATGAAGAATGAAAAAGCTGTTGTAGTTTTTAGCGGAGGTCAAGATAGTACTACTTGCCTTTTCTGGGCAATGAAAAGATATAAGACTGTTGAGGCAGTTACGTTTCAATATAATCAGCGACATGACAATGAAATTGAAGTGGCAAAAAATATTGCCAATGAAGTGGGTATAAAACATACAGTTCTTGATATGAGCCTTCTCAGCCAATTGGCTCCAAATGCATTAACACGTGATGATATTGCTATTGAAGAAAAGGAAGGTGAATTGCCTTCTACTTTTGTTGATGGCAGGAATTTATTATTCCTGTCTTTCGCTGCTGTGCTAGCAAAACAAACTGGAGCTAAACATATTATTACTGGTGTATGTGAAACAGATTTTAGTGGGTATCCAGATTGTCGAGATGTGTTTATAAAATCATTAAATGTTACGCTGAATCTCGCAATGGACTATCAATTCGTTATTCACACACCACTCATGTGGCTTGATAAAGCAGAAACGTGGGAATTGGCAGACGAATTAGGTGCTTTTGATTTCGTACAAAAGAAAACTCTAACATGTTATAACGGCATTATTGCCGAAGGTTGTGGGGAGTGCCCTGCATGTAAATTACGTAAAAGAGGCCTTGATCAATACGTTTCTACGAAAAATAGGGGTGAAAACAAGTAATGATTCAACAAATCTATCCTCAAGTACAACACCCTTATCAATTTGAATTAAATAAGGATATGCAATTTGCAGCTGCGCATTTCGTTCCGCATGATGAAGCAGGAAAATGTAGGGAATTACATGGACATACGTACTTTGTGAATATAACAATTGCGGGTGATGATCTTGATCATACTGGTTTCCTTGTTAATTTTCAGCAAGTGAAAAAACTAATTCACGGCAAATTTGATCATACTGTAATGAACGACCATAACGAAATATTTAATGATCAAAATCCTAATGATTTTCCTACTACAGAAGTTGTTGCAAAAAAGATATGGGAAATTATTCAAGAACATTTAAATACGTTATCAAATAGCCCGAAATGCCTTCAAGTATTTGTTCGTGAAACACCTACGAGCTATGTTGTATATCGTCCAAAAGCCGGTGAACGATGATGAAAAAAACAATTCCAGTATTAGAAATTTTTGGTCCTACAATCCAAGGTGAAGGCATGGTTATCGGTCAGAAAACGATGTTTGTTCGTACAGCAGGATGTGATTACGCATGTAGTTGGTGTGATTCTGCTTTTACGTGGGACGGGTCTGCAAAAAATGAAATAGAGCAACTAACTTCGCAGGAAATATGGCAGAGACTTGTTGAACTTGGAGGAAATCGGTTTAACCATGTTACGATTTCTGGAGGAAATCCAGCACTACTTCAGAATCTTGAACACCTACTAATCTTGTTTAAAGAAAAGGGAGTTAGAGTAGGGGTAGAAACACAGGGAAGTGTTTGGCAGGATTGGTTTCTACTAATCGATGATTTAACCATATCACCGAAACCACCTAGTTCTGAAATGAAGACGAATTTTGAGAAACTAGACTTTATTATTGACGGGTTAGTAAGTAGAGGTAGACAACAGCATGTAAGTCTAAAAGTGGTAGTATTTGATGATAAGGACCTAGCATATGCAAAAATGGTACACAAGCGTTATGAGCATATTAAATTTTATTTACAGGTAGGTAATGAGGACGTTCTGTCGGAGGATCCAGCAATTATTAATAAACTACTTCACAAATATGAATGGTTAATTCAAAAAACAATAGATTCTGCTGAATTGAATAATGTAAAAGTATTGCCACAGCTACATACACTCGTATGGGGCAATAAACGGGGTGTATAAACTCATTTTACTTAACCCCATGTATGTGGACAAATAAATGATTGTCTATGACACAATAATTTGAACGAATAATGATCAATAGGAGAGATGTAAAATGCAAGGAAGAAAAGATGAAGAACTTAAAGATATAACTCTGTTAGGAAACCAAGGAACAAACTATATATTTGAATATTCACCTGATATTTTAGAGGCTTTCGATAATAAACATACGAATAGAGATTACTTCGTAAAAATGAATTTTCCTGAATTTACAAGCTTGTGTCCAAAAACCGGTCAACCAGACTTTGCAACGATTTACATTAGCTATATCCCAGATGTAAAAATGGTGGAAAGTAAATCTCTTAAACTATATTTGTTTAGTTTTAGAAACCACGGAGATTTCCATGAAGATTGCATGAATATTATTATGAATGATTTAATTAAACTGATGCAACCAAGATACATCGAGGTATGGGGTAAATTCACTCCAAGAGGTGGTATCAGCATTGATCCATACTGTAATTACGGCATTCCTGGCACTAAATATGAAGAAATGGCTAACTACAGATTAATGAACCATGACCTATATCCAGAGAAAATTGATAACAGATAATTTAAATCTTAACCAAAAATGTCCTTTAAATAGTTACGGTTTTGTGTGTAAATGTGTGACCATCAAGTAAAATGTGACCAATGTGGCTAAAATTTTTGACTGAAATATGACTACTAAAATTGGAAATGTGACCTCAATTTGGTCACATTTCTTTATTATTTTTTGAATCAAACCTCTATTAATAATGAGAGGTCTTTTTATTTCAGTTGCATTTAAAATATATAAATTAAGTACGGTAATAGAAGACTATAAGTAAGCTGTTTTTGAAGTATTCTAATGTATCTAATGTAGTACAGATCGATAGTTTATTTGACCATTAATCATGAGTATTAATGGAGGAGTTTAAAGGGTAATTTCTATATAACACTACCGTAATTTATTGCTGGATAGTTGCAATAAAAGTGGTGTTTTATTTAAAAAGGAAAAATATGAGACATTTTCTAGTAACCAACGTCTAATTATATAAAGGGTGAGGTTATCTTGAAGTGTTTAAAATATATATTTGCTATTATTGGGGTAGTTTCAATTTTTTTAGTAGGTTGTTCAAACTTAGTAGAAAATGAAGAACAATATATAGAAGTTCAAAAACGTATCGTTGATGAAAACGAAAATGAAAACTTCAAAGAAATTACTAATAATGAGCAAGTTCAAAAGGTAAAAGATATATTAAACGATATTAATTGGGAAATTGCACAAGTAAATATGCAACACCCTGCTGATTACAAATTTGTATTTCAATTTAAAAATTCTGATATAGAAGCCAAAGTGATATTATATGAACTTTGGATAAGTCCGAATAAAGATAAAGTTGAACTCGTAATAGAAGCTGTAAATAAATATGTTCAGTTAAATAAAGAAAAATCTGCACAACTATATGAAATACTTACAGGAGGGAGGATGTTTAATGAATAAATTATGCTGGGTTCCAACTGATTGGAATACACCTGAACGATACAGAGGTATCCCTCATTCAGTACCGTTTGAATCTCTCGACAGTTAATTAAGGTAATGAGGAACAGTACGTACTCTGGTGAGTGAGTGGAGGATTGAAAGGGTAATAGAGTAAATATCAACCTTAAGGAAATATGTTTATAGATTTAAGGTAAAGCAAGACTTTTACCGTGAAAACATTTATGAATAGTGCGATGCATAGACTGTTTAAAACGATAAAAGGAGGCCGATACGATATGGTACTTGCATATGTTGTAAACCGTCAAGATATCGGTACAGTAACAGTCATTGATACAAAAACGCATTTAATAATTGGCACTGTGATTGTGGGTAGGCTTCCAAGGAATATTGCAATCACACCAGATGGGAAACATGCATATGTTACGAACACAGGCACGGATTCAGATCCTGGAGACACAGTATCAGTAATAGATACAAAGACACATTCAGTCATAGCTACAGTGTTTGTCGGAGATTTTCCAGTCAATGTCGTAATAGCACCAGATGGTAAAACAACATTTGTTATAAACAGTGCACTTACAAGTAGCAGCGTGTCAGTAATAGACACGAAAACTCACTCGGTTATAGCTACAGTTCCTGTTGGAACTAGCCCGAATCGAATAGCTACAGCTCCTAATGGGAAACTCGCATATGTCACAAATGTTGGAAGCAATTTACAAGGGAACACGGTATCAGTAATTGATGTAAAGACTCTCTCGGTTATTGCAACTGTTACTGTCGGATTGAATCCACGAATCCCTGCATTTACTCCAGATGGAAAGCTTGTATATATAACAAATGAAAATTCTAATAACGTGTCGGTAATTGATACTTGCACCCATTCTGTTATCTCAACTGTAGGAGTAAGAAATAATCCACGGGGTATTGCTTTTACTCCAGATGGGAAGTTTGCATACATCACAAATTTAAATAATGGATCTACGGGTTCAATTTCAGTAATAGACGTAAAAACTCATACCCTTATTGGAACTGTACCAATAGGTAATAATAATGATCGTCCAAATAGAGTTGTAATAACTCCATGTGGAAATTTTGCATATGTGACGACTGTTAACGGTAGAATCGTGACTGTTATTGATATTAATACACAATCAATTATTGCAACAGTACAAGTTGGTAGTTTAAATCGTTCAATAGCCTTCACACCAGATGGAAAACTTGCCTACGTAGGAAATATTAACGATAATTCTATATCAGTGATCGATGTAAAATCTCATTCAGTCATTACAACAGTTTCTACAAGAGCTCCAAGGGGTATTGCATTTACATAAAAGGAGTATTTTGCTTGTAATCTAAATATAAAAAAAGACCAAATTATTGGTCATTAGAAATAATGAAAGCATCAAGATCAGTTAACCATTTATCGATACCCGACTTAGGAAAGTAATATTCTTTTCCTATTTTCACATACGGCATCGGGCTATCGTTATTAGAATCAGGGAGCAACAGTTTTACCTGGAAATCTCTTATACCTAAATACTCACCTAATTCGTCCGAGTTTAACAATTGTTTTTGTGTACTACTTATTGAATTTGCAGCAATTAGTTCTTCCTGTAGATCTAATATTTGATTTGAAATTCCCCAATTACTATCAGAGATGTAGTCAGCTATTTTCTCATTACCTCTGGAAATTGAACTAGATATCAACCAACTGCCTATTACTATACAAATAGCTAAAGTAAATAGTGATCTTGCTATTAAATTTTCTTTCATAGATTTTCACCCCTAATATAATATATGTCTATTATATGAATTTTTTCCAACAAAAGGGCGTGGAACTTAATTTTCGGTTATTGTTTTAGTAAATCAGAATATAATGACAATTTTATATTCAAAGACGCAGATAACTAAATAATTTTAAAAATGTGATTAAATAAGATAGAAGGAGCTATTAATAAGATCCTGAAGGCGGCATTAATAATCAAATTTGTTTTCAGTAGTAATATACATTCCGTTCTTAGAAAGGAGCGCATATATGTCAAGGTACATCGCGATATTCTTTGCATCAATTTTTAGTAGTTTTGTTCTTTTTCTTATTTTTGTATCCATACTTGGAGAAATTAATGTCACATTTAGCATAATAATTTTATTATTGCTATCATATCTAATTGCTCTTATTCATTATTTAATAGATATGGTTAATAAACGTTCTTATAAATAATACATGTGCAAACACCTATTTGAGGGTGTTTTTATTTTTAGGTAATGTTATCAAGTTGCCGATAAGTATGTGAACAGTTTGAAAATTAATAATAATTAGTGGTGGATTTATGTTTACTGTAGATGAAAATATTAGATGACTGTTGAAGTAGTCTTTTGTTGGTATTTTTTAATATAAAAAACCGTCCATTTTCATGAACGGTTTAATGTTAAATTAAAATTTTTGAACATTTGTTGCTTGAGGGCCACGGTTTCCATCTTCAATGTCAAATGAAACTTCTTGACCTTCTTCAAGAGATTTGAATCCGTCACCTTGAATAGCTGAGAAGTGTACAAATACATCATCTCCACCTTCAACTTCGATAAATCCAAAACCTTTTTCTGCATTAAACCATTTTACCTTACCTTGAGCCATTTTGTTTCCTCCTGTGTGGATATCTTCCACATTCTATTACTATTCTTGCTCAAAACTATTACTAAAGATGTAATCATATATCCTGTCTTTTCTCTAACGATAATAATAAGAACAACAATAATTGATTTAACTATACCATTTTTAGTATAAATTAGTAAGGTGTATTTACAGAAAGTTTATGCACTAACGTAAACACATTAAAATATCCACTTTATTAAATTATTTTAACTCTTATTAAAACCCATCATACTGAAGGCAGTATATTCTCATTTTCTATTTTTTTTAACACCAATGAACATTTGTGATTATCAAATTAATTTAATTTTGCACACACCAAGAGTGAAGAAGACATAGTATTTTATACAGAATACTTATTTACTTTGCTCACCTTTTTGAAAGGTAGTGACGTTTATACATCTACAACTATTGTCAAGAGTTACCACGGATGCACCAGTTCCATTATCTAATATTGATAGACGATACATATGACAGCCGAGTGGTGGGTGATCACAAACTGTATTGTTTGGGGTTAATGTATAAGACTGATTATCCCTTTCATCTAATATATTATAACTACACAATGTTGTAGTAACCCCACCAGTAATTCGCTCAACTACATAGTTTACATCAACAACTTCACCATTTCCCACAGATGCTTGTAAGTCTACCATCGTATCAACCTTTGCAACCCAATCCTTTTCTGTGACTGTTATCTTGTTCGTTGTCAAAATAATAGGCATAAAAGGAGTCGGACTACCGTCTAATAATGTGAAAGGAGTATTTTCGCACTTACAGAATATTTCGTTGTCTTTACCTTTGCACTGACAATTTGTCATTATGTTCATTCCCTTCGTGTTCTAAAGAGAGACTCTTCTAACTAGTGAATGCATGTTTACTTTAATGTGCAACTGATAACTGTCTACATCGTCAATTATTATTAGGACACAGAATGCTAATTCAATTTCCTTAATTTTTTCAAGTGCCTGTTTGTTATAATAAACAATATGTTTATTTTTCTATCACATAAATCTTATTAACAGGAGTGGACTATACAATGTTGTATGCAGGCTTATATCTTCAACTTCTTTTTTACGTAATCGGAATAACTATTTTATATTGGGTGATTAAACTCGCTGTTAAGAATGCCATCAATGAATCAAAAATTAATAAATAGAAAATATGCAATTCTTCAAACAGAATTGAACAAACGATCATAGTTGATTCAGCTAATGATAACGTAATGTATTCATTTGAAAATGTAACGAAATAGAAGTGAAATGTGTGGGGGATACATGTGTAGGCAGTGTTGGTGTAAAGGAAATGACAAAGCCGTGTAGTTAAGTCTACTAAAAAATAAAGATGATTATTTATGATTTACGGATGTGGTGGGGGATATCGTGAAGAAAAATTGGTTGCTAATTATTACAGGCTTGTTGCTATCTATATTCATGGCTGGTTGTACTAATACGTCAAGTTCAGCACCATTGGACAATATATCAGAAGAAAAGATCGAAACAACAATAGAAAATAAAGATAATGAGAAAGAAATATTAGCTGAACAGGATGACCAAGCTAAAAAACAATTAGAGGAACTTGAAAAAGAAAAAGAGCAAGAAGAATTAGCTCAACGTTTTCATTTAGAAGTAGCTATTGTTAGTAGAATTGTAGATGGTGATACAGTTGAATTGACTGACAATAGGAAAATACGTTTGGTTGGGGTAAATACTCCAGAATCGACGTCTAGAATTGAAGAGTATGGAAAAGAAGCAAGTAAATACACACAATCACAATTAGAAGGAAGACAAGTGTGGTTACAAAAAGACGTATCTGATACTGACAGGTATGATCGTTTATTACGTATTATTTGGGTCGATATTCCTACAGATGATATGGATGAATCAGAAATAAGAGAAAAAATGTTTAATGCTGATTTGGTCATTAATGGTTTTGCAGAGCCTTCTACATATACTCCAGATGTAAAATATAGTGATTATTTTATCAAGTTTGCAAGGGAAGCGCGTGAAAATAATACCGGACTGTGGGCTTTCGGAGAAAACGGAACTACCAAAGGCGATCTAGATGGAAAAAAGGAAGCTTCAAAAATAAATTCAACATCTACTGAACAAGATTATGATAGTTCATCAAACGAAGTAGGCGTAGAATCATTTAAAAATTGTACAGAACTTAAAAAGATATATCCAAACGGAGTTGGTTCCGACCATCCTGCATATGCATCTAAACATGATCGTGACAAAGATGGCTGGGCTTGCGAAAGCTAGTTAGCATGATCGAAAAGGGTATTTACCTTATAACTATGTATCTGATAAGATATAAGTCTGTTACATAGAAAGGTGGAAATATAATGAATAAAACAGAATTTATTAACGCAGTAGCTGAAAAAGCAGAACTTAGCAAAAAGGACGCAAGCAAAGTATTAGAAGCAGTAACCAACTCGATTAGTGAAACACTAAAAGATGGTGACAAAGTTTCTCTTCTCGGCTTTGGAACATTTGAAGTACGTGAAAGAGCAGCTCGCAAAGGACGTAATCCACAAACAGGTGAAGAAATTGAAATCGCAGCAAGTAAAGCACCTGCATTTAAACCAGGTAAAGAGTTAAAGGATGCTGTGAAAATCTAGTCACTTCCTTGAAAAGCCTATCATAAGATAGGCTTTTTTCTGTTACATCAACACAATGAAGAGACATTAGGGTGGTTTGAAGCTTCAATATTTGTAGGACTGAAGCTTGGAGATAATACCAAGAGCAAGAAATTATTAAGAGAAAGATGGAAATTATCACCTTTAGTTACAACAGAAAAGAGTATTATATTGTTGCGTTTATAAGGTTTATAAATAAAAAGACCATTTTTATTATGAATGGATACATTAATAACTATGAATTAACATATATTAACAAAACAACACGATTGACTACCACGACAAAAAGAGCCCTGCAGAGTATGTAGGGCTGTTATATTATTTGTACATTAATAATGTCTTCAAATTTAATTATATGTATTTCATCGAATTTATCGGTTACTCTAATATGCCTGTGGAATTGATCTATAGAATGAATATATCCCATACATGGCTTAAAAGCCCCGTTCTCAAAATATGTCACAGTCACTTCCTGTGTAAACTCCAAAGCTTCCAGGACTGTACTATTAATTTCCTCTATCTCATGCTCATCTAAGACAGGCTTTTGCACCTTATAATAATCAGCCTTTGCTTCTTTCATCATCTTCATATGTTCCGGTTGTATAAATGCGGGCATCCATTTCATAATTCCTCGATCTTTCAAACGTATCACCTCTGTACTTATTATATACGAAAATATGTTCGTTTAGTAAAGAAATAAGTTATAAAAAATCTAGTTATCTATCCTCACAAATAATTGGGAATAATATATTTTGTAGTCGGATAGGAATTTCCAACTTAATTACCTGTATTTATGTGAATAGAGGAGTTAAAGTTTTACATTTATCTATCATATAGTTCGATAAAGAAAAGTAAATTTTGTCTCAAATCATTATAAAAATCTTAGACAAACTGAAAGAATACCCAAATTCGAGTACTCTTTCAGTTGTAAAGAATAACAATAGATATATATTTACTTAACCCAAGGTGGTTTAGGTTTAGGGTCTTCTTCTTTACAGTCGCAGAATACTAAAGTGAATAAACTCAGAAATCTGCAATCTGCATCGTCTGTTGCATCACTAATCTCAAGCATTCTCTCAAATTGCTTAGCAATATCAACGTTAGTTAAACTATCAATGGCACCTTCAACTTTACCAGCAATATCATAATCCTCCTTACAAGAATCACAGAATGCTAAAGTGAATAAACTTAAAAAAGTACAATTATGAGCCATGTTATTCCTCATCCTCTCAATTAATTAATATAAATATCAAATTTATAGTATGTCTCATAAAGCTCTTATGTGTAGATACTAGTACATAATATAAGAAATGTATTTATACCTATGAAGCAGAGCGATTATTGAAGTGTGAAAACAAAAATAATTATGTCTGAGAGTCTTTAGCACTAATGCTAAAATAACAATTACCTAAAATTAAAAAAGTTCACAATAAATCCAAAAATATAATACTATATATTTACAATTATGTGATAAATTAGAATATTGTTATGCATAACCATATTTCTCTTTTTCATTTTTCTAATCCCTTGAATTATCTAGGGATTTTTTTGAGTTAATCAACAAAATGGATGTTGTGTCTATTAATCCCCAGCTGTGTAATGTCAGTTAAATCTTATTTATAAAACTCAGTTGTGTTGGCAACATGGTTACAGATAAAATAACGGTGATCGCTGTACGTTGCAGTTTACTTGTTGACGTCAGTTCACCGAAGAATTTTTACTTACACGTCTAAACAAAAATATATAACTTTGCATACAATACTCCAAACAAATGATGAAAAGAGGTTCTTTTATGGGTGCCTATGTTTCAAAATCCTCCTGTTGCGGAAGTACCAAGACGCTCAGTACGGAAAAGATAGCTTGCTGCGATTGTCCGATTGAAATTGATTCGCGAAGCGGAAATATCAACCTTACTTGTGGTCAATCTATGCCGATATTTGGTGGGAACTTTAGAGGACTATTGTCCGGGTCAATTTCTGTAGGAGAGGATTCTGCCTGTGGCCTTCGTGTTACTATCACGGCAAACGGTGTAGATGTTGTACTAGATATCCCTCTTCCAAATGATCCGGAAAATAGCAATAATTTAAGTATTGCATATACAAATGTATCTAATATCACTGTTGCCTGCATGAGTGACGGGGGAGGAGATTGTATTGGTAATTATTCTTATAAACTGATCGATAGATGTATTAGCCCTTCGTTACCTAGTCCTCCTCCACCCTAATCTGCAGTTGTGACTTAATAAATCACCCTCAAACGAATTATTATTCTTCAAGGGAGATCGTTTGTATTTCTATTAGACGTTATAAATAACTTACTGATAAGATATTTGCACTTAAACGGAATTTTCTTAATCTCCTTCACGTCTGTATCTGCTTTTTCTCATTAACTTATTCCATAGCAGTTGATGAGCTTGAAGTTGTATCAAAGAGAACTCATTTAGTAATGAAACGGGATTTACAGAAATGTTCCGAGTATCCCACTCCATGAGGGTATAAAAGTGATTAACTGGAAAATGGAAACTCAAGAAGAGGACGAACAATATCTTAAAATTCTATTAATTTTACACAATATCTATCGCCTCTTAAAGCTGAAGATGACTTTGAAGGAGAATCTTGGAGTTTAAACCGGTTAAGATGGACAAAAGGTGGACAAAAAATAAGCCGTTGAAATATACTGTTAACCTAAAAAAACATACAATGTATTATACTGACTGGATGATATGAAAACAGCCCAACTCTATGAGTAGAGTTGGGCGTTTTTGATAGACAATAACAATGATAATTATCCAATAATCATGACTGTCCAGCCAAGAGGAACCCTCAACTACATAAGCAGTTTGGCATCTGGAGTAAAGGTGGCAAATAATTGAAATATCCTCATCAGAATAGTGGTAATTTTTACATCAATGACCGACACAGTTCTTTCGTCATTGCTAGCTTAGTTAGGGAGTTTTCCATTGAAAGATAGGTTGCGCAGATAAACATGATCTACAACAGGTAAAGTAGTGGTCACAGTTTTCACATCAATCACTGTTGTCGTCATATTCGAACTTCTCTGTTATATAATTATTACTATAAAGATATGACAAGATTAGTTTGAATGATTAACTGAAACAACAACTCTTACTTAAGCTGGTAGGAATAATTGAAAAACAAACTCTAATGACAGGTTGTAAATTTCTTTTATGTGGCTCCTTTCGTATACTTTGTTTTTTTTAGTCACATTTTAGTAACTGATGTGTATTAATATTTATAGCCTTTAGAGAAGAAAAAATACCGGTGTTTAGCTCGTATTACTAAAAGCAACAAGTAATGCGAGAGCAGCCTTTTATGATGTTTCTTTTTGATTTGTTAACACGATGATAAGGAGAGAGGATATGAAGAGGTTTATGAACTTGTACGGTTTTTTGCTTTTTACTTTATCCCTTACATTGTTGGGTTTGCTTCTTTTAATGAATAGTGTTAATTATGGTTCAGTTACTGCAAATAAATACTTGAGAGAGAAAATGGGAGGAAGTATGAATTCTGAAGAATTCTTAATCATTAAAGAGGGATACTTATATTCTTATATTACACTAGGTGGAGTAATGTTTTTCGTGGGGCTCTTATTTTCTTGTCTATGTTTATATATAATTTTTAATAAATATAACAAAAGTCACCAATAAAAAGCACTATCATAAAACATAACGTTTTTTATTTAGAATTTTTTTGAAAAGTTTGTTGCTGTTGCTATTAAATTACATTCATACGAATCTGTTTAATACGTGTGTTAACGTTTTACATTTGAAAAATGTACCTTAGAATGAGCTTTAAAACTAAAAAGTATAGTAAAACTTTGCATTTGTATATTTGAATGCAGGGTTTTTTTGTTTTCGTAAACTAGGATCCAAGCTATTTTTTTATAAATGAATACTATGAAATTATCAAACAAAAGGAGGTGAGTTTATGTCTGTTGAATTAGGACAACCAACTATTGAAATTGTAACAGATGTAACACAATCAGATGTCGGAGTAGGACTAACTGAAACAGCAATTACGGGGTTTATTGACATTGAGAAAGTAATTATAATAGGTGATCGAGTTGTCATAATAGAAAAGAAATTACCATTTTCGTATTCAATTATTACCGGAGTTTTAGAAGGATAAATGAAAATAATCAAAACGAGACTAGGGTTGGAAACAGCCCTAGTTTAACTTAGTAAACTAAATGATTCACTTGTATACTAAAGCCTTAAAGTAGTCTTTTTTTGTAAGTATGCAAGTTTATTTCTTTAGGGATTCATGAATAATAGGTAAACTCTTCTCACTTATTCGTAGAGTAAGGAAAAAAACTGTAAACAAGTATTAGCACATTACTTAAATTTTGAAAATACAAAAAATTAACAATAATCTGTAGTTTGTGTAGTGTATTCTATGATACGATTGAGTAGTTTAATAGTAAATAAAAAACATATAGAAAGGATATGGTAGAGTGAAAAAAATCATTTTTTCATTAATCGTCCTAGTACCATTCATTATTACACTAAAAGGTCAAGTATACGCTTCAGAGAATTCTAGTGAGCTATATTTTGACTTATCTACAGATGCTTTTCCTAGCATTGAACCGGAGGGGTTTACCGGTTTTTTTAATCAATATTTCATAACAACTCATACTCCACATCATAATGGCTATGACAAAATCTATAACACAACTGAACCACAAGTAATAGAAGGAAAATTCCAATATGGTGATATAAGAAAAGACCTTGAAGGCGAATGGGTTTCAATTTATTTATGGTCATTTGCTGAGGACGATGCTATTTGGAGAAAGATAGGTAGGGAAAAAACTAATTCAGATGGTCGAATATTATATAATATCCCTGAAGATCAAAAGTTAGATAGGGGGTTGCACCTAGTTAGATTACATGTTGAAGGTGATGCAACCTTTACAAATATGTTTATTAAAGTCATTGACCAAAATGACAAATATGTTGTTTTTGATATTGATGGTACGTTGACAACTGATGACCTTGAGTCGGTAAAAGAGTATGCTGATGAATATTTTTCAGAGACATATCGGGCAGAAATGTATGAAGGTGCTAATGAGGTTGTAAAATTTTATGTTGAACAAGGTTACAATATTATTTACTTAACTGCTAGACCATATTGGTTATCAAGTGTTTCACAAAAATGGCTGATTGATAATGACTTTCCGTTTGGGTTGCTACATACGTATCCGGAAGGGTCTTTTGCTAATGACGCAGCAGGCTATAAAGAAGACTATTTACTAAGTGTATTGAATAGAGAAGGCTCGGTAGACTTTGCTTACGGAAATGCGTTAACAGATATAGAAGCATATTTAAATATTGGGTTAAGTAACGATCAAGTATTTATTATCGGGGAGAATGCAGATGTAGAGGGAATTACACCTGTTAATCATTATCCAGATCACTTAATGACACTTAGAAATCTCCAATAGACCTAATAGAGCAATATTAACGAATATTTGCTCTAACTATCATGTCTTTAGAACCTATGAAAATCATACCGTGGACGAAAAAATATTACTTAGTTTAAACTCATTTTCCGATGTGTACCTGGAAATTTGTTGCAGTTCCCTCATTGATATTGTTTCATCGTATTAATAACAGAGAGGTAGCTATCAAATCATCAAAGTTCGGTGAGTTTTACATCACTAACAAAGAGTGTGGTGTGGAAACAATCACATAGTAATGTAAGCAAAATTACTATGTGATTGTTACCTTGATTAGTAATAAATTCTGCCTAAGGGATCGTGGTGACAAGAAAGAAACAGAATTACAATAATAGGATGGTTTTTTTTGGTGAGGGCACAAGTTCATGTACCCGGGTATTTTTATACTTTTTCTGGTTTATCATTAGTTACATATGTACCCGCGATAAAGTCATGAAGAGAACGACAATCTTTACGAATTAACACCATTAATATGCTAATTAGCAAACCAATTCCTATCGTTAAAATATATACATATTGTGCAAGGAATGTTCTAATGAACATGGTGAGTAAAGTAACATCAGCACCATTCTTTTTTATAATTCTAATACCTGATAGTCTTTTTCCAACATTGTAACCGTACCAAAGTACTGGAGCTAAAAATATATATAGGACGAAAATAAAATCAATATGTAATAGATCTATCCCAATAAGATAATGACTGAAAAGAGCAAGTGGCAAGTATACACATATAATATCTAGTATTAAAGCACCTAAACGCTGAAAAAATCCTGCTGGATTATGTAACATCATAAACACACCTCGATCCTACATCATTATAAACCTTATATAGGGTGCATACTAGAAAAATAGGATTGGTAAATACTACAGCGTACAGGGATTTAACTTCTTTTGAGAAAATGCATATTCAATCTCGTAGATTATCAATGAGTATCTAATGATTCAAATCCGTACTTACCTACACTTCTATTACCCTTATATGCTAAAAATATTCCTCGTTCAAAATTAAGTAATAGTCAATACATTAATAGCCCCCGTGGCTTAATTAATCTCTTGAATTTCTTATACACTTTTCTATATTTATAAGCCTTTTTTTATTTGCAGTTGTTGACATGTTTATTATTATAGAAAGTTGTCGCTATTTTGTTGATCATTGAATCAAATAGTTAAATGAAAAAAATTAGTACAAAAGGGGTGACCTTATTCGCAAATTTTCCTTTATCGTAAATTCATTTATAAACCTGTCGAGCATACACTGAACTATAACAACTAAAGGAGGTCGGTACAATGGTACTGGCTTATGTTGCAAATGGAGATGGCACCGTGTCGGCTATCGATACTAAGAAGAATTCCGTGATCGCTACAATATTTGTTGGAAATCAACCAAATAATATAGCAATCACTCCTGACGGCAAATTTGCTTATGTTCTGAAAACCGATAGAAATTTTATGGGCACTGTATCTGTAATAGATATCAAAACACATTCAATCATTGCTACAATACCGATAAATAATAATGCTAACTCCCAAAATAATATCGCCTTTACTCCCAGTGGTAAATTAGCGTATGTCACGAACCTTGGCTCTAGTAACGTATCAGTTATTGACACTAAGACGCACTCGGTCATTGCTACTGTTGATGTTGAAATAGGGCCAAGAAGTATTGCTATTTCACCAGATGGTAAGTTGGTCTTTGTTTCTAAATCTCGGAGTGTGTCAGTTATTGATACAAAGACTCACAATGTGATTGCTACTGTTCCTGTTGGAGATTTTCCGAGGATTATAGCTATTGTACCGGGTGGGAAACTACTCTATGTTTCAAATAATTCTTCAGGAAATATTTCCGTCATAGATACGAATACTCACTCGATCATTGCTACTGTGACAGTTGAGAATATGCCAAGCGATATCGTATTTACACCAAATGGGAAAATGGCATATTTATTAAATGGAAACCAAAATGCCATAGGTTCAGTATCTGTAATCGATGTTAAAACTCATTCTGTAATCACTACAATTCCAGTAGGGAACACCGAAGACCTACCAAATGATATTGCAATAACATCAGATGGGAAATTAGTGTACGTAACTACTTTATTCGGAGACGAAGTAACAGTTATTGATACAAAAATGCAATCAATCATTGCGACAGTTCAAGTAGGTCGTTTTCCAGCTGATGTCACCTTCACACCCGACGGAAAACGAGCATATGTTGCGAATAACCTCGGTGCTACAGTAACAGTAATTGATGTAAAAACGCATTCTGTAATCTCAACTGTTAGCGTTGGTACTAATCCTCAAGCAATAGCAATTACACCACAATGAGCGCCAGCAAATATGCTGGCTTTTCTGTAATCATGATAAATCGAAATACGACTTTAAATAAAAGAAAGTCTTTAATAAAGGCTCTTTTCGTAAACATTGTTCCTATTGTTATCAATTTAGTACTATAAAAGGTAGTTTTAATTGTTAGTCATCGTTGTACAGGAGAGAAGATGCTAGGTTTACTTGTTAATACGAAAAGCAACCATCAATGCGAAAAAACAGCCTTAATAAATGTGAAGAGTTTAAGGACAATAAGGCCTAAGGTTTTTGGACTGACTATATTGGATTTGAAGAGGATGTTGTTAAGAATTACACAGACTAATGATTGTTATACAAATAAAAAATGCCAAGGAGTTTTCTATTGTGTTTTTGTATATAGGAGGGTGAAATAAAATGAAAGCTTTCTTTCTGTTATTTGTATTAATTTTCATTATTGTTGGTATTGTAAAGAGTGAAAATAAAGATTATCTTAGGTTGAGTGGCATATCTCTAATAACCATATTTACTCTAAATGCTCTATCATTATCGAATCATCAACCAGTTAATAATGCATATTTGATATTCTTTTATCTATCGGATGAACAGGTAGATTTATTAATTCAATTCTCTATTGGTTTGGCTTTAGTCGGGCTAATTATGTACATTTACTCTGATTATAAAGAATAAGTGATAAATTCCCATTACTCTTTCTGAATGATCATCCTCGAATTTAAGGTTAAAGTAGCATACATTCCGTTATAAATTGCTCCTGAACAAATAAGAACAACGCCTACACTTGCGAGGTAGAACCAATTAAAGCCTTCCGAAAGAATGTTCAAAAGCTTACCAAATGTAGCGCAAGCATAAAAATCATCACTAAATAGATCAGTATGTTACTTAGTCTTTTTATAACATCTCCTTCTTAATTAATAACCTTATATTAATTATTTACGTTTAGGAGTAGGAGAGGAGTCATAGTTTCTAATGTTCACTAATGAAATTCACAGCTTTGATAGTCACATATGTGTTTGATATAGGATAGGGTACATGAAGAAGTTTCACATTTACGTTAAGGGTTAATTTGACTTGTGCCTTTTTTTAATATCATGTCTAACCAGTTTACTCGTCATGGATTCATCGATTCCATTTTTTACAGCACGTTTTATTATTTCATATAAGGCGATTAAGAGGATAGGGATAGCAAATAAAATCAAAAATAAAAACTCCAACGGATTCACTCCTAACAAATAGTAATTATTTACTAGGTTAAAAACTTACTAACAAAAAGTTCCTTCACTGTTTAAGCATAGGTGTTAAAAATAGTTAAATCTTATCTCGTTCTGCTAGTAATTTTTCAATCATTTTCTTTGTCATAGATTTATCAACGCCATTTTTAACAGCCCTTGTAATAACCCAATACATTGCAAGTAGATTGACAACCCAAAACATAAGAAAAAAAGTAATAAATATAAAATCAATTGAATAACCAAAATCCAATTATATCAGCCCTTTTTGAACAGGTTGTCTCGAAAATCAGTATTCACAATGGGAGTATCGTGGTTAAAAACCAAGGCACGCTGGTCAATGGATATTTATATTGAGAGTCTCACCATTATCAAAACGAAGATTTTCTTTATTGCAAGTTATTAACCCTTTGCATTTGGGGCATGTGACTGTAGTACCTATTATGATAGCAAAATCATATGTTCTTCTATCATAAATTTTTACTGGTGAAGGAAACCAAAATGAACATTCTTGGCAATGGATTTCAAGTGAATTTATATCAGACATGTATACACCTCCTTGTATTATTTATTCTATTCTTTACAATAAATACCTTTTTATTTACAAAGATGTTTGAATACATATGATAAATCAGGATGTCTAGATGAATAAGATGACAGCCAAAATAAAAAAAGAGGCCTAGCTTATCATATTAACCAGACCTACTAAAGAAGTTAAGAAGTCAAATTTTTATTTTCCAATTTTAAGATAATAAAAAAGTTATCGCTATTAGCTAAGCTTCAAATTTATATCTTTGCATAAGGCTCTTTTTATATATTTTGTTGCTATTTTCATCAAATTTGTATTTTAGAAATGGATTTATGTGTTAGGCATTTTGTTTCAGAAGAAGAGCAAATGCAAAAAACTCTAGTTGTGTAAATGATATGCTTATTTCCTACATAGAAAAACAACAATTATTATGAAAACAGCCTTGTATAAATCAATTGTTAATGAAACCATATATAATTAAACTCGTTATTCTCACAACAAAAAATTATTATAGAAAGCACCGTCATGAACAATGTAGGTTACGTAAAAGAGGGAACTCTTAAGCATCTAATACTGTATAAACGTCTGTGGAAGAAAATAACGGTATGAATGTATTGTTTTCAGCAATTTGTGTTTCAATCGTATAAATACCTACTTTTTTAAAAGTTATAAGAAGAAATCCACATGATAATTCTTCATTAATGGTAGAGTTAAAGATTATTGTTCCATTTTCATCAAAGTTAAG
Organism: Cytobacillus sp. IB215316; assembly: GCF_033963865.1. Taxonomy (NCBI): domain Bacteria; kingdom Bacillati; phylum Bacillota; class Bacilli; order Caryophanales; family Bacillaceae; genus Cytobacillus; species Cytobacillus sp. IB215316. The sequence goes on along the minus strand of NZ_JAXBMC010000002.1, from coordinate 368,430 downwards.
AGGGAAAAATTGTCCACTTTCAGAATCATAAGAAAAGGTCTCTATATCCTTTCCTTGGTTAGGGTCTGCTAATGTAGAAAACACTGTCACTTCACTAGGGACTTGATCAACAGTTGCTTGAAAGCACGAAAAAAAGCCTTGTTGCTCATCAACAATAATTGTGTTATCTAAGGTTGTATAAAAGCTTATAGACATATTCTGTACACCTCCTAGATTAAAGGATACTTACAGTTTATTCACTCTAAAAGATAATTGGTTGTATATTAATACTATGTGAAATGTTTGTTTTAACATTTATGAACGAAAAGTAGTTTAGCGGATAATAAGGTAAGTTGAAAAGTGCTCTTTGAAAATTTTTTTACTAATAGATTAAACGTTTAGATCAAACCTTATTTCAAGGACCAAAGAATTTATATGGATGTCAATATTCCTCTAGTAGGTTAAGTTACCTAAGTGACTCATATCACTATTCTGAATCTTTTTATACTTTACACTACTCCTATAGTATTAAGTAGATTTTGGGTATGAAGGAGTCAGTTTGATGACTAACTTACTACAAATGATTGAAAACAAAAGAGAAGAAATGAAAGAAATAGCTGAAAGAGAGGGACTTACAAGTGATAAGGTTATTCGATGTAGTCAAGAGTTAGATAAGCTTTTGAATGATTACCAAATATCAATGGCAGTGACGAAGGACTAATTCGTATTCAACTTAACTAGAACATTTATTAAAAACATCTCCTTTTCAGTACGTTTTCTTCTGTCATAGATCTCTATTTCCATATACAACCTATGTGATGTATCCAAACATTGTATTTTTTATTGAATAAACTATTTTGAGACATTCTTTTATATGAGAACTATTATTTTCTAATAGGGTGTGTCAATTGACATGATGTAGGGGGTGAATAAATGACTAAAAACAATTCTCCAGTTTTTCTCTCTACCCAAGAAGAAAGACCTGTAGAACTCCCATTAGACGGAAGTAGGGTAGAGTTACTAAGATTAAGAATACCAGAACATTTATATGGAAGACAGACGAAACTTGATGGGTTCTTTCAGTCAAATTTTTTTGTGGTTGGTATGGAAGATAATATCGAGCCCGTACAATTATCCTACAAATATGAAATCGCTTATCAAATAATGCTTGAATCAGCTGAAGCTAACTACTCTCCTGCCTCTTCCATATTATTAGATACTGTGAGTGGAGTACAGCAGCCTGTTCGATTCGATGTAGAGCATAACACAAATCCAAACTTTACGGTTTCCTTACCTTGTGTTTCAGGAGACCTTTTGCTGATGGCATCTGTCGTTGAAACTCAAGGGGGGGTGGCTGGAGCATTTGTTAATACTAGATCAATGAATGCCTTATTGATTAATTAATATTGACTAAATTCCTCAAACAGCATGAAGGGCACAGTATGATATGGCTCTGTTTCATAATAGCCTTAGTAATTTTTCATTGTCGATTTAACAAAGAGGCTGGGACAAAACCCAATTAAAATGAAGAAACCGCACGAAATCATATTTATAAACCTTGATTTCGTGCGGTTTTATTTTTGCTTAATGTATAAAAATCAGTTAGTTTTCCACTTATGTCCCAGCCTCTAAATAAAGGAGGTGAATTCAAAAGAGATGATTGTAAATATCAGCTGAAATTCTTATTTTGTGAATTCTGTTATTAAACATATGCATCGATTTTGAATTCTTTAAGTATAAGTACTAACTTGGATGTATCTTCTTACAAGTAGCTCATTCTACATGAGAGAACATATAACCTCTTTTGTTTCAATAAGTGGATATAGACATAAAAGAGCTTACTACTCATGGATTATGTAAAGGATAAATTAGGAGACCGGTTAACATTGATGGTACTGTGGGGATCACAAGTTGAGTAATTTGATAACTATCTAAAGTTTAGATTGTTTAATTTTTCAAATCATTTTACATACGATTTTATTTAATAGATCATTTGTCACAGTAAGATAAATTGCCATAATACTTCTTGTTAGTATAATTTCCTTATTTTGGAGAATTTCTATTGTGATGCTTTAAAATGCCCTATATAATGAGACTGATTAATATGAAGATGACTATAATTCGCATTGTCAGGATATTTTAATTAGGAGGTGTGACTGTTGAAAAAACTAATTACGCTTGTTATGATATTCGGATTATTAGCACCTTTCAGTGCAGGTAATGTCGAAGCATCAGGTAATTGCGGTGGGAAAACAGAAAACCCTTGTGATGTCTACTAAAGGTTGTTTATGTGTTGCTTTTAAACAAAGAAATAACTACGTATAAGCCAAGGATTCGTGGTACCTTATCTCGTAGGTCAATTTCATAAAATTATCTATTGCTGTTCTAACTTAGTCTCAATTGCAATTAAGTTTACGAAAAGAACCTTATTAAAAACACGCTTAGCAACAAGAACAATATTATTAGGAAATTATTGCTGATTTGATCATAGCTATTTTTATTTTTTTGTCTGGCCCACACCAAAAAGGATAGGGGAACATAATTTAAAATGGATGGGATTGCTTCACTTCACATTAGCCCCTACTTTTGGAGCAGGGGCTTTTTTATATTATATTAAGAATCAATGATAACGCTATGCAACCATATTGGGTATTTGTGGATCTTATGATCACTATAATTGTTAACAGAGCTTTGCTGAAGTTAGCTAACTAACACGTTTGTTGTAAATAACAATTTTTCATTAATATTATTATGTACATATCAAAACAAACTGTTTGAAGAATATACAGCTTAGATTTCCCTACTCTTCATATAATAACTATATTCTCAAATAGTATTTATAGTTATACAAACCTGCTAGAACTTAAACAACTGTAAATACTAGTTTTATAACTTTGCTTCGTCGAAAATTATTTTCCGTACTAACATTAAGATAGATTTTTACGCATTGTTTCTTCAACGAGAAATGAAATGTTTAAGGAGGTTAGTGGTAAACAGAAGGTTAAAAACTGCTGTATATCTCTTTAATAATTTGAAACTGTAACTATACTGAAAGAGTTAAATTCAGAATGTGAGTTAATGGATTTCAGAACTAATAACTACTCAAAAAAGATAACAACTATTTTTTATGAGACATTATGATAATGGTGTTCTACATTTTACCTAGCTGTAAACCTCTCCAAAAAAATTCATTTCAAGCTTATTCGCAAATCACAGTTGATCTTTGTTATACATAAATTATTAGTCATAAATGTATATGTGTTGGATGGTTGTCACTTTTTCACAAATAATTGATAAAGCAGGGATCTATATGTGAATATCAAAATATTAATGGTTTTGATTGATTTCATTAGTATTTTAAAGGTTTATCTATATTAAAGTCTTGTAATGCTGATAGAAGGCAAATGAATATTTGAAATATTTATGTTAATATTTTGTGAAATAAATATAGGAGGAGGGAATATGAAGAGAGATAAAATCGCAAAAGATATACTTCATCTTTATGATCTATATAGTGGTCGGATCTTTAAATTTATTTTTGTACTTACTAATGACTACCATATTGCACAAGACTTAACTCATGATACTTTTATGCAAGTTGATAATTTATATTATCAGTTAAAAAAACAAGAAAAAGTAGAAACCTGGTTATTTCAAATTGCTCATAATATTTCTATTGATTATTTTACAAGGAAGAAATTAAATGTAGTTGAGCGTATGAGGTCATCTTCAAAAGAGAAGGAAGTTGCACCCTCAATAGAGAATACAATCATTATGAATGAACATTTTAAAGAATTGTACCAAGCTCTTATAAAGCTGAAACCTTCATACCGAGAAGTTATTATTCTTAGAAAGATAGAAGAATTATCGATTAAAGAAACTAGTGAAATTTTAGGATGGAAAGAAAGTAAAGTGACAACTACATTATCTAGAGCGCTAAAGGAACTTCAACAGAAACTAGAAGCAGGTGGATATGTATATGAGCAATTTTCCTAAAGAAAATTCATTTAACCATATAAAAACGTTGGATGAAAGCATACAATGGAATCCAGAAAAACAATTTGAGTTAAGACAAAAGTTAGAGTATAACATTAATAAAAAAAATAACAGAAAAGTATTCAAAATAAGGTTACTCCCAATAATCGGTGTTGTTACTGCAATGTGCATGATGGGTATTCTGTTAATTCCATATGTGTTGGAAAACGATATTAATGAAGCGGGAAATGCTTCAGCACCTGTCGAAAAAATAGCTGATGCTGTACTAAGTGTTGAAGAATTACTTAATGATGACTCTGTAGAATATTACGTGAATTTAGACATAAATGAAGGATCAGAATGTAATTTTTGGCTAAATAATTTACATAATAGTTACAATTATAAGTACAAAGTATATGCTCCCGATGGAAGTTTAATTGGGGAATCAATAACTGCTGGCTCACAGGAAAGATTATATTCTGTAGATTTGAATGAATATGGGTCAGGTGAGTATAAAATAAAGGTGTATACTCCTAATGGTAATATAGGAGGTAAATATCATTTGAGAGTGAGAAACTTTTAAAGGATTAGGATTAGAAAAACTGAATTACTCCTCTTTGCTTGTTCGTATCAGAATAAGTGTAAAACAATAAAACTATATAGTAGGGATAGGAAATCATTTTTTAGGTTACTAAATAACAGGACAACCTGTTGATAAACCAACATATAAATAATCACCTAGTTTTGAAAAAACTTCTGCACTATGAGATTTAAATCATAATCTGCCTTTACTATTCCTTGAAGATTGTTCAATTCAAAACCGAAAAAAAAAGACACACTAGAGAGTAAGTGTGCCTAAAAGAAAAGAGGTGGGTTATGAAAAAGTTCATTAACACTGTATTAATATTAAACTAAAATTGTGTGTGGATTCTATGGGATGTTTATGTGATTTTGTGTGATTAAGCTTTGATCTATTAAAATAACAAAGAAGATGTCTTAAATATTAAATTTCCTACTTGGAAAGCGGTAATTTACGAATAAAATGTGTATTGAAATCAATACCCATTTTATGGATATTCTAGGTAACGTGTTAAATACAATGATTTTTATAAAAATAAATATATTTATATAAAATGTTAAAATTCGTAGCATTTTAAAAGGATATATAATCAAATATCAATAAATCCCTCCTCAGATCAAAATCATACTTTTGCGAAATTTGATACAATAATTATAGAAATCAATTTCCCCCTAATGCACTTATATAGCATTAATTTTGTAGATAAAACGTTACTATTTGTAACGTTTTATTTCTTTTTCACTTATAGTTGTGCGACGTAATTGAGAAGGGAAGAAGAATTACAATAGATACATTATCGTTATGTAGATGAAATTCCTGATCACAGGGACATAATCAATTATGAAATTAGTAAAACAGTGTACCTCAGATAAAAAAGTTAAATAGGCTTAATAGAAGAGTGTATATCTAAGTCAAGCTGAATTGCCAAATAAGGTGTTTGAATTAGATGAGTGGAGAAAACGTCCTTTAGTGGCTCATAAAAAGAATAGGAAAATGATGGAGATTAAGCTATTATTCCTAAACTACTTATATACATGATTGTTACACAAAAACCAAGTCTCTTTTATAGAAGGCTAAATACTTTTTTACTCTCTCTAATGAAACTATCATACAAATTAATTAAGAATCTAAGTAGTATTGTACGGTATAAATCTAAAATTCATTTAGTAATGCTCTGAAACAGTATGAAGGTTTTTTGGTTTTTTATAGCATTTCTGTCTTGCATAAGAAATTTATCCAAGCACTGCTGCTTTAAGTTGAATAATATATTCTGTAGTCTAATGAATAGGACTCAGATTCTCACAGAACTTATGACATTCTAGAATAGATAGGGGGGAGAATAATTGACTAAAAACCATGATATCGCATTTCTTTCTACACAAGAAGATAAGCCTACTATACTACCATTAGATGGAACAAGAGTAGAGCTGCTAAGGTTAAGAATACCAAAACATTTATATGGAAGACAGGTGAAGCTTGATGGATTTCTTCAGTCGAATTTTGCTGTAGCGGGCTTTGAGAATGATGTTGAACTTACTAGTTTTCCATATAAATATGAGTTAGCTTATCAAGTAATGGTTGAATCAGCAGAAGCTAATTTAACAATGGCTTCTCCGTTATTATTAGACACAGTAAGTGGAGTACAGCAGCCAGCCCAGTTTGATGTAGAGCATAACACAAACCCAAACTTTACAATTTCAATACCTTGCCTAGCAGGAGATCTTGTGCTTATGGCTTCTGTTGTTGAAACCCAAGGGGGTGTAGAAGGCGCTTTTGTAAATACTAGATCGATGAATGCTCTTTTGTTTTAAGCTAACTTAAAGTACAAATGATAGCCAAGATAAAAATCTCGAAAGACGTCATAATAATATATGCAAAGGGAGAAGCGATTGTCTAATTTTGTTCAACATAATATGCTATATCTTACTAGATAAGTTGAAAGCTCCTTTTGTAAACAGTTAATACAAGAAATTTGAACCGTTAAAGAAAGTATATTTTGTTGAAGTTTTTGCCGAAAAAAAGAACCACGAACAATAATTGTATTCTTGATTTCTAGTAGTTAAAAAGCAGCAATTTTATGTGAAAACGCCAAATTAAGCTAAAGAAAGGATAACTGTCGAGTTATCCTTTCTCTACATTGTTAATCATTTCATAACCGTTGTTAATGCTGTACGATAGATACGTTATCGATATAAACTGTTGTAGCAGCATTTCCCCCCTCGATATTTCCTAGTTCAAATACTATCTTTCCGTTAGTATATGTTTGCTCTGTCATTTGGAAAGAGTAGGTAAATGTCTGCATGTCGGTTGTTAAATCAATAATTTCTGTATTGGCATACGGTATAAACCATGGATCTGTTGTAAGTTCTTTACCGATATTAACATTCATCTTTCGTGGTGTATCACTTCTAGCATCAAATGTAACCGTATACAATTTACCGTTGTTAAATTCAATACCGTTTTGGTACACTTGTGGAGAATAAGCTACATTACCAACTGTTTGCATTTCAATTGCTAATTCACCATTTACAACTGATTTAGTTCCTTCTGCAACACCCGTCCATTGATCTCCCCACCATGCTGTCCAAAAATGATCATTTGTAGCAAAGTCGCCATTTTTTAAAAGGTTTTCTCCTACGGGTTCGATGACTACATTATCTATGACAATATTATGTGCACCTGCGCCATATTTGCCCATTAATAATTTTAGACTGACTGCATCAGACTGTGGCATTGTCATTTGAAAGCTGTAATTATTCATATTGCTTGATAAATTAATTGTTTCACTCAAGTATCTATTATATTGTGAGTTCTCTATAGAAACGACCATATCCCTATCAATTGTTGATCTTGCATCGAAGGATACGAGATAATCCTGGTCTTGTTGTAAATTTAACCCTTTTTTCTCTAATATAACGCTCCATTCTTCGTTACCTTGTTCAGAAATAATAACTTTAGCTTCTTCATTTTCTGCTAATATTTGAGCTACTGTATCATGATGCACATATGGTGACCAATCGCTTAAGCCACAAGAAAAGTCAAAGTTCCTATCTACTGTTGGAATGCAACCATTTTCGTCATTTGCTTCATATACGCGCACATAGTCAATTTCCATTTTTCCTGGAAACGCAGTTGGATCATCAGGATTTTCTGTAAATTGGCCTCCTACTGCTAGATTTAGAATGATATAGAATTCTTGGTCAAACGGTGCTGGAAATGGATTCAGTTCTTCAGCCGAATTAAGGCTAAACCAGTTGTTTAAAGTTTGATATAAATTTCCGTCAACATACCAACGAATTTCTCCAGGTTCCCATTCTACTGAATAAGTATGGAAGTCTGTAATCGCTCCACCTTCAGGGAAATGATATGCTTTACCTGTGTATTCTCTTATTGGCCATAAACCACCATAATGTATCGTACCTGAAGCTTCATTGGGTTTACCTCCAGAAGCTTCCATTATATCAATTTCACCAGAAGCAGGCCATGGTCCATAGACATTATCAGTTGGAAGAAGCCAAAATGCTGGCCACAATCCATTACCTCTTGGGGATTTTATTCTCGCTTCAAATTTTCCATATTTTTGCCCAAATAATCCCTTTGTTTTAAGCTTGGCAGATGTATAGTCATATGTACCATATTCATCAGATATTTGCTCTTGCTTTGCTTCAATAACTAGATTGCCATTATTAATATATGAATTCCCGGGAGCATCTGTATAATATTGCTCTTCATTATTTCCCCAGCCTGGTGCGTCAGTATTTACATTACCATTTTCATCAACAAGATAGTTTCCGAAATCATAAGTCCATTTTGTCCTGTCAATCTCATTTCCATTAAATTCGTCGCTCCACACAAGATTCCATTCAGAGCTGTTTGCTGCTTGTACATTAATTTGACTTTCTGCTCTACTTGCAGAAGTTAGAGTTGGGATACTAATTAGTAAGCATAATAAAAAAGTTAGTAATTTTTTCATTTGAAACCTCCTAAATTAGTTTTTTACATTATTTATTTTAATAATACTAATTTCAACTAGGTAGGTATGTTATTTTGGAAACGGTTACATTTTTTTGTATTGTGATTACTTTTATTTGTTTGTAGAAAAATTGTAGAAGTAGTGTTTAAATAGATAATCTTAAAATTCATTATTTAGTTGAAGGAACGATACTATAGGCTGTTACCTATAAAACTAGTTTTAGAATAGTTTTGCTTTATGTAATTTTGAGAGAAACAAGTATAGTAATCTTAAAATTGTTTGCTGAAATTATAGTTACATAAATATCCACCCAATGCTCTGAGTTCAGTAACATTTTACAAAATATATGGAAAAGAGATAATCAACAAAGGAATTTCATGGAAGCTATTTTCATAAATGTACTTCTAGCATTTCTGGGTCGTAGAGGAGATGCGAAGTTAATATATAGGGAAAAAAGCACTGTTTTAACAGTGCTTGCATGGATATCTAGGATAAAATGATTCATTTGTTTCCCAAGATTCAACAGTTTGCCATGCAGTCTTTTGATCGTAGCCCTTTCCCATAAGGTAGGCAATGGCTGCGATTTCGCGCATTGCGTGAATGTATGAAGTATGTTGTGCCTCTTTTAAACCATATTGAACGATCGGCTCAACGGTACCTAATACCATGTGCTTTAAATTGTTATTGTAACCATTATGTGGGTTATGGTGATCTCTATAATAAAGTCTGTGAGGGTCAAAATTATACATTTAAACACTCCTCTAATTTAATACTTTCAAGAACACTATATGAGGCATATGTCTTTGCTCAACGGCAAATGCCTAATAAAGCATTAATATTATTAAAATTGGGCATTTTAAAGAGTGATACACATATTCTTGTCAACATTGTGCGCATAAAGAAAAAGGAGAGTTTGAGGTATTGAATCATAAATGGGTACGAATAAGAAAGTAAAATATATCTACGGGACTACCAAAAATAAAAATGAAGATGAGAATATAATTTATCATTAATGGTAAATTTATAGAAAAACTGAGAAATAGTGAATGATATTGAATTAGTAATAAAAGTAAACATGAATAGGTTATTACATTTAGAGCATAGAAAAAGTGTGTCAGTGCATTCGAAAAGTCTCTTTCTGAAACTTTGTTGCTTTTTTCACTTGCATTTGAGTAACTGATATGTACTGTGATTATAGTTTTATTGAAAAAAAGATGCCCCGAAAGTTAGATACATACGAGTTTTGCTATTATTACGAATAGCACCAATTAATTTAAGAACAACCTATTACGAACAGCAACTATTTAGACAAAATCAGCCTTTAAAAAAGATCAAATACATGTTACCTGTACAAGCATCTTCTCTGTTATTACATATAATATAGCAATTATGTAGGAGAGGGGGGAAAATATGTTAACAATGAGCTTCAATATACTAGCTGATAGGAGAACTTGGAGAAATCGCAGGGATGGTATAATTAATAAAATATTAGACATTAATCCTGATATAGTAGGGCTTCAAGAAGCTATGTCAACACAAAGAAGAGATTTAGAAGCAGGGTTATCTGGCATGTATGATTTAATACGATTTAATATTCCAGTTAATTACGGCAATCCTATATTAATAAGGAGTAATCGATTTACTATTTTAGACTCTGGTTTTGTTGAAGCTGCGCAATGTGGCAACACCCGATATATAACTTGGTTTTTGCTAAGAGAAGTTGATTCGGGTGAAGAGTTTTATTTTTATAATAATCATTATTGTGTAAGCCCTACTTCGAGTAAAGAGGATCATGCAATTGAATTAGTGTCCCTAATTAATCAACATCAAGTAGGAAATAACAACCGTCATGCTATTGTTGTAGGAGATTTTAATGCAACAAGAAATAATGCTATTATGGAATATTTGTTAGATCAAATTCCGATAGACGGTACACCAAATCCAATGAATATAGTAGACACATGGGATATAGCAAATCAAGGTGATCCAAAACCATCAACAACTGAACGTGGAGCAGCGATTGATTGGGTTCTTACTCTTTCTGGGACATCAGTTACAGCAGCTACAGTAGATAACTCTGATGGATTTTCTGACCATTTTCCTGTTACTGCAACGTTCACGTTGTGAACGATTAACGAAAGATAGCCCCAATAAGGCTATCTGTTACATAGCATATGATTTACTTTGTATAGTTTTCATTTTATTAATTGTTAATTGGTTATAGTGTAGAACGGAGTTGAAATATGTTTTTTTTGGATCTTCTTAAGAAAAATCTGTTGAAATTTATTATTTATAAGTAAGAGAGGATACACACATTAATCATATTAATAAAACTACGAAATAGTTGCATATTTAATTGATTTGTCCTAAAATCTAACTAACGTTAGTTAGATTATGTTTTTATTTTTATAGACTTACGTTTTGGAATTGATATAAGTATTGTTAGGTAGGAAACACTAATTATCCTAGAGATGCTTAAAGATGTTAATAAGGAGGATATAAATCATGGCATGGTTATATCTTATTCTCGGTGGTATATCAGAGGTAGGGTGGGCGTTTGGTCTGAAATTTTCGGAAGGCTTTACAAATATCCCTTTCGTTATACCGACGGTTTTACTTATGATTTTTAGCTTTTGGGCTTTCTCAAAATCACTTAAATATTTACCTGTTTCAACAGCATACGCAGTGTTTACTGGAATTGGTGCGTTTGGTACATCCATCGTTGGGATCCTGTATTTTAATGACGCAGTTAGTGTACTAAAAATCATTTTATTAATAACCTTAATTAGCTGTATTATTGGGTTGAAATTAATACCAGAACAAGCAAAAGGAGAAAGTGCATAATATGAGTTGGATTCTACTAGTACTCGCTGGATTCATGGAAATAGGAGGAGTAACTTTTCTTAAATTATCTGAAGGGTTTACAAGGCTAAAACCCTCATTGTTCTTTGTACTTTTCATGAGTTTAAGTTTTATATTCCTTTCAATGTCATTAAAAGAAATTCCTATTAGTATTGGCTATGGTATATGGACAGGAATAGGTGCAGCTGGAAGTGTATTAATTGGTATGTTTGCGTTTAATGATCCTAAAGATTACAGAAAGCTGGCACTGGTTAGTGGTATCATCATAAGTATTATAGGGCTAAAACTAGTATCTTAATCGCGGGGTGGTCAATTGAGTAAGGGAGAAGAGACAAAATTAAAAATATTAAATCAAGCTTTAATTTTGTTTTCCGCAAAGGGCTATGAAGAGACATCTTTAAAAGATATAGCGACTAGTATTCACATTAAAGCACCCTCAATTTATGCATATTTTTCTGGTAAAGAAGAATTATTTATAAGTGTAATTGAATATGTTATGTCAGAGTATATCGATTTTATTAAAGAGCAAGAGGTAGTTACAGCAAAATTTCCTACGAAAGAACGGCTGTATTTTTTGTTACATGAACTAAATGAATATTTTAATAATAATAGCTTAGGTCTTTTTATTAAAAGGTATGGTATTGTTCCGCCAGATAAGTTTAAAGACCTACTAAACCGAAAATATAATGAATGCGAAAAGGAAATAAGGAAATTACTATATACTATACTAAAAAATCATTCAGACAACAGTCAATTTATTGATGATGAGAAGATTGTTAACTCTTTTCTTTGTATGTTGGATGGGATGCTCTTTTACTTAGCAAATTTTTCTTATGAAGAGTATGAAAAAAGACTCAATAATACGTGGGAAGTTTTTTGGAGAGGTATAGTTAAATATTGATTTTTTTAGATCCTTTCATATGGTTTGTAGTTTCTCACACTTAGTATTTCCATCGTACATAACGAGAGGGCGTTGAATATGTACGGAAGGCTACCATTTGAAATTATTTCTTGCGGTTCGATCTTAGTAACATTAGCAACAAAATTTACGAAAAGAGCCTTTATTTTCTTTTTATTGCAGGATAGTATTTACCTTTTGATAGGAAATCTGATAAGATATAGTTCGTTACATAGAAAGGTGGTAAAAAAAATGAATAAAACAGAATTTATTAACGCAGTAGCTGAAAAAGCAGAACTTAGCAAAAAGGACGCAAGCAAAGTATTAGAAGCAGTAACCAACTCGATTAGTGAAACACTAAAAGATGGTGACAAAGTTTCTCTTCTCGGCTTTGGAACATTTGAAGTACGTGAAAGAGCAGCGCGTAAGGGGCGTAACCCACAAACTGGTGAAGAAATTGAAATTGCCGCAAGTAAAGTACCGGCATTTAAACCAGGAAAAGAATTAAAAGACGCTGTCAAAAACTAAAGAAATTTTCGAGCATAAAAAAAGCCTATCTAACACGATAGGCTTTTTTCACTTTTTTTAAACTCAATTGTTTTCGAAAATATGAAGAATTTCTTGTAAAGATTCTTCATCTCCCGTTTGTAAGATTTCAACTATTCCTGTAGTGCTGTTATAAATGACTTCGTTTCCGTTAAGCTGTATTTGTACGGACCCATCATTATGTCTTTCTATGTTGCCATCTTTAAATTTTGTACTTAGTGAATGATAAATATCCATTAAAGACATATCAATGATGCGTTGATCATCAATCTTAACGTTTTTTGCAACTTCAAACACTTTTTCTCGTGAATCCTCAAATAGCTTTTCACCTTTATCATTTAATAAACCAGCATAATAAAGTATCCCTACAACAGCAATGGTTATCATTAAAATCTTCATACTTCGAGCTCCTTTGTTTGTCTACTTTGTCATTCACTAATCATCTGTAAAAGGTAATTAACGGTTAATATTAGGTTGTCCATAATGTTAAGGTGCTTAAACTTAAAAAAGTTTGGTTTAGTTTGCATAATTTTTGAAAATGGGGATATATATTGATTGAAAAACAACTAAGAGGCTCACTAATGGTACATTTGCTTGGTCACAAAGTAAAAATCATGATAAAAGGGGGCTGACAACATGAAAATTTGTCCAAAAGTATGGAATAGTTTAACTGTTAATGAAAAAATACACTTATTAATGGATCATATTATTTCTAGTCATCTGTGAAATTTTAGAAACATTGCGTAAATTGTATTAGGAGAGGCTTACCATCTTACTATTGCCAGTATAGAGTATAGCTCTTCATATTATTACAGGGAGTCAAAGCTATTTTCGACTTCCTAGATTATTTATTTGTATGAAATTATGAATTAGGCTACTTGCTTAACACTTTATACGTTTATTTCGGATCATTTTATTAATCTAAAACATGAAAACTTTGGATTTTCATTGACGTGTTTCAGAAGGAATAGTCATTGAATATAATAAATTACATATAATGGAATTTATAATATGAAGTAACGTAATTAGGTGATAAGTTTGTAGAAAATAAGAAACAGAGAGTACTTCTTAAACATATTCGTAAAAAAATTGAGTCTGGAAAGATTAAGAATAATGTGGCAGAAATTATTGAACGAAGTGAGAAAAAGGTGTAGGGTAGCTACACCTTCATGCTGTATCACACAGATATAGTTTATAATTGTAAGCACTGCTAATACTATGGAATGATAGTAAGTTCCTGTCGTATATCCCCAATAAATTTATCTACATAATAAAACCCTATCGGTACACATTGAGCCTCTTCTTCAGTCTGTTGCTCATCTTGGCAGACTTCAAAATAATATTCATCTGAACTTTCATCTTGTGTAGCCTCATGCCTTACAAATACGTTAGGGTTGTTTAACAACCCTAGCTCATTCAAGAGGTGATAGCGTGCTTTTTCTTCAGACATTTTATATGTAAAGAAAATAACTGATGGCTTTGAACTTTCATCACTAATCATAAAGGTGAGAAAATATGCTTCATCTCTATATATCATGGTACTTAAACCATTATGTTCATCGTAACCACCATCATGGGGTTCACCAAGAAACTTCTTAATATCTTGTATTGTTAAATTGCTTTCATCTGTATAATAATCAATTGCAGTAATTAATTCGTCTGAATCATCTTTATAATCCACTGTATAGTAATAACAATTACCAAAGAGTTTTCTTTTGAGACCAAACATATAACCTTCCTCTTCAGGTTTACCATTGTCACCAAGAATGTCTTTTGACGTTACATAACCATTTAACGAATAATTACATCCGTTTAATATCCCACTCTTCGCTAATTCTAAAAAATTATTGTTAATTAAAGATGGTTTAAACTTACTATCTAATACTCTAGCAAAAAATACAGCAAATTGATCTCTTGTAATTGGTTGATTCGGTTTGAATGTTTTGTTTGGAAATCCAGTAGTTATTCCATTTGCAAATAATTTGTTTATGTATGGGTAATATTCATTATCTAGTGAAACATCTGTAAAGTATTCTCCATAGTCACCTTTTAAGTCATAGCTTCGAACTAGAATTTTTGCCATTTCTCCTCTTGTAAGTGGCTCGTTTGGGTGAAAACTGTCTACTATATCAAAAATACCTTGGTCAATTACAGCAGCAATTTCTCTATAAGCGCTATGGTCCTCTTTTACGTCAGGCAATTTCGGATTTGTAATATTTTCTGTATTTATTTCCAAGGCACGTGTAACCATTACTGCAGCCTGTCCTCTGGTAACATTATCTTTTGGACCAAATTCCCCATTATTGTAGCCTTTAATTATACCTTCTAAAGTTAGATATGCAATTTCTTCGACTGCCCAATAATCGTGTGTTACATCAGTGAATGAACCTTTAGCCTTTAAGTCGTCATTTGCTGAATGACCGATAGTAGGATTGGTTTGCAGTACTAAACCGACAAACATAGAAATAACAATCATTTTCCAAAATGAGTTTTGATTTTCCAAACTATGCATCCCCTTTAGTTTAGGTAAATTTTCCAACTTAAACATTATTAGGTGTTTTATCCTAGAAGTCAATAATAAAATCTCAATTTATGTAACTAAGTTTTCATATATAAAAGAGCCAGTAAGGTATAGATAAACACTTGGCAAAGGCTCAAATCTTTATAGCTAATTGGCCGACCACTGATATACTAAAATTTGTTCAAGTGCTTTCGTTCCTATACGACTGTTCTCATTTAAGTCCGTTTAATTGATTCTGATAAATTATATATGTTGCAAATAGTATAACGAATAAAAGTACAATAAGTAAGCTACTAATTATGCTTTTTTTGTCGTTTTTGTTGAAGGACAGTATCGGTTTGATTAGCCTAGCTAATGCTAAAGCAAACATTAATGATTCAAATACTGCCATACGCCTCACCCCCTCTCATGGAGAATGAAGATGACCACCCTTAGATATTCGCGCTATTGTATTCCAATTATGCCATAGATGCCCTATGTATGGAGCTTGCTGAAAATATACGACTAACTTTCGTGACACCTTTTCTTTTTTAAACAGCAACAAAAAAGGACTCCATTTTAGTCCTTAGTGATCTCAATAATCTTTGTGTTTAGTAAAACTTTATAACCCAGTTCTCTTAACTCATAGCATAGTAGTGTTTAAGTTAGGGGTACCGACAGAAAATCCGAATTAACAATGCTAAGTTCATGCTACCATAGATAGAACAACATAATTATTGTGGAGGATATTTTTTTGAGAAAGAGAATCATATATACATTCTTAGTGTTGTTTTTCATACTGCTAGTTATCTTAACAGCATTTCTTAATCCAGTTAGCATTGTGAGTGGTCTAGATATTTAACCTCTAACAGTAGGATTTCAATTACCTTTTATCGAAAAGTATACTTCTCTCACTCCAGTCGAAGTGCAATAATAAAAAGGTGACCTTAAATTAGTCACCCAAATAAATTCGTTCTTCCCAATATTTTACGGCAGTATCGTGCATGTCTTCAAATGAGTTAAAGGACGTGTTTTCTTGTGTGAATTTATCAAGCTTTTTTATAAATGCTTCAGTTAGATTATTGATGTTAACACTTGGTTTTTTAGCAAAAGGAGAGCTATTAAAAAATTCATCATGGCATGAAAATTTTGTATATTTATTAATGAATTTTGTACTATACAGTTCACTAGAGTCGACTGTCCGTAGATCAAAATCACGCGTAGTTTTATTATAGCTGTACAAGTAATCCGAGAAAAACTGCGGGATACTGTAGTCTACTTGCTCCAAAGTACTCACCTCTCTTTCGTGTGAATATTTAAGCTCCTGTCGTAATTGAAGACAAGGTGTAACGAGCATTATTAAATATGTGTTTATTCATTTTTTGAAAAAAAACTATGAATGGAATGAAAAATAGTCTATATAGTAATTATAAAATGAGATAGCTTAAGAAAAATGGTAATAAATTGAATAATATGTGAATTATTAATGTGTAGTAAATATTGCTTGCAATAGGAATTCATTTCGTAAACGGCTTGTTGTCCTAACTGAGCACGTATAAAGTATTAGTTTGTCGAAAAATAGCTTATCTTTTTTATTGACTGTATATTCAGTCAAAAATATAATGTTAATAACAACAGTGTCTTTAGAATGAAAAGCTCCGTATTAAATATTTTGATTGAGGCTTATTTACAAGGAGGGTGACAGATGGATTTGAATTATGAAGTTCATGGTGTCGGAGATCCCATTGTGATGATTCATAGCCCTGGTGTAGACATGCGTGAATGGACGTATATTGTTCCATATTTATCTCAGACTAATCAGGTCGTTATTTTCGACGTGCGGGGTGCTGGGAATTCACCCGCACCAATTTCACCATCTAATTTTGTAGATGATTTAAGGAAATTACTGGATCACCTAGGCATAAATACAGCTACTCTTGTTGGTCATTCAATGGGAGGACAAATTGCAACCGATTTTACGCTTACCTTTCCATCAAGAGTTAAACAACTCGTGTTAATTGCTCCTTCATTAACAGGATTTCAATATTCACGTGAATTTACTGAGTGGATGGAGCAGGTAAACGCAGCTGCCCCAAATATTAAAAAGCTTGCTAATTTGTCCCTAAGTGGTCCTAATTACAGTGTAACGATGTCAAGTAAGCAAAAGGATTTTCTCTATGAAATGACTATCCACTATATGACCAAAGTATTTTCAGAATGGGAGAACTTTGAAATTATTTGGCCTGTTCCACATGCTATTGATAGATTACATGAGATAAAGGTACCTTTGCTCTTTATTCAAGGAGATAAAGAATGGAGTGACCTATCTCGAATCGCTGATCACTTCAAAAAAGTGAAGTTAGTTCATTTTTTTATGATTAAAGGTGCTGATCATATGTTAACCTTAACTCATCCAAAAGAAATAGCTTATGAAATTATGTTGTTTTTACAGAAAGGATTAAGTAAGGATGCCACGTACAAGAGAAACAAATGAAGAAATCCGTCGGATGACAAGTGAAAAAATTTTACAAGCAGCAATGGAGCTTTTTATATCAAAAGGCTTTCATTCTGCTTCAATTGACGAAATAGCAAAGCAAGCAGATATTTCTAAAGGTCTTCTTTATCATTATTATAAGGGGAAAGAGAATCTAATTGATGCAATGGTTGTAATGCGAGTGGGAGAACTTATCAAGGTTATGGAGACTGCAGTGTTACAGGAGACGCCTGTGGAACAATTGTTATTTATCATTGAAGGTTCTTTGGAAAATGTTCGTGAACAGCCGATGATTTTTCGGTTTTATATAAATTTACTTACTCAAGCTAAAGGAGATAAAGTACTTTCAAAATATACTATGAAATTACAAAAGGAGTATGAGAAGCAATTTGAGGTACAAACTGAGATCTTTGAAAAGCTTGGCGTATCAAATGCCAAGATGAAATCTTTACATTTTTCATCTACCCTTCAAGGAATCATGCTCATGTATTCGACATACCCTAACCTTTATCCTTTAGAAAAAATTAAGAATGAGGTAATAAAAGAGTTTTGTAATTAGATGAGGCTGCTATTGCATAACTTGATATTGTGGCATCGTTGCTAACATTAAAAAACGAAAATCTCAAAATATCTATTTTAGTGAAAATCTTAATTTGTGCCATAGATAATGAACTGACTAGCAACTTTATTCATTGGTATCTAACCGTCCCTTGTCATCATTAAAAAAGTGCCTCAAAGTTTGAAAAAGGGTTAAACACAGTAATACCATGAATTAGAAGCTTTGTACACAAATAGATTTATTTATATAAGTATTAAATTTATATCGATTTAACTAAATGTATAAAAAGATTAGTTGTAGCTATTTACCTTTATATATTGTATTTGGTAAAATATAGATTGTTACATAGAAAGGTGGTAGTGAAATGAATAAGACAGAATTCATTAATTCAATAGCTGAAAAAGCAGAGCTTAGTAAAAAAGACGCCGGTAAAGCACTAGAGTCTGTATTCAGTGCAATTAGTGACTCATTAAAGGATGGTAATAAAGTTTCTCTACTTGGTTTTGGAACGTTTGAAGTACGTGAAAGAGCAGCGCGTAAAGGACGTAATCCACAAACTGGTGAAGAAATTGAAATCGCTGCAAGTAAAGCACCGGCATTTAAACCAGGAAAAGAATTAAAGGAAGCTGTAAAGTAAATAGATGCCAAAAGAAAAAGCTTATCATGATGATAGGCTTTTTCTTTGTTTGTAATTTCATAAAGCTCACCTTTGCTCTATGACAACCTTTCACAATCTAATATTTATTCTAATTTGATGGTTAATCCACTGTAAATTCTGCTGTCAAATGGTACTTATCATAATCTCCTGCTTTTCTAGCATCCAGTATATCTTTCACTATACGGTATTTACCAGTATTCAAATTTCCGTACAGCCAACTCCAATCAACAGTCCATTCCTTAACATCGGAAGAAGGCAAGCCATAGCCAATATCATTGAATCCATAGTTACCATCAAAGCCAACAGGGACTTGATACCAGCTTCCGTTTATATTCTTTTCCAACAAAAAATATTCACCATAGGTGTATTCCTCGTCGGAGGTATTCTCAAATGCCACAATCAAGCCAGTAGAGGAGACTGTTTCTTCTAGTGCAATCATAGTTACACCATCGAAGTTGTTGACAGTTTCATATAATGTAGGTTCCCAATCAGAATTAGTACTTCCGCATCCTGACAATAATGTCAAACTTATTACCATATAGAATAATAACCATATATATCTTTTCAATTAATCACCACATTGCGTCATATTATTTAACAATTATTTCTGCCTACCAACAATCAAATGATACAATAGTTCAGATGTTGAGAGCTACTTGAAAATTTATACAGTATTAATTGCTAAATTAAGGTATAATAATTTTCGATTATACATATATAGGAGGTTTACAAATGATCCTAGAAATAACTACTCAGGTTCGAGTTTCTAGCATTAAAGAAGGGCAAAAGTGGTATGAAACATTGCTAAATAAGAAGCCTGATTTTACTCCACACGAGGGATTTGCAGAATGGGAACTAATTCCTGGTTGTTGGTTGCAGGTCGCAGAAGGAAATCTTACTGAGGGTAACGGACCATTACGTTTAGGAGTTACTAATATTGTAGCTGAAAGAGATAGACTTGTAGAAGAGCTTAAAATTGATAGCTTTGAAATACATTCAAGACCAGAAGTTCCAGTTAAATGGGGAACATTCACTGACCCGTGGGGAAACCGAATTGGATTTTTTGAATATTTAGATAAGAATGAAGAGCAAGAACGTATTAAAACAATCTTGGGAACAATAGAAATATAAAACTTGTAAGAAAGGGAACTTCGAGGAGTTAGAAGTTCCTTAATCACATATAGCAACAACATTTACAAAATAGCGTAAGTGAAAGAATAGGATAGTTTAATAATGAAGGTGCTGTTTTTTATCAAATTAGTACCACAAAAGTGGGCTTTTATACTAGCTCCGGATCATGAAACAGCTGCTTTAATACTAGACAAGCTAGCATTTGGACATCAAGGGACATTAAGAATTGATGTTCCAAAGAGTAATGATCAATTTATGTTGTTTCTAGAGCAAAGTGATTTTAACAAAGTTAGTGAACCACCAATAATGGTCATTAACTCTGAAAATTTGCCACCTAGGAACAATACATTATTCGGCATTGCGGCTCAAATTTTTGGTTAAGGTAACTCTTGTAGAGCTGTTCTCAATGAAATATGTCATTAGTTTTGCCAGGGTTTTGTAATATTACTATGTGCACTGACTTAATAAGAATGACATAACGTAAACTTAAGCTCACATCTCAATAGCATGCACTTTGGATTATGAGCTCAAAAATCCAAATATCGTTGTAAGGCTATCGGCTCTTTTATATAGAGGTGGAAGTGTCAACAACTCTTCGCAAATGTTATATTACTAAAAAATATTTTACTTAGTATGGAAGGATATTATTATAGTTCTTAATAACTTCATCGAATCCATTGTTTATTAATAATTTTACTATTTCTTGTGATAACCCTATCTCTTTATTAATCAAATAAGAAGCTTTTGAAGTCACAAGAACTTCTATAGTATTTATCTTTTTAGAGTCAATTTCCTTCCAAAGTTCGTAAGTGTGTAAAAGGTCCTTAAGTGTAAGTAAAGTATAATCTTCACCTTGAAAAGTCATATCGGGTCCAATTTGATACCATGTATCACCTTCGTCAGTTAACCATTTCTCTCCAATAATGTCTATTGCATTTTGAATATAGTATGCAGATTTTAAATATTCTTCATTTTTTGTTTCAATATAACTTTTTAATAACAGGTTTAACCCCCCTAACACATGATTAAGTGAACTGTGTGTAGGTAGTGTATCTTGATAAAATGAAAAATAATCGCTAATTAAAAATGCATCTGATGCAATTTTAAGAACTTTTCTAGATTCAATTTGGTCCACTAAGAGGTCAGCATAATTTAGTAAGACAATTTTTAATTCTGGAATTTCTAGTAAATCTCCTGTTTCTTCTAGGAAAAGAGCTATCCCTTCATTATGACGTGTATCAATATAAGGAGCTTCTATACCGTATTCCCTTTTAAGCCAAGTGCTTGTAATTTCAGTCTCCCAAAACTCCTTATTTCCTTTAAAAACTGTTAAGTTTGCTATTGAATTTAGAACCAAATCGTAAAAGTACCTTTCTTTTGTTTCTTTATATTCCTCTAATGCAGAAAAATCCTTTACGAGCAACAAATTCCTTCCGTAATTCAGCTTAGACTCTGGTAGAGGCTCAACAGTAGTTACTAGTTTTTTATATGGTCCTTTAGCAGTATACCAGCTATTAGTTTTCCATTTATGGTAATTTGATTTTTTTATCCATTCGTCAAAAGAATTATCAGAAGTAAATAATTCTTTTTCAGAAAAAAGAGACCAATGATCTACAATGTCTTCTCCTAAAGACTCCATATCTAATTTTATTTGTAGTTGGTCTTTTTTTACAATCACATCAACATCCCGATTCTCAGATATAAGTTCTCTGACGATACTTTCTCTTTCATCTTCGTAGGTTTGAGATAATTCTTTTGAATGATATATTTTACTAATCATAACATTTGAGTAATATTCACTCCCATTGTATGTGGTTAGTAAACCTAGTGGGTTAGTGGTTAGATCAAAACCAATATCTTCATTGTATCTACGTCCTGCCAAAAATTGGTCAAATGGCTGTAAAGTATAGTGTGATACTTCTGGTATGGGAAATGTGACAGTCACATCTATTGGATTTGTACTATTATTTTCGAGTGAGGTAAAGATAAAAAAATCTCCATTATCCAAAGTTCTTTTTGTAATTTTAAGAAAAGAATTTGGATTAGTAAGTATCTTATAAGTATAAATTGTATCTTTACTGTTCAAATAAACCTGTTCTTTTGTAACAGTTTGTTCAAAGCCATGTTTTTTCTCGTTAATCATAATGTTTTGAATATGTTCTTGTTCAGAAAATTCAATATAAGAGGTCGTTGTAAGCTGTTTACCTTTTCCATATTCTAAATAAAACCCTAGAAAAAAAATAAAAATAACTACAAACACGAATCTTTTCAAGCGTATTTCCTCCAATGTAATTGAATTACAAGATAACAATATTGTAGGTATTAATATAATGAATATTTATTTGTTAATATTTGTATATTTTATATATTATATCCGGGTTTTTGTGAAATTTCTTGATACAAAAATAAAGAAATATGTTAAGAGCTGCCTACACGATAAAAGTGGTATTGCAACTGCGCATGATATGGAGCCTATATTGTCATGGTTCTCCTAACAAGAGCCCACATGTTCGGCAATATATTGATAAAGAATATCAACTTCAAGAGAGAGACTTGGAGATACGTCGAATCTAATGCTTTCAATACCCATTGTAAGAATTTCAATGAACAGCTCATTTTGTCAAAGAAAGATTTACACAATCATATTTAAAAGTACTTTATTTGAGAAACGACGTCTTTTCTGTAGATAGTGACGATAAAAACCTACTTTCTTTTACTAAAAAAAATTGAAATGGCTTAATTGTATAAAGGAAGAAAGTAATTGTCATTTCACATGGATTAATGGATAGAGTTTTAGGGGGGGATTCAAACAAATGGATAAAGATGAGGCATTATGCTTGGAAGTTTAGCAAAATACTCTTTTTATATTGGATAATCAGAATATTTAACAAATTAGTTACAAGTATGAGGGATTTTAGTACGTAAACAAAAAACAAAATGAAGAATATTGGAATTAGCCAAGACCTTCTTGTTTTCTAGCTGTAGCATTCTGTTAGTACAAGCTCAAACAGAATGTTAAAGAATAAAAAAAATCGTCTATAAAAGACGATTTTTTTTATTAAAACTTTTGTACGTTAGCAGCTTGAGGTCCACGGTTACCTTCTTCGATATCGAATGAAACTTCTTGACCTTCTTCTAATGTTTTGAATCCGTCACCTTGAATAGCTGAGAAGTGTACAAATACATCATCTCCACCTTCAACTTCGATAAATCCAAAACCTTTTTCTGCATTAAACCATTTTACTTTACCTTGTGCCATTTTTCGCTTCCTCCTGGGTGGATAATTCCACATTATATTACTATTCTTACTCCAAATATATATTAAAGATGAAAATCTTTCAGATATTTCCTTTTAACAATCATATTGGAACAACAATAACAGAAATAATTGTACCACATAAAGTTTCAAGAAGAAAGGGCTTTATTGTTTTACTTGCTGTAGAAATCAATTTTCGAACTAATTTTGTCTACACTTTTTAGTTCAAGATATATTATTGCTTACTTTATAATAATAATAATGTAATAGGTAATTTGCTTATGCAAAATTTTTCACGATTAAGAAGTAAATGATCTATTTATGGTAAAATAATGAAAAGAATATTTTTTCTAGATATCTTAAAAATTGATAAGAAAAGGTGATGCATATGAAGATTGTAAAAGAGAAAGGTAAGTCAAATTATGTATCAACAGGTATTACATTTGGGTCAGCATTAGCAATTGCAATATCTTGGAGTCTTCATAAATCAATTATTTGGGCTTGTATACACGGTCTATTAAGCTGGATATATGTGCTGTATTATGCCTTAACTAGATAAAAAAGTAATAAAACATCGTGTAGTAGCGACATGTATCAAATTTTTTGTGATGCTTAAAGAGACTATTAATATAAAATCACTATCAAAATGAAGTAGTTATGTATAAGCTCCTATTTACTTTTATGTAAAAAAATGAGATTATTAGTTAAATCATAAACGAAATCTCACATTTTTAGCTATGAAAATGATTGAATATTGTAACAAAAGATAGTTTATTGACAAATGTTTTCGAAAAGAGGTAATTTCTATTGATAACATTGGAAAATCTCTATGATAAAATGATCTTTGATGAACGTAGTAATGTTGAGCTAGGTGCAGCCATAAAAGTAAGTGATAAAACGATAGCAAATATGAAAAACTATTTAAAAAATCGGTCTCAAAATGAACCGAAGCTTGAAAATATTTTAGCGTTAGCTAGGCTATATGCTAATAATCCTACTAATATCGATGCCATTGTCCAAGATTTTGGAAAAAATGATATAGGTGCAACTAATCTACTAAAATTAATGGATTATGCGTATGATAATAGCTTGTTCGATTTTTTGACTGACTTAATAAAACGGTGTAAGGGCAAAAGTCAAAATTTACAAAAAACTGCTAAATTATATGATTTGCTAAGGATTAAAAAGACCCAAAATAAAAAGTGGACGAGCATTATTTTAGAGGCAAAATTAGTTAGGTCAAGTGACCCAGTCATTGTCTATTTATTATCAATAATAGATTCGTTGGTGGTTTTGGAAGCGCGTAATTTCAGTGAGTTAGAACTAAAAAGTGAGTTGTCAATTAGGCTTGCCGAGAAAGTGAAGAACGATTATTTGCGTCAAAGCTTTACAATTAGAGCGCTTACATCACTTATGAGAGCTAAAATGCAATTATTGAAATATGAAGAAGTTGAAAAAATATCCAAAGTGATTTTTAACAGCACTGCTGGAGAAAGAATTAAAGCATCAGCATATTTTTCTTTGGCACTGACCAAGTTCTTTTCTGATTATGATGGATGTGAAGAAAATTTAAAAAAATCTTCATATTTATATGGTAGAAGTGGTAGAATTAAAGATAGTCAAGCAGTTGACTCACACTTGTTTATAGCAAAGTGTTATCATAAAGTTGATTTAGAAAATGCAACTGGTGACACATCTGATTTTGACCGCGCTTATTATTATTATCAAAAAGGCTTAATCAAGGAATCTGAGCAATTGATTAAACATGCTACATACGAAGATTTTGAAGCTCCATTTATTAGTTTTATGAAGGGTCTAATAGCAAGTGATCTATCTTCAAAGCGAGATCATTTAAGACAATCGATTATTTTATTTGAAGCAATTGGTGACATGCATTATGCACAGCTACCAATGCTTGAATTAAAACAATTAGACAAGGAGGTACCAATAAATTGAAGAAACTCTTAATAACATTTACAGCAATTGCTGTTATTATAGTTACTGCTAGTGCTGGTATAGGTAGCGAGGAAATAGCAAGTAATAATTTAGAGAAGAAGTCTAAAATCACGTTTAAGTCAGGGATCATAGACCCAGATGATAATTAAAATATAATATTATGGATGGACAGTGTTCTATATGAACACTGTCCATCCTTCGTTTTAGGGGCTCGGAATAACTACAACAAGAAAAAGAAAATGCGAAAATGTAATTAATTTACATATAAGTTTAATAATTGGAGTGAAGTCGCATGTCTGAACGTCAAAAACAAATTGAAAGAGAAATAGAAGATATTATTGAACAAACTCTTAACATCTTTCATGAGAATGCTTTCTTAAACACGTGCTGGGAAGCAGATATAGCGTTAGAAAAAGACGTAAACATCACAGATTCTTTGATTCTCAAAGATCCCTTTGATAAATAAATATATATAAACTCCTTAGAAATTACAAACACAATAGTAAAATGTAAAAATGTTCTTCAAACAGACCTTTCAAGATAAAAATCACGATTTTGATTTTATTATAAATGATTGTATAAAACAAATTTCTACCTGTTACGTAGTTGTATTATTTTTGAACGTTACTAAAGTGTAGCGTTTTTTGTTTCGTTATGATAATGGATGGAAGGTTGAGAATCTTAGAGAAAGGGAAGTTGAAAAATTTAGTTGAGTTTTTCAAAACTAAGGGGATTTTTTGAAATACTAGAAAGTCAGGAAAACACAATAATAATTAAGAAAATATACCAAAAGCATATCTATTAGGGATGCAATATTGATGTGTATGTTGTCAATGATTAAAAGGAACATAAGGGTCCGAGGTTTTGGCACCATTTCACATAAAGGCAATAACCTTCAAGTGAAATGGCTCTAGTATGTAGAGGAGAAGAATATGTAAGTAATGATATAAAGAGTTAGTTTGTTTCAGCGATAACTTTATAGTTTTTGTGGTTAATAACTGTTCGACGGTGTTCAAGCTCTAGTTCATTAAAATTATCCATATAAGTTAAGTCTACAATAACAGAGTTTTCATTCACTTTCTCAACGATACCTTGTAGCCCACCTCTGAACTCGATGATGTTCCCCACTTCTGCTTTTTTCATGTTATCTCTCCTTTAAAAACTTATACTTCCAATTTTGCCCTAAAATAGATAATCAGTAAAGCAATTTTTTGGATAATTGACATTTATTATCGTTAGTTCATACGTTTGATCTTATAATTGTATTAAATTACCATTATAAATGAGTCAATATGACTATTTTAGTAAGGTTATTTTTTACTAGGTTCGCTCTCATATAGACATTAAATAACTTTACATGTAAAATACTAAAATATCTGGTTTGAAGTATTACTACGATGTAATAGGCTAGCTTACATACTTTTTAGTTTTGTTACCAATGATTATATAGATCTCATCATTTATGTCCAACAATAAGATTTTGACAACAGGTTATGATTAGAGGGGGAATGTCCATATGGATCAACAATATATTACAGAAATATTAGATAAACTGCGTGATGGAGAATTAAATGAGTTTAGAGTTAGTAAGGACCAGTTCTATACTTATCGAAACGTAATAGTTAGTCGCAGTGACTTTAAGCATTTTCATGGAATTGCTCAAAGAGGTGGGGACGTAATATATCGTTATCTAACAGAAGAGCGTAGTTAAACTCCGGGTGTCTCTAATAATCGTGTTATGCCGCTCTTACCGCAATAATCATTTATCGATATTACTCACGTAAATGCAAACTACTAGGAATTGTTTGTTAATGCGATCATCATCAGAAGGTATATACAACATCTGCTCTTTGTAACTAAGCAACAAAGATATTCACTTGAAACATATATGAAAGGTTAATTGAAAGGTGGAGGCAAATTCTTTCTTAATTTTGCTAAAGCATGTCTTCGCCATGATTTAACTGCAGCAATTGAAACACCTTCTTCACTAGCAATGTGTTGTAGTTTTTTACCATGAAGAAAAGTACCTAATAGCCATTTTTGTTGATTCGTTGTTAATACTTCACAATACATGAGCAGACTTTCAAGCTCTGTTTCTATATCCACGTATGAACCGGCAAGAAACTGAAGGTTTTCATCACCCATACAGATGAAATGACTCTCTACACGGTTTTCTTTTGTCAATTCGGATAATAATTTTCCTTGAATTGTTGCATAAGCATAAGTTGAAAAAATTCCTTTTTCACGATCGTATCTTTCATAAGCTTGCCATAAAGCAATTAAGGCACTTTGATAATAGTGATCAAAGTTTTTGTAAAGATGAAGTTTTCACATTATTGTTAGAATCATAGGTCGGTATTGATGGATCATTTGTTCAAACTGTGTATTATCGCTCATCGAATTTTCCTATCGAAAGCGCGCTTTGACTATTATTCCGCGGTAACACTAACTTACTTGACAACAGCTTAAATGTACAAATGCCTGAATGAAGGGTATTATGCTATATGAGTTGTTAGAAAATAAAGTTTCATATTAGCAGATTATATATATGCGTTAAGTAAGGCTGGGTGAAATTTTAAATTCGCAAGATTTCATATGTGCAAAAGTGGGAACTTTCTGACACGCCCATGCCCCAAAGCAGCAATATTCTTATGTATAACAAATTTACAATAAAAAAACCTGTCACAAAAAATCTGTGTACAGGCTTTTTAAAATTTCTTAGTGTTAATCATTGTTATATAATGTTTCAAGGATTGATTCTAGGACACTAATGTCACTTATTAATAAAGCAGGAAGGAAGATAAAAACTACGATAATCGCTACGTTTGCTAACAGAAGTATTTTCAACGTTTTAAATAATCGCATACAATCACTTCCTTTTTACAAAGATAAACAAGCAACATACGATTTGAAGTCTACATTAATCGCTTTAGCGCCACACCTCCAGTTGTTTTGAAGTAATAACAAAGCTTTGTAATTTTATTATAAAGGGTATATGCGAAAATAACTATTGTTAATTTCTGAAAATATTGAATTTTTAAACATATATGTTATAGATTCTTTTGCTCAAGTTTAATCATCTCGTTCTCAAGCCATGATGTGTTCAAATTTTCACCTATAAAGACGAGATTCATCGGCATTTGTACTGGTTCTTTCATATAAATCGGCATCCCATACGAATACTGAAATAAGAACATCGATTCAGAATGAGTAAATTTCAAGTAGCCTTTAATCCGTAAAATAGTTTCGGGCATCTCCCGTAGCCAGTTTTCAAAAGCATCTATGTCCAATGGTTGCATGAACTGGTACACGTATGATTTTACTTTTAAATCATGTTGAACATGAGTGGTTTGTTTTGAAATACGATTGTTTTTTGGAACTGCCTGAATTTGTTGTAATGAGATATTTGCAAAAGTAGTTAACAAACAGGTCGCATGAGTATTGTAGGCTTGAATTGAAAATATTAGATTTGCCTGTTCAGCATCTGTTAAATGGTCAGTTTTATTTAAAAGTAATGTATCAGCGTGACGAATTTGCTCGTATAATAATTGCTGCATCTGTGGAGAAAGCTTATCACGGTCAAACCATCTTTTTGAATCAACAATTGTAATAATACCTTGTATTGTTAATTTATCTGCAAAAATAGGTGACATACACGCATCAACCACTTCTATTGGATGTGCAACCCCAGTTGTTTCTATATAAATAACATCTATGTTTTGGGTTAATAATAGTTCTTGAAGTTGTGCTTCTAATTGGCCTTGCATCGTACAGCAAACACAGCCATTTAGCAGTTCTTTCAAAGGTGTGTTATCTGGGACTGCTTGTGAGTCAATTGATATTTTGCCTAATTCATTCATGATTACAGCAACTTTACGGTTGAGTTGTTTTTCTTGTTGTAGCAAATTTGTAAGTAATGTCGTTTTGCCACTACCAAGAAATCCAGACAAAATGATAATATCTATTTTTTTCTTCACTGTTTTTTTCTCTCCTTAAGGTCACGTACATTCTATCGTAGCTTATTGAATTTCAGTTCGTCAATGATTTATGTAAAGGTTAACATCGGCTCATTTTGTAATATGGTTATTTATATGAAAATAACCATAACACAAGGCGATTAATGTCATACTCATATTTGGATAGAAGGAAAAGATGCTGAAAATATAGTGGATATGTGTATATCATAGTACGAAAAGCAATAATCAATGCGTAAACAGCCTTTACAAATGATCTCAAAGTTAACTAGGAATTGTTTTTGTTAGGTACTAATGGGAAGTTTATAGTACAATTTCAATTAAACTCGCCCAACATAATTGGGCTTTAACCATAATGAGCTTTATGGAGGGATGCTGGTGGAGAGGATTGCACTTGTTTCAGATATACATGGGAATATTCCGGCGCTAGAAGCGGTATTGCTAGATATTAAACAACGAGGCATTGAAAAAATTTATTGTTTAGGTGATTTGGTTGGGAAGGGGCCACATCCAGAGAAAAGCATTGATATCATACGTGACACCTGTGATATCGTTGTACAAGGTAATTGGGATGACTTTCTTCCAAATGAAACAAATAATACATATATTCAATGGTATCAGCATCGTTTAAGTTCAGAACAACTTTCGTATATAAAATCTTTACCATTTTCGTATGATTTTATGATGAGTGGTCGAAAAATCCGGCTGTTTCATGCTTCATCTACGAGCGTTCATCACCGAGTCTATCCTTGGGACTCGCTAGACAAGCGGAAGGAAATGTTTACGAATACTGAAAAAACTGGTGGATTAAATGGACGTAAGCCAGACGTTGTTTGTTATGGAGATATTCATTATGCCTTTATCCACCATATACAAGAGAAGGTGCTTATAAACGTTGGAAGTGTAGGTAATCCTTTAGATATGACACAGGCATCTTATGTCATCCTAGAAGGGGACAACGGTTCTGATGTAGTAAGCTCCTTTGCGATTCAGTTAGTTCGAGTACCATACGATATTGAGCTTGCCATTCGCCAAGCAAGAGAAGAAGGAATGCCAGAGCTTGAGCCTTATATTGATGAGCTGAGAACAGCAACATATAGAGGTTTGAAAAAATAAATGAAATAGCAAGTATCTAAGTTACAGTAGAAAAACTGTGTTTCATCAAATGATGGACCACGGTTTTTTCGTTTGTTTTTAATTGTTTTTTAAATATGGGTCTTTTCTATTAATTAGAAATGGACAATATGAAGAGTTTTATGAGAGGTCAAAAAATTGTAAAAGTAGAGAAGATGGCACGATCTCCATCTATATACGTGTAAATATCTTCAACGAAAAGGAGCAATCATTGTGAAAACAGACTTAAATATCATTTCCCACTTTCACTGACAGAAAAAGTGCTAGCGGGCAATAATGATGTCCCAATACAGGATTTTATATGCGGATTGTCGAATAAGCAAAAAACAAAAGTAAAAAAAGGAGATGTGATTATGGAGGTAAAAACTGCAGACTTATGTGATGAATTTGAAGCTGAATTATCAATTTGTCAAACAGCATTTCGTTCTTTCGGAAAAAAACACATATTTTCTGGTCCAATAACAACGGTAGAAGTATTTGAGGACAATGTCTTAGTTAGAGAAGCATTGGAGACAGTTCCAGAAGGATCGGTCTTAGTAGTAGATGGTGCTGGCTCGAGAAGTTGTGCTTTGCTCGGCGATAGACTAGGTGGTATTGCTATGTCGCGTAATTTAAGTGGGATTATTATTAATGGGTGTGTCCGTGATTCTGCAGAACTTGCTACACTTAATATCGGCATTTTAGCTATAGGAACACATCCTTTGAAAAGTAAAAAGGAAGGGAAGGGGAAAAGGAATGAGCGATTACACTTTGGTGGAATTGAATGGAAGCCTGGCTATTTTGTTTACGCTGATGAGGACGGGGTCGTAGTTAGTCTACGGGAAATTAAGCTGTAAAATCATTTAAGTTGAAAAAGAGGCTGGGACATAAGTGGAAAACTAACTGGTTTTTATACATTAAGCAAAAATAAAACCGCACGAAATCAAGGTTTATAAATATGATTTCGTGCGGTTTCTTCATTTTAATTGGGTTTTGTCCCAGCCTCTTTATTAACATGTAGTTGGATCAATCCTTTGTTTCTAGACCATAACTCTATTTAAGCCTAATTAACTTAAGGGGGATTATTTCCACCTCAATTAGTGCCGTTCATGTAGATTAAACAAATACGGTTACAAGTATTAATAGCAAGGTTAAGCATGAGATGTAAGTGGAAATAAAAAATGGCTAGGAAAATCCTTGTTTAAAGGACGTATAAACAACGTATCATTACCAATGGTTGATTTGAGTTCAGTTTTTAACAGATCTTGTAGGAAGTCCGGAGTAAAATGAAAATGAATAGCTTTTTCATCTGACATCAAATTACCAAGAATGTTCACAGCATCAATCTTATCATTACTAATGATGTCGTAAATATTTAACACGCCATCATTTTGGTCAAAAATAATAATGCTATCTTCCTCTTCAATATAGTAAGTCGCATCTTTAAAAGCTAAAATAATATAAAACATTAGCAGATGTTTACAATCTTTTACCCCAAATGTGTTTGATACAGGAACTCTTGTGCTAGCTAATCTTTCAATAATTGTAAGGTGTGATTGTTTATTCACATCTAATTTTTTTATCGTTAAAGGATTTATGGGTTTAAGACTTAAGTCAGCGCGCTGTATAGTAAAGCTATTTTCTAAGACTTTATTGAATCCAAATTTAGGATAGAAATCTAATACAGAATCATTTGCAAATAAATAAATGAAATCACAATCGTTTTCATATTTTGCAATGATATGTTTCATTAGTTTCGCAGCTAAGCCTTTGTTTCGATATTGAGGGTGTGTCATAACAGTGCCAACTTGAATCGCGTTAAACTCTTTCCCTTTGTGCGTGATACTCATTTTATTTATTGAAGCGTTGGCAATAACTTGTTTTTGATCAATAAATGAATAACATATATAGCTATCATCCCAATATCCTAAGTCAAACCATTGTTGAAAATCTATGCCAAAAACATCTTTAGCTAGCTTAATAAAACTCTCTCTATACGTTGAATTATTTTTATAATCACTAATTAGTTGTAATGTATTCATATTGTATTCTTTCTCCTTAGTTTAGATGTAGGTAACAATCCTATATGAGGTAATGGTAGGTCCTTATACATAGCTCATATGACAGTGTATATATTTTGCCTTTGTAAAACTTCTTTCCATAGATACACATTTGATGTGATTGAATGCTATACAAACTTAGAATTAAACAAGGTACAACATAGTTCTCAAAGCATCTTTTTTTAATAAAGCGATGGAAGGTCAATAATAATTTTTTAGTTTGTATCATAAGTTTGTGAAAAACGCTTTTGTGAAAGTATGACATTCATTTTATTCGATAAGGTCGGTTAAAATCCTTTTTTATATTGTATTTTAAAAATAGGAAGAAAAGGTAATAGACAAAAGTCTCCTGTTAGCAAAAGAGAATTTACATGAAATTTTGTTTTTACAATGTAAGTCTGAAAAAAGTAATTCTATTAATCTCATTACAGAATGTATAGTTTTTTAATATTATTCCGATTTTTAACTTAATTTTCATATTAATATGATAATCTAGAAAAGGGAGAATAATTAAGGTAGGAGGTTTGTTTTGTTTATGATTTTAAAAGTTGGAAAAAGGATTTGTATTAGTGTAATCGCTTTATTGACCCTTGTTGCTTTTTTACAAGTAGAAGTTGCTATTTTTGCAGAAGGAGTAGGGGATCCAGCACCAGAAATTGAAGCAAGAGGTAATGTAAATGGGAAGAGGATTTTATTTGACAATACTCATGGACAAACTGCCGGTGCAGCTGATTGGGTAATAGACGGGGGATTTTCAGATTTTGCGAATGCTCTCGCAGATAACGGCTATTACGTTAAAGAACTTAGACAATCTACCCCAATTACTTATGAAGACATAGCTACATATGATGCTTTTATAATACCTGAGGCAAATATACCTTATAAAAGTTCTGAGCAAGCGGTCATGGTACAGTATGTTGAAAATGGAGGAAGTATTTTTTTCATATCTGACCATTATAATGCTGACCGAAATAAAAACCGTTGGGATTCATCTGAAATTTTTAACGGTTATCGTCGTGGCGCGTGGAATGATCCAACAAAAGGGATGAGTACTGAAGAGCGTAATTCAACAGCGATGACGGATGTAACGAGCTCTGATTGGCTCTCGGAAAATTTTGGGATTCGTTTTCGTTATAATGCTATAGGTGATGTTACCGCTAATCAAATAGTAACACCAGACCAATCCTTCGGAATTACAGAAGGGGTAAACAACGTGGCTATGCATGCTGGGTCAACCTTAGCTATAATTGACCCAACAAAAGCAAAGGGAATTGTATATTTACCAAGCACAAACCAAAAATGGTCTTATGCAGTAGATCAGGGCGTATATAATGGTGGAGGAATCGAAGAAGGCCCTTATGCAGCGATTGGAAAGTATGGGTTAGGAAAAACTGCGTTTATCGGAGATTCATCTCCAGTAGAAGATGCAACACCTAAATATGCACGTGAGGAAAATGGATCATCTAAAAGAACCTATGACGGTTTTCTTGAAGTTGATGACGCTAAGCTTCTTGTGAATATGGTAAATTGGCTAACGGTTCAAGAAAGCTATACAAGCTTTGCTGATATATCTGGACTTGAACTGGATCAACCAACATCATTATTACATTTTGAAACACCACAAAATTCCACAGAGCCTGAATTTGAGCCATGGTCTTTACCTGACCCAGGTTATAAGTGGTGGGATCAATCGACTTTTGCGAAAGGGTCATTTGGTTATGTGGAAGGTGATCAAAACCCTACATCCAATGTGTTTTTCTCTGAATATATTGAAGGAAGCAGCTATAATAAAGCACTAGAAATTTATAATGGAACAGGTGTAGCTGTTGATCTATCACAATATACAATTGAGCTATCCAATCTTTCTAGTAGTATTTCATTAACTGGTACAATAAGCAGTGGGGAAGTTTTTGTTATTGCAAACCCTAACGCGGACCAAACTATTTTAGTAGAAGCAGATATGACTGAAACAAATATGGTTTTTAATGGTGATGATTCAATTGTCTTAAAGCATAATGGCGTTATTATTGATGTTATTGGTGTTCAAGGCGCTAGCTTTGCAAAAGATAAAACGTTGCTAAGGAATAGTGATATAACATCTGGTGCAGCTACTTATAATAGTAACGACTGGACATTCTACCCTTCAAATACATTTGATTATATCGGAAGTCATTAATCAAGCATTGTGAAATAACTAGGATGCTAAGATGAAAAACAACCTTAATAGATAAAACTACTTACCTTGCTTATATACGGGGTTAAGTGGTTATTTTTTTGTGAAAATTTTGTATGAAAGGTTACATTTGTTCTACCTGTCCTAAGGTGAAAATGCACGTATACAATAAACGATCGAGTAATCTATATATTCAAAAAATACTAAAGTGTTTTTATGCTTTGCGTTTAAGGATATAGTGTTATAAAGCTTGCAATAATGAAAATAGCTACAAATATTACTTTTTTTCAGCATTAGTGTTATGGGATTAAATGCTAGAGTCTATAAGCGGTTTTTGCCTAGTTTGTGTTATTGATATATAGCGGTAGATAATATGCGTAATTATTAGACAGTAAATTCGATACAGTACAGAATTCATTTTTTGGGAGAATATTCTTTGTTCTTCTTTCGTTTAAAATTGCAATCGTTTTAACAGCTAGCTTAGAGAAAATGAGTGTTATGATTGAAACATTAACTACAGTTAATCAAAAGATTGTTACTATCATGAAGGAAACGACACTAAGTGCGGAAAAGATCAAAAATACCTTTAATTGATGAAATACGTAGATAACGTATGTTTTATTAGCGTTAGCGTCTTTTTTAATATCACTCCTAGTAGTTTATAACTGACGGTGATATAATAGTAAGGATGTATTATAAAATGGAGGAACGTAAATGATTACAGTTACAAATGTGAGCTTACGTTACGGTGACCGTAAGCTATTTGAGGATGTTAATATAAAATTCACGCCTGGTAATTGCTATGGCTTAATTGGAGCAAATGGTGCAGGTAAATCAACCTTTTTGAAGATATTATCTGGAGAAATTGAAGCCCAAACTGGTGATATACACATGACACCAGGGGAACGTCTAGCGGTGTTAAAGCAAAATCACTTCGAGTATGAAGAACATGAAGTTTTAAAAGTTGTTATTATGGGGCATGAACGTTTGTATGAAGTGATGCAGGAGAAGGATGCTATCTATATGAAGGCTGATTTTTCAGATGAAGATGGTATCAAGGCGGCAGAGCTTGAAGGTGAGTTTGCTGAACTAAATGGTTGGGAAGCAGAGTCAGAAGCAGCAACATTATTAAATGGCCTAGGTATTGGTGAAGACCTTCATGCGAAGAAAATGAGTGATTTAGCAGGTGGAGAAAAAGTAAAGGTTTTATTAGCGCAAGCACTTTTTGGTAAACCTGATGTTCTATTACTAGATGAGCCTACTAACCACCTTGATATGAAAGCGATCCAATGGTTAGAAGAATTCTTAATTAATTTTGAAAATACCGTGATTGTTGTCTCACATGACCGTCACTTTTTAAATAAGGTTTGTACACATATGGCAGATTTAGACTTTGGGAAAATCCAAATTTATGTAGGGAACTATGATTTTTGGTATGAATCTAGTCAACTTGCCTTAAAAATGGCTCAGGATGCTAATAAGAAAAAAGAAGAAAAAATTAAAGAATTACAAAACTTTATTGCACGTTTTAGTGCAAATGCATCTAAATCAAAACAAGCTACCTCTAGGAAAAAACTATTAGACAAAATTTCACTTGATGATATTAAACCTTCATCTAGAAGATATCCGTTTGTTGGCTTTTCTCCAGAAAGAGAGATAGGCAACGATCTGCTACGAGTAGAAGGTTTGACAAAGACACTTGATGGTGAAAAAGTACTAGATAACGTTAGCTTTACAATGAACAAAGATGATAAAATTGCGCTAGTAGGTCGTAATGAAGTTGCAAACACGACATTACTTAAAATTCTGATGGGTGAAATGGAGCCTGATAGCGGCTCGTTTAAATGGGGAGTAACTACTTCACAAGCCTATTTCCCTAAGGATAACTCAGCTTTTTTTGAGAACAGTGATCTTAATTTAGTTGAATGGCTACGTCAGTTTTCACCACAAGATGAAAGTGAAAGTTTCCTACGCGGTTTTTTAGGTAGAATGCTATTCTCTGGTGAAGAAGTATTGAAAAAGGCTAGTGTTTTATCTGGAGGAGAAAAGGTTCGCTGTATGTTGTCAAAAATGATGCTTAGCAGTGCAAATGTATTAATTCTTGATGAGCCAACGAACCACCTTGACTTAGAATCTATTACAGCAGTCAATAATGGTCTCATTGCTTTTAAAGGATCCATGTTCTTCACGTCACACGATCATCAATTTGTTCAATCGATTGCAAATCGCATCATTGAAGTGACACCGAGCGGAGTTATCGATAAACAAATTACTTTTGATGAATATATTGAAGATGATGAGTTGCAACGTCAAATTGCAACTATGTATAAATAATTGTATAAGATATGAGTGGAAAGGATAGATAAAATATAAACATCTATCCTTTTTTTCTTTAGGTTCTTGTCGTAAGCCTTGTTGTAATTGAAACTAAATTGGCACAGCTAATTGGTGATTGTATCGGTAACCATTATATTCAAATAAAAAAGATGGTATGAAGGTAAAATTGATACGTGTTTAGTGTTTTATTACGAAATATAAAAATTAATAGAAACCAACCTTTCATAATGTGCTGATAAATTCATATAAAAAAATTCTATATGAAAGGATTGTTTATGGAATATATAGAAAACCTTTCAAAAACTATTATTTACATAGAAAATAATTTAACAAACAAATTAACGATAGAAGATATTAGCCATTATAGCGGTTACTCAAAGTTTCATTTTCAAAGACTCTTTCATCAAGTGGTTGGGGAAACTGTAGGTCAATATATCATGAATAGAAGATTATCCGAAGCTGCAACCCTTTTAGTGAACGATTCTATGAATATTTTGCAAATTGCTTTAGAGCTCGGGTATGAATCACATGAAGCTTTCACTAGGGCTTTCAATAAAAGGTATAAAATGAGTCCGTATCAATTTAGACAACTTGGAGTAACAGCAGAATTTATCTACAAAAATCCAATTGATGTACAATATCTTACAAATAAAAATAAGAATTTATTAGGAGACATTGAGGAAGTCACGTTGGAAGATCTTCGACTTAAAGGCTATATGGCAACAAATACATCACACGAAGAAATATATGCAAGCTGGTCTAAACTACGTAGGGATATCCATAAATATGATAAAACAGATACGTATCTTTATGGCGTTTTGCACTACCCTGAGTCATTTGGATTAGAAATTGATTTTAAATATATAGCTGCTGTGGAGGAAGATGAAATTATACAACTTCCTAATCAAGAATTAAAGGAGATTACATTGCCTAAAAGTAATTATCTCATTTTTAATCATCAAGGATCCGCAGAGGCGTTACCACTATCGTATGAATACATTTATGGTGTATGGTTACCAAAGTCTAAATATGTTGCTAATGGCTTATATGATTTTGAGAGATATCGCTCGTTTGAGGAAGGTACAAAGCATGCGATACAAATATGTATTCCAATTACAAGTAAGTAACGTGCCCTATACTTATGCTTAATATGGTCACTTTAGCATTAATCATCAAGTTTTTGTTTCTTGTTACCTTTAACTTTAATATGAAGGGAGAGAGAAACATGAGACGAGATGATTTTTTATTTTTATCAGCAAATAAGATTGCTAAATTAATTGCAAATGGGGAGTTGACTTCTGAGCAGGTGGTACGTGCGATCATTCGAAGAATTCAACAATTTGATGTGAAAGTAAATGCAGTTGTGAATGTAAATATTGATCAGCTAATAAATGATGCCAAAAAAGCAGATCAACTAATGAAAGAAGGTACTAAGCTTGGACCTTTACATGGTGTCCCAATAACATTAAAAGAATCGTATGCAGTCAAAAGAATGAAAACAACAAGTGGCTTTACTCCACTCAAAGATTATGAGACAAATTTTGATGCTACTGTTGTACGTCGGTTAAAAGAAGCAGGAGCCATTATTATAGGTAAAACAAATGTCCCACCTTTACTAATGGATTTACAAACAGATAACGATATTTACGGAAGGACCAATAACCCTTGGGACTTGGAACGTACCCCTGGGGGAAGTAGTGGTGGTGGAGCTGCTGCAGTGTCAGCTAGTTTTAGCTATTTAGATATTGGAAGTGATATAGGAGGGTCTTTAAGAGTGCCTGCACATTTTTGTGGAGTGTATAGCTTAAAACCTACAGAGCACTCAGTGTCAGCCTTCGGCCACTTACCAATGGAAAATGTAAAAACGCAACCAAATTATCGTTCTTCAAGGCATTTAGCGTGTTACGGACCGATAGCAAGGTCTATTGATGACTTAATTTTATCTTATGGTATTATTGCTGGGACAGACAGTAATGACGTGAAGGTACCCAATTTAGTTACTGAAAAACAGGTTGATGTAAAGCTAGCAAACCTTAAGATAGCCTGGATGGATGAACTACCAGATGTTCCTGTCAGTAAGCAAGTGAAAACTTCCATCCATCAATATGTAAAAAAGCTAGAATCCATAGGTATACAAACTGTTAAAATAGAGCAGTTTCCAGTCAGTACTATAAAAGTTTGGGAAACGTGGGGTAAAATCATCGATGCTGAACTGAATTCAAATCAACCTGCTTTACTAAGGATGCTTGAACACGTAATTACTAAAAAAATTCAACGGAAATACCCGACATCTAGTAAGTTGATGCCACTAAACTTTAAAAACTATATGAGAACGTTAACTCAAAGAGAAGATCTCATTACATCATTTGATATGTTTCTTGACCCTTATGATATGTTTATTTTACCTGTTAGTGTTACACCAGCATTCCAGCATATCACAAAAGAAAAAATGATAGGGTATCAACCGATATATAAAACACCTGTGTATGTTGATGACAAACCGATGGAATATTGGCAAGCAACAACTGCATATACCAATTTATTTAATGTTTTAGCAAATCCAGTAGTTACGATTCCTCTTCAGTTAAGTGATGAAAACCTACCGATAGGCGTACAGTGTGTGGGGAAAAGGTGGAATGATTATCAATTATTACACATCATAAAACAGCTTGTGATGGAGTTAAATATAGATATTCCCAGAGTTGCATTTTAGAACAAGGGATACACAGGTTAGGTTAATAGGAAGTTTAGAAGAGAAAAAATACCGATATGAAGCTGTTTCACAATGACATTGTCTACTAACTGCTGATACAATATGAAATGAAGATATATTAGTCAAAGGCTCTTTTCGTAAACTTTGTTGCTCTTGTTTCTATATTATGGGATTTGATGCAAGTTTCATCGTTTTAATGAAGAAAAGAGTCCACGATTTCTATTAAAATATACGTTTTATACATTAATTTTCTTTTAAGAACAACGATACATGTGATAACAGCGAAGTAATAAGATGATGAAATAGGTGATCTAGAATTGTTAACCTCTCAGAAAAGAAGAAATATCGGTATTTTTGCACACATTGATGCCGGGAAAACAACTACAACAGAACAGATGTTATATCAAAGTGGTCAAATCCGCTCCTTAGGGAGTGTTGATACAGGCACAACCCAAACTGACTGGCTAGAAGTTGAAAAAGCAAGAGGTATATCAGTTACTGCTGCAGCAACGGAATTGACTTGGAAAGATACGGTTATAAATATTGTTGATACTCCAGGTCACGTTGATTTTTTGTCAGAGGTTGAACGTAGCCTAAGAGTTATGGATGGAGCAATACTTATCATTTGCGCAGTAGAAGGTGTTCAACCTCAAACAGAAGTTGTTTGGCATGCACTTCGGAAGCTTAACATTCCAACATTAATTTATGTTAACAAACTTGACAGAATTGGAGCAAATCCTCGTCGAGTTATGGCTGAAATTCAACGTAACTTAACTAATTCTTGTGTACCTATACAGTTTGTGCAAGGGTATGAACACACTTTTACAGGTATCACCTCTTTGCTAATGAACCATGAACATGATTTTTATGAGCAGCTTGTTGAAGCAGTATCAGAACATGATGATTCGATCTTACATAAATTTTTAGAAGGAGAAGAAATAACAAACGACCTTTTAAAAGAGAAAATCAATTTGTTATCTGCACGCTGTGATTTATTTCCTATTTTGTTTGGTGCCTCAAATAAAGGTATTGGGATAAAGGAACTTATGGATGCCATGGTCGAGTACCTACCTCAGCCAAAAGGATCAAAGGATGCCCCTTTGGCTGGGGTGGTATTTAAAATAGAAAGAGATAAGAAATTAGGCAGACTAGCGTACGTTAGGCTTTTTGAAGGAAGTATACAAAATCGGAATACGATCACAAATGTTACTCAAAATATTGAGGAGAAAGTGACTCAAATTCGTAAAGTCAGGGGTAACAAAAGTGAAGATTTACGAGAGCTTCAAGCAGGTGATATAGCTGCGCTCACTGGATTAAATCATGTGATGATAGGTGATATATTAGGGGATACAAAAGGGATTCCAGAACATCCTCGTATGGCGGTACCTCTTCTGACTGTAAAAGTTGAATGGGAAAAAGCGGCGGATTATCCTGCTGTTGTAAAAGCGTTTCAGGAACTTGTTGATGAGGATCCTTTATTAAATCTACAGTGGCAACAAGAGGATCGAGAGCTACATATTAAAGTGATGGGTAACATTCAGCTCGAGATACTTAAATCTATTATGGAAAACCGATATCAGCTGAAAGTTGGATTTGGACAGCCTGCTGTTATTTATCAGGAGACACCGAAAAATTCAGGTGAAGGACTTATCCGCTATACGATGCCTAAACCATGCTGGGCTGTATTGCGTTTTAAAATAGAGCCAGGCGAAAGAGGAAGTGGGGTTACCTATCATTCAGTTGTGCGTAAAGAAGAGTTATTAGAACGCTATCAAAATGAGGTTTCCAGAAGAATTCCAGAGGCTTTGGAGCAAGGGTTATTTGGTTGGAATGTAGTGGATCTAAAAATTACCTTAATTGAAGGAGAACATCATGTTGTCCACACACATCCTCTGGATTTTGCTGTCGCGACACCTATGGGTATCATGCAAGGGTTAAGTAATACAGGTACGAAGTTACTAGAACCTATGTTGAACTTTAGAATATCTGTGCCAGAACAATTTGGAGGAAAGGTTCTTCATGATCTATCATTAATGCGTGCAACATTTGATTCACCAAATCAACTTGAAGATCGAATGATCATAGAAGGAATAATACCTTTGGCAACTTCTATGGAATATGCGGTTCAATTAGCGTCTTATACAAAAGGCCAAGGGACAATTACGACTCATTTTCATAGTTATCAAGAATGTCCCGAAGAAGTGTTAGCTACAAGAACTCGAAGAGGAGTCAATCCATTAGATCAGTCCAAGTATATTTTAAGTGTAAGGAAGGCATTGTCGTAGCACGAAAAAGTAAGTTTCTTCTGCACAAGAGCTAGGTCGTTGAATAACAAGTATTTATTAATCATGTTGTAGATTTAAAATTGCAGGAATGTTCCTAAACCTAGACATGCTTAATTAACGTGCTTACACTTAA
This sequence comes from Cytobacillus sp. IB215316, assembly GCF_033963865.1. NCBI lineage: Bacteria > Bacillati > Bacillota > Bacilli > Caryophanales > Bacillaceae > Cytobacillus > Cytobacillus sp. IB215316. Next base: position 326,275 of record NZ_JAXBMC010000002.1, on the reverse strand, counting down.
ATAAAAAATTTCAAATCCCCTCTCCGTTACAGGAGGGGGATTTTTAAAGTTCTATAAGACACAAGGACATTGTGTTCATTATTCAGTTACATAAGCAATTTTTCCGTCAGGTGTAAAAGAGACAATACATGGAAAAAGCCCAACTTGTATTGTGGCGATCACACTGTGTGTTTTCACATCAATGACAGAAACAGTGGCATCACCAGTATTCGTCACATAAGCAAGTTTTCCGTCTGGCGTGAAAGCGACATCGTTTGGATCTTCTCCAACCTGCACTGTATGAATAACAGAATGAGTTTTTACATCTATAACCGATACAGTAGCATCCCCAGAATTCGTTATATAAGCGAGTTTCCCATCTGGTGTGAAGGTGACTGATTTTGGTTGGTTCTCAACCTGGACAGTAGCAATAACGGAATGAGCTTTTACATCTATAATCGATATATTGGCATCACCTTCATTCGCCACATAAGCCAGTTCCGTGTTCGGAGTGAAAGCAACATCCGTTGCACCATTACCAACCCGCACAGTAGTAATCACATTATGAGTTTTTACATCTAAAACCGATATTGTGGCATCATCAAAATTCGTCACATAAGCAAGTTTCCCGTTTGGCGTGAAAGAGATATTTTGTGGATTTACCCCGACTTGGACAGTAACTATAACAGAATGAGTTTTTGCATCTATAACCGATATAGTGGGAATATCAGTATTCGTCACATAAGCGAGTTTCCCGTCTGGTGTGAAATTCACATCGTTTGGAACTCCTCCAACCTGCACAGTAGCAATAACAGAATGAGTTTTTACATCTATAACTGATACATTAGCGATTGTAGTATTCGTCACATAGGCAAGTTTTCCATCTGATGTGAAAGCGACACGATTTGGAAGACCTCCAACTTGCAATGTAGCAATAACAGAATGAGTTTTTACATCTATGACTGAAATATTGCCACTAATATTTATCACATAAGCTAGTTTCCCATCAGGTGAAAACGCAACAGGAAAGGATTCATCTGTATCACCAACAGGCAACGTTGCAATCACGCTATGTGTTTTTACATCAATCACTGTTGTTGTCAATCAAAACCACCTCTTTTCAATACTTGTTATAACAAAGATATGGAAAAGTGAACTAGTTAATTCGCTAACTATGAAACTTAGGAATAATGTGATTACAACCTATTTAAAACCAACGAATATTTTTATAGAATACCAGAGAATTTAATGATGATGTAACTTCGATTACACGAAATTTATCAAATCCGCAATGAAATATGGATGCTTTCTAAATTCCTATATTTAAAAAGGGGAAATAATACGAGTTGTGATCTAATTACGTAAGATTAAAGACTGTATTAATGAGGGAATTATGGAGACACCTTCTGCAAAATGGCTCTGTTAAGTTAATATATGGAGTAATACTAGATAATTTCATATCAGATATACAGTGTAAAGGATTTGATTTATATGTTTCTGACTGTTCAAATTGAGAATATAACGACTATTATAATGAACTTGCATAGACCCTAGACTCCCAGACTAATATGGGGGAATCCTAAATACATTTAATGACGGTTTATCAGAGATAGTGCCTGAAAGGACAGCCTTTTAAATAGAATAATGAAAAGTGGCTAAATAAAAATAGCGCATTATAAGCCATTCCTTATAGAGGGATATATAAAAGTGGATTATGTTCTATATACATGAACCATAGTTTATTTAAAATAGCTCTATTGCCTAGAATTAGAGACTCTTCCCATAATTAATGCACTCACGTATGAAAAAATAGTTCTTCTACAGAGCAATTAAAACTAGTGGATTTGCAATTATTACAGCTGCTACCAGCTTGTCTGGGAATTTTTCGTAGTCGTATACGTTATTTAAATCTACTTTAATGTTATCACTCATATTTCATCTTCAGCTTAAATAAACCTTTTTTTATCTTATTAGATAATTAAGGGTTAAGTGAGTTTCTTTTCTGATATTTTTCCATTTATGATCTAAGAAGTTAATCCAAGCATTGCGTATTTCTATGAATACCATATTCTGAGAACCTTTTCCAATGAATCAGTTTATGCTCTATGGAAATTTGTAAATTTTGAACGGGACAGGGGGTGGAAAAATGACAAAAAATCATTGTGCAGAATTTCTCTCTACACAAGAGACTAAGCCCATAGAATTACCATTAGACGGAACTAGAGTTGAGTTACTAAGGTTAAGGATACCTAAACATTTATATGGAAGACAGACAAAACTTGATGGTTTTTTTCAGTCTAATTTCTTTGTAGTTGGTTTGGAAAATACAGCAGAGCAGTCAAGTCTATCATACAAATATGAAGTAGCTTATCAAGTTATGGTTGAATCAACTGAAGCAAACTATACACCGGCTTCTCCTTTATTATTGGACACTGTAAGTGGAGTACAACAGCCTGCTGAATTTAATGTAGAACATAACACAAATCCAAATTTTACAGTTTCAGTACCATGTGCAGGAGGAGACCTTGTGCTTATGGCATCTGTAGTTGAGACGCAGGGAGGTGTGGCTGGAGCATTTGTAAATAGTAGATCAATGAATGCCTTATTGCTTAATTAACTTTGTGATCAAGTGTAGAAGAAAAAACCTCAGATTATTATAACTTAGGGAAAAAAGAAGAGGATTAAAAAATGAATAATCATCACATTATTGACCGTGCACAGTAAATTAATCATGCAATTTCAGCCTCAGATAAACAACTTACCTACCTGACCGATTAGGTTCATTTCACCTCTCTGATCAATTCTATATAAAATTCCTTTAACAATCTAAATTTCATTTGAGCACACAACATGATGAATAAATGTTCATTAACTTTTTGTCATCCCTTTTTATCAATTCCCTAAATAGTTTCTCATACTCCCATCAAAAATACATGTCACTGAGTACTTTTCAAAAAGAATATTGTCTTACTACTCATTTCTTAGGCATGAATCTATCCTTCAGATTAACCAATAGCATATATTACTATAAAAATTTACTAAAGTGGTGATTGAGATGAGTACTCTTACTAATAGCTGTACATGCAAGAATAAAGTTCCTTCTAAGGTGGTCCAAGAAAAATGTTGCAAGGAATTATGTTCTCAAGAAGAAAGTCCTAACATAGATGTTGATATTGATAGTACAGCTAATTTTCCTATTTTTAAGTCAGTACCAGATAATATTGGTAAGATAGGAATGATTACTGTACAGAACAGGGATATACGAATAAAATTAACCTTTATACCTGTAGTGGGAAATAGTATACCTATGACTATAGACATAAATGAGTCAAGGACCATCCCCTTCAGAAATATAAAAGAAATCATGGCTCAAAACGATACAGGAGTTGGGTTAGCACAATTCGCTTATTCAATATGTACATTTTTAGACCCACAAGAAAACTGTTGTCCTATATTATGTTCCCAAACTAACCCAGATATAGAAGTTGATATAGGAAATGGTTCAACATTTTTTATATTCCAGGATATCTTTGGTGAGGGCAAAACAGGAATGGTCTCGATAAAGAAAGATGGAGGGGATGCTATAAATCTAACTTTTGTCCCGACTGTTGGAATTGAAATACCTGTACCTTTAGCTAATGGTCAGTCAATAACAGTTCCTTTTGAAAATATAAAGGAAATCAAGGTGTTTAATAACTCAGGGGGTAATGTAGAATTTAAGTACTCCATATGTACTTTATTAGATCCCAACAAATCAATAAATAAATAAATAAACCATAATAGTTTTTAATGAGATACAGAAGTATACTATTGTATTAATTACTACTAAACACAAGTTAAGTTCTGTTTACTAATTAACTCAACAGAACTGGCGCATTTCTTTATGAGATGCGCCGTTATTTATGATTTGGGCCATATTGTGGAACAAAAAGTTTCTTTGATTAATTATTTACTAGGTTATAAATTGCAGTATATTTAGTAGGATAATTAGCTTGTTCAGACTATAAAAAAATCAAATCCCATCTCGGTAATAGGAGGGAGGATTTTTAAGTTCTTTCCTTAGATTAAGCAGTCAAACTAGGTATATAAGTAACAGCAAAGACATTGTTGATGAAGCCATGAAGGATATGACTTATTTTGTATTGTGGTTACTAACAAAATTTATGTTTGGTGAGTAAATACCGAAGCATTTAGAGAACGGGTTTTAACCATGCGGGAAAGATCGGCGGGGGTCTGGATTATAAAGGTTTGTGCTGGTCCTTTGTCTATAAGAATTCTATATATATAACAACCTATTTCTGGTTTATCTACCCATGTAAGATTAGTAACTAGAGATCCACTATAGTTACTTGGTCCGGCGCCCGAAGCAGGTATTACATTGAGACTCTGTGCGGGAGTCATAGTTGCAAGGGTTGTGAAGTTACCACCGTTTGTTGATCGTTGAAGGATATATTCGTAAGAGAAAGATGCAAAACCTATATTATCTCGGTCACGATTTATAATACTTGTGAAAATTTCAACAGTTGAATCAAGTTTTACTTCAGTGTTCTTAGATTTAATCAATACGGGTAATTGGAGTAAATCAATTGGATCTATGGCCTCTTCGTAGTCAATTTCTTGATTGGATTGAACTTTAAATAACTCTGGGCATTTATCGTCTTTACATTTACAGTTAGTCATAGTTAATCAGTCCCTATACAGTATTAGTTGTTAATAGTAAATGCAGAAAGTATGAAGATGAAACTGATAAATGACCATTACAACAAACATATTTATTTAAGGATACTTGAGAGTAATTAAGGTTAATGAACTTAATTCCCTTCATCTACATAAGCAAGTTTACCATCAGGAGAGAATGCAACAGCTACAGGAGTGTTTACAATAATAGAGGAAGTTACAGAATGAGTTTTGGTATCAATGACAGAAATAGTGCTATCCCCAGAATTAGTAACATACGCCAATTTTCCCTCATTGTTGAACGTAACATCAATAGGACTCCCACCAACTATAATAGTGGCTATCACGGAATGAGTCTTCACATCAATGACCGAAACAGTGTCAGATTCATTAGTGACATATACGAGTTTACCATCAGGGGAGAAGGCAACATCACGTGGAAAGCTTCCAACTGAAATACTAGTAATTAGAGACTGTGTTTTCGTATCAATAACTGAAACAGTACCAAAGTCATCGTTATTAACCGTATAAGCAAGTTTTTCTTTTGGAGATAACGAGATAGCAAGTGGAAAGTTTCCAACCGAAATAGTAGAAATTATTGAGTGAGACTTGACATCAATGACCGAAACAGTACCAAGGTCAACATTATTAGTGACATAAGCAAATTTTCCGTCAGCTGAGATAACTACATCTACTGGGGCATTATCAATCAATATAGAAGAAATAATAGAATGTGTTTTGGTATCAATGACAGAAACTATTCCACTTTCGGGATTAGTCACATAAGCGAATTTCTCTTCTTGGGAAAAGGATACAACAAATGGACTATTTCCCCCAACCAAAATGGTAGTAATAACGGAATGTGTTTTGGTATCAATGACCGAAATAGTACCAGGGTTATCTCCAGTATTAGTTACATAAACAAATTTTCCATCAGGAGAAAAGGAGATACCAGAGGGGTTGTTTCCGACAGAAATAGTAGCTATCACGGAATGAACTTTGACATCAATGACAGAAACTGTACGATCGTCATTATTAGTGACATAAACGACTTTTCCATCATGGGAAAAGGCAACAGACTGTACGAAAGAAAAGTCTGCAGTTCCAACTGGTAAAGTTGCTATCACACTATGGGTTCTTGCATCTATCACAGTAGTAGTCAAACCAAATGCACCCTCTTCAAAGTAATTACTAATACAAAGGTATGAGGAGTTTATTGGGATAATTCGAAAATATATTTTTAGGAAAAAATTTTATGAAACACAAGAGTAAATTGAGGTTACTTGATAACAAGCATGTATAACTGAATATGAAAAAGCCCATAAAATCAAATTATAGGCTTTTTAGTTCCTTGTCTTTTTTAACTAACAACTTTTTTATTTTTGAAAATATAAAAACCACAAGAAAAAATAATGAAACTAAACCAAATATGGGGTTATCGAATATAGGATAATTTGTTACTCCTAGGTTGAAAATGAATCCAATAATGATAACAATTCCCCACACGCTAAGAAAAATGGTGGCTACTTTCTCGAGAGAATTAAACATTTAATAAAGTCCTTTCTTTACATTCATCACTATATAATTCTTTAAATGTTAAGCCTTTGAAATATTTAGCTTTAATGAAGAATTGGATTAATCAAGTAAGTTAATGTGTGAATTTATGAAACTAAATAAGCTTGGAGTTAATTAAAGGCTGTATTCGCATTAATTGTTGCTTTTCGTACTAAAGAGTCAAACATGTACATAATTAATGTTCGTGGCAACTTTCTTTTGTATAACAATGGCTAACCATGTAAAACCACTTTTTATTGGTACTAATTGGATAACAATAGCAACAAACAAAAACAGTCTAATTAAAAAATATAAAGGCTCTTTATATAAATACTTTGTATAGCATAAGATATTTTAGTCATGAGAGGGGGTGATACCTTGTCAGTAGATATATTTTTTTCAGGAACTTGTCCAATTTGTACTTGTATTTGTCAATGTGAATTTCCCGATGAACTAACTATTTGCAATTATTGTACAATAGGTATGATCACTGAGAAGGGTGATAATTTCACCGCAACAAATACAATAAATGTTTCTACAAACAGTGGAGACGAACTTAATAACCATTGTATTTTAAAGATATCAAACAATGTATTAAAAACAGGTTCGAGAAAATAACTTATGTATGTACTAGATGAAACACACTAGTTTTATAAGACTTAATAGCAAAAAAGTTTGATAAAACACCTATAAAAAATCTGAAAGTGAAAAAAACGATACATGTTTTCTATCTATTCATTTTTGATTCATTGATGGCGTTCTTAACAGCAAGTTTAATCACCCAATATAAAATAACCATTCCGATTATAAAAGAAAGGAAATTAATAAATAACCCTACCATTGGTGTAAATGCATCAAATCTCATTTTAAAACACACTCCTGTTAAAAAAAGTTGATGTGAAAAATAAACATATTGTCTATTATAACAAAAAAGTACACTTGAAAAAGATGTACATTGAGTATACAAGCGCGATAATCCTGTATATAAAACTATTATTTTAATGGTTATGAAATTACCTACTCTCTAACATGAACTAAGTCAATTGTGATGAAAGCCATAATGATCCTTACAATAAGCTATGCTTCCAAAAACAAAAAATACACTAATGATTAATCTTCAAATAAACCTAGTCACTCAAAAGGAGAAAAAATCAATAAAAATGAAAAAACTAGAATGAAAACATAAGAAATAGACGAAGCGTTTGTAAGTTCCTCTATGTAATTACTTTGATTGTATATCATGACTGTACAGTATAGCAGTATGTTATTTTCTAGTATTTATAATAGGATCCTCTAACAATTCCAAAAAGGTTTCAAGAGTAATACAACAATTATTTTATAAATGAAGGTAATTATGATGAATTTATGGAAGTTATAATACAGCTAAATGAATCAAAAAGGATTCCGTTCCTGCAAGTATTAATCCCTTCGGGTGTATTAATTTAATACAGCAAATAGTGGTAAGACATCTGTTAGCTAAACTAATTATTAAAGGAGGAATTGAACTATGGCTTCAGAAAGTCATGTTCTCACACAAAAACAAATTGCAGAGTCGTTTTCTAATGGTAATTTTGAGCCTACTTTTCCATTTCTAGCAAAAATAATCGAATGGAATATCGTAGGTGACAAAACCTTGGTAGGTAGGGAGGCTGTAATAGAAGAATGCAAGCAAACTTCAAATTATTTCAAAACGATTACCACTAAATTCACTACATTAAATGTAATTTCTGAAAAAAATTGCGTTGCAGTGAATGGAACAGCTGAATTTATTCGTAATGGTGAACAATTATCTTTTGTTTCAGCCTGTGATGTGTATATTTTTAATGACAAAAATGAACTGCAAAGAATTGATTCTTATTGTATCAAATGAGAAGGTTGGATTTCTTCTGTAAATATACTGAAAAATAATGAAATCCCATCTTCGTTACAGAAGTGGGATTTTTAAAATTCTATACTTAGGAAAAGCAGCCAACACGTGCTATAAGAATTAGCTAAGACCTTGTGGATGAAGACGTGAATGATTTAGTTATAAGTATTATTTTGTTTATTATTTTAACAAACATCAAGAGCATTTAATTAAGAGGAGCCCTCAACTACATAAGCCAGTTTTCCATCGGGAGTAAAGGCGACAACTCCTGGATTTTCTCCAACCTGAATAGTAGTAATCATACTATGCGTTGTTACATCAATGACAGACACAGTGGCTGGATCATCGTCACGATTGGTTACATAAGCAAGTTTACCGTCGGGTGTGAAAGCGATAACACCTGGTTCTTCTCCAACCTGTACATTAGCAATCACACTATGTGTTTTCACATCAATGACAGACACAGAGCCAGGATCATCATCTCTATTGGCCACATAAGCAAGTTTACCGTCGGGTGTTAGGGTGACAGTTCTAGGTTCTTCTCCCACTAGCACAGTAGCAATTACACTTTGGTTTTTTACATCAATGACTGAAACAGAGTTTTCATCCCTGCTTGTTACATAAGCCAGTTTTCCATCGGGCGTGAAGACTAAATCTCTAGGGTCTCCTCCAACCTGTACAGTAGCAATCACCCTATGCGTATTCACATCAATGACTGAAATAAGCCCAGGATCTTCTCGACGGTTAGTCACAAAAATGAGTTTTCCATCAGGTGTAAAGGTGACAGTTCTTGGACCGTTCTTCACAGTTATAGTTGCAATCACGCTGTGAGTTTTGACATCAATGACAGAAACAGAGTCCCCGCCTAAGTTAGCTACATAAGCCAGTTTTCCATCGGGAGTGAAGTTGACATCTCTAGGATCTCTTCCAACCTGTACAGTAGCAATCACACTATGTGTTTTCACATCAATGACTGAAACAGAGTCCGCGCCCTCATTGATTACATAAGCCAGTTTTCCATCGGGTGTAAAGTCGACAAGTTCTGGATTTTCTCCAACCTGAACAGTAGCAATTACACTATGTGTTTTCACATCAATGACAGAAACAGTTTCTACATCATTATTAGCTATATAAGCCAGTTTTCCATCAGGAGTAAAGATAGGTTGGGCAGATACGACATTATCTCCAACAGGTATAGTAGTAATTACGTTATGTGTTTTGACATCAATTACCGTTGTCGTCAAAAAACCGCCTCTTTCTCGTCGAGTATACTTTCTATATAGATATGAAAAAAGTTAGTTAGGGTGATACTTTTTATGAAACAATGGTGATATTATGTTTATAAAAAATCTTAGAAAACATGGTGATGCCAACATACAAGATAAGCCATTAAAGGTGTATTGGTAAACGCATGAATTACCGCTTACCGCTTCAATAAACAAAAATATTGATCCATTATTTTATCGTAAAAGAGGGATGTAACATGTCAATTTTACATAGCAGACACATTATAGGGTTATTAATAATACTAGTAATTCTCATATTGGTAGTATCTTTTCTAATTATTTCATTTGGTTATTTTAATAGTAAGGAAATAAGTTTACTGACTTCAAAGTGCTATGAATCTGGTGGAGAAGTGGTACTAGAGATACACGAGTACATAACAAGTAGTTATTCTTTTGAGTGTGAAAAATAAAATGAAAACGGTTAAAAAATCAGGAGAATTAATTTAATTGTAAAAATAGAATTATTAATTAAGCACAATAGAAAAAACGTGTAACAGTCGAATCAACAGGGAGAGATGACATAAAGTATCATAAAAAAGATTTTTTTAGTGTTAGCGGGATTTTTCTTTTTTCCATTACTTTTGTTAATAGAAAGATCATTAATAATTGAAATTGGAGACCTAAATGTCAACCGTCCAGAAATAGATACAAACAAAAAGTGAACATCCAGAAAAATATTAGCCCTCCCGTATGGTCACGAAAAGAGGAATGAACCAACCAGGGAGGGAAGAGTGATAATAAAGGGTGTACTTTATGTTATGTAAGTATTGAATTTAAACTTGTATTAATGTGATAGGTCAAAAAACACTTTTTAAGACTCAAGGATTACTGAGTCGATTAGTTCCAGTACTTCAGTAATGAAGAATTGGAACTTTTCTATTTTACATAATCAGGAATCTACTTTGCGGTATACTGAAGCGAAGCACCCTTTGCTCCTTTTAGGAGTATGAAAATTAGTAACCTCTGTTCAAAGAACCTGGAACAGAGGGGGTGTTGTGAAAAATATATCTAAAGAACTTGTTATATTTTTTATGACAATGTTTAAAGTTGTGACTAACTATAAACGCTAGTCCAAGCAAATATTAAAAAATATCATAAAAATAAATAGAATAATATATTGGAGGTGAAAAAGATGTATGGTGAGGACAAGGAATGTAAATGTAGGGTAGTTCCACCACCACCTCAAGGACCACAGGGACCTCCTGGAAAACCAGGACCTCCAGGACCTCCAGGACCTCCAGGACCACCTGGATCAACTAGTTTAATTACTACCGTTAAGCAGTGTGTAGGCTTCGAATTACCAACTGGAGCACCTATACCTTTTCCTTTTGATGTGGAAGTCAGGAATGTTATGGGAACCCCCATGTTTCAATTTTTCAACTTCTCAGTAATACAGTTAGATGGTGCAAATTATGGTTTTTTATCGGATAATGGTGCCCCTAGGCTTGCTACAAATGGTGTTATCATGAATTATAACAATCCAGGCGTATTCGCTGGAACAGCCTCCGTAAATGGTCCTGGTGGCGTAATTTTTATAGGAAACACAGGCAACAATTATCAGCTTTCATTTTCAACACAGGTAATGTTGCAATCAGGTCAATCAGTAGAATTTGTAATACGTCAAAACGGGATGGCAATTCCTGAATCAGAAATCCAAGTTACTATTTAGTAAGCTGAGAATTAAATCACACACATACGACTCATGTCTTTTCTTTAGGCGTGAGTTTTTTTCTTCTTTTGTATATTAATGAATATTAAATTCAAATCTAGTTTACATAATAGCAGCTAGAACCAATCAATTTATACAAACGTTGATATAACAGCACTCTTATAAAGCTGGAATTTATGGAATATGAATGGTTGTGTAAATTGTTAATATTTGATGATTCCTTTTATAAAAATTAAAATTATATCCTCGTTTTTTTGTATAAAAACGTTATTGTTAAATTGGGTGGAAGTAAACACAAGTTGTGTTGTGTGTAATAATTAAATGGTACTCAATACTATGGATGGTGTCTGTAAAAGACGTGTCCTTTCTTTTCAAAAAGTGTCGATCCAACTTAATAAGCTGAATTGTTACTGGAATTTGTATTATTTTAGTCTGCCAGTTGAAGAATCTGAGTATTATAGGAAGTATAATATTTGGAGGAGGCGAATTTTATGGACGGGGATATTTTCTACGTATTATCCATTATTGTTGCTATAATGTTTGCTTTTATTGCTGTTTTTCAAGTGTTACTTGCACTAGGCGTACCGTTAGGCGAATTTGCGATGGGTGGATTTTATAAAGTTTTACCTATAAAATTACGTATTATAAGTTTCATCAATGCTATCATTCTTTTGTTTATGGGAGTTGTTTTTTTACAGCATACTAACTTTTTAAATATCTTTAATTTTTTACCTACAAATATTTTAGTTTGGGTAATAACAGTTTATCTTGGCTTAAATACGATAAAAAATCTAATATCCAAGAGTAAAAAAGAAAGATATGTAATGACACCTTTATCAAGTATTGCATTTATATTATGTTTAATGGTTTCTTTGTCATAGGATAGGAGATTACTATATTTATATTTTGACAGTGTTGAAAAATATAATGACATTCAATTATCGTGCACAAGAATGTAATACTATCTTGGCTACTTTTAGACTAATAGCTTAAAAGAATTTATAAACAGAAATGACTGACAAACCTCATCTATATAGTGCTAAAATGAAAAAAAGTAAGCCTCTTTTTCATTTTAGTGATACATATGGGGACAAGAAGTAATACACTGTTTCCAATGAAGCATACTTATATTTAGGTATAGATAATAGCCCAATATTTAATGAGGATGAAAACTGGATAATGAAGAACCTTAAAGTTCTATGAGAAAGAATAAATTATTACGATATTTGGTTTTTTAGTAGAACGTTTGATTATGGTCTATTAGTTTGACGTTATGGAGGATATTTAGAGCACGACCCAAATACGAAAAATTTCTTTTACCGTAACTAAATGGATTGATAATTGAGTATTAGCAAAATGGAAGGAATGAACTAACATTCCGCTTTTTACGAAATGGCCCTTAATGAAGAGCTTTTTTTGTAAAGGACCTAGGATGTTAATAATGATATTTATGATGTATGGGTATTTAATAAAAGGTATCATAGTACACAAACCCTACATCAGGAAGTCATGTGAGTGAAATTTTTGACAAGATAAGAGCTTGAAGAACTATTTATTTCTAACCTTAGAGTGAACCCTTAGTTACTTTACATAATCTTTTAATAAATCTTAAGTAAAAATTGGAGTTGTTAACCATAATAGAAAATAAGTTGTTCTAATCATTTGGATGGAGGTTTAATAAATTGACGAAAAATGATGATTATTTTATGAAACAAGCACTGGATATCGCTTTTCAAGCTAGAACGGCAGGAAATGAACCTTTTGGAGCTATATTAGTAAAAGGTGATGAAGTAGTGATGATTGGGGAAAACAAAATTAATACTTTGTGTGATCCTACTCACCATGCTGAAATTGGACTTATTAGAAAATTTTGTTCTAAACATAATATTTTTGACCTAAGTCAATATAGTCTATATACCAGTTGTGAACCTTGCGTAATGTGCTCTGGAGCTATGGTTTGGTCGAATCTCGGAAAATTAGTATACAGTGTATCTCATGATCAATTAGCAAAAATAGCAGGTAGTAACATTATGATATCATGCAAAGAAGTATTTGATAAAAGTCCTCAAAAACCAGTAGTGGTAGAGAAAATATTAAATGAAGAGGGATTAAAAGTATTTGAAGGATATAAGTTTTAAATTAGAAATATCTAAGAAAGATACCAGAGTGACCTACCTTCAAAATATGGATTTGTTTTCTACACGATACATTATTGTTTGCGCACTGTATAACTATATTGTTACTAGATAGGTGGCAAATAACAATCTAATTGTTAGGGTCAGTTATTTTTTAAAAATTTGCTATCGCTATATCAATTCTATATAGATAATGCATTCTTGATAGAGTGGAAATAGTAATGTTCTTATTGTAACTTCCATAAAAATAATACATATTAATACGTCAACCAGAAATAACTAAACTTTTTCTTTAGAACGAAAAAAGTCCATTTTCTCATTTTTAATACTGAGAGATTGGGCTTTTTAATATTGTAATTTTATTAACGCTTTATAGCCACTTTTGTCTATCCTAGCCATAGTATGTAGCTGCATCATTGGATAACAAAGCAGAAGGGCAAAATATTCCCAAATTACATTGTGAAGTATGATAACTATTAATGCAGGGATATATGGAAGATTCTAGAATAGATAATTATTAACAATAATATAAAAGAGGTGAAAAGGTGGATAGCAAATTACTAAAGGCTGTTTTCGCATTGATTGTTGTTTTTCGTATTAAGAAATAGAACAGTACACAACTAGAGTTCGTGGCATTTTTTCTTCAGTACAACGATGACTAACAATATAATAACCACTTTTTTTTTATTTAATTGATAATAATAGCAACAAAGTTTACGAAAAGAGCCTTACTAAAAGAAAGGGTAGGAACGATTATTTCTTAAAAGGATTATGGTGATTTGAAACTTTATGATTCTGTTCGAAGAAAAAAATATTAGCCATCGAAAGAAGAGTGTAACAAGGCGACAATTACTTATTAGTATTTTTGCAACTGTACATAGGAGATTTTCTAACGGATAGTGATACAAATAGTGGTTCAGAAAAGTTATGAAATAAGAGGCATAATAAGCTATAAAATAGTTGCTTAGTTAAGGGAGATGTAATAAATTTGGAAATTAAATATAGGAATGCTACTAAAACATTTAGAAAGTTAAAATTAGTAGGTATAACTTTAATTACTATCATTCTACTTACATTGGTAGCAGGTTTTTTGTATGAATATACGAGTTACAAAAATGTTAAAAACAACTTTCCTCCAGATGGAGAAATGGTTGATGTAGGAGATAGACAAATACATGTGAATATTCAAGGGAAAAAAACGAATCTACCATCTATTGTGATTGAAGCAGGAGCTGGTTCATGGTCCTATGATTGGTCATACGTCCAGAAAGAGCTATCAAAGCATACTGAAGTAATTACTTATGACCGAGCAGGGCTTGGGTGGAGTGAGCCACATCCTAATGGATACAATATCGATACGACGATAGATGATTTAAGTGAAATTATTGAATATTCTAATATTGATACCCCAGTAATATTAGTGGGTCATTCACTTGGAGGGCTTTATTCTCGTCTCTTTGCAGATAAATATCCTGAAAAGGTTTCAGGCTTAATTCTTGTTGATGCACGAAATGAATATTTTACAGAAAAAGCTACAACATTTAATGATGTGTATTTTGAGTCACAAGATCAAACAGTGTATCGTATATTATCTCAATTTGGAATTATACGCCTATTTGGGGAGGCAATGCTTGGCGATGCAATTCCCGATTACCTTTCAGCAGAAAAGCAGGTCAATGTTCAATACGACTCTGATTTTTTCAAAATAACCGATGAAGAATTCAAACAATTAAGATCATTAGAGAAGCTATTGAAGGATACTCAACACCTAGATGATAAGCCCCTACTAATTATTACACCAAGTGATATAGATAGAGAAATGATATTAGGTACAATCGGATTAGGATTTTCAGAAGAAGAGGCGAATATTATTGATCAGCAATGGAAAGATGCTCAAAAACAACAAACCGATTTATCAAATATTAGTGAGCTTATTTTAGTTCCGAATAGCGGTCACAATATGATGTTTGACCAACCTGATGCAATTATTGAAGCTATTTTGAAAATGGCTGGTGAAATATAAACTATATAAAGGAGTGAGCTTAATTAAATACACAGATTTAATGTGATTTACTCCGTAACAGAGCTTTTTAATGGTTTTATAAAAGTAGCCGTTCCATATAGGAATGGCTTTTTCATTCCGTAAATTCTTTTGAATTGTTAATAAAAAGAAATATCATTGGTAGACTTTAAATTTTGATGGTCTGCTTTTTAGTTTAGACAGTTTTTATACAAAAAAATAAACACGTATACAACTTGGTTTCGGGGCATCTTTACTTTTATAAAACGATGACTGTTGAGTAAAACGACGTTTTTATCTATATAGCAACAAAGTTTACGAAAAGAACCTTAATTTATATAGAAATTTAAAACATTTATATGGCATATAGGTGATATAGAGCGTTTACAATATATGTTTGGTAGGATGTTGAAGGATTTGCTAGCAATTGTAAGAATCGCTCATATGAGTATTAATGATCGTATTCAATTCAATGAGGTTGCTAGTGAGGCGTGTAAATGGTGTTTTCTCAAACTTAAGTAGTTCTGTAGACTATTAACTGTATCTTTTGAAAGAGACCTAAAATAAACATTTTTAATAAAAACTGGAGTGGTAAGAGTAGATGTTACAAAACGAAAAGGTTGCATTTTTAGGCGCTGGTTCAATGGCGGAAGCTATGATATCAGGGCTGATTTATACAAAGAAGATTCCAAATAGCCATATCATTGTAAGTAATCAAAGTAATATGGAAAGACTACGCACACTTGAGGATAGATACGGGATTCGTGGAGATACAAAGGATGATATCAATTTTTCTGAAATAGATTTTTTTGTTTTAGCTATGAAGCCAAAAGATGCGGAATCAGCTCTAACATTTTTAAAGAATAAAATAAAGCCGAATCAAGTTATTTTATCAGTAATGGCAGGTATCACAACTGCTTTTATAGAGGAACGATTAAATGAAGGACAGCAAGTAATAAGAGTAATGCCAAATACTTCTAGTATGGTAAGAGAATCGGCAACAGGGGTGTCTACTGGATCTAATGTTGAAATGGACAAAGTAATGATAGTAAAGCAAATATTAGAGTGCTTTGGTGAAGTTTACTTTATTGAGGAAGAGAAAATGGATCTATTTACTGGAATTGCCGGCAGTGGTCCAGCTTATTTTTACTATTTAATAGAACAAATTGAACGAGCAGCAGTTGACGGGGGTATAGAAGAAGAAACAGCACGAAAAATTAGTGTTCAAACAATGCTAGGTGCTTCCAAAATGATTATGGAACGAGACGAATCTCCAACAAAATTAAGAGAAAATGTAACATCTCCAAATGGAACAACACAAGCTGGGTTAGATGCGTTACAAAAATTTGGCGGGGGCAAGGCAATTAAGCAAGCAGTCAAAACAGCTGCAAAACGATCAAAGGAAATTAATAAAGAGTATTTATAAATGTAGGAGCAGTTCATCTTTTCATAAACATGGTTCGCAAATTAGAAAAAAGTGATACTGAGGAATTTAAAAAGAAATGGGATGAATTATCCGACTCAGAAAAACGAGGATAAATTAGAGTATTAAGGGGTCTTATTATACCTTGTAATCGCGTAATTGTATTGTGGATTATTGTGACTCTTATTAAGTAAACATATTAAAAACTGTGTTCAATGATAAAACATGAAAAAAGTATTGACGCATCATACACCCAGTCAAGTTATGAATATAGACATAAGATATCATATTAATCTGTGAATTTGGAGGTTAAATGATGAGTCAATATAAGAAAGTTAGTTCTTGTTGTGGAAGTTCGATTCAAAAAGAAAATAAGTGTGATTGTCCGTGTCAGTTAATCGTGGAAGATGCTGTTATAATGTACATGCTGCAACAAGGCCAAACAGCTCAAATTTACGATGGTAGGGCAGTAGACCTTCATGGTGAAGTCTGTTTCAATTTGGTCGGCAATGTAGTACAAGGAGGAGAATTAGACGTAAATTTTACTACAAACGGTATAGTACAAACCGTAACGCTAGATACAGTTAGTTTTAACAAACTTTTTTCCTTTGAAAACGTAACGAAAGTAGAAGCGACATGTAAAGTGCAAGGGCCAGATGATATGTGTATGGGGGAATTGATTATTGATGGGATGACAGTTCCTTGTAAAACACATTAACTTACAATTTTATTCAACACAATGATTATTGAGTAGAGTAGTTCCCGTTTTTCAGAAATGAATAATTGGAACTACGTTTTACTTTTTATAGATTGGTTGCTTTAAAAATTGGGAAAACTGTAACAAATTAAGAGGAGAAAATGGACCTTCCCGTGGTAAAGGAAAGTAGTTATGAATTAAACGAGTAGAACAAGTGCTTATTCATTGTGTCAAAAATCGAGCCATTTTACAGTTGAGATCTTAAGGAGTGCTTAAAAAAGACCTCAAATATAAATAATGATACGAAAATGTTATTTTGTATCTTTTATTAATGAGAAAAATCTGATTACTTCATCTACTCCCCAAAAACATATAGAAGTGACTAACGAGGGGAATAAAAACACTTCATACTTTCGCCAGAATTGGATGAAATCCCATATTAACATTTCTGTCTCAAATATTAGCCCAACGATAAATACAAATCCGAAACCAAAGACCACGTGGATAACAAGAGCCCAAAATATTCGTTTGTTATTTGTAAATTGTTTAGTTAATTTTTCTGACAAAAATGATACAGGAAGCCCATAAATTAATATTACAGGAATTGCAATTAAACTAATCCAAAGCGCTAATGGAAAAAAAGCTATCAGTTCTTCTCCATCTGTGAATACATACCAAAAAGCGATAAGTGAAATAGATAACAATGAAGCAAAAATCAATGTTAAAATTTTTCTTTTTAACATATCAACACACTCCTTGATATTGTTTTACCAAATTATACAAAATAGAGAACTTACATAAAAATAACAATCTTATAGCAAAGAGTCTTAAAGAAAACAATTAACTATTTCCGAATATTTTGAGTAAAAGGTTACTACTAATTGAGTACCCCAAAAACACAAGTTGAGTTCTGTTTACTAATTAAATGCTATTTAACAAACAAGCGCTATTTTCTGATTAACATAATTTTAACAACTTTATGATGCTATTTCTATAATCTTGATTATTCCTATAATGAAACAACTATTGATCTCACCCTTAAATTAGGACGAGGTTAAACGGATTTGAGGACTAGAAATAAAACGACTATATTACAACGATTATTGCTATTGTTACCAAATATCAGTGTTAGAAATTGTATTTAAATCTTCGTTTTGCATTGTACATAAGAGAAAAATGCCCTCATTTAGTTTTGTACGCTAAGTACCTATTTGGGAACAACAATCGAATACGAAAACGGTTATTAGAAACAACAAGGTTAAATTAGTAATAATAATAAATTAATGAGAGATGTAGAATTATAGACATGAAATTTATTAAAATTGTTTTTTCTAGTACATATAGCCATTAACTTGCTATAATCATACGATACAGATATGAAGACCTAGCATTATCCTTGATACAGATGAATATATGTTGTTCATTGATTAATAATGAATTTCATTATTGACAAATGGGCATATCTTTTGATAAAGTTTCCTTAGGGAAAAACAATTGTCTTTGACTATTTAATTGGCGGTAATGAAAAATGTATTTTAAACTTCCTATATTATTGGCATAGTATACAAAAGTAGCTAAAGAACATTATTTTTTTGTTCAAAAGTTGCACTAGTCCAATAAAATAGCGTTAATCAAAAACAGATAAAGCGGAGGGTTTAATATGAAGAAAAAACTAATGTTATTGCTTACTAGTTTGTTAACTTTTATCATCTTAGCTACTGGATGTAGTGATGATACATCACAAACTAATAAATCAGATAGCCTTATTACGGTTACGACGACAATCGGTCAAATCGCAGATATTGTTGAAAATGTAGGCGGTGAGTATGTGGAAGTAACACCACTTATGGGGCCTGGGATAGATCCCCATTTATTTCAAGCTTCTCAAGGGGATATTAAGAAATTAAGTGAAGCAGATATTATTTTTTATAACGGACTACATTTAGAAGGAAAAATGAACGAAATATTTGAAAAAATGAGAGCTGAAAAGCCTACGTATGCTGTAAGTGAGACAGTTCCAGAAGATATGCTGTTAGCAAAACCTGGAGATACAAAAGCTATAGACCCGCATGTTTGGTTTGATACTGACCTTTGGGCATATTCTGTAAAAGCCGTTAGTGAGGGGTTAGCTCAATTGGACCCTGAGCATGCTGATATTTATCATGCCAATGCTGAAAAGTATATTGACACTTTAAAAGAAATAAGGGCATACGCTGAAGAACAGCTCGCTCAAATACCTGAAGAAAGTCGTGTTCTCGTTACAGCTCATGATGCATTTGGCTATTTTGGCGATGCATATGGTATTGAGGTAATGGGTTTACAAGGGTTAAGTACTGATTCAGAGTATGGGCTAAAAGATGTTCAAAATTTAGTAGATTTATTAGTTGATAGAAAAATTAAAGCAGTATTTATTGAGAGTAGTATTTCTGAAAAATCAATTAATGCTGTCGTTGAAGGTGCAAAAGAACAAGAACATGAAGTAATAATTGGGGGATCATTGTATTCAGATGCAATGGGGGAACAAGGAACTGAAGAAGGTACGTATGAAGGAATGTATATGCATAATATTGATACGATTGTTTCAGCGTTGAAATAATGTGTAAAGGAGTATAAATGATGAATCCAGTACAAGTAGAAAATGTCACAGTTGCATATCATCGCAAGCCCGTATTACAAGAAGTGAGCTTCACTGTTCCAGAGGGAAAGCTTATAGGTGTAATCGGTCCTAATGGAGCTGGGAAGTCGACGTTGATTAAAGCAATACTGGGGTTAATTCCTAAGGCAAGTGGAGATGTTCAAATTTATAAAAAGTCGTATAAAGCTCAACGAAAGCTTGTAGGGTACGTACCACAAAGAGGCTCTGTTGATTGGGATTTCCCAACAAATGCATTAGATGTAGTTTTAATGGGGAGATACGGTCACGTTGGATGGTTTCGCAGGCCGCATAAGAAGGATGTAGAGTTTGCTCTTTCTTGTCTAGATAAAGTTGGGATGAAGGAATTTGCTAATAGACAAATTAGTCAGTTATCAGGTGGACAACAGCAACGTGTGTTTCTTGCAAGAGCTTTGGCACAAGATGCAACAGTCTATTTTATGGATGAACCTTTTGTTGGAGTCGACGCAGCTACTGAAAAAGCAATCATTGCTTTATTGACAGAATTAAAATCACAAGGAAAAACAGTGCTCGTTGTACATCATGATTTACAAACAGTAAAGGAATATTTTGATTGGGTGCTGCTTTTAAACATGAGGAAAATCGCAATTGGTCCTACAGAAGAAGTGTTTACTATTGATAATTTACAAAAAACATATGGTGGACGATTGGCATTTCTTGAACACGGAAATGCATTAGTTGAACAATAGGAGTGAAATATTATGTGGGCTACACTCATTAGCACGTTATCAGATGCAAATACTCAATGGGTGTTAATAGGAACCGTTTTATTAGGGATAGCTAGCGGTGTGTTAGGGAGCTTTGCATTACTTCGAAAGCAGAGCTTACTAGGGGATGCGATGGCACATGCTGCTTTACCTGGGATATGTATAGCTTTTTTACTTTACGGTTCAAAGTCAATTGTGTTATTTCTAATTGGTGCAGCAATTTCAGGCTTAATAGCAACTTATTTTATACAGTCTATTATATCCTTTTCGAGAATTAAGGAAGATACGGCGATTGGCTTAATTCTATCTGTGTTTTTTGGTTTTGGAATTGTCTTATTAACATTTATTGCACAAAACAGTTCAGGGAATCAAAGCGGTTTAGACGACTTTATCTTTGGGCAGGCTGCATCGCTTATAGGTACGGATGTAAAAGTTATATCTGGTGTAGCTATAACGATGCTCGTTATTACATTACTATTGTTTAAAGAATTTAAGCTTCTAACATTTGACCCTCAGTTTGCAAAGGGGATTGGATTACCAACAGGTATTTTAAATGCATTACTCATGGTACTAATAGTTGGGGCAGTTGTCATTGGTTTACAAGCAGTTGGAGTTGTCCTCATGGCAGCTATGCTTATTACACCTGCCATAGCTGCGCGTTATTGGACAGAGAGGCTTGATTACATGGTCATTATTTCTGGAGCAATAGGTGCAGTTTCAGGTATATTAGGTACTTTAATTAGTACGACAACAACAGGTATGCCTACAGGTCCGTTAATTATCGTCGCGGCAACTATCATCTTTCTTGTTTCAATGATTTTTGCACCAAATCGCGGCTTATTAATGAAAGGAATTCGTTTGCTAAAGCTTAGAAAATTCGTAGCGAAGGAAAATATATTACTATCTTTATATGATTTTGCTGAAGAAATGATTAATTCTGACAATAGGCATTATCTCCGTGCAATTGAAGAAAGAGAGATTAACAAAAAACGACCTCTATCGAGTCGACAGTTAAACAAAGTATTATTACAATTTTCAAAAGAAGGTATTGTGAAAAAAGAACCTAATCTTACATGGCGTTTAACCGAAAAAGGTTTATATGAAGCTTATAATGTAGTATTGAAACATAGATTAATGGAAATTTATTTAATGCACGAGATGAAATTTGCAGCATTACATGTAAAGCATGATAATCATTCATCAATATTAGATTTACCGAAAAATGTAGTTGACGAGTTGAAGCAATTATTAATTCAATACGGAAGGCAACCAAAGCTAGTGCCTAGTTCGGAAGGCAGCTTACACACTGTTTTTAGCCCTACATCAACAGAAACGCATCGACAAAAGGTAAAAGGACATGGAGGGGCAAGCTCATGAGTTATGCAGCTTGGATAATAATTACAGGTTCACTTGTAGGTATTACTTGTGGCATGATCGGATGTTTTTTAATATTGCGTAAAATGGCTATGCTTGCAGATGCAATTAGTCACACAGTTTTATTAGGGATTGTTGGAGCTTATTTAATAAGCAATAGCTTAGACGGAATAAATATGCTAATAGGGGCTGTTATAGTAGGCTTACTTACTGCTTTTTTTGTTCAGCTTCTTGATTCAAGTGGAGTACAATCAGATGCAGCAATTGGTGTTGTTTTTACTTCGCTGTTTGCAGTCGGCGTCATTCTACTCTCATTATACGCTGATAATGTGCATCTAGATGTTGATCATGCATTGATGGGTGAGATCACATTTATACCATGGGATACAATTGAAATCGCGGGTTACAATTTAGGTCCAAAGGCAGTATGGATGTTAGGTTCTGTATTTGTCATAAACCTCATTTTGATTATTTTATTTTATAAGGAAATAAAAATAGCTTCCTTCGATCCAGAAATGGCGTTAGCATTAGGAATTCCAGTTATGTTTATACACTATTTACTTATGGGGATGGTATCGATTTCAACTGTTGCATCCTTTGATAGTGTAGGGGCGATTCTTGTTGTTGCGATGCTCATCGTCCCTGGAGCAACAGCCTATTTATTAACAGAAAGGCTTAGTATCATGCTCGTCATAAGTGCTCTAATTGGTGTACTAGCTGCTGTGCTTGGCTACTATGCAGCCGTCTTATGGAATGTATCAATCGCTGGAGCAATGGCAACTTCTGCTGGGATTATCTTTGCTATTACATTTTTCTTATCACCCAAGCATGGGGTACTGTCCAGGTGGTTAGCGAGAAGAAAAGTTACCATTAAGGATTTTTGATAAAAGTGTCTCAAGCTTTCACTTTGCTAAGTGTAGGGTATGAGGCGCTTTTTTTATAGAAAAGTATTGGTGAATTTTCTGCGAAGAACGTTACACGTGTTTTATAATAGGATGAAAATACCTGTATATATTTTGCTTATACTACATTAAAGCATAAAATTGATGTGAAATAAATAGCCATAATAATAAGCATGGAATAGTACATTTAATAAAATGAATAACTTGATGTTAATTTCTTAAGAGGTGATAGGCGTGTGAATGCTCGAAAAATCTTTGGAATATTACTAATTCTATCTTTAATGGCTGTAACTTCATGTTCAAAGAAAACAACAATTGAGGAAAATATTGACTATGTCGCATATATTTCGAAAAAAGAAGATTCAGATTCATCTCATCAGAAAATCTTGATGGAGCTAAATCTAGGTTGGTTACTTGAGTTTGAACTTGAACTTCCGGATGCAGATCAAAGCTGGGTTAATATTTGGCTTGAAGGATATGAGGATGGAGAAAAGATAAAAGCTAAAAGCTTCTCCGTTAATACAGTTATCCTATGGGAGGGATCCACGTAATACTTCTACAGGCTCAATGGGGTTTGGTATGATTGAATCCGCAGATCAAGATTTGTTCTTTCTATATTCTCCAGCGACAATGCAGAGACCACAAGCCCTTGAAGTAAATGATTCATATTTTTCTACAGGTGCTAGTCAATTCTATTAATGCTTTTTTAGAAGATACGATTCGATTACAATCGGGCGAAACAAGAGTATTAGCATTCTTCCGGCATAATGATGAAACCATTTTACGTCCCTATGACTACTATACTCAGGCTGGAATTGACGAAATGATCCAAGAAGAGACTTTTGTCATGGTATTAAAAATTAAAGTAGAGAAAGGCATAGATAAGTAAGAGGCTGTGTCCGATCGGACCTCTAAAAAATAAAGCATCCAATGAAAAATGTTATCTTTTTCATTAAATGCTTTTTCTGTGCAAACTGCTGTTTTCAGGAGGTTGTTGCTAATGTAACATTCCTTCACAAATTTATGACCGAAATGTAGTTTGGACCTTTACAAGTTCATGTTTAATCATTTTCTTACTTAAATCTTTCGTCAAGTATTCTAGCAAAAAACACTGAAAACTGTGCTCTATTGACTACACTTTCTGGTTTAAATGTGCCATCACTATATAAGTTAGTGACTTGATTAGCAGCTAATGTATTGATATAGAGGTAATTTGGCTCTGCCTTATCAACATCAACAATGTCCCCGTTAAAAGTGCCTTGTAAATCATAAGCATTTACTAGAGCAAAGGCCATATCACTTCGTTTCAGTGGATCGAAAGCATTGAATTTCTCTCCCTTAGGGAAGATCCCTTCATCAACAACTGCTGCGATTTCTTTGTAATAAATATGATCAGCTGTTATATCTTCAAACCCTGGATTAGGACGGTTATCCAAGTCAAGATTCAGAGCTCTTACGAACATAAGTGCTGCCTGTCCACGTCTAACCTCATCATCAGGACCAAAGTTGCCATTTTGATAGCCTTTAATAATATTAAAATCTGATAAAAATTGAACTTCCTTTACTGCCCAATGATTTAAAGCTAAGTCCTTAAAATCACTTGTTGTTACCTCAAGGTCATAATATCCTTCTGGAGAAGATCCCCACACATCAATAACATATGTTCCTTCGCTTAATTCAGCTTCAAAAAAGCCGCCTTCAGGTGTAGCTAAAGTATAATTGATAATATTGTTTTCTTCGTCTAGTAATTTAAAAGTTAAAGAATCATACAAGGTTGCATTAGCGTAAGTTCCTTTTATACCAACTCGTTCCTTTTGAGTGAGTTGAAATGTGAAGTAGTCATTCTCGTCTGCATAATGAAAACCTTGATAGGTTGTATTTAATGCAATTGGTGTTGCGCTTGCTATTTCATTTGTCCCTAAAGAGTTTTTGAAATATTTGTCTATCTCAAAATTAATTTGTAAAGTAAATGATTCGGCATTTGTAGCTGGATTTTGTTTTGTAGAAACTGCTAAATAATATGAGCCCTTAGGTAATCCTAAAATCCACGTTGAGGGTGCAGAGTTTGATAGTATTTCTTCTTTATTCTGATCTAGGATTGTATATGTATCTAATATTTCTGTCTCAGTTAGTAGTTCCAGTATGAATTTTCCATGTTGTTCAATTGAAAATGAATAATAGTATACTGACCCATCTAATTCATGAATCGTTTCAATTTCACTATTTAAGTTTATGATTTTCGCATTTTCAATTTTATCAATTTGAGCAAATACACTATCATTCCAAATGAAAGTGGAAATCAAAACGAAAATGAGAGCCATTAGTATCGATTTGTTCATTGCCCGACTCCTTCATATTTTTATTTACTTCTATAACCGGTTAATAGCAATGAAGACATCATTTCTGCTATTTCTTCTTTTGAAAGGTGACCGTTAGCATCGTACCATTGATAAGCCCAATTACATGATCCGAAAATCGTTTGAACTGCGATAGACGGTGGGATATCTACGAAATCACCTGATGCTACAGCATTTTTATATAGTTCAGTAGCATGTTTATAATACAAACGTATATGCTGTAATGAGTTATTAATTAAATCATTTGATAAATTCTTTTTTTCATCAAAAAACAAACCAATGTCCATTTTGTTTTCCAAGATTAATAAAATATGTTGTTTCACGAGCAGATGAAATTTTTCATGATCCTTTATATCTTCTCTTGCTAAGGTGATTTTTGCAAAATCAGTAATTTTCCAAGTAACCTTATCAATAATTGAAAAAATAATTTCATCTTTACTTTTAAAATAATGATAAATGGCTGGTCGAGTCACATTGAGAGCATCAGCTACTTCTTTTAAACTAGTGGTTTTATATCCATTTCGAAAGAATAATTCTTTTGCTACATCTATAATTTTTTCAGGAGTTACGTCTTTTGATCCTCTTTTCAAATTTCTCATCCTTCTTTATAATTTCTCTTCTCAGGTGTTTCGTGAAGAACTGTAAAATTTAATAACTTTAAAAGGGCAATTTACGAAGTATGCAAGCTTATCCACAACCCATTTGCCCAAAATCTATTGAAAAATACTTTTATTCCTATTGTACATGAGATTACTAAAAATGGGACAGAAATTTTCATGGCATTTGTCCAATTTAGCACAATTACGACCTAATTACCATTCGAATATCTCACTGGTCTAATTTTAATTGTAGTGAATAAAAACATTATAGATTCTTTAATATGAAGAACTAATAATTGCACAATAATAATAATTATGTTAATCTTCTGAATAATAACAAATTTACTTACAAGTAAGTAAATGATAAAGGAGTGATTAAAATGAAATTACCTAACGAAATTAGCTCAAAACTAAAACTACCAGTAATTGGTGCGCCTATGTTTTTAGTTTCTGGACCTGAGTTAGTTTTAGCACAGTGTAAAGCAGGAATAATTGGATCATTTCCAGCACCTAATGCTCGTACAATTGACATATTAGATAAATGGATGGCTACCATTACGATGGAGTTAAGTGACTATAAGACTGCAAATCCTAATAAAAAAGTTGCGCCTTGGGCAGCGAACTTAGTTGTTCATTCGACATACGAACGCTTGCATCAAGAATTACAATTAATAAAAACATATAAACCACAAATAGTTATAACGGCGCTTGGTAATCCAGCTGCAGTTATTGAAGCTGTTCATTCATATGGAGGTAAAGTTTTTGCAGATGTTAACTCTATAAAACATGCTAAGAAAGCAGCTTCTCTTAATGTGGATGGACTTGTACTTGTAAGCTCTGGTGCTGGAGGACATACTGGCGCAATATCTGGATTCGCTTTTGTTCAAGCGGTTCGTGAATTTTTTGATGGTATTTTAGTACTAGCAGGATCAATTTCTAATGGGCGGGCAATTTTAGCATCACAGGTTCTTGGAGCTGATCTGGCTTATATGGGGACAAGGTTTATTTCCGCTAACGAAAGCATGGCGACAGAAGATTATAAGGGCATGTTAGTCTCCTCTTCATGTGAGGATATAATTTGTACGGACGCATTTACAGGTATCCCTGCAAATATGCTAGCACCTAGTATTAAATTAGCAGGTCTCGATCCAGATAAACTAGCAGCAAAAGCAAGTGTTGACTTTAATAATCCACAATCTGATAAAAAAGCATGGAAGGATATTTGGTCGTCAGGTCATGGTGTAGGGTCAATTAAAGCTGTTGAATCAGTAGATACGATTGTAAACAATATGTATAAAGAATATGTCGATGCCCAAAACATCATTTCTGAATTAAGTAAACGATAGCGAAAGATACTATTACTGAGAAGGTTTTAAGTACAGAAGAATATTGACAAAGTATATAAATAAAAAGGGGCATCCAAGTCGTTAATAATCGACTTAAGGAATACCCTTTTTTACGTTTTATGAGTATATATATTATAGGTGTTATTAATTTCGTATATAAATCGAATGATAATACATTATGTTTAAGCATTATCTAAGTAAAATAACAATGATAATTACAACAACAATAGTAACGATCAAGCTTACCGTATTCTTCGTCACAATTTTTCCCTCCATATTTAAATAAATCATCCACAATCATCAGTCTAAGTTGTAGAAGTATTATTTAGTGTATGGACATATATTACATTTAATGTATAAAGTATGTATTGTAGATATTCATCCTTTTTTCGATAGGAGTTATTTTAAGGTGGTTTTCGTATTGATTGTTGCTTTTGTTCTAACGTATTAGCACGTATACAACTAGCGTTCGTGACATCAGGTCTCTCTTAAAATTATGGAGCTCTATTAATACTCATCATAATGCCCATTTTGAAAATACCAATAAAGTTTACGAAAAGTACTTAAAAAAAATTAAACAATTATCTGTAAAAAATGCCATTATGAGCTAGTTCTCTTATTGCTTATTTCAATACGAAGTACATAACAACCATAGTGAAAACAATCTGTTAAATGAATTGATTCAAGAAGGATGAGATTCTTGGAATTAAGCATTAAATTTTATTTGCTGATAGAACTTACCATTTGAGAAAGATCCCGTTATCTAATCAGAAGAATAATAAGTTCAACATAATAAACAACTAGGTGGAGAGTGATGATGAATAATGAATAATGACAACACCACTCCGATTATTATTTTTGATGGGGTTTGCAATTTATGTAACGGAGCTGTCCAGTTTTTACTAAAGAGAGATAAGAGGGATGCATTGCGTTTTACTGCTATGCAATCAGAAGCTGCAAAGGAATTGTTAGTCACATATCAAATTCCAACCAATGTTGATAGCTTCGTTTTTATAGATGGGAATAACTTTTATGTAAAATCAACTGCAGCACTTCAAGTGTCTAAATATTTGCCGGGTTTATGGAAGGTGTTCTATCTGTGTAGGATCATACCTGTACCAATTCGTGATTATGTTTACGATTGGGTAGCAAAAAACCGCTATAAATGGTTTGGGCGTAGAACAGAATGTATGTTACCTACACCAGAAATCAAAAAGAAATTCCTTAACTAATTTGATGAACAAATAAAAAGACCTCCCCAGAAAAATATGAAAAAAATTTAGGAAGGTCTTAAAATGAAAGGAGATGTTATATTATATGCCAAATATTTTTGTTAGTATGTATCTCTGTCCTAGGGTGTTTATATCAATTTCATGAAGTATGTCAAATAATTTATGAAACGGTTTGATTTAATTAACCGTCATACAATGCATGTTTTTTAAAAAAATGAGGATGAAATTATTACATTTATTTCAAGAATTCCCTGCCTAAAATATGATGAAAAATTGGCTAATTTTTTCGTTATGGAAAAGAAAACGTCTGAGAAAATCAGTTGCGACCATTTCAACACCAATCCACAAGGGGGAGGTGCGATTCTTCCTTTTCTACTAGTAGCTGTGTAAACGTGTTAAAGCACATTTATATCCAATAGATGGTCATTTTTGGATGATTATGTCTTTTTCCCCCTTATTCTTTTAGATAAAGCCATAAAACTGGCTACGATACTATTATAAATGGTACTTTATACATTTATTACCATACCCTTACCACTCTCTTCTTTTAGCTACTAGCAATCATTTTTTTGAACAATTACTGCTTATGCTATTTTTAGAAATTATTTAAACTTTGAATTGTATCATACTAAAAATGTTCTACTAAACCACAACTATTAACATGAGCCTCAAAGCAATAGAACATATCAGCTGGTCAATGTTAATTTACTATCTAATAACGTTTTAGGAAGGGTTCAGTTTAAATAATCGTAGGATATAAACGTATGTTGTCTTCCATATAATTGTAAGTAATCTTGACAGATTTATTGCGACATGGTTAGATTAAAATAGCTATATGTTAACTTGATTTTAATTTTAGTTAACAAAAGGGGTGGGTTTTTTTAATGAATGATCATGAGCAATTAATTGAAAAAAGCAAAAAGCATTTGTGGCTACCTTTTACACAAATGAAAGACTATGAAAGGGATCCTCTCATTATTGAAAGTGGAGAGGGGGTTAAGTTAAAAGATACTGAAGGAAAGGTCTATTATGATGGTTTTTCTTCTGTATGGTTAAATGTTCATGGACATAGAAAAAAAGAGCTAGATGATGCCATTCGTGCGCAGCTAGACAAAATAGCACATTCAACCTTACTAGGAATGACAAATGTACCAGCGACGGAGCTTGCTGAACAGCTCGTCAACCTAACACCTCCAGGACTTGATAGAGTTTTTTATTCAGATAGTGGTGCAACATCAGTTGAAATTGCTCTAAAAATGGCCTTCCAATATTGGAGAAACATTGGTAAAACATCAAAGCAAAAGTTTATTACAATGAACAACGGATATCATGGTGATACTGTTGGTGCTGTAAGTGTAGGCGACATAGATATATTTCATAAAGTGTATAAACCATTAATGTTTGACAGCTATAAAACACCGTATCCATACATATATCGTCATCCATCTGCTAATGCTGATGTTTGTCGTGACGAATGCTTACACAAGCTGCAATTACTACTTGAAGAGCGTCATAACGAAATTGCTGCTTTAATAGTAGAACCAATGATGCAAGGTGCTGGAGGCATGATTAACATGCCAAAGGGATTCTTAGCAGGAGTCGAAAAACTTTGTAAGTTATATGATGTACTCCTCATTACTGATGAAGTTGCCACTGGCTTCGGTAGGACTGGAGAGATGTTTGCTTGTAATCATGAAGGGGTCGTGCCAGACATTATGACAGCTGGTAAAGGGCTGACAGGGGGGTATCTTCCTATAGCAATTACGATGACAAGCGAGAAAATTTATGAGGCTTTCTATGATGATTATACGAAAATGAAAGCATTCTTTCATGGTCATTCTTATACAGGAAATCAATTAGGATGTGCTGTAGCTTTAGCGAACCTCAAGTTATTTGAGCGTGAAAATATAGTTGACAATGTTAAAAAGAAATCTGCAGATGTCCATCAAATGTTTGAAGAATTTTATGAGTTAAACCATGTTGGGGATATTAGGCAAGTGGGCTTGATGACAGGAATTGAACTTGTAAAAGACAAACAAACGAAAGAGCCATTTCAGTGGGAAAAGCGTATCGGCTACAACGTAACATTGAAAATGAGGGAGCTAGGAATGATTACGAGACCACTAGGAGATGTCGTCGTATTTATGCCACCATTGGCGAGCACTAATGATGATCTTCAAGCGATGATGTCAATTATGAAAGAAGCAATTTATATCATTACTGAGGGGTCTCAATTTAATGAGTAGCGGTATTTTTGTAACGGGAACAGATACAGAAATAGGAAAAACTTTTGTTACGGGTGCTTTAGCAGCTGTATTAAAAGATAAAGGTCAAGACGTCGGTGTGTTTAAGCCAATGCTTAGTGGAATGAGTCGTGATGATCCACAAAGTGACGCAGCAATTTTAAAGCAGATGTCACTTGATGGCAATTCATTAGAAGAAATTAATCCCTATCAATTCGAAGAGCCACTTGCACCGTATGTTGCGGCAAAGAGAGAAGGAAGACATGTATCGATCGATGATGTAATTGCAGCATGGCATAGCGTAAAAAAAACACATAGTACTTTTTTAATTGAAGGTGCTGGTGGTTTGGCAGTTCCTCTTGGCAAAAACTATTTAGTGTCTGATGTTGCAAAAGAGATTGGTCTGCCCTTATTAATCGTCGCACGACCCAACCTAGGTACTGTCAACCATACGTTGCTAACAATAGAATTTGCCAAAAGGTCTGGGCTACATGTTTTAGGTATTATTATTAATGGTTTGAAAGAAGATGAATACGGCATTGCTGAAGAAACGAACCCAGCTTTAATTGAAGAGTTTACTGATGTTCCTGTACTAGGAGTTATACCTTGGATGGAGGGGGCCACTCGAAAACAAGTTGTGGACATGGTAAATGAAAAAATAAAGGTTGCTAGTTTATTAAATGCAATAAATTCGTAATTAGTTAAAATAATCAAGCCAGAAGTAAATTCATTCAATTGTTACGTTTGAAGAAAAGGTTACAAACATTCGACGTACGCGTAAATTACTTAATAAAAAAAGGCTGTTCATTGTTTTTTATACTAAGAAATCAACACGCATAAATCAAGCGTTTGTGGCATTTTTCTCATTTGTATAAATTTAATAGTCAATATCCTAATTTAGTCTCAAAAGCAATACATTTATGAAGTCTATAAAAATGTTAATTACCATAAAAGATAAGGGTAAATAGGAGGACATTATATGGAAAATCTAGTTCATGTTACACAATGGGATAAGTTAGCAGAAAAATCGTTAGCAGGGGAATTAATTACGAGAGACGAGGCACTGAGTGTACTATCGGCTCCAGATGAAGAACTATTACCTATTTTACAGTCAGCATACAAAGTTAGAAAGCACTTTTACGGTAATAAAGTGAAGTTAAATATGATTATTAATGCTAAAAGTGGGTTATGTCCAGAAGATTGTGGTTATTGCTCTCAATCTATTGTTTCTAATGCACCAGTTGAAAAATATACACTTCTTGATAAGGATACGCTTGTAAGTGGAGCTCGTGAAGCTATGGCACGAAAAGCAGGAACATATTGTATTGTTGCGAGCGGACGTGGTGCAACAGATAAAGAAGTAGAACAAGTAGTTGCTGCGGTAAAGGAAATTAAGGAAGATATGCCACTAAAGATATGTGCCTGCTTAGGTATTGTTTCTAATGATAAAGTGGACCAATTAAAGGAAGCGGGAGTAGACCGTTACAACCATAATTTGAATACTAGTGCTGGGCATCATGAAAAAATAACAACAACTCATACATATGATGATCGAGTTGAGACCGTGGAAAATGTCAAAAGAGCCGGCATTTCACCATGTTCTGGATGTATTATTGGTATGGGAGAATCACATAACGATTTATATGACATAGCTGTAGAGCTTCGTAATATTGATGCTGATTCAATACCAGTTAATTTCTTAAATGCTATTGAAGGAACGCCGCTTGAAAAAATGGATGAACTAAATCCACGCTTTTGTTTAAAAGTTCTTGCCTTGTTCCGTTTGATAAATCCATCTAAAGAAATAAGAATGTCAGGTGGAAGAGAAATTAATTTACGTTCTCTTCAAGTAATGGGATTGTATGCAGCGAATTCAATCTTTGTAGGTGATTATCTAACGACAGAAGGGCAGTCAGCGACAATTGATCATCAAATGATCGAAGATCTAGGCTTTGAAATTGAGGAAGGTTCCTTTTAGTAGCAATATAGAATATTAGAAAAGAAGAGGCGAGCTCAGGTATTCAGAGTAAGCCTCTTTACGTATATGGTGTGGGAGGTAGAATAACGATCGAACACGTAAGTAGATGGGAAAAAGACATTACAGATGAATTATTAGCATTAGATAACGAATCAGCGAGAAGGTCTCTCGTAATGACAGAAAATGCTGATCAAGCATGGTTAACGATAGAAGGGCAAAGAATGTTAAACCTTGCCTCAAATAACTATCTAGGACTAGCTGGAGACGAACGTTTGAAACATGCTATGATTGAAGCTATTCAACATTATTGTGTAGGCTCTACATCGTCACGATTATTAGTTGGTAGTCATCCCCTTTACGATAAGGCTGAAAAAGAACTCATAAAATGGAAACACACAGAAGCGGGAATAATTGTTAATAGTGGATATGTAGCAAATATCGGGGTTATTTCAGCCTTGACCGGGCGAGATGATGTAGTGTTTAGTGATAAATTAAACCATGCAAGTATAGTAGATGGAATTGTTTTAAGTCGAGCAAAGCATAGACGTTATCGACATAAAGACTTAAATCACTTAGAGGCTTTATTACAAAGGGAACCAATAGAGAAAAGAAAATTAATAGTTACAGATACGGTGTTTAGTATGGATGGGGATATTGCTGACCTCAAAGGACTTGTTGAATTAAAAGAACGCTATAATGCATTGTTAATGGTTGATGAAGCTCATGCAACGGGTGTTTATGGGGAAAATGGCACAGGTTATGCGGAAATGGAGCACCTACAAAGTAAGGTGGACATCCAAATGGGGACCTTTAGCAAGGCACTCGGTTCTTATGGTGCATATGTTGTTGGTGATATGTGGTTAATAGACTATTTAATCAACCGAATGCGTAGTTTGATTTATACAACAGCATTACCACCTGCTGTGCTAGGCTCGATAATTAAGTCAATTGAAATTGCTCAACAAGCAGGTCAGAAGCGACAGTCGTTACACGACCTAGCTTATCATTTTCGTAGTGAATTATTAAGAAATGGATTTAATATTTGTAGTAGTGAAACACAGATTGTGCCGATACTTGTTGGGGAAAATGACCGGTCAATACATTTTGCTAGATTACTTCAACAAGAAGGTATCGCTGCAATCCCGGTTAGACCCCCTACAGTTCCTGAGAAGGAGTCGAGAGTCCGTTTTACTATTACTTCAGCTCAAGCACGCGAAGATATTAATTGGGCTTTGGATAGGATAATTTATGTTGGGAAAAGTCTAGGGGTGATTTAATATGTCAAAAAAACATCTTGTTTTGTTACCAGGTTGGGGGATGGAAAAGGAAGTATTTTTACCATTGACCCATCTTTTAGAACCATTGTTCCATTTTAATTTTATAGACTGGCAAGACATCATCTCTGGAACAAACCTGGAAGAAAGAGTGGGATCTTTATTAAATGATAAAACTAAAGAGGTTTATCTCCTAGGATGGTCAATGGGCTCAATAGCTGCAATAAATATTGCTACTAAACATAAAAATATTGATGGTTTAATTTTAGTAGGAGGAACGAGTCGTTTTACGATTATGGACAATTATCTCTCGGGGTGGAATCCACGAATTGTAGAACGTATGAAGAGGCAACTGAGAAGAGATAAAGGCAGAACATTACAGGCATTTTATCACTCAATGTTTTCTGTACATGAGCATGAAATGGGAGAATATGATAAATTTTTACGATTGTGTATAGCGGGTGCTCTTGATAACGACTTAAATACTCTCATAAAAGGGTTAGATTACCTCATTGAACAAGATGTTCGGGAACAATTAGCAAGCATTGATGTCCCGAGTTTATTAATTCATGGGGTGGAAGATAATATATGCCCAGTCGAAGCTTCCAAGTATATTCACACGAAGATAACAAACTCAATTCTACACATTCTTCATCATTCTGGCCATATACCATTTTTTACCGAGAAAGAAACTTGTGCAAATTTAATTAAGGAATTTATAGAAGAAAGGGAAAGACGATGATTGATAAGAAGCTATTAAAAAAGCGCTTTAGTCAACGAGCAGAAACCTATGATAATTACGCAATCGTACAGAAAAAGATGGCGCAAAAATTAATGAATAAGCTTTCATCATTTACATACGGGGATAGGTTAAATATTTTAGAAATTGGTTGCGGAACTGGCTATTTAACAAATTTAATATATACCAATTTTCCTCATGCAAAAATTACAGCTGTAGATCTAGCTCCAGGTATGATTGACATAGCGAAAAAGCGATTGAATGGCAAAGCCGTCACATTTCTATGCGCAGATATCGAAGACATAGAAATGCTAGAAGGTTACGATATAATTATTTCGAATGCGACCTTCCAATGGTTAAATAATTTGCCTCTTATGTTAACAAAGCTGAGAAAAGCATTAAATAAAGGAGGAGTAATCTCATTTTCCACCTTTGGAAATCTTACTTTCAGAGAACTTCATTCAAGCTACGATAGGGCAAAACAGGTATTAAATCTTCAAATGGAAACTGCACCAGGGCAATCATTTTTCACGATGTTAGAGCTATCAAACCTCAGTAAGGGAGCGTTTAATAATAGTCATGAAATACCTAGTGAAAATTTTCGGGTCGAAGAAGACCTTGAAATAGAATATTTTCAGACAGTGCATGAATTTTTTACTGCAATAAAGAAAATAGGAGCCAATAATAGCAATTCTGGAAAATCCTGTCAGAAACCATCGTTTTTTAAAGAAGTAATTAAACAATATGATAATAATTATCGAGATGAGCATGGAGTAAGAGCTACGTATCAATGTTTATTTGTAACATATAAAAAATTTGAAGGTAATTTGGAGATAGGTTAAAAGATGGAAGAAAAATGTATTGGATGTTTCCATATATTTCTTGAAGCTAGCATGAAATATTAACGATGCTAGCTTGTTTTAATTCAACCTCTTAACTTCTGTAGTAATGCTTCTACACTCTTTCGTGCACTTTCTGTCTCTTCGAGAAATAATTTAATTTGTACATGATCTTGGTTATCAAGAGATAATTCCAACAAACTTCCTTCCACTGCATCAACTGGTAACATTGTACACGGTAAATTTATTTCTTTAGATGTATCTTCCCTATATAATAGGACAGCTATCGCACCTTCGATTCGATCAATCGTATAATTTCCACAAGGTTTGTCATTAAAAAGCATACATAACATCTCCATTCGTTAAGAGTAAAATAATGAGGCTCTTTTCGTATACTTTGTTACTATTTATTAAAATACGTTGGATAAGGGCTATAGTTTTTGTTTAGGTATTCGAAATACAAACTTCATGAGAAAACAGCGAAAGGAAATAGAACATATAAATTTGATGCTTTATCAAAGGCTCTTTTAGCATTTTTGTTGTTATTAACATAAAAATTCCACAAAAAAACATCGTTTTATACAATTGTCACCGTATATCATAATTCTTTAAAATTTGTACTCAATTCTTGAACTCTAATAGTTCATCATAATTGTGCATCTTTTTAATTGTAATACGACGTAATGGCATTACATTCTGGTGTTTGGCTACAGAGACGCTTACTTCACTGGGAAATATTTATTCACAAATTCATTCAAGGAACACGATCATTCATGCAGCATAAATAAAGAGATAGATCGCTTTCACATGAAGGTATCCTTGAATTTACTTTATTTTGTAATTTTCTTAAAATTTATCATTCTATCGGTTGAGAGTCAACACTACAATTTCCTCATTTTATGAATAAATAGCAAAGATTGCTCATAAATCCTTAGGTTTTTATAACTATTTTAAATATTTCTACTTTTCTAATAATTTAAACTATTTATAATCATTAACCTTTTAATATATAAACTCTTACTAAGGGGAAGGCACTTACATTATGAATATAACTGGGATCTTTCATTCTTCTTTATAAAATGGTAATTGAGTCCAATTAATATGAGAACAGTGAATTGTATTTATACATTTACTGTATAGGATGGTTAACATCAGGCATAAGTTTTCATGCTAAGATGAACTAAAATGTCAGCTGTTCTAAATAGATCAACGTTCATTAGTTGTGTGTGGGAAGAGAGGCTGTTCTGCCTTTATTCAAAGGAGGGATTACATGAAAATTATCGTCTACTTTGCTGCTTTTTTTACTTACATTCGAAGGAGATGAAGTCTATAATATGATTTTTATATTCTTTATAAAAGAGAAGATGCTGAGAATGTTAGTTATATTTGTCTTTAGATATTGTTACGGATAGTTAAAATTAAGGTGAAAACATCCAATAAAAAAACCTTTTTTCTAATGAATGGATCATTCATAGAAAAAGGCGATTATCGTGTTATGTTGAGGCTAGATAGGTTTAAAGCGAGCAGTAAAGTGACGAAGTATAGTTGGTTCATAAGTAAAATGAACACCAGTTATTTGGGAACGTTTATGAGACAGTTTTCCTAACGATTCTCCTACATATTGAATATGATTATCAGTATATACTCTTCTCGGTATTGTTAATCTAAGTAATTCTAACTTTGACAACCCGTCCTTTCTAGATTCGCTATCTCTTCCAAATAAAAGAGAGCCGATTTCAACACCTCGAATACCACTTTCAATGTATAATTCACAAGCCAACGCATGAGCTGGGAACTGGCTAGGTTGAATGTGTGGTAACAGCTTTTTTGCATCAACAAAAACAGCATGGCCTCCGATAGGCTCTTGAATGGGGATATCATAACTTACTAGTAGTTTTCCTAATAACTGTACTTGGCTTATGCGATGGTGTAAATAATCAATTTCAACAACTTCATTTAATCCAATCGCAAGAGCTTGCATATCTCTTCCGGTTAACCCTCCATACGTCGGAAAACCTTCTAATGGCACGATTGTTGATGTACACTGTTGAAATAATTTCTCATCTTCCTTTATTACAATTAGTCCACCAATGTTGACAAGCCCATCCTTTTTGCCACTCATTGTTAAGCCATCTCCATATGCAAACATTTCTCTTACAATGGCACGTATATCTTTGTCTTTATAGCCATCTTCTCTCATTTTGATAAAATATGCATTCTCTGCAAAGCGAGCTGCATCGAAAATGAGAGGTATGTGATAATTATTGGCGATTTTGGAAACAGCCTTTATGTTTTCCATAGAAACAGGTTGTCCCCCAGCACTATTACACGTAATGGTCACATTAATAAAAGCAATACTTTCCTCACCGTGCTGTTGAATATAGGATTCTAATTTATTTGTATCAAAATTCCCTTTAAAAGGATGCTGATTTGATGTATCGTATGCTTCAGAAATTACGAGGTTCACTGGCTTTCCACCATTCAACTCTATATGTGCTTTTGTTGTATCAAAATGCATATTTCCTAACACAGCTTGCCCTTTCTTAATTAATTGCGAGAATAGAACTTGCTCTGAACCACGACCTTGATGAGTGGGGATGACATATTGATAATTTGTCAATTGCTGGACTGTCTCCTTTAAGTAATAGAAGTTACGACTCCCGGCATATGATTCATCCCCAAGCATGAGTCCAGACCATTGTCTGTCACTCATAGCACCTGTTCCACTATCTGTCAACAGATCAATATATACATCTTCACTTTTTAATAAAAAAGGATTGTAACCAGCTTCTATTAACTTATGTTTTCTTTCTTCTCTAGAAATCAACCGAATTGGCTCTATCATTTTTATTTTGTATGGTTCAGGTAATCTACTCATAAGAAATTATCCCCCTTCAAAGATAGTTAGGCTCTTTTCGATAAATGTTATTTTTAGAAAATGTTAAATGCTAGGTCAGGCTACAGCGAATATTATAGGTAGACAGGTTGAATGAAATACTTGCTAGGTGGGAGAAAAACGCTTCATGCGAAAACAGCCAATAAATAGATAACACTAGATTGTATGCCCAGCAATTTGAAATATGTATTTAGGATCAGAACATCAGTACGGTAGTGTGTTAAAGTCATTTAGTAATTTAAGTTGAATTATAGTTGACTATTTGAGGTTATCATAATAAGATGAGTACATATATCAAAAAAATTTGATTAATTTAGATTAAAGATTGCAGTGTTTTTATACATATGAAATGGTTAGGATTTTAAGACTTGAATCCTCGTCAGTACCTGTCAGTTTATACATCAAACAGACGGTTTATTTGATCATAATCGACTTTGATAACCTAAGTGTACTAAACTTGAGGGAACTTAAAGTTTCGGGATGATCATCAAATATTTTTGATTAATATACAGGATTTTGTATTAAAGCTGATGTGCATTGATTGTTTTTTACTATGAACGAGCTGCACGTGGCATTTTGCTTCGTTACAATGTTGTCACCATAAAAAAGTTTACAAAAGTCTCTTTTCGTAAACATTGTTGCTATTGAGATACATTTAGGGCTGTCATAAAAATTAATTTATGCAATGGTCTTCATTTTAAATGAGAAAAGGTACCACGAACGCTTGGCTTATTCGTATTTACCTTTTTATTACGAAAAACGACAATCAATGTGAAAACAGCCTTACTAAAAGAACAACATATATAGATGTAATAAACATCAGAAGGAGTATGAGGATGTTAGAAACGATAAACTTGATAAATAAAATAAAAACATTGGGTCTTGAAAAAGATGTATTTGAAGGGAATTTTGGATTAGAAAAGGAAAATGTCAGAGTCGATCGTACAGGTAAGTTAGCTTTATCACCTCATCCAATAGGATTTGGAAATAAGCTTCAAAACCCTTTTATCACAACTGATTTCTCTGAAAGTCAAATAGAAATGATTACACCTACATGTAGCACAATAAAAGAAAGCTATAACTTTCTTGAAAATATTCACCATATCGTCTCACTTGAGCTTGAGGATGAATATTTATGGCCTCAAAGCGCTCCGCCTCTATTACCTAATGAAGAAACGATTCCTATAGCTCGATATGATTCATCTGCAAAAGGCCACCAAGCTGAAGAGTATAGAATGAAGTTGGCTGAAAAATATGGTAAGAAAAAACAGCTCATTTCTGGTATCCATTTTAACTTTTCTTTTACAGAACATCTTCTACAAATGATACATCAACAATTAAGCACTGGGCTCTCATTTAAAGAGTTTAAAAATGAGATTTATCTAAAAGTCAGTAGAAATTTTTTGAAATATAGATGGCTTCTTATCTATTTATTTGGGGCCAGTGTGTCCGAAAAATGTTTTGACTCGACATGTGATGATCGTTCACATAATAATTTAGAATATGGAAGCTCTTTCAGAAATGGGCTTTGTGGTTATAGAAATAAAACAAACTTTCATGTTTCTCACCGTAATGTTGAAGAGTACTTACGTGACCTGAATAAGTTAATTAAAACCGGAGAGATAAGTAGGGTTGAGGAATATTACAGCCCAGTTAAATTAAAACCTCATGATAAAAAAAATTATTTAAGCTCATTAAGTAAAGACGGCATTGCTTATGTAGAATTTAGGATTTTAGATCTTAATCCATTGCACAAAGTGGGAATAGATCTTAATACATTAGAATTTTTCCATCTTTTTATCCTGTTCACACTCTTTATCAATGAAAAGGAAACGAAGGGCATTGATCAAAATATAGCGTTAAAGAATCATAATCTTGTTGCAAGTTTAGGTAGAAAGCCACAGTTAATGTTGCTAAAAAATGAACACGAAAAAATAAGTATGCATGATTGGGGACATAACATATTGGATAAGATGTTAGATCTAGCTCTCCAACTTGGAATAAAAGAAAATAAGTACAAAGAAATCATTAGAAGCGCCAAAGAGAAGATTGATAATCCAGAAAAAACTATTTCTTCTGTGATATCGAAGGGGGTAAAGGAGCACTCGTATATTGATTATCATTTAAATTTAGCAGAAGTTCATTTGAAGGAAAGTAAAAGAAAGAAATTTAACTTATTGCACCATGAAGATCTTGAATTGTCCACACAAATACTACTAATGAATGCACTTAAAACGGGCGTGAATTTTGAAATCTTAGATAGACAGGAAAATTTTGTATTATTGGACGATGGATTTAAACAAGAGTATGTGAAGCAAGCAACCAAAACGTCTTTGGATTCATATAGCACAGTCTTAATTATGGAGAACAAACTAGTGACTAAGAAAGTACTAAACCATACGGGGATAAAGGTTCCTATTGGTGAATACTATAATAATATAAATGAGGCAAAAAACGCGTATCGTTTATTTTGCAATCAAGACATAGTTATTAAACCAAAGTCAACAAATTTTGGACTAGGAATTACAATTTTAAAAAACGTGTTCTCGCGACACTTATTTGAAAAAGCAGTAGAAATGGCTTTTACACATGACACTTCTATCCTTATTGAAGAATTTGTTGATGGAAAAGAATACAGATTTCTTGTTATCGGTGATGATGTTGTTGGGATACTTAATAGAGTTCCTGCCAATGTCATTGGAGATGGATATAGTAACATAACAGAATTAGTCATAGAAAAAAACAAAGACCCTCTGAGAGGAAAGGGATATAAGACTCCTTTGGAAAGAATAGATTTAGGAGAGCCTGAAAAGATGTTTTTACGAGAACAGGGAAAAGACTTTATGTATATGCCTAAGCATGGAGAACGAATATTTTTAAGAGAAAATTCTAATATTAGCACGGGCGGTGACAGTATTGATTACACTGATGAGATTCCAGTCGAGTATAAAACGGTTGCAATAAAGGCAGCAAAAGCAGCTGGCGCAACTATTTGTGGTGTTGACATGGTGATTCCTGATATAACTAAAAATAAAATTGAAGAAAACTATGCAATCATTGAATTGAACTTTAACCCTGCTATACACATCCATAGCTTCCCGTATAAAGGAAAGAATAGAATGCCTGGACAAAAAATTATAAAAGCTCTCGGGTTCTAAAGGGTAGTCCCTCATCCCACTCAGATGTTTTCGCCCAGTGAGATGGGGGATGTTAATTACTAAATAATTAAAAAATTCAAAATATAATAGACAACTTTCAAATTTCATTTATACTTAAAATAAGGGCCTAATTGAAAATAGGTAAAAAGGGGGATGAAATGTGGAGAATATAGAACAAGTTGAAAAGATTTGGACTGAGCATTACCCTAAGGAAGTACCAAAATCACTTAAATATGAAGAAAAAACGATGCAGGAATTTTTAAAGGAAACTGCTAGCAAAATGCCAGAAAAGAAAGCGCTTCATTTTTTAGGGAAAGAAATGACATTTGATGAACTGTATGAACAAGCGCTTAAGTTTGCTAACTTCTTAAAAGAAAAGGGCTTTAAGAAGGGTGACACAGCTTCCATAATGCTTCCTAATTGTCCTCAATCTGTTATTGGTTATTTTGGAGTGTTTTTGGCAGGTGGAGTAGTTGTCCAAACAAATCCTTTATATATGGAAAGAGAGCTAGAGCATCAGCTAGTAGATTCTAGTGCAACTTTTATTTTATGCCTTGATTTACTATATCCCAAAGTAATGAATGTAAAAGGTAAGACAAAAATTGAACACATCATTGTAACTTCCATCAAAGATTATCTGCCATTTCCGAAAAACCTCATCTATCCTTACATTCAGAAAAAACAACATGGAATTGTAGTTACTATAGAAGAAGATAGTAATACCCATAAATTAAAGAGTATTCTCAAGAACTATGAAGCCCATGAGTTGAGCATCGAAGTATCTCCAGATGAAATAGCTTTACTACAATATACTGGTGGTACAACTGGTTTATCCAAAGGAGTTATGCTCACACATAATAATTTAACGTCAGTTACAACTATGTGCCATCATTGGTTATATAAAAATAATGATAAAGAAAATATAGTTTTAGGTATTTTACCATTTTTTCATGTTTATGGCTTATCCACAGTCTTAAATTTCTCAGCATTATATGGAGCAAAAATGATTTTGTTACCTAAATTCGATGCTGGTGATGCATTAAAAGCAATTGATAAACATAAGCCAACTGTATTTCCAGGGGCACCGACAATATTTATTGCATTATTGAATCATCCAAAAATTAAGGATTATGATTTGACTTCGATCCAAGCATGTATATCGGGTTCAGCACCTCTGCCATTAGAAGTACAAGAACAATTTGAAAAAGTAAGTGGTGGAAGGCTAGTTGAAGGTTATGGACTGACTGAAACATCAGCGGTTGCTCTAGCAAATACCGTGTGGGAGAAACGCAAATTAGGAAGCATTGGTATCCCATTTCCTGATACAGATGGCATCATTTTTTCTATGGAGACAGGAGAACCTGCAAAAGTTAATGAAATTGGTGAGATCGCTATTAAAGGACCGCAAGTTACTCAAGGTTATTGGAACCGTCCAGAAGAAAATGAGGCTTCTTTCAAAGATGGTTGGTTTTTAACTGGAGATTTAGGATATGTCGATGAAGAAGGATTTTTCTACATAGTCGACCGCAAAAAAGATATGATTATTGCTGGTGGCTATAATATTTATCCTCGTGAAATAGAAGAGGTGCTATATGAAAATAGCAAAATATTAGAGGCAGTTGCCGCAGGAGTGCCAGACGCTTATCGTGGTGAAACGGTGAAAGCATACATTGTACTTAAAGAGGGTGAAGAGTGTACCGAAGAAGAACTAGATGCATTTTGTCGAAAGCATTTAGCTGCTTATAAAGTACCGAGAATCTATGAATTCCGTGATGAATTACCGAAAACAGCAGTAGGAAAAATACTCCGTCGTGCTTTAGTTGACGAAGAAAAAGAAAAACAGAAAAAAGTTAATTAAGAGACTGACCCCCAGTACGTTAATGTGATAAAGTGCTGGGGGTTAGTTCTATTATATTAAAAAAATTCAAAAATATATTAAAAAACTAACAATTTTGTTTTATACTAGTAATGTGTGTATGTCTTGTAATGTCGAAAGGGGAAAAAAGATGGGAAAAGAAAAAGTCTGGTTTCAGCATTATCCGAAGGAAATTCCGACTTCTATTGCTTATGAGGAAAAAACATTACACCAGTATTTGAAGGAATCGGCATTAGAGTACCCAGAAAAGAAAGCGCTTCATTTTCTTGGGAAAGAAATGACATTTCGTCAAGTCTATGATCAGTCATTATCATTTGCAAATTTTTTAGTCGACAAGGGGTTAAAAAAAGGGGATCGAGTTTCAATTATGCTTCCGAACTGTCCCCAAGCGGTTATTGGATATTATGGAGTACTACTTGCAGGGGGAGTAGTAGTTCAAACAAATCCTTTATATATGGAAAGAGAACTAGAACATCAGCTTATTGATTCAGGTGCTACGTTCATTTTGTGTCTTGATTTATTATATCCAAAAGTAATGAACGTAAAAGGGAAATCAAATATAGACCACGTCATTGTAACTTCCATCAAAGATTATCTTCCATTTCCAAAAAACATGATTTTTCCTTATATACAAAAAAAGCAATCAGGAATTGTAGTTAAAATTGAAGAAAATAGTAAAACAAATTTATTTAAGAACGTGTTAAAAAATTATGATCCAAAAGAAATCAATATTAAATTCAGCCCTTACGAAGACTTGGCATTACTACAATATACTGGAGGAACGACCGGTTTATCCAAAGGAGTAATGCTAACACATATGAACTTAGTATCTGAAACAACAATGTGTAATTACTGGATATATAAATCCAAAAAAGGAAATGAAAGCGTTTTAGGTTTACTACCCTTCTTTCACGTTTATGGAATGACAACCGTTATGAATTATTCGATAATGTATGCAGCTAAAATGATATTATTACCAAAGTTTGATGCTCAAGATACACTTAAAGCTATTGATAAACACAAGCCTACAATCTTTCCAGGTGCTCCAACAATTTATATAGCTTTATTAAACCATCCTAAAATCAATGAGTATGACCTATCATCCATTGAAGCGTGTATAAGTG
Organism: Cytobacillus sp. IB215316; assembly: GCF_033963865.1. Taxonomy (NCBI): domain Bacteria; kingdom Bacillati; phylum Bacillota; class Bacilli; order Caryophanales; family Bacillaceae; genus Cytobacillus; species Cytobacillus sp. IB215316. Next base: position 281,650 of record NZ_JAXBMC010000002.1, on the reverse strand, counting down.
GTTCTGCACCATTACCAGTTGAAGTTCAGGAACAATTTGAAAAAATTAGTGGAGGACGTCTAGTAGAAGGGTATGGACTTACTGAAACATCACCTGCTGTTATTGCTAACATGGTATGGGATAAGAGGAAAGTGGGGAGTATTGGTGTGCCTTGGCCAGATACCGATGCAATGATACTTTCTATGGAAACTGGCAAGTCTGCTGAAGTAAATGAAATTGGTGAAATTTTAGTTAAGGGACCTCAGGTCATGAAAGGGTATTGGAATCGACCAGAAGAAACTGAAGCAACGCTTAAAGATGGCTGGTTATACACTGGAGACTTAGGCTATATGGACGAAGATGGATTTTTCTTCATTGTCGATCGTAAAAAGGACATGATAATAGCAGGTGGTTATAATATTTATCCTAGAGAAATAGAAGAGGTTCTATATGAAAATGAAAAGATCCAAGAAGCGATTGTTGCTGGTATACCAGATCCGTACCGGGGTGAAACAGTAAAAGCATATGTGGTAATTAAAGAGGGTCAACATTGTACAGAAGAAGAGCTGGATGCCTATTGTAGAAAGCACTTGGCAGCTTATAAAGTACCTAGAATTTATGACTTCCGTGATGAACTTCCAAAAACAGCAGTTGGAAAAATCTTACGTAGAGCGTTAGTGGAAGAAGATAAAGCAAAGCTACAAGCCTAATTATTAGAGTCGGTCTACCATTAGTTTTGGTAAGTACCGGCTTTTTTTACTCAATACGTATATTTCTAAAAATGAAAGTAAAACTTAGAACTATTGAATTCCATAGTCAAAAAAAGATTATTAGAAAAAATATGTATTGACGTTGTGACATCCATTTTATAAAATTCAAATGTAATAAAATCGTGTTTTGCATACACATTTATTTAATTATGATAACGTTATCATAAGATGTGTCGAGGGAGGATTATTGATGATAAAGAAGAAGAGAGGTTTGGTTATAACGATCCTACTTACTTGTATTGTTGTCGGTATAGGTGTAGTGATTGTATCTGGTAATAATATGTTTAGTAATAAAAAAGCGGAACCTGCTGAAGTTTGGCTAACGAAAGGTGATGAAAGCACCCTATTAGAACGTCAAGAAGACCTTGCGTGGGGTAAAGGTTTATCGAAGGGGGATAATGATTACACAGAAATCCTTGTTGATGATAAAAAACAATATCAAGAATTTTATGGATACGGGGCTGCTGTATCACATAGCTCTGCGTACAATATAGTGAATTCCCCCGAGCGTAATGAAATATTAGAAAGTTTATTTTCAATAGAAAATGGAATAGGGCTTTCAGTTGTTAGAGTGCCTATGGGCTCAAGTGATTTTGTAGGACCTGTATTTGGAGAAAGAAAGCATTATACGTATAATGATTTAGAGGATCCATATGATACTGACAATGAATTATCAAATTTTTCAATAGAACCAGACAAAGAATTTATCATTCCTGTTCTCAAACAAATTAAAGAAATCAATCCGAATGTAAAAATAGTATCTGTTCCTTGGAGTGCCCCTGCTTGGATGAAAACAACGCATTCGTTATTAGGTGGAGCTTATTTGACAGAATTTAATAATGTTTATGCAAATTATTTTGTCAAATATATTAAGGCATATGAAACTGAGGGGCTTACGATCGATTATGTCTCTGTTCAAAATGAACCTCATTTTATGCATGGAGATTACCCAACTATGTATATGGAGCATTTTGAACAGGCTGATTTTGTTGGGAATTATTTAGGTCCAGCCTTTGAAGCAAATGGGATTGAAACAAAAATTATGGGCTGGGATCACAATTTTACAGATAACAATACTAGAGCTGAAGAAGACATCGCTAATTATGGTACGGTTCTCCTCGAAGATGAATATGCATCAAATTATATTTCAGGTATCGCATTTCATGGTTATGAAGCTGATGGAATTAAAGATTTCGGTAAAGCCTTTGATAAAATAAGCGAACAATTTCCGAATGCTGAACTATATATGACAGAAATAACAGGTGGAGGCTGGGCTACGAATTTTAAAGACAATCTTCTGTGGAATATGGAAAATATCATTTTAGGTACTCCGTTGCATAATTCTAGTATGGTATTATTATGGAACCTAGCATTAGATGAACAATCTGGACCTCATTTAGGAGGCTGTGGTAATTGTCGTGGTGTGTATACGGTTGATAATGACGAGAGTATAGTAAGGAAAGAAGTCGAATTTTATGCGCTTGGGCAAGTAAGCAAATTTGTTCATCCGACAATTGAGGGAAACCCTATTCGAATAGACGCAAAAAATGATAATACACAATTAGATGTAGTTGCCTTTATGAATCCTGATCAATCAATAGTAGTTACAATTGCAAATAAGAATTCAGATAATGATCAAAATATATCAATTCGTTGGAGAGGAAACAAAGGGGAATATAAAGTTCCACCTGCAAGTGTTGTTACGGTAAAATGGAAATGATATATGTCGATCAGGTGAAAAAGAAAATTCAATTCATATAATTGTATGAAAAAAACGAGTGAAACTTATTGACGTCAATTATCGTCGGGAGTATAATATCAATGTAAACGTTAACAGTCACTTAGGGGGAAAACATGGCCACAATGAAGGATGTGGCGAAAGCCGCTGGTGTCTCGATAATAACCGTTTCAAGGGTGATTAATACACCTGAGAAGGTGAAGCTAGAGACGAGAGAAAAAATAATGAAATATATGAAAGAACTTGACTTTAAACCGAATCATGCTGCGAAGGCTCTTGTATCTAATCGAACAAAGGTGATTCACGTATACATTCCAATTAGGCTTGAGGCTGCTAACCCATTCGTAATGAATGTGATTGCCGGTATTAGTGAGGAGTTAAGTAAATCTTACTATTCATTCCTTTTGAGAAGAGATCGTGACATCCCTTTGAAATGTGATGGTATTATTGCAATGGGTTTAGATAAGACAGATGACGATTGGCTCGCTAGTTTGATGGATATACCTATTGTTTTATTCGGACACACCGACCTTGATATTGATTGGTTAGATGTTGACAATAAAAAAGGGTCTTATTTAATGACTGACCATATTATTAAGCAAGGTCATCAGCGAATTGGCTTCATTGGTATTAATGAAAACAAACGTTTTGCAACTGATCGATTGCACGGTTTTTGCGAAGCACTCCATGATCATGAAATTAAAGTCGAGAATAAATTTATGAGATTTACAGCTAATGAAGAAAATTGCGGATATGAAAAAACACTTGATTTACTTACAAAAGAAAATGTAACCGCACTCTTTTGTTCAAGCGATGTACTCGCATTAGGTGCGATGAGGGCAGCTAGGACATTAAGAAGGAAAGTTCCTGAAGAAATATCGATTTCAGGGTTTGATGGGTTAGGTATAGATTTATTATCTTATCCATCACTAACTACGATTGAGCAGCCTGTTTATGATGCTGGAAAACAACTGGCTAGACTGGTCTTAGAAAGAATTGAGAACCCAGAAGGTGAAGTCGTACAAAAGATGATGAAGCCGTCATTAGTTAAACGAAATTCTGTTAGCAGTATTAACGAGAGTCAGTTAGATTAAAGATTCATCATTAGTAGATACTTAATAGTTACTGAAAAAAACTTTTGGATTCATGTTATGAGTCTATAAAGTTTTTCACTAAATGTTAACGTTAACACCTTAAGGAGGTGGATAACATATATTTTGGTAGGACGTCCTATTAAAGATGTTTGTCACATTTGTGAATACCATTAGTGAAATCTCTACAAACTAATAGAAAATATTGAACTATAAGGAGGAACTTAACAATGATTAACATGAAAAAATTCATGCCATTTGCGTCAGCTGTTGCTTTAACAATTGGTTTAGCTGGTTGTGGTACTGCTGATGAAGGAGATAAAGCTGGAGGTGCCAAAGGAGGCAATGAAATTGAATTTTGGGCTTATGAGCCAGGTTCAAAAGAGCATAAAGACTCTTTAAATGCACTTATTGACGAGTATGAAGAAGCAAATGACGTAACGGTAAAAACTTCATACATTCCAAAGGATGATTTTAATACGAAGTTAAATAGTTCAATTGCTGTTGGGAAAAACCCTGACGTTTCATACTTAGACCAACCGTTAGTGCCAAAGTTTGCTGAAGATGGTACGTTACTTCAACTAGATGAATATGCAGATGGTGAAAATGGTATTGATCGTACGCAATATTTCACAGGCGCATTCGACACGAATGTAGTAGATGGAAATTTATTTGGATTACCACTTAACCAAACGACTGTAGCTCTTTTCTATAATAAAGATTTAGTACCTACACCACCAGCAACTTGGGATGATTGGGTAGCAATGGCCGAAGAGGTGTATGCGAAGGATCAAATCGGTGCTTATGAAGGAGTCGGTACTGGTGGCTGGGCAGCTTGGTTATTCCCTGCTTTTGTTCATAGTGGAGGCGGAAGTATGGTAAATGCAGATGAAACAGAAGCAACGTTTGGTGAAGAGGCAGGAGTTGAAGCAGCTGAATTGTTGAACAGCTTATACAAATACTCGGATTTAGCAGTTCGTGACAGCCAAGATGCTTTCGGAAATGGTAAACTAGCAACGAAAATTAGTGGCCCATGGGAAATTGACACATTCAAAAACAACTTCCCAGACTTAAACTTTGGTGTTGCATTAATTCCTTCTAAAGAAGGTGTTCAGTCTTATTCAAATATCGGTGGAGATAACATCGTAGTATATGAAAATAGTGATAGCCCTGAAGCAGCATGGGGATTAGTGAAATTTTTAACATCTAAAGAAAATTCAATTGCTGTTGCTGATATTACAGGTAATTTCCCTGTTCAATTAGAAGCAGCTGAAGACCCTAAGTATGCAGAAGATGAAAATCTATCAGTATTTTTACAACAAATGGAAACAGCTGTTGCACGTCCACGCTTAACAGATTGGTTAAAAGTTAATGATGAGGTTATTGGTACTGCTTTAGAAGAAATAACATTAAGTGGTAAAGATGCAAAAGAAACATTAGGTGCAGCACAAGATAGAGCCAACGATATTCTATTTAGCGAATAATATAAGTTGTTTATTGGTGCGATATACCAATTGATAAAGAAACACTGATATATCCATGCTCTACACTTTCAACTAGGGGCGTCTAAAAGTCGTGAATTGACTTTTTGGACATCCCCTTCTTTTCAAAAGACCCATTTTTGTAAATTGGCTTGATATTTTACAATCATCGAGGGTAAGTTAAATTTGTTTGTTGTAGTGATATGGCGAAAACAATCAACACAATAAAGTTATACTTAACAAAATATGTAAATAATCAAATTGTTTGTATGATTTGTTCACAATTTAGGAAAAGATCTTGGCATTTTCCTAAATTGAAATGAGATTCATGTGAACATAAGACAATTATTAATTAATTTGCGGGGAAAAAGAGGTGAATCTAGAGTATGAGTACGTCTAGAAAAAAAGGTAAAAGCATCAAAAAAGGTTCCCTTAATGATCAAACTAAGATTGGTTATTTATTCATTTTACCAATGATCATTTATTTTAGTATATTTTTATTACTGCCTATTTTATTATCATTTGTGCTAAGTTTCACAGAATGGAACATGAGAAGTACACCTAAGTTTGTTGGTTTTGAAAACTATACGAATTTACTTTTTGATTCGGTGAAATATCCAAATTTCTGGCCTTCATTACTGGTAACTTTAAAATATATTCTCTTTAGTTTACCAATTGGGATACTTCTTGCACTCATTTTGGCATCTGCGTTAAATGCCAATGTAAAAGGAGAAGGCTTCTTTAAAACAGCATATTACGTTCCTAATGTAACTTCATTTGTTGCTGTCGCAGCTATGTGGGTGTTTTTATTGGATCCCCTCATTGGGATGGTTAACCAACTATTGGGAATCAATCATAGTTGGTTGGGTAGTGTAACAACTGCGTTACCTGCATTAGCGGTGATGGGCATTTGGACAGGATTAGGTTATAACATCTTGATTATTATTTCAGCGATGAAAGGAATTCCAGATAGTGTTTATGAAGCAGCCAAAATCGATGGAGCTAATCCAATACAACGCTTCATTTATATTACATTACCTATGATTCAACCGACGATATTCTTTTTACTCGTTACAGGACTAATTGCAAGCTTTCAAATTTTTGACCCGATGTATTTAATGACAAAGGGTGGTCCTGATGGGTCAACGATGTCGTACATGTTGAGTTTATACAACCATGCTTTCCGATATTTTGAAATGGGAACTGCTTCAGCAATGTCTTACATTTTATTAGTAATTATATTATTCGTAACTTGGATCAACTTTAAGTTTGTTCCAGAAAAGATGGATGAGTAGGTGAATGTGATGAAGATTAAACTTGATAGAATATTTTTGTATATTTTCCTGTCAATATTCGCAGTGATTCTTGTGGGTCCATTTATTTGGCTAGCCTCCTCGTCTTTTAAAGAAAGTAAAGATATATTTTCAACTACTTTTTCTCTTTTGCCAAGACACGATGATGGCAGTATATATTTCAGCTTTGATAACTACAAGTACGCTTTTGAATATTTAAATTTAGGTACGCTATTTTTTAATACACTGTTTGTAGCGGTTATTGCAACTTTCGTTAACATAATTTTAAATTCTTTAGCTGGTTATGCTTTTGCAAGACTGAACTTTAGAGGTAGGGAAGTCATTTTTAAAATTCTACTAGTTTCGCTAATGATCCCTGGTACAGTGCTACTTGTGCCAAATATGATCATTGTAAACCAATTGGGTCTATATGATACACTTTGGGCGCTTATCTTGCCGTTTACGATGAGTGTATATAATGTATTTTTAATGCGCCAACATTTCTATAGTTTATCTAAAGAGCTTGAAGAAGCAGCAATCATCGATGGTGCTAGTTGGTTTACTATCTTCTGGAAAATTGCAATGCCATTAGCAAAGCCGATTCTTGTTATTTTGGGGATCTTCACATTTATGTGGAATTACAATAACTACATGTGGCCATTAGTAGTTATAACAACACCAGAAAATTACACATTATCTCTCGGTTTAGGCGCACTTATAAGTGCAGCAGATAAAAATGCCGAATTATATCCTGTAATGATTGCAGGTTCGGTTATGGTTGCATTACCACTCATTATTGTTTTCTTATTCTTACAGAAGCACATCATGAAGGGTATTAATATTGGTGGAGTAAAAGGTTAATTAATTTGGTATATGAAAAGGTTGGATAATGATGTATTTACAATCAACGTTGTCACTTAAAACGATCAATGGTCATGAAGTTCCATTCCAAAATGGAACTGTATTGCCCTCATTTGATCCACAAAAGAGGCAATCAATTTCTTTAGCAGGTGAATGGAAAAAAGAGAGGTTTCAAGCTAATCATGAACATACGATGGCTGAACGAACGGCTGAGTGGGTCAAAACTACAGAACAAGATGCTCAAGGTATCACAAACGTACAGTTTAATGATGAACGTTTGAACACCCACAGCATACCTTTGCCGGAAAATGCGATGACAGGAGAAGCCAGTATCCACGGTGTGGAAACGTATGAGGATGGTGTTTGGTATCGTCGAACTTTTTCTGTCCCTTCGGATTGGGAAGAAAAACAAGCAATATTAAAGGCATACGCTATCAGTTATGTTGCTGATATTTGGATTAATGGTAAGTATGTAGGTGTTCACGAAGGTGGTTATACACCATTTGCATTTAATATTACAAATTTTGTACGAGCTGGTGAAGTTAATACAATAGTCATTCGAGTTGATAACCCACCTTGGGGGAGTCGCTATGACATTATTCCAGCTACAGAAGGAACTGATTTCTTCAATTATACAGGCATTATTCATGACTTATTTATTGAAGCATCTTCTCCGGTACAAATCAGCAGGTGTGATATTGTACCAGTTGATACATCAGGAAAAGTAAAGGTGAAACTAGTTTTTGAAAATCATAGTGAAATAGCAGAAAATATATCAGTTTCATTACAATTCTTTCAAGGTAATGAACAAGCGCCATCCTATTTGCAATCGCCGTATGCAGAGGATATAAAAGGTGAACGCCAGCATTTTGTCGGTACGAGCGAGCAAACATTGCACGTTGAAGCGAATGGTGTGGCGATTTGGACGACGGAAATAACTATAGACAATGCAAAGCTGTGGGATATTCGAAAACCAAATTTATACGTTTGCCAGGTTGAGCTTACTAAAGAGCATTCTATTGTAGATCAGTTTTTTACCCAGTTTGGAATTCGTACGGTTTCCACTAATGGTACAAAGATTACATTAAATAACAAGCCTATCTTTCTTGTAGGTTTAGCAAGGCATGAAGAATGGCCTAATTTTGGAAGAACTGCTTCTTTTGATCGTATCGTTAATGATTTATTACAAATGAAAGACCTATCAATAAATTTTGTGAGAACATCACATTATCCTAATCACATTTACACTTACATTATCCTTGATCGATTAGGTCTTACAGCAAAGAGTGAAATACCATTATGGCAATTTGAGAAAGAGCATTATGAGGCTGAAGAAACAAGGCTTCATGCGCAACAAATGTGGCGCGAAATGGTGTTGTCAAACTATAATCGTCCATCTATTATTTTGTGGAGTACGCAAAATGAATCTGTTGAGGTCGTATTAAGAAAGAAGCATAATGAACGATTAGTGAATGACTTACGTATGAAGTATAACGATCATCGACTCATTACCCAGAGCGCTGCAGCAGACCAACCAGGATACTGGGATGAATCCGTAGAACCGCTCGACGTAGCAGGGTGGACGATGTATTTTGGTGTATTCCATGGCAGTACACCGTACGAAGGTACGAAAAACTTTTTAGAACAGGCTCATAAGGCATGGCCAGACAAACCTATTTTAAATACTGAATACGGATATTGGTCTAGGGAAGATGGCAGTGAGAAGGAAAAACAAGTACACATTTATACTGAAACATTGCGAGCTTTGCTCGAAAAAGCTACCGTTACACCAGATGGTCATGAAAATAAAGAGGGTTTTTTAACTGGTATTAATTATTGGACTGTCTATGACTGGTATATAAACCATAATCAATTTTATCAAACGATGGGCCTATTTGAAATGGATCGCAAAACAACAAAGCCTGTATTTGAACATTTAAAACGGGACTACAAAAAACTAACAAACTTATAAGTTGAATGGGGAAAAAGGGGAGAAAACAGATGCTTAAATCTTCAGCTGGGCGACGACTTTATTTTATTACTGATATGATATTTCAGTTCATCGTTCTGAATTTACTATGGTTTCTTTTTACAGTCGTTGGTTTAGTTGCTTTTGGAGTTTTTCCAGCATCAATAGCTGTTTGTTATCTTATGAAAAAACGTATTGTTGAACAGGATAACATCCCTATTTTTTCAACATTTTGGGCAATATATAAACAAAACTTTGTTCGAGGAAATATCCTTGGCGTTTTAACTGCAGCTGTTTCATTTATGTTGTATCTCGATTTTCAAATCATACAGCAATTTGACAACATGGTAGTGACGATCTTTGGTATAGGGCTAGTAATTGTCAGCATGTTCTTATTAATAACGATTTTTTATTCACTTCCATTAATATCAATCACGACAGATTCAGCCTTTAAAGTAATAAAAAATGCGTTTTTATTAGGAGTTGCCAATCCGGTAGTAACATTAATGATATTTATCGTAATATTATCAATACGAGTTATCTATGGATATTTCCCGACCATAATACCACTGTTTGGAATTATGCCTTTGTTACTCACCTTTACTGTAGCTTTTCATAAAAGCTTTAACAAACTAGAACAAACAATATAGAATGGGGGATACCCAAATGATTAATGTAAAAGATGGAGTTTTATATCGCGATGGGAAACCATTTGTGTTTATTTCAGCAGATTATCCGTACTACCGAGACTATCCAGAGAATTGGTCAGATCGACTGGATAAATTAAAAGAAGCAGGAATCGAAGTCGTTACATTTTACGTTCCGTGGAGACACCATCATTTAAAGATTGATGGAAAAGATGTGATAGATTTTTCTGGGGAAACTCAAGGGAATCGCGACGTACTTTCATTTATTAAACTAGTTGAAGAAAAAGAAATGTTTGCAGTTGTGAAACCGGGGCCTTTCATTCATGCTGAAACTGATTTTGGTGGACTACCTGATTTTGTTGAAGGTGGTAAAGAGTTTGAAGCAATGCTAGATAATGAAGGAAATGAGCGAAAATGGCATAAAAACCTACCTGCTGCTTTTGATGCAGCTTTTACAAATGCAGTGCAGGATTGGTATAAAGTATGTGATGAAACTGTAATTAAGCCATTTACGTACCCGGCAGGACCTGTAATCGCGTTACAAATTTTAAATGAAGGATTATATTCAGACGGACAACATAGTGTTTTAGCATATGATTACTCTCCAAGTGGATTGGAATATCATGCAGAAAGACTACAAAAACAGTTTGGCTCAATTGACAAGTATAATGACATGTTTGGTTCAAGTTATACTTCATATCAAGATATCCCTGTGCCTAGGTCTTTTGATATTCATACGAAAGAGAACGTTAAAGAAATTTTACCTTATTTACACTGGGCTGAGACACAAAATCGTTATTTAGGAGATTTATACACAAATTGGGGTAGTGCAATTGATTCAACATTACCTGTTTTCAACAATATAAACCCTCCGTTAAATGAGGCAAAAGGCTTTGATTTTTGGTTAACACGTGTAGTACCTGAACATTGGGATGTTAGCTATGGTTTTACAAACTGGATTGGTGTCGTTTCTCATGATGAAACAGCATTTTTACGATACTTACTTCTCGTAAAACGTGATAGAGGTATAAATCTAGAGGAAAACTGGGGCTTTTCAGATCCACTATATGATTGGCGATATATTTATCATCATGTACCATTTTACCAAACAGTGTTAGCTATGGGACTAGGTGCTACAGGCTTTAATGTATATACTGGTATTTCCACTGACGGGTGGACTGATGAGCTTGATTCAATTCATGCACGTCCATACCCCGACTGCTCACCTATTTCAGAAAAGGGTGAGACAGGTGAGAAATACGAAGCGTTAAAAGTGCTAGTTTCGTATTTAAAAGAAAATGAACAGCTAATTACCGAAGGCAAGCGCGGACATGAAAACGCGTGGGGGTTATATGCACCTTATAGTTACTTAGCTTCATTTGGTATTGAGGATCGTGATTTTGAAAAATTGGGCGTGAAGGCACCACATTCAGGCTATAAAGCAATGGAATCATTTATGCTTACGATGTTAAAAGAACAGCGTGAATTTGGGATTGTTAATATAGAAGCAGCTTCTTTGGAAGAATTACAACAGCAAGGTGCAATCTCAATTGTAGGTGGCTTCTTTATGCACAGGGCTGTACAGGAGAAGTTATTACAATATGTAAATAACGGTGGTAAACTATTCTTCTTCGGTGAAGTTCCACAATACGATGAAGCAATGGATAAATGTGATATATTAGCAAGTGTAATTACTGATTCTAAACGATACAATACAGTTGAACATGGAGATGGAATTGTTGTGTATTATCCAGAAAATCCATTCTCATCATGTGGAATCTCACCTACATTTGCACATTTAATGAATATTCATATTGACAAGTCGCGTGTCGTTGGAGACGAATGTTATACGTTTTTATATGAGCTAGACGGTAAAAAATCATTATATGTCTTAAGTAATTCACAAATTGAAAAAGAACATAACCTGAGTATAGATGGTGAACAAATATCTATTTCACTTCCTGCAAAAGGTTGTGCAATAATCACTTTAACAAGCGAAGAAATTACATCATGTGTAGTAAAAGGAATTAACGATTACGATGAGTCATTCGTTACTCCAGCTGTGTCATACCGAGGACAAACTGTTAAAGCTGATGCACCTTGTGATTTTTATTACAGCAAGCATTCAAACATTAGCTCTCAAGTCAACAAAAAGGGGTAATGCAATAATGTGACATTTGTTACTTTTTTGTAACTAATTGTCGATGTTAGCGTGTTAATATGTAATTACACACTACTTATTCCTCTTTGGAGGGTGACGAAAAGTTAACAGCTTTTCGTCACCTTTTTTTTTGCTTTTTGCTTTTTTGACATTAATTGTTCCATTTTATAATAAGAAGCTAAACAGTATAAAAATTATAACATCCACATCAGTTACTCCTACGAAAAAGTAAAAAAAGAATCAAAGTTTATAAAAGGCTGTTCTGGCACAGATTGTTGCTTTTCGTACTAAGATATAAGCTCGTATACATCTAATGTTTGTAGCATATTAGCCATTATTTATAATTTTTAGTGATCGAACTTAAGATAAATAGCAATAAAGTTTATATAAAACCTTTCTTTTAAACCATCCTTCTATGATGTATCTTTTTTAGTAGTTTAATAGAAATACGAACGAAAGAACTAGCTAACTTGACTAGCCACTATCTAATGCTCAAGGTAAATATAATGTACTTAATATTGTTTTTATTTAGCACACTGTTACAAAGTTATTCGGTGTTTCTAACCAAAATATATCCAATGACTGCAATCGGACCTAACGTGAGTGCTACTAATGACCATAAACAGCCTAGATTTTGCCCTCTCTTATAGGATGCATCTACTAGAACAAACAATGAACCTAATATCCAAACAACAGCAAGCATGACATAAGTCACCGACATCTTTTTGCTCCTTATCCTCTTAAGAATTAGTTAATAATAGCAATTATTACTTATATTTGAATGTTATTGTTACCAAATACTCTGTTCATATACTTCTGTTGCTACTGTTACTTTGTGCGAATTGTTAGTCAATGATTTAACCACCTAGCACCTTTATAAAAAAACAAAGTCCATAAAACATATTTGGAAAAAAGATAATACGAAAAAATAAGACTCGTTTTTTAGAAACGATAAACATAGATTTGAAGAAAAAACTTATTCGTTATATATTCATTAAAGTAGATCTTGAAAAGTAGTTAACCTTTACAATAAAAGAATTTATGTACTATTAATATATTTATTTAAATATTCGAAATATTAAGTATTATGAAGAAAAAGCGAATATTTCTATGGGTTTTAGAGAAAATATACCGATTTCAGAATTTTCCATATATATGTACATAATGGTAGGATGTAGTTAATTCTCGAGAATTAATATTTTTTATCAAAATATAATAGGAATTAGCGAATGAAAGTGTTTATGCTGTATTTTATCTAATTTTCTTAACACGCCTACTAAACTATTAAAAGGGTGATTTTGTATGAAAAAGCTATTAACTATTCTTTTCTTATCAATGCTCATTAGTTTATCATTTTTTGGTCAAAAGAATATAGTTGTAGGAGCTAGTAATAACACAGGTAGTTTTTCGCTGTTAACTTATAACGTTGCTGGATTATGGGATCCTGTATCATCTTCTAATCCCGCAAATAACACAGAGAAAATCAGTCCTAAATTAAATGATTATGATGTTGTATTAGTTCAAGAGGATTTTAATTATCATAGTGATTTGATTTCAGCAGTCGAACATGAATACCTGTCTTCACATTCAGGGATTATGGGATTTGGAGATGGTTTAAATCGAATGTCAATTTACCCATTTACTAAATTTAAACGTGAAGATTGGAATGACTGTCATGGTGTGTTTGGGGACGGTTCTGACTGTTTAACGCCTAAAGGATTTTCATTTGCTAGGCATGAAGTTGCAGAAGGCGTATTTATAGACATGTATAATGTTCATGCAGATGCTGGTGGTAGTAATGATGATTATACTGTCAGGAAGAAAAATTTTCAGCAATTATTGTCAAAAATTGAACAATGGTCAGAAGATCATGCTGTCATTGTCACGGGTGACTTTAACAGCCATTGGAAAGATTCAGATGGAGTAAGGCAATTTGTTGATGCTAATTTTTCAGATGCTTGGGCGGAAATAAAAAATAATGGTGAAATACCTGATATTGGTGAATCCGGTGGCCGTATTGATAAAATTTTGTTTCGAGGCAGTGACGGTCTTACACTTAACGTAACTGATTATGATGTTCCTCATGATGATTTTTTAGATAGCAACGGGAAAGGTCTATCAGACCATAAGCCTGTGTCTGCTATGTTTGAATACAGTGTAAATAATCTATGGGAACAGCCTCTAAATACATTTAGTCCTCATGCATGGAATAAAGGAAATAATACATCGTTTGAATTTGATGAAAACGTGAAATATCTGAATGGTGACCGTGTTGCAAAACTAGTCGCGAAGGACGAGGATGGTTATGTAAATAACACAATTCAGCTTAATCCAAACAACCGCACGTATACTTTTAGCGTTTGGCTAATGTCTGAACAAGACCAACAAGTGAGTGTGCGCTTGAGAAGTCAGGGTAATTTAAATGGAGGTAACGGAGATAATGATAGTGTTCAAACTGTAAATCTTCAAGCTAATGAATGGCAACGTGTTGAAGTTACCCAAGCTTTTGATATAGAAGCAGAATGGTTAAGAGCAACTATCTATCCAGCGGGTTACCAATCGGGTGAAACAGGTACTATTTACATGTGGGGGAGCCAGGTGTTTGACACGACTAACAGTGTTGTAGAGCACGGCACTGATAATGGAGAGGCAATGTTAAAACTGACAGCCACAAGTAATGGCGGGTATGTTAACAATACAATTAATTTAAATCCGAACGGCCATACATACACTTATAGTATGCTCGTGAAAAGTGACGTGGAACAAGCGTTAAGTATTCGTTTAAGAGCTAAAGGTTATAGTGGGAATAATGGAAATAATGATCAAGTCAAAACGGTAAATGTGGCATCAGGTCAATGGCAACGGGTAACTATCACCCAAACATTTGATGATGATGCTGATTGGTTAAGAGCAACTATATATCCTGCAGGCTTTCAAACAGGTCAAGCTGGTTCTATTTATGTAAAAGATGTAGTGGTGACTGAAGGAAACTGAATAACAATGTATTGAAGAAACTGTTGTGAAGTCACAACAGTTTTTTTATGTTTCGTTAAAAGACTTGGTTGAAAACTATAAATAGAGTAACTAATTAAAATACATAAGAATATTGATCATGATCAAATTGTATACACTGTTAGAAACAGTTTTACTTTATAGCTAGCGAATGTGACTTTGAGATCAAAAAAAAATATAAAGTGTGTTGGTATCCTAGTAGCCCTTGTATACAAGGTTTTTTATATTCATAATGGTAGATTGTTAGCTCTAAATTTTGTCAGTAGTTTGTAGCTATTAAATATACCGTTTAAGCAAGACAGTAATGAATACGATAGTTAGCCATTATTTTTCAGTTTGGTATAGAGACTCGAACTTTATTAAACTGTCAACTAGTTCTTTCTTTCGAAATGTGACATACTATCCATAAAACCTTTTGAAATTCATAGCAGTCAAATGGAGGAAAATGATGTTAGAACAATTACACAAGAATCAGTATGAAATAGTCGAGCATTTCTTTCGAGGTCATAAACAATATATTCCAGCACTTTCTGTTATCTACGGAAATTACCCTGGTAAGATATTCGTTGATTCAGTTATCCAACCGAATTTTGCAATTGTTTGGGCTCTTGGAAGATGGCTATATTGTGAGGGGGACATTCCTAAAAATCATACTTATGGAAGCATAATTGATTCGCTTTGGCAGTTTCTTAAAATAGAGGGAAAAAGCATTTTTGAAATTTATAAAAGTGAAAATCAAGAGTGGGAGAAAGAGTTTAGCGCAAATTTATCTAATCTCGATGTGAAAAAGCATTGGGAATCTCTTTATACATTAAATATTGGTAAGTTTAGAGAGCTTGATACGAGGCAAATAGAATCGCAGGTTGATTGTCAAATTGACCAATTTCCTATTGTAACATCTAGCTGTAAAGAAGAGGAATGTGAATTAATAAATGAGACACGTTTTGGATCAAAAATTATAAAGAATAATAAAATCATTGCCGTATGTAAAAATAATGGTTTCGTTCATAATGAATCATATTTTATAAGTGTTGAAACTTTTGATAAAAACGAGCAAGGAAAAGGTTATGCGACCGTTGCAGGAGCAAAATTAATTGAGTATGGATTGGCAAGAAACTTTATTCCGTTATGGGAAACTACTCACGATAATATTGCGTCACATAAATTAGCAACAAAGTTAGGATTTGAAAGAAACTGTTCATACCCTGTATACGCTTTTCACTATAATAGCATTTGACCTAAAAGGTTAATAACAACATTGCTTGGACCTACTAAAGGAAATAGACCCTTTCGATCTTTGGGTCTATTTCAAAATCAGCTTTATGTTATAGTGCAAATGGTGTAGAAATACGCTTGAAACTCATTCTATGATTCAAAAACATAAGAAAGTGCTTTTAGAGCTTCATTAACAGTTTCAACAGTTATATTAGCTTTATTAGATAGCTCTTTTAAAGGGTGGTGCAATGATGCAGGGCGTACAAGAATAAGTGGTTTATGTAAAGTGATTGCCGCACTTGCATCCATTGCTGTATTCCATTGTCTATATTTTTCTCCAAATAGTGCAATGACAATGTCAGCTTTATTCATTAACACTTGTGTTCTGAAATTGTTAAAATCAGAGGCAGCATCATCTTTAAAAATCGCATTTGGCTGTTCACCTAAAATGTCCTCTCCTATATTGTCAGAGCGGTCATGATTCTCCATTGGGCCAACAAATGTTAATGGAAGCTGTAAAGCTTTTGCTTTTTCCTTAATTTCATCTCTCCAATTACTATGAATTTCTCCTGCAAGATAAACAGTTAATTCCATATAAATACCTCCGATGATCATTTTAATTTTTATAAGGACTTTTTTTTGTAAACTTTGTTGTTATCGTTTTTATACTAGAAGATAAAGATGTCATTTTACGTAAAAGTCATCGATCTATTGAAAAAATGATGCTACGAGTACTAGTTGTATACGTGTTTAGTACAAAGAACAACAATCTTTCGCAAACAAGCTTTTATAAAAGAATATTAATTCACAGCTTATTGCATGTAATAACTGTTAATAATTTAGTGCTTACATTGTTATTGTGATGTAATTAAGCTATTTTACATAATGATTTTACTGCGCATTAAATAGTCTTGGCAGTTTTTCCATTATAAAGCTCCATTACAGCGTTTTGCTTGTCTTGGTTTTTATTAAGAATTAGCTTCAAGAGCATCTTTTAATTTTGTTAAATGTTGACTGTCTTCTTGTTTTAAAATTTTTATAAAGAAAGGGCGTATAATTCGCATTTTTAAGCCTTTAGTGTTAACTTCACAAGAAAAGTCTATTCTAGTACCACCTTCAGTTTCTGAGAATTCATAATGATAGATGGTTTCAAGACCTTGTAGGGCACTTCTAGCAGAGTAAGATTTATTCTTTGAAAAAGATATGTATTCTATGATAGCCTCTGCTTTTTTTCCTCGAATTTCTCTAACTTCCTTAAACTTAGTATGCTGACCAATTGGTCCATCAGTCATTTTTGTTACTTCAACTACATTTGCTAATATTTTAGGTGAATTTTCCATATTAGATGCATAATCAAACGTTTCTTCAATGGATTTACTCACTACAATTTGATCTGTAAATGCAATCAACAACGCTTCCTCCTATACAATTATTTGCTCTTTTCACGTTGATTAGTGTTTTTCATACAAACCTCAATTTTGCTACAAATATAAAAAAAGTCTGTAAGTTTGTTCTCATCTTTTAGAAGTAACTCTACTTCATAATGAATGTTATGCTCAACATATATACCATAGTAACCTATAAAAATTACGCCATGCAACAAATAGCTTGTTTAATTCTAATATATCACAATTCCAGAAGCAGCAATTGTTTGTAGTGAATAAGTAAAAAATTCAGAATGAAAATTATAATTAAATCGAATGAGATCATGAGTAATATAGATGTAGTTATTCAATCGGGTGGGGGAATAGCATAACATATGAACAACTAATCAATTGTAGGCGTCCATATTAATCGTATAATCATGATGAATAGTATATCTTTCTTTGTAGCTATAGGGGCATAGTTTTGGTTTCTTTCATTACAATCAAGAGGGTAAAGTCTAATAAATGGTAGAAAGTTGTATGAGTATGTCGTTTAAGCAAGCTACTAGAAGAAAAGCTAGAGCAGCCATTGCAAAAATAAATTTAAGAACATGTTAGGGTTTATTGCTCGGAAGTTACCAACCTTCGTAAAAAGGTAAAAGTAGTAAAAAGTATTGCTGTTTCAGAAACAAGGAAAATTTTTGACAAGGCAAGACAGAGAAGAAGCTGTTTACGGTATTCAACATAGTGAGTGAGCATTGTATTCTCCAAAACTCACTCACGGAAATTGCTTGTTTTAAGTTTTAGTTTTACCCTCATAGGCAAGAAGAATCCATCTGATTTGTATTTGAGGTGAGTGTCTGACAATTCAGGTGGAGATGAATTGCTTTCGGTCGATAGTTAGGACTGTTTTGGAAAGAACACATAATTTGTTCTCTATATAAGGTACAAATAAAGGCACTTTTTTTGTTTTTTGGTATAATCAGTCGTAGATAGGAAGTGTTTTGATATGATAACGAAATTAGATAATAATAACCATTCAGTGTTCTTGCTACACTACCATTTAGTTTTAGTTACTAAGTATCGAAAAAAAGTCTTGAACGATGAAATTTCGAACTATCTTAAAGACCATTTCGTACGATTACTCGAACCGAAAGGAATTACTGTAGAAGAGTGGAACCACGATGGTGACCATATTCACATTTTGTTTCGCTCTGTCCCTAATATTGACTTATCGAAGGCAATTAATAGCTACAAGAGTGTTAGTTCTAGATTTGTAAAACGTGATTTTCCAACTATAAAAAATCAACTTTGGAAAGAGATGTTTTGGTCTAGAAGCTATTGTCTCTTAACAACAGGTGGTGCTCCTATTGAGACAATCCGCCAATACATAGAGTCTCAGGGAATGAAATAATTCTATTAAATTCAACTAGAAAGGTGGTGAAAAAATGACTAAGAAGAAAAAGGTTAAAATATTACAAAAAAAAGGAAATCCGAAAAGATTCAACGCTTCACTCAAAAACAAAATATTGGGGGCAACGCTCTTTCGTCTAAAGAGTTTCGCTTGCTTCAACGAATGTCTCATAGTTCAAAGGCACTTCGTAATGTTGGATTATATACGATAAAACAATGTTATTTGGAAACTGGGAAGATGGCATCAATAAAAGAAGTGGATGCAGCCATGCAAGCCGATGTGAACTATTGGGGTATTCAATCCAATTCTGTTCAAGCCGTTCGAAGAACGCTATATGCTGAAGCAAAGAGTTTTTTCAATGCGTTGAAAAAGTGGGAGGAAAATCCTGATAAATTTACCGGTCGTCCGCAGTTCCCAGGATATTCAGGTTCTACAATGAAGCGAATTATCGAAATCTATCAAATTCCGAAAGTGGACAAAGACGGATACTGGAGTATCCCTATGAACATTGAATTCAGAAAACGGTTTGGTTCTATTAAAATTCGAATGCCTAAAAATCTATTAAACAAAAAAATCTCATACATCGAAATCGTACCCAAGCAAAAAGGTCGGTTCTTTGAGGTGCATTATACATACGAAATGCACGTTGCTCAAATGAAGAAAAAACCAACGACAACGATAAATGCTTTGAGTTGTGATTTAGGTGTAGACTTATTCATGAGCTGCGCTACAAATAAAGGTGACACTTTCTTAATTGATGGTAAAAAACTAAAGTCACTTAACCAATATTTCAATAAAGAGATAAGCCAATTGCAGCAAAAGAATATAGAAAATGGCATGTCAAAACGAATTGTAACCAATAAATTAGCAGAGCTTTGGATTAAGCGTAACAACCAAATAAACGGTTATATTACCCAAACCGTTGGTTTGCTGTTCAAAAAAGTAAAAGAATTAAACATCGATACAATTGTTGTTGGTTATAACGCAGGTTGGAAGCAAGAGTCTGATATGGGAAAAAAGAATAATCAGAAGTTTGTTCAAATACCTTTTCATAAACTGATTTCAGCTATCGAAAATAAATGTTTAAAAGAGGGCATTCGATTTGAGAAGCAAGAAGAAAGCTATACTTCAAAAGCTAGTTTCCTAGATAATGATGTTATTCCGGTTTGGTCGGAAAACAATAAAACGGACTATAAATTCAGTGGAAAACGTATTACTCAAGGCTTGTATAGAAGCAAAAGTGGACAATGTATTCATGCAGATATTAATTCTGCGTTGAATATTTTACGAAAGTCAAAAATTGTGAAAATAGACGAAACAATTAAAATTAAAACGCCAATTATTATAGAAGTACAAAAACGTAAGGTTGTTGCCTAGCGCATAGCTTAGTGGGTGTGTCAACCATCCATGTGTACTCGACTTGTCGGGGCTTGTAGCACACGCCAGATAATTCTGAGTGGTGGTTTCTTCTGTATGAAGAACTGCTCTTTTTCGAAAGGGTGGTGCAAGTGGTGAAGCATTCTTTCATGCCAAACCAACCAAAAACTTACTTGGGGTGTCACCGAAAGGTGGCATGAACCCTAGAGCGTCACTATGTCTAGAAATGGATATAAAAGACCTGGGATTCTAACTCAAGCCCCCACTGAAGTTTTTCACCTCAGTGGGGGTAGTTGACGTATGAAATAGAGTTAATATAGCCGTTTCGCATAAGCTTCATCAAGGTTGCTTTGTAAATCATCAACTGCATCTTTTGGTAGCTGTAAATGACCTGCAAGTATTTTAGCTGCTGATGGTAATGCATCTTTCATAGGGTAAGATTGATGGTCCCATATTTTCGAACGTATCATAGCTTTAGCACAATGTATGTATAGTTCCTCAACCTCAACACCAATACCTAAACTTGGTATTACACCATTCACTTCCATCTTTTCTAGCAAAACTTGATCTTTAACAATAACAGCTTTACCGTTCACACGAAGAGTTTCTCCTAAACCAGGAATAATAAAGAGAAGACCAATTTGATTGTTTGAAAGAATGTTACGTAATGAATCTATCTTCTTATTTCCTCTACGTTCAGGAATAAGGAGTGTTTTATTATTAATAACTTGAACAAATCCAGCACCGTCACCACGGGGAGACACGTCACAGGAGCCATCAGCGTTTGCAGTTCCTATTAATACAAAAGGGGATAGTGAAATGAACTTTTTACAATTTTCATCAACAAAAGATATGACCTTATCATTAATCATTTGTTTAGGTTCTCCAATGATTGTACGTAATTCCTCTTCAGTAGTAATGGTATCTTTAAAGTTTTTTAATATTGTCATAATACAAACACCTTCCTTTGTAAACTAATTTTACTATATTAAAGATAATTGTAAAACTAGGAAATATTGTTTTGATTAATAGATTTGTAGCTTCTTTATACAACGCATATACACTATTTATGTAGGAGTTTACTGATGAAAGTACTGTAAAAATAATAAATATAAGAAATCACTTTAATAAATATAATTTTTTGATATATTAAAAAAATTATTGCAATATTCTATTTCGTTGTTTATAATTTAGTACATAACAGCGGAGAAGTGATGCATCAAGAGGAGGAAAGTAAGTGGGACAGTTATTCAATACCATTGTTACCGAACTAAATAATTATCTTTGGTCTTATATTTTAATAGGTTTATTAATCGGTTTAGGTGTATATTTTTCTTTTAGAACGAAGTTTGTACAATTTAGACTTTTAGGTGAAATGTTTAGGCTGTTGACAGATAAAGCTACAGTCTCAGCAGACGGTAAAAAAGGGATTTCATCCTTTCAATCGTTTTGTATCGGTGCGGCAACAAGAATTGGAACGGGTAACTTAGCCGGTGTGGCCATTGCCATAGGGCTTGGGGGCCCTGGTGCAGTTTTTTGGATGTGGATCGTTGCTTTAGTAGGTGGTGCAACAAGCTTTATCGAAAGCACGTTAGCACAAATATACAAAGTTAAGGATAAAAATGGATTCAGAGGTGGGCCTGCTTATTATATTGAAAAAGCTTTAAATGCACGTTGGTTAGGGATTATCTTTGCGATATTCATTACGATTAGCTTTGGGTTGATTTTTAACTCAGTACAGTCAAATACGATTTCAGTTGCATTTGAATCAGCCTTTGGCACAAGTCGTCTCGTAATGGGTTTAATTATAACTGGGGTATCGGCACTCGTAATATTTGGTGGCATAAACCGCATAGCAAAAGTGTCTCAAGTTGTTGTACCAGTTATGGCGGTATTCTATCTTCTCATCGGCTTATTTATTATTGTTACAAACTTCCAAGCAATACCTGGAGTATTTAGTTTAATTATATCTAGTGCATTTGGCTTCAATGAAGCTCTCGGTGGTACAGTTGGTGCAGCTATTTCTTATGGGGTTAAACGTGGCTTATTCTCTAATGAAGCTGGAATGGGTAGTGCTCCAAATGCAGCAGCAACAGCTACAGTCTCTCACCCTGCAAAACAAGGTCTTATTCAAACATTAGGTGTTTTCGTTGACACATTATTCGTATGTAGTGCAACAGCATTTATTATTTTATTATCAAATGAATATCAAACAGGAACTTTCGAGGGAATCAACTTACTGCAAGCATCGTTAGTTTCACATGTTGGTCCTTGGGCAAGCGTATTTATTGCGATTTCAATTTTCTTATTTGCATTTAGTTCAATTATCGGTAGTTATTACTATGGTGAAACGAACATTGAGTTTATTAAGAAAGATAATACGGTATTATTCTTATATCGCATTGCAGCGTTAGGGATGGTATTATTTGGCTCGTTAGCAAGTGTACAAATCGTATGGGATTTAGCAGATTTATCAATGGCATTAATGGCTATAACCAATTTAATTGCTATCGCATTTCTAGGCAAAATTGCTTTCAAAACATTGGATGATTATGTCTCTCAACTAAAAGTCGGTAAAAACCCAGTATTCCACGTATCAAACGTAGATGGTTTGCAGAATGTTGAGTGTTGGGGAGAAGAAGAGAAAATTGACAAGAAAAAAGCTGTGTGATAATTAAGTAAAACGAAACATTAAAGCGGAGACAGGATTTTTTTCTGTCTCTTTTTTGTGTAAAGTTATCTATTATACAAATTGTTGTTAGCTATTTAATGAGAGCAGTCAATATGCTTAATTTAAACCATTTTAGTGAGCTACTAGAAAATAGCTGCTATTTGTTATACACTGAAAAAAGTAAGCAAAGCACCTACACCATGTTAAAACTTCTTTCTATGTAGGTGGTAGTTTCATTAGCCAAATTGATTGTATCAACCTTAAGATTTTACTCATCCTAAATTCCTGTAAAAAGAGCATTTATGTGTAAATCTTAGAAGTTATTTAATAGCAAATAATAGGTAAATATGGTATATTGTTAAGTGTATCCAACTCATGATTTGTATAAATTAAGAATAATTCTCGTTTTAAATATCTGAAAATTCAATAAATAAAAAATCCCAGCTATGGTTACAATTCCTTTCAGTCCATTTTTATCTCAATATGGGGGCTTACATTTATAATTAGGGTTGTTTGCGTATATATTGTTGTTTTTCATACTAATCAATAAACACGAACACAACTAGTACTCGTAGCATCTTTTTCTTCTATTATATGATGATAATCATCTAAGACCTCTTTTACAGTCTGTATCAATTACAACTAGCACTATTTACGAAAAGAGGCATAATAAAAAAAGCTAGGCAAGTGCTATTATCGATAGGAGGTACTTTCAATGAGTCAAATTCGACTAATACCGTATAAGGTTGACCAAATTGTTGACAAAACAACCGAAATACCACAAGGAGTAGCATTAATAGAAGCACCAAGTATGTGGGAAAAGGGATATATGGGAAATGATGTTGTTGTTGCTGTATTTGACACAGGATGTGATATTGAACACCCTGATTTAAAAGATAGAATAATAGATGGAAGGAATTTTACTAACGATTATGGTGGAGATGAATCAAATTTTGATGATAACCAATACCATGGTACGCATGTAGCTGGTACAATAGCGGCTACATTAAACAATAATGGCGTTGTTGGTGTTGCACCAGAAGTAAAACTATTGATTTTGAAGGTATTATCCAAAGATGGATCTGGTAGCTATAAGGGATTAATTGATGCATTGGATTATGCAATAAGTTGGCGTGGACCCTATGGTGAAAAAGTTCGTGTTATATCCATGTCTCTTGGAGGGCCAGAAAATGTATCTAGTCTACATACCGCAATAAAAAATGCAGTCAATAACGATATTTTAGTCGTATGTGCAGCGGGGAACGAGGGGGATGGAAACGTTGATACAATAGAAAGAAGCTACCCAGGTTATTATGATGAAGTCGTGTCGGTCGGAGCTGTCGACTTTGACAAAAGACTGGCTGATTTTACGAATACACATGAGGAAATTGATTTAGTCGCACCAGGAGTTAAGGTTTTGTCAACATATCCAAATAATAAATATGCTAGGCTGTCTGGGACATCGATGGCTACACCACATGTTTCTGGTGCAGCAGCCTTGTTGTTAAATGAGAAAGAAAAAGAGTTAGGTAGAAAAATATGTGAAAACGAGTTATATGATATTTTAATTGAGCATACTCAACCAATTGGCTATAGCAGACATGCGGAAGGGAATGGGCTTCTTTATTTAGGAAATAAACAACTGACTGAATAAGATACTTTGTATTCTTATGTTTTGCTTTTCAAAGTTCAACTGCAAGATAAAAATGGAAGTAATAACAACCAATGATTTCGTTGGGACTATTTGTAGAGCTTTTGGTGTTGCAGAAATTATGAATTTCAACTGTAGTTTGATAAATAGCAAAATCTAAATATTTGCTCGATGACTGACCTTCTTAGTTATTTAATGAAGGCTGTATTCACATTAATTGTTGCTTTTCGTAATGAAAACTAAAAATGGATCCATTTAATGTGCGCGGCATCTTATCATTTTTCAAGACTATTAAAATCATATAGTAGGTATCAGTTGCTCAAAATTAAGTAAAAAGAGCAACAAAGTGTACGATAAAGCTTCTCATAAACTTTATGACAGGTGAGTATGTTTATTGTATGCAAAGTAACAAGCTATGTAACCCAGCGAAATTGAATGTAAAAAGAAATAGAGAGGATGAAGCAAGATGGGGTTAAAAATGAAAAAAGTTTGCCAGCGGTGTGATATTTCGTTAAAGAAGGATGCTGATGCTTATATTTGCTCTTATGAATGTACATTTTGTCCTCAATGTAGCGCTGAAGTCAAAAATATTTGTCCGAACTGTGGAGGTGAGCTTGTCAGTAGACCGAAAAGAGATGGGAAATTAAGAACTGTTATGAATGTGTTGAACAACTCAAAATAATGAAGGGTAGCAGAAAAGGAAAAATCAAAAAAAATATTAAGTTTAATACGAGGGAATATTCGCTAACAATATTACTTTAGCTTCGATGATATTTCTTTTTAAGTACTCGCACCATAAATTTCGGAATGGCAATCATTCTTTTTAACCTAGATGGTTCTTTAATTAATCGATATAGCCATTCTAAATTAGTATCCCTCCATATTTTTGGTGCTCTTTTGACTACACCAGCCCATACATTAAAACTTCCTCCGAGCCCGATGAAAACCCCTTTATTAAAGTTATGCATGCTTTTTGCAATCCAATTTTCCTGTTTTGGAAACCCGAGACCTACTAACACAATATCGGGCTCAGTTTCCTTAATCTGAGAGATGATCGTCTCATCATTATCATCAAAATAACCATGGTGAAATCCAACGATATCTACATGTGGGTATCGTTGTTGAATGTTTTTCGCAGTTAGGCCAATAACGTCAGGTTTTGCACCTAAAAGATATATTTTGTAACGATGGTTGTTTGCAATATTTAAGAGCTGTTCCATAAAATCTATACCCGTTAATTTTTCTTTGAGAGGTTTACCTAAGATTTTGGAAGCAATTACAATGCCTGCTCCATCCGGGATAATGTAGGTAGCTTTTTTTAGGGTTAAATCGTATGATGGATTTGATTTAGCATATGTAATAATTTCAGGATTTGCTGTAACGATAAAGGTTTTTTGAGAAACTTGCATTCTATTGTGAACTTCTTTTAAGAAGTTTTCCATTCGATTGTTAACAAATTCATATCCCATAACCTCATCAAAGTTAACCATTTTTAATATCCCCCGATATATTTACAAAATAATTATCCAATAATTGTATTCCTTAAAACTGGTAGAAAAAAATTTATAATATAGATACACTAGAATGTTATTTTCGCATAAATTCAACTAAAAATATAGTGTTATTGGCATGAAAGTCATATTTTTGCTTTCATCAAAATATTTGGAATTGAGTGAAGCTATTAATTTCTTTACATATATGAATGAACTATATGTTTGTATAGTTAAGGGTATATCGGATAAATATACTAGTATTATGAGTATATTTATTTTGGAAATCCGGCTAATCAGTAGAAAATAATTAATATATACAGCAACCTTTGGTAAAATAGATGTCATAAACAATAATGTAAGTATTGGTGATCAAGGATAATTATTCATGTTTTAACAAAATTTAAAAATTATGATATTGGGTCTAGATGTGTAATTGTTATTCTATACAAAGGAATTGCCCTAGATACTAAAAAGCTGTTTTCAAGGTTTTAATTTTTCGTACCAAAAAATAGACAAGCATATTAACGATTGTAGTTATCACCTTTTTCTCTGTATACAAGATGCCTCAGCTAGCTGCGAAAAGAGCCTACTTCAAAAAGCACTTGATAATATTTGTATTGTTGTCAAGCGATGTTTATCTTATAATTAGTTTTTTATGCTAGTGGAAACCTGTTCATACATTCATTGCAATACTAGCATCTATATTATGCCTTTTAAAAAGAAGGGACGTAAGACGTTATGAAAAAAATTATTACCTATGGAACGTTTGATTTGTTGCATTGGGGCCATGTTAACCTTCTGAAAAGAGCAAGAGAGTTAGGCGACAACCTTACTGTTGGCTTATCAACTGATGAGTTTAATAAAATGAAAAATAAGCAATCCTATCATAATTTTGAAAATAGAAAAAAAGTAATTGAAGCAATACGTTACGTTGACAAAGTAATTCCAGAAAAAAATTGGGAGCAGAAAGCTGATGATATCATTACGCATAATGTTGATATTTTTGTTATGGGAGATGATTGGAAGGGGAAATTTGACTATTTAGAGGATTATTGTCATGTTATTTATTTGCCAAGGACAAAGAGTATTTCTACAACTATGATTAAAAAAAATATGGAGTTATTTACTGAATAATGGGTAAGGAATTATTAATTTCGAGTTATTTACTACTATTTAAGCTGGTCTTTAATTTATTTAAACAATTCAAGCTGAAGAAAAAAATTACATTCGTTATTTCGTATGAAGAAAATGCTCATTTTTTATATAAAGAATTGATAAAACAATCTATGTCAATTGACATTATCATTTTGTGTAAAACGTCAGCAAAAACAGACCTTCAACATATTTTTCAAGAAGCAAAAATATATACGTTTGAATCAAAGAATTTAATTCATTGGCTTTTGTCTATTTATCATTTGGCTACATCCAAAATAATCATCATAGATAATTATTTTGCATTTTTATCGGCAATTACATTTAAGAACAATGTTGAGTGCATTCAAATTTGGCATGCCGCTGGAGCGTTAAAAACCTTTGGCTTACAAGACAAATCGGTTCGTAAAAGGAGTAACAAAGCTCAAAGAAGGTTTCGACAAGTGTATAAGCAATTCAACAGGGTAGTTGTTGGTTCAGAAGAAATGGCACAAATATTTATGGAATCATTTCATATACCAGCTAATCATATACTCCCAACTGGAATTCCAAGGACAGATCTCTTTTATGATGACCAACTTACAAGTCAAATTAAAGAAAAACTCTATTCTAGATTTCCTCTGTTAAAACATAAAAAGATAATATTATATGCTCCGACTTTTCGGCATGGTCAATTAAATAATTACAATATTAAGCTGGATTTGGACAAGCTTTACGAAAAGCTGCAAGAGGAATATATTTTAATATTGAAGCTACATCCAATGGTTAAAGTAAATGTGGATTATGAGGAAACATACAAAGGTTTCGTTGTTGACTTATCTTCTTATAAAAGTACAAATGAGTTATTGATGATCACTGATTGTTTAATTACTGATTATTCATCCATTCCTTTTGAATATGCAATTTTACAAAAGCCAATGATTTTTTACCCCTATGATTTAACAATCTATCAACAGGAGCAGGGTGTTATTCAAGATTACGAAACTACTGTCCCTGGGCCTGTAGCGAATGATACTGATGAAATTATCGATATTATTTTAACCCATCAATTTAATAATGAGTTGATATTAAGATTTTATCATCAATGGAATGAACACTCAAAAGGAAATTCATCAAACAGACTTGTTCAGTACATACTAACCAAAATAACCTAATTTATTCGACAATCGTGGTTGTTCATGTAAGAACAAAGTTAAAATGAGCTTTATGGAAAGGATTACAGCATGAAATCAGTATTGACGATTATTAATGAACATATAAACAATTTCTATTTAATTGTACGTTTATCTATATACGAATTAAAAAGTACAAATAATAATAACTACTTAGGTATCCTGTGGGAGGTCTTAAACCCAATGATTCAAATTAGTGTCTTTTGGTTTGTCTTTGGGTTAGGTATACGAGGCGATAAAGGAGTGGGTGACATCGCTTACTTGCCTTGGATGCTTTCGGGCATTAGTGTTTGGTTTTTCATCTCTCAATCCATTTTACAAGGTTCGAGATCTATTTATTCAAGAGTAAGGATCATAGCAAAAATGAAGTTTCCGATGAGTGTCATACCTACATTTGTTATCGCATCTAAGTATTACTCTCATCTTATACTTACTGGCATTATTATGGTGATATTGTTTTTCTACGATTATTCAATATCGGTATACTTTTTACAGCTACCTTATTTTATGGCTGCTACGATAGCTATTTTAATTGCTATATCTTTAATAACAGCCACACTAGCAACGATTGTTCGTGACGTACAAATGGTTGTTCAATCAGTCGTCAGAGTTCTATTATATTTAACCCCGATATTATGGACAGTAGAGAAATTACCAGAGTTTATTCAACTAATTATGAAATTAAACCCATTTTATTATATTGTTGAAGGTTACCGATCGTCTCTATTAGGACTAAACTGGTACTTTATCGACAATCTAACTTACACTTTATATTTTTGGGGGGTTGTTTTCATACTATTATTAATCGGTTCTGTATTACATGTAAAATTTCGAGATCGTTTCGTGGACTTTTTATAGAGGTGCTCCTTATGATAATTGCCAGTTTCACGCATAGAACTTGTTTCGAAATATTTGGTTATATTGATTAATTAAAGTAAGTGGAAAGATTTACTTTTATAAGCATTTATTATAAATTAGTAGAAGAAATTATAACCTAGATATAAGCATTTGTCAGTTTCGTGGGCATGAATGCTCACAGAGTGATTGAAAGCGTTAGACGAAGATCTATTTTAAATGAAAGGAGTTGTTGTTTCGTATATGATTTATGCAGAAATACTTGCAGGTGGAAAAGGAACTCGCATGGGTAATGTGAATATGCCAAAACAATTTCTACCATTAAACAAAAAGCCGATATTAATTCATACACTTGAAAAATTCATCTTAAATTCAGATTTTGAAAAGATATTAGTCATGACTCCTAGAGAGTGGGTTCATCATTCGAAGGACATTATAAATAAGTATATAGGTGATAATGATCGAGTTATAGTCTTAGAGGGTGGTCAAGATCGCAACGAGTCAATTATGAATGGCATTCGTTATATCGAAGATACGGTTGGGATCTTTGATGATGACTATATTGTTACACATGATTCTGTACGTCCATTTTTAACACATAGAATCATCAAAGAGAATATTGAACAAGTTAAACACTATAATGCTGTTGATACAGTAATAGAAGCAATTGATACAATTATACAATCTGAAGACGGAAACTTAATTTCTGATATACCAAATAGAAGTATGATGTACCAAGGACAAACTCCGCAAAGCTTCCATATAAAAACACTTGTTGGCTATTACAATAAATTAACACGAGCAGAAAAAGAACAGCTGACAGATGCTTGCAAAATATGTTCACTGTATGGTGAAGATGTAAAAATAGTTAAAGGTGAGGTTTTTAATATAAAAATTACGACTCCATATGATCTAAAGGTTGCTAATGCAATATTACAGGAGAATATTGAGCATGATTAATCAAGTATATAGATTGGTATCTCCAAGGCAATTTGAAATTTCATATAAGGATAGTTCAATTAATTCAGATCGTTTAATCGTTCGTCCAACATTTTTATCGATTTGCCAAGCAGATCAACGGTATTATACTGGAACTAGGGGGGAAGCTGCATTATCTAAAAAGCTACCCATGGCATTAATTCATGAGGCAGTGGGAGAGATCGTGTACGACCCTTATGGTGAATATCGTCCTGGGACGAAGGTTGTTATGATTCCAAACTCTCCTATTGAAGAGGATGAAATTATTGCTGAGAATTATCTACGTTCAAGCAGGTTTTTATCAAGCGGTTATGACGGTTTTATGCAGGATTATGTTTTTCTGAAAAGAGATCGCTTTGTAGTTCTGCCTGACAATATTAATGAATTTGTTGCTGCTTTTACTGAATTAATAACAATTGCGATGCATGCCATGTCAAGGTTTGAGAGGTTATCGCATACTCGTCGAAAAAGGTTTGGTGTGTGGGGAGATGGAAATTTAGGTTATATTACTGCACTCCTATTAAAAAGAAAATATAGAGATTGTCATGTCATCGTAGCTGGAAAAACGCAATATAAGTTAGACAACTTCTCATTTGTAGATGAAGTATACAATATTAATGACATACCAGATGATGTTCAGTTCGACCATGCCTTTGAATGTGTTGGTGGAATTGGTAGTCAATATGCAATTAACCAAATTATTGATTATATTATTCCTGAAGGTTCCATTTCAATCTTAGGAGTTTCTGAATATCCAGTGGAAATTAATACGAGGATGATTCTAGAAAAAGGTATTACAGTCATTGGAAGCAGTAGAAGTGGTTATATTGACTTTAAGAATACAGTTGATTTTTTAGCAGCAAATCTTGACATCGTGGATTATTTAGAAACACTTGTAGGCTCTGTTAATGAAGTTAGATCCATTAAAGATGTTATCAATGCCTTTGAAAAAGACTTAACTACATCTTGGGGCAAGACTGTACTGGAATGGAAGATATAAATGTCTAATATTCAAAGAAGGATATTTCAATGATAAATGTGAAGCTTTTGCCAACATTATTAGTGAAAATTTTTTTTGGTAGTTTGCATCAAATTTTTGCACTGCTTTATGCGATCAATCCTAATAAAATAACCTTTGCATCTAGTCGTTCTGAGGAGATTAGTGGAAATTTAAAATTTGTTTATGAAGAGCTATTAGCTAGAAACAAAGGAATCTCTTATGTATTGTTATTTAAAAGGAATTCAGCAAGTAAAATAGGGAAGTTGACATATTTAGTACATATGACTAAGGTAATGTATCATCTGGCTACTTCAAAATACTTTGTAATAGATGATTATTTTTTTCCTGTGTATATTATAAGCCCTAGACAAGGTGTGGATATTATTCAGCTATGGCATGCAGCAGGTGCGTTTAAGACCTTTGGACATAGTACAATTAGTAAGAGTTATGGCCCATCTAAAGAATATTTAAAATACATAAAAGTACACGGCAATTATACTAAAGTATTAGTTAGTGCGGAAGAGGTTATTCCATATTATGCTGAAGCATTTAATATGTCTGCAAATAAAATATACCCCATAGGCATACCAAGAACAGATTATTTTTTTGATTATGCAAAGCATAGGCCAGTTTATCAAAGATTTATCGGTGAATTTCCAGAACTATCAGGAAAAAAATTGATATTATATGCTCCTACTTTTCGTGGAAATGGTTATCATCAGGAATCAATGGACTATTTAATTGATTTCCACGCATTACATTCAGTTTTAGGAGAGGACTATGCGGTTCTCGTGCACCTTCATCCTTATGTACAGGAAAAAATAGCAATAAATCCAAAACATTCTTGTTTTATTTATCAAATTGAGAAGAATTATAGTATTGAAGAGCTATTATTATTATCTGATATGTTAATTACTGATTATTCTTCTATTATATTTGATTATAGTATTTTACAACGTCCAATCTTATTTTATGCGAACGATTTAGAAGAGTATAGGAAAGAACGAGACTTCTATTATCCTTATAAAAATTTTATCCCTGGTCCGTTTTTCAATAACTCCGAAGAACTGGCTTACTGTATAAAAAAAGGTGAATTTGATTATCAGTTAATATCAACGTTTAGGCAACGCTTTTTACCAACCAGTGATGGTCATGTATCCAAAAGGGTGACTGATTTCATATTTTCGGTTGATACACACTCAGGATGATTACAGAGAAAGAAGGGGGTTTACTTTAATGAACTCACCAGGCTTAAAAGAGAGTAATTTACATAAAAAAATAGCACCTAATGAGTTAAAGATAAATGATGACAATACAAACTATAATGAAGAAGTTGGGGTTATCAAAACCAATGAATATGATGAAGAAGTTGGGGTTATCAAAACCAATGAATATGATGAAGAGGTAATACGTGCTGCAAAAGAGATGATTGCTGCGGGAAAAAATCTTCCTACGGCAACTCCACAACCACATGTTAATGATGAAAATACAACATATACCGAAGATTTATTAGTAAAAAATATTGATCATGCTGAAAATATGCTACCATCTGCAAAACGTATGATAGATGCAGGAAAAGAGATTATACCTAAGAGAACCATATCACATTTAAGTTGGAACGGTGCAATTATGGAAATTAAGGGATATTATTATTTGCAGGATATTCCTTTACGTGATGAAGATTTAGTAAAGAAACGTCTCATTTTAATTAGCGAAGAGAAGGAGAAAATAGCGATTCCTTTAAGAGATGTTTTAGTTGAATTATTTAACGATGATAAATCAAAAAATATTGATGTAGATGTATACAAATGGGCAGGTTTTGTTGGGACGGTAAATTTTGCGACGATTTCTAAAAATGCACACCCTCTTCCTGCATCATTATATAAAATGTTTATTGAAATAGAGATTCAAGATTATAATGGTAAAAAGTACAGTAGAATGTATCCGTTAGGTAATATAGAGAGGTTTTTACATCATCAGTTTTATACAACTAAAATGGAGTATTTTTCTAACAGAAAAGAAATGCGATATAATCTTTTAGCATCTTATGATGAACATGAAAAGACGTTGACATTAAGATCAACACAGCTAATGGATATCGATCCCTCTAGGCTGATTATAGAAAAAAATAAGAGCAATGGCTTAATATATAAAATCATAAAAACAATTGGTTTTAGAGGGCTATATAGCATTTTCAAATTGTTACCAATGCAGAAGAATAAAGTGCTGTTTGCATCAGATAGTCGAACTGAAATGAGTGGTAATTTCGAATTCGTTTATGAAGAGATGCAAAGTCGAGAATTTGATTGGAAATACAGATTTTTATTTAAAGAAGGCATTACTGATAAAAAGACAATAGGAGAAATAGTTGAGTTAGCTTATCATTTGGCAACATCGAAAGTTATTTTACTTGATGACTTTTACCCGATGGTTTATCCTTTGAAAATTCGTAAAAATGCTGAACTCATTCAACTTTGGCATGCAGTGGGTGCTTTCAAGAAATTTGGTTTTAGTCGGATAGGTCTACCTGGTGGGCCTTCACCAAAATCAAAAAATCATAGAAATTATACTAAAGCAATTGTAAGTTCTGATCATATTGGGAAATATTATGCTGAGGGTTTTGGTATTGATAGGGAAAACGTTGTAGCAACAGGAATCCCTAGAACAGATGTGTTTTTTGATAAGTCTTATCAAGAGGAAGTAAAAGAACAATTATACAATGATTATCCATTTTTAAAAGGTAAAAAAGTCATTATGTTTGCACCAACCTTCAGAGGGAATGGTCAACAATCCGCTTATTATCCTATGGAAGTATTGAATTTACATAAGCTATACGAATCATTAAGTGATGAATATGTTTTTCTGTTTAAATTACACCCCTTTATAAAAAATGACTTTAGTATACCTTATCAGTATGGTGATTTTTTCTATGACTTTTCATCGTATCGGGAGATCAATGATTTATTATTTATAACAGATGTGTTAATAACGGATTATTCTTCAGTATGTTTTGAGTACGCATTGCTTGATAAACCTATGATTTTCTTTTCTTATGATGTTGAAGAATATGTGCAGAAAAGAGATTTTTACTTTGAGTACCAATCATTTATTCCTGGTCCACTAGTACGCTCTACAAAAGAACTAATTGAGACAATTATAA
The DNA here is from genome assembly GCF_033963865.1 of Cytobacillus sp. IB215316. Taxonomy (NCBI): domain Bacteria; kingdom Bacillati; phylum Bacillota; class Bacilli; order Caryophanales; family Bacillaceae; genus Cytobacillus; species Cytobacillus sp. IB215316. The sequence continues at coordinate 247,147 of NZ_JAXBMC010000002.1, read as the reverse complement.
ATGAAAATTTCGAAATGCATAAAATAAAACCATTTGTAGAGTATTTCTTTGATGATATAGATGGGATGTCTAGCGCAAGAGTGGTTGACCAATTGATTTTAGGGCTTGAGGAAGAAGTTATTGAAGAGGGATAAATGAAGAAGTTTTATTTTCAAAGGTTTGCTGTCAGAAAGCAAAATGGACGAAACATAAATAACTGATTTCATGCTATTGCAGGAGTATTTGCTTAGGTTTATATATCTAACAAAAACAATCTTGCAATGGCATTTTTAATTTATATGAGCTTATGATGTATTTACAAAAATTTATCAAAATCTTTAAAAGCTTACTGTATTTTTCGCAAATCAAATCCGTATAATAAAGTAAATAGTTCGATAATCAGACTTATATTTATATTGTCTGTGTGGAAAACTTAATATATGCCAATTGTTCATTATTACTTCGTTCAGGTACAGCGTAGCATTCACCACGAAGATTTATATTGCTTGTGCTTACCCTAATTATTGTTTTCGTAAGAAGAAATAATATGTAAAAACAACTAACGTTCATGATACTGTTTCCCTACAGTTCGATAGCCTGATATAAAAAAGTAATTGATTTGTTCATGAAGACGTAAGTTGGAAAAGGGGGACTATTAATGAGGATAAAAGTTATAAATTCTATAACTGATGAAAATGGTATCGCTACACCTAACGACATGATTGGTAAAGAATATGATGTAATAAAAAAAGATCAGGCTGGTGTATGGGTGAGAGCTCAAGGTAAGCTAGATGCATTTTTATACTACGAAGAATTAGAAATTTTAGAATTAAGTGACAATTTATCTAATCCTCTTAGTCATTATTTTAAGGGATTGCCTAAGGATAAATATGAGGAAGAATTAGCATCTTTAGGATGTTCGCATTTACTATAATATGTACAAAATTCATTTACTTTAAGGTCTGTTGTATGATCAGTTTATTTTACCTAGCTAATATTAATCATGATGGTGAGTATGTTGTTAATAAATATCTATTCATAAAAATTTATGTTAATATGGATATAAAAATTGTGAATAGTAAAAGTGCCTATATTCATTTTTATGGTTAATAGAAGGAGCAAATATGAACAGTACTGTTATTTTTAACAATGTTGCAAAAAAGTATAAAATGTATAAAAAAACTTCAGATAAGCTGTTAGATATCGTCCTCCCTAAAGGCTATGGGAAGGATTTTTATGCGTTGCAGGATATTAACTTTAAAGCTGAAAAGGGAGATACTATAGGTATTGTCGGTATTAATGGTTCAGGAAAATCGACATTATCAAATTTGATTTCAGGGGTAATACCACCATCTTCAGGAGGTATTGAAATAAACGGTGAAGCCTCGCTTATAGCAATCGCATCTGGCTTAAACAATGAATTAACTGGGAGAGATAACATTGAGCTGAAATGTTTAATGTTAGGCTTCTCGAAACAAGAAATAATAGTGTTAACTCCTGAAATTATTGAATTTGCTGAACTCGGGGAATTCATTGATCAACCCGTTAAAAAATATTCAAGTGGTATGAAGTCTCGATTAGGATTTGCAATTTCAGTGTCAATAGATCCTGATATATTAGTAATTGATGAGGCGCTATCAGTAGGTGATAAAACATTTGCTGATAAATGTTTAGAAAAAATGAATAGCTTTAAAGAAAAAGGAAAGACCATCTTTTTTATTAGCCATTCAATGGGTCAAATAAAAGACTTCTGTGAAAAGGTTCTTTGGTTAGAAGCAGGTGAAATCAAAGCATATGGTTTAAAAGAGGAGATTATACCTCAATATGAAAAGTTTATAAAAGATTATAAGAAGATGACGAAGGAAGAAAAGGAGCAATTAAAACATAAATTCAATGAAAAACGTAGTGGCAAACAAATCCAAGCGCAGACATCACCTACTGGATAACCTAACAGCCATAATATTTACTTCTGATACATAAGGTTGTTTTCGCATTGATTGATGCTTTCGTTCTAGGATAAAAGCACGTATACATCTAGCATAGTATACATTATGCTGTGCATTTTTAGTAACAAAAGCATCGATGTTTTTGAAAAAATCTTATTAAATTACATCGATCCTTTCTATAACAAATTAAGGGGCACTTCTATGTCTTATTTTGACTTAGAAATGCCCCTTTTTGTATGTAAATATATATTGATTCGAAAATAAGGTTGTGTTAGAATTAGATTTGATCAGAATAAAAAATAAATATAATTACAATTACCCAATTTAATATTAACATTTATTTAGATTTCTGTCAAGCTTTCAGTGGAAAATATCTAATTTGAGAGGTGCTTATATGAATAAAGTTAACAAGGAATGGCAAGGAGAACAGCATCGTGTTGATTTTGTAGTCGAAAAAATCTCGGCAGAACTTGGATCTCTTAAGAAAGATATAGGTGGTGTTAAAGCTGAAATTATTAATATCCGTAAGCATTTTTGGGATGATGTGACAGTTAATTTAGATGATACAAACGAAGCTACTGAAACAGCTATTAGTGTTAAACAACAGGCGGAGATGCTTTCTGAAAGGGAACGGAACCACAAACAGGCCTTTCAACAAATAACAACCTTAAATAAATTAAAAGATTCCCCCTATTTTGGAAGAGTTGATTTTGTTGAAGATGGAGATTGTAAAATGGAAAACATTTATATCGGTATTCGTTCTTATTACGATGAAGAGTCGGAACAATTTCTCGTTTATGATTGGAGGGCACCAATTTCAAGTTTATATTATGACTATTCATTAGGAAAAGCTCAATTTTTAACCCCTGAAGGTGTAATCTCAGGAGAGATGAACCTAAAGCGTCAATTTATTGTACATGAAAGCCAAATCGTAAGTATGTTCGACACAGGTGTTACGATAGGTGATAAACTATTGCAAGAAGTGCTTGGTAATCAATCTAACTCTCAGATGAAAAGTATTGTCGCAACGATCCAGAAAGAGCAGAACTTAATCATTCGTAATGAAAACAGTCGCTTACTTATTGTTCAAGGTGCAGCAGGAAGTGGAAAGACATCAGCTGCTCTACAACGTGTAGCTTTTTTATTATATAGATATCGAGAAACATTGCAAGCAGAGCAAATATTGCTGTTTTCTCCTAATTCAATGTTCAACAGCTATGTTTCCACTGTACTACCAGAGCTTGGTGAGGATAATATGCAGCAAACAACTCTTCAAGAATATATAGACCATCAACTTGGTGAAGAATTTGACTTAGAAGATCAGTATGAACAGCTTGAATATACATTGACAGCTACAAAAGATTCAATATATTCGGTTAGGATGAACAATATACGATATAAAGCCAGTTTGGAATTTATGATACTAATAGATCATTATATTAATCAACTGAAAAAACGAGACATGGTTTTTAAAGATATAACATTTAGAAATAAGGTTGTTATTTCAGCAGATCAAATAAAAGAACAATTTTATTCGTTTGATCCATCTTTGCGGATTCCTAACCGTTTAACGCTAATGGTGGAATGGTTGCTTAAAGAGCTGAAAAAAATTGAAAAAGCAGAACGTAAGAAGCCGTGGGTGGAAGATGAAATAGAATTATTAGACCGTGATGTGTATGCTCGGGTGTACCGAAAACTTCAACGAGATAACAACAAGTCTAATAACACATTTGACGATTACCGACGCGAGCAAAAGCTACTTGCAGCAATAGTTGTTAGAAAACATCTTAAACCTTTGATGGCTAAAGTGGAACATTTGCGTTTTGTTGATATCCGTAAAATATATATGCAGTTATTTACAACTAATCAATTTATGAATATGCCGAAAGCGGAAAAAAGTACTCAGTATCAGTGGGAAGAAATGTGTGATCAAACAGTCGCACGTATTGAAAAATTCGAATTAGCTTTTGAAGACACAATACCATACTTATATTTAAAGGAACAACTTGAAGGCTTCAAAAAAAATACGGCTGTAAAACACATTTTTATTGATGAAGCTCAAGATTATTCACCTTTTCAATTTGCCTATATTAAATATTTATTTCCAAATAGTAAAATGACCATTCTTGGTGACAAGAATCAAACAATTCATTCTCAAGCTTCTCAAGATGGATTTGCATTATTGACGAAAATGATCGGAGAAAATCAAACTGAGTGTATAGACTTGACACGTAGTTATCGTTCAACTCGGCCAATTATAGAATTCACAAAAGAGATCCTTGTTGGAAATGTAGCGATTGATGCCTTTAACAGAGAGGGTGAAAAACCTTTCATGACAAAGGTCGACAATGACACGAGTCATATTGATAAAGTGAAACAACGAATTCACAAGCTTCAACATGAAGATCATAAAACGATAGCGGTTATTTGTAAAACCGCTGATGAAAGTAAGAAGGCATACGATCGTTTGAAAAATGATTTGACTCTCCGCCTTATTAATAAAACAACTAGTTCATTTGAAAGTGGGGTACTTGTCATTCCATCCTACCTTGCGAAAGGTGTTGAATTTGACGCTGTAATTATTTTTAATGGTTCTAGTTCTATTTATGTCGATGAAAATGAGCGTATGCTATTTTATACTGCATGTACTCGTGCAATGCACAAATTGCATATTTTTTTCATTGGTGAGATGAGCCCGTTTTTATCGTGCATTTCGCCTAGCAAGTATATAATTGAACATAGCCATTAGAGTATATCTTCATAGTCATGACTTTAACTTTAAGTAGGGGTGGTTGTCTTCTTTAATTTAGGAGATAATCATTCTTTTCCTTTGGGTATATTACATTTATTGTTGTTTTCGTATTAATAATTAAAAAATGAAAATTATTAGTATGTGTAGCATCTTTTCTACTACCTTGTTTTAACCGTATTCTTCAGTTTTAAATTCTGTAAAACAGAATATTAGGTGGACTCACAACTATTTTTTTACAATACTAACACGTGTATTTAAAAATTTCTTCATGTCTTTCTAGAAATCCCTATTTTCCATCAAACAGTTAGTATAATCAGTCCTGTGCTTAAAAACACACTTGACATTATTTTAACCAACATGTATTATTTATTTGATTAAATTACAAATAATAAAGGAGTTCTGTTTATGTTAGGGGTCGTTCTTAACTAATCCGTAATTTCATACGGTCATTCAAAAAGCCTAAGCTGAAAGTGAATTTTCAGATAGCTTATTTAAGTATGCTTTTTGGATGAAATGTTAAGGACAATGGTCATAGCATACAGTATCCGTTTATTCGTTTAGCTGTGTCTTTTGGCACAGCTTTTTATGTATATTAAAGTTAGGTTTCTTTGTAAGTTACTGTCTAAACATATAAGGTGACATGTTGATGAGATGTGTAATAATAATTATTATTATTGTTCATTCATCTATGTGGAACGTGTACTTTTAGGAAACCATTACAACTATAATGTAAGATAATAGACGAATTGGATTTAAGGACTCGTATGAAGTTAGACCACAATGAACATTGTTCGTTGTGGTCTTTTTTGTGTAAGGAAAGGGTGAGTTTATGAAGATGAAGTGGTTTTTATACCGTGAATCTACGATTGAAGAAATTGCTATAGGGATAACAATAAATAAATTTATTTGGAGGAGAATACATTGAACGAACAAACATTTCAAGCATTACAGTTTGATTTCATTAAAAATGAGTTAGCACAATATGCAATAACAGAGGAAGGTAAGCAACATTTATTGGAACTATCTCCTTCGATATCTTTGAAGCAAGTTGAAGCTTGGTTACATGAAGTAGAAGAAGCTGTCTATATTTTGCGGAAAAGTGCATCAGTCCCAATTCATGGACTAAATGGTATTACAAAGGTTATTGAGCAGATGAATAAGGGTGTTGTGTTAAAAACTGAGCAGTTAACGAAAATTTACTCATTTTTAGACAGCAGTACGAAGCTTAAACGTTTTATGAAGGATAAGGAATTTATTGCACCACGAGTCACCACATATGTGTATGCGATAGAGGATCTGCCTAACTTAGCTGATGAAATCATTCGGTGTATAAAGCATGGGCGAGTCGATGATTACGCAACAAAGCAGTTGCAGAAAATTAGAAAGCAATTATTGATTGAAGAAGAGCGATTGAAAGATAAGGTCCAACACATTTTACAATCAAAAAAATATCAACCTTATCTTCAAGAGCCAATTGTGAGTCAACGTGATGGACGATATGTTATTCCAATTAAAAAAGAATACAAAAGGAAAGTTGAAGGGAATGTAGTAGATGCTTCTGCTTCAGGTTCAACAATTTATTTAGAACCAGCTGAAGTTGCTAATATTCAAGAACGTATCGACAGTCTGAAGTTTGAAGAAGATATTGAAATAGAGGCTATATTAAGTTATTTAACAGGGCTAGTTGAAGCACATCAACAAGAAATAGGCTTGGCTGTAGAAACGATGATTCATTACGATGTTTTATTTGCAAAGGGGAAATATAGCGAAGCAATTGGGGGTAACAAAGTTCAACTAAATGAATCACATTTTATCAATTTAAAAAACGCTAGACATCCAATGCTAGGAGAAGATGCTGTTCCTTTATCTGTCCAGCTAGGAAATGGTTACCACGCTCTTGTTATAACAGGACCAAATACTGGTGGAAAAACAGTATCGATAAAAACAATTGGGTTGCTTACATTAATGGTTCAATGTGGGTTATTCATTCCAGTTGATGAAGGTAGCCATCTATCGATATACCAACAAATGTTCGTTGATATTGGCGATGGTCAAAGTATCGAACAAAATTTAAGTACGTTTAGTTCTCGGATAACAAATGTTATTGACATTTTAGCAAATGCCAATGATCGAAGCTTAGTGTTAATTGATGAACTTGGGTCTGGTACAGATCCTGGTGAAGGTATGGGATTATCAATTTCTATCTTAGATGAATTATACGAAAAAGGAGCTACTATTTTTGCAACTACGCATTTTAGTGAAATGAAGGAATTTGCGACAGAGAGAGAAGGCTTCCGTAATGGTTCAATGGAATTTGATATCGAAACACTTGGTCCAACTTACCGTTTGCTCATTGGAGAAGGTGGTGACAGCCAAGCATTTAGCATTGCACTAAAGTTAGGGATGCACCCGAAAATTATTGAAAAAGCTCATTCTATAACTTATAAAGAACATAAATCCTACGAGATTCAACAACCATCACTGTCAATAAAACGAGAGCTTGATAAGCAAATTGCATCAAATAAATATGTAAGAAGAGATAAGCAGGAAAACACGCAACAAGCTAAGGAAAAATTTACGCTTTTTGAGATGGGAGATAATGTGAAAATTGGGTCAACAGGAGAGCTTGGTATAGTGTACAAAGGACCTGACCAATATGGGAATTATATAATTCAAGTGAAGGATGAAAAAAGAAAAATTAATCATAAACGTATGCAGTTGTATATAGCAAGAGATGAACTATATCCCGAAGACTATGATTTTGATATTATTTTTAAAACAAAAGACTATCGAAAGAAAGATAACCTCCTAAACCGTAAACACGTAGAAGGAATAGTTATCGAAACAGAAGAATAAAATGTGGGGTCTGACTACCAGTAGTGTAACGCGTTAAAGTGAAGGGAGTCAGACTCTCTTATCTTGTTCTTCAATTATTGTGCCACCAATCATGGTTAGGTGAACAATAATAGTCATTGCAAGGATATAGCAAACGAGGCCTATCTTTGAAAATGAAACGCCAGTAAAGGTATTATTGAGCCAAATAACAAATAGTGAAAATACTGCTACATTTACTAACAATCCCACCAATTTTACAAAGTCATTAATTTTTTTATTTGGTGTTGATACATTAAATAGGCTGCTAATGATATCAAACGGTAGTAACCAGAAGAAATTTAACAAAGAAATTAACATCATTGAATGCCAATTATAAATTTCAATTGCCAATGAAGAAATTAAACTAAGTAAATAGATAACGAGACAACTAATGCCTACATACAAACTAATTGTAAATACAATAATGAATAAGATAATAGCAAAACTAATTGACTTGTGCACACCAACCCCCCCTATAAATTATTTTATATTTAAGAAAGGGATAAATATGTAAATGTAAACAAGTGTAATAAAAAAATCTATCAGGCATCGACAAAGTTTACAGCTTGAAAAGCTATTTTCATGAATATTGTTGCTTCCGAACTATGAACATGTATGAAATTATCGTTTGAGGTATTTTTTCTCGGAAGCATGAAATCTAAAATAACCACCATATAGCTTTTCCAATTTTGTTACAAGGTTGCTACGAAGGCCCTAAAAACAATTGTTTCTTATACCTCATATTTCATAATTAGAAATTCAGTTTCATTATTAAAAAAATGTCTGCTCTTTGCTGAAACCAATTCTACTATAAACCGATATGGCTCTGATATTAAAAGTAGCAACACTTAACCGTACGAATTTAGGTTTAAAACGTTTTATGGCAAATTCTAGTCCTGTTTGCACAAATGACAAGCCGTTTCCATGTCCACATAGCTCTGGCTTCATACCTAGCCCGAAATCTATAAAATTTTTTCCATTATCATTATATAACCCAACAGCTCTTCCATCTGGTACTTGGGCATTGTAACCGAAACATAAAAACCCAATTAATTCGTTGTTCAATTGAACTCTGAAATATGATCCATCCATCAGTTCTTGTATATCCTCAGGACTATCATCGAAATTGTAAAGTGTGTATGGTTCATCATATTTCCATTTACTTATATGATATGCATCATTTAACAATATTTTGTTAATAATCAACGTATTGTCCTCCTAAAGTATACCTCTTATAAAGTTCATCATAACAAAAAATGTAAGAAGTTATCTTGCTATTCATATTCCCATCTACAAGTATTATTGCTTGGATTTGAAAAGTAGATATTTAAGCCCCCACAAACAAGCGTGGGGGCGATATTGCTCATAGCAAATAGGGGTTTACTAAAACCAAAGCATGATCTAGTAGAATCTCAATACTACTGATTAAATAATAATTGCAGTTGTGTTTTATATTTGTTATATTATGAGCTTTTGACAACATTTCTTTCATTAGATGTAGCAATATAAACACCTAAAATTACGATAAACATACCAATAATTTGTTGCAACGTAAGTGTAGAACCATACAAAACTACACTTATCCAAGCGGCATTTATAGGTACGAGGTTCATATAAATACTAGATTTACTAGTTCCAATTCGTCTGATTCCTTCATTCCACAATATAAAGGCAATGACCGAAGCAAAGATACTCATGTAGCTTATTTCAATCCATGATTGTGCTGACATAGTTGCAACGTATATCCAACCACCTTCAATAATAGAAAAAACCGCCAGTAAAATAGTGCCAATTAACATCGTTATACATGTTGTGAGAGTTGATGAGACGTCTCTCATAACAACTTTGCCGATTAACCCGTGAATGACCCAACAAATTAAGCCACCAACAAACAATAAATCTCCTTTATTAAAAGAGAGAGAACCAATTGTATCAATCCCCTTAAAGATGACGATTAGAACGCCTGATAATGATAGAAATAAGCCTAACCCTAAACGTCTATTAAACTTTTCATTTAAAAACAATACAGCCCCCATTGTTAAAAAAGCAGGGGTTGTAGCCATGATTAATGCGCCGTTTACTTCCGACGTATATTTCAAGCCTACTAAAAAGAAAAGACCGTTATATAAAAATATACCAGTGAGGGCCATACATGTTAATCCGAACCAATGTCTTTTGAGCTTTTCTGTATTCCATTCTGATCGGTAGATGACAAGTAATAGTAAGATGATTGCTGCTGAACCAAAACGTAACGTACCAGCAGTCATAGGAGGTATTTCTGTAACGACATGTTTAGATGCACCGAAAGCCCCTCCCCAAAATAGGGGAACTAACAAAAGTAAAAAATATATCGATGTTGAATGATATTTAGATGTTTCCAATTTTCCACAACCTCTCTACCTACAAATAGTAGGTTACAGGTTTTGTCTTTAGGTGTATTAAAAGGTATATGTCGTCTCATTTATAATTACAAAACTTTCCGCTAAAGTCGACTTCTATTGTAGGAGAAGCAATTGACTTGGTTAACCAATGTTTTAGTATATTTAACATGAGCAAACTATGAAAATATCTGTTCCAAGTGATGGCTCAAATGGTTTATATAGTCAGTAACTAACCATTTTAAAGTTACAGGTTGTTTATTTTCTAATAAGCATGGTAATTCCCACTGTTCTTTCGTAACATGTTTTAGGAGGTTGACAATTTGTGTATTTAAACCAACCCAAACTATAATGAGGTCATCTGTTTTGAATGAATGCTGATAATTATGAACCTTAACCAATAAATCTTGGTTATAGTTATTGATAGAAACTGAAGCTGTCGTTGCAGATAAAATTTCAACAAACCGTTGGTGATTTATATTAGCTGAATCACATAAATGCCCTAATATTTCTTTTTTAGACCATTTTGATTGTATGGGTTTATATTCCATATTTGAAAGAGATTTAATTTTTTGTGGAACTGATAATAAATAATTTTCTAATTGTGTAGTTGTAGAAAACATAATTTTCCTCCTATTTATAATATTTAGAATACTATACTGAGACCAACTTCGTTATAGGCTGTTGTTTTTCATGTCGGCATTGGGATTCTTTGCATTATACTTTCGAAAAAATCCTCACTTAACTATATTAGTTTTGTACAATAAGTTTTCGTCCTGATTTTGTGCATACTTTCTTAAATCTTGAATAACTCGGGTATGCGTGTATTTATAACCTTTGTATAATATTCATTGGTATTGTGTTTCCGTATTTTACACTTCAAAAACAAGTTGACCAGAACCCATCATTACTGAACTACCTCCAATTGAGACGTTTTCATATACATTTCCTTTTTTACTAATTGATATGTCTATAAAGCTCGGCCTTTTCATTTCAATCCCTTGTTCATTTCTAATTTTATACGTTTGTTCAGATTTTGGAATTACTGAATATTCAACGAGATATGCTCCTAATGGGCCATTTGCATTACCAGTTGCAGGGTCCTCTGTAATACCCATTGCTGGGGCAAACATGCGGCTATGGACATCTGAACTCTCATAAATAGTCTCAGTTGTAAAAGCATAAATATGTTTTATATTTTTATCTTCACTAAAAAACTTATTCCAAACGTCTGTTTGAAGGCTTATTCTTTCCATTGCAGACAACGTACGGATGGGAATTAACAAGAAAGGTACACCCGTTGATATTGATTGTATAGGAAGGTTTGAATCAATATCTTCTGAAGAGATTGCTAAAAGTTCAGCAACGCGCTTAATATTATGAAAAACAGGTCCAAAAACCGGTGTTTTTTGATTCATTTCTACAAAAGAAATCATATCATTTTCTTTTTTTACTGTTACATTAATATTGCCAACACCCGTTTCGAATACAAATTGATTAAGTCTACTTTTCATTGTAGAAATGCGGTCCATCCCTAAAACGTAACCAGCTCCAATTGTCGGATGACCTGCGATAGGTAATTCGATTTGCGGTGTGAAAATACGTAATTCTTTATCAGCTGCTGCACTTCTTGAAGGCCTCATAAAAACCGTTTCAGAAAGATTTAATTCCCTGGCGATTTTTTGCATCATCTCAGTTGATAGATTGCCATGCTCTTTAAAAACAGCTAATTGATTTCCTCCAAATGCTTGATTTGTAAATACGTCTATTAACGTGTAATGTAAAGTTTGCATTGTTTATTGCCCCCCTTTGCTGTAATCTTATTACAACGATTAGGATTAATCAAACGAATGTTTATAATGATATATATTAATTATATTAATAGAAAGGGGTTTGTTGATGACATTACTTCAATATGAAGTGTTTCATACAATTGTTGATACAAAGAGTTTTACGAAGGCTGGGGAAAAATTAGGTCTCACACAAGGTGCTGTTAGCCATGCCATAAAAGGCTTAGAATCAGAACTTAACTTAACCCTTTTATATAGAAATCGGTCAGGGATTACTTTAACGAAAGAGGGAGAGGTAATCATTGATTACATCAGACAGATTTTAGCTAAAACTGAACTAATGAAGCAAGAGGCAGGGAGAATGAATGGCCTTGAAATAGGAACCATTCGTATCGGTACTTTTAGTAGCGTATCTGTTCAATTATTACCGCTTATTATTAAAAAATTTCACAAGTTGTATCCAGCAATCCGAGTGGAGTTTTATGAGGGTGGGTATGAGGAAATTAGAAAAATGATTCTACAAGGAGAGGTGGATATCGGTTTTTTACCAGCAACAGAAATAGATAATTTAGACTTTATTAACCTTGTTGATGACCACCTCTATGTCATTGTACCAGCTGATCACACATTTGCAAAAAAGAAGAACATTAGTATACATGATATAGCAACTAATCCTTTTATCATGCCAAAGGGTGGGTGTGATGCACTGGTTAAAAGAGTATTTAAAGAAAACAATGTAAAGCCTTATATATATTGTGAAATTGAAGATAATCCTACAATAAGTGCAATGGTTGAACAGAACCTAGGAATAAGTATTGTTCCAAAAATGGTTTTATCCGTTTGTATTGGAGAAATAACTTCAGTAAGGTTAAAAGAAAATTACTATCGCTCTATTGGTTTAGTAGCAAACTCGTTTGAACACGCTCCACCAGTTGTACAGGCGTTTGTAGAATTGACTAAGAAGTGCTTAGAAGAAACCGAGTAACCTCGGGTACGATAGAGCTTTTGAAGATATTGTAGAGGTCGAGAACGCTTTAAAAGAAGCTAATCAGTATAGCATCCATTAGATCAGATGCAAGGTGAGATAATTCGAACTTAATTCTATTAATAAGTTCAGTTTGTTAATTGATTCTATCACACGATATTCAAGGACATTAGTATTACGAAAAAAATGGTTATCTATCCATTAATTCTATATTGTTAACATTTGTAATCTTATGATATGTTTTTTATTAAGATAGATATATTACAACAATTTGGACTGGGCTACCACTAGTCCTTTTTTTATTGTATATGTTAGTCCTCAACTATATTTCACACTTCTAAGATTTTTACTTCCCATTCAATGTTTAGTTCGTAATTTCAAGTAAGTTAAGTAAACTCTTCTCCAATTATCATTCGTTCATCTTTTTAGACGATATATAGTGGTACTTATAAGTTGAGCGACTAATTTACAAAAGGGAATTTGTTGAGGGTATATGGTAATAATAAGGTTCATAGTATTGTATTCAACTATGAAAGGGAGGATTAAGGGGATGAAATCTATAATATTTGGTCTAGGGGTAATCATTTTAGTAAGCATGATTGTTCTGTTAATTAAAAAGAGAGTATTAACCAATGATAATGAGCCATTATTATCTGATTTTAATTGTGACCCTGAAGACATACAACCTTTTTTTATGCAATTATCTTCATCAATCTTTGATAGAGGGTTTACGGAAGATGATATTAATTTAATCAATAAAGAAATACATATGATGAAAAAAAGACATGAGGATAAAAAAATTGGTACATTTAATGTTATTTTTAAAGAGGAAAAAACTAGGATAAGTGTTGAAGCAGAAGTCGAAAACGAAGATGGCTCAAAAGGTGTTACTTTATTTATGTACGCTAACCCAGAAGTAGTTAAAGCGATAGATCAAGAAGTTGAGAAATTTTATGTAGAAAATGACATGTGAACTAGGATTAACAGTGCAAATAAAGTTCGATAAAATGAAATGGACTTTATGTATACATAAAAAATCTCCATTATTTCTTGTTAGTTTTAGTAATTTTAATGTAGATTATGTTCAACAATAAGCTGATTTACTTTAGGAATCAGCTCTTTTTTGGATTGTTTTGACCTTTAGTTATTGAAGAATTTATTGTATAAATAATTAACAATTCTTCGCATTCGTACTTAATGAAGTTAATGTAAATTAAGGACATAAAATTGCTTGGTGAATCAGAAAGACATATTAAGCGTGTTGAAGTAGGTAATCGCCAGTTGCGATAATGAACTATATTTATAAATTGTAAATAATTTAGGCTTTTTCACAAAATTATATCTCTCCAATTGAATACAATACCTTAAATAACTAAAAGCAGGATTGGTGGGATTTGGAGGTGATAAGGACAGGAACTGACTTGCAATTAATTGGTTCATGGCTTCAGTCTATTGGAAACATTATTGCGGCAATTGGCAGAACTGAACCTATTTTAAATGATAATGAATTATCTAATCAGTTCATTAGAGTTGGAAATAGTCTTCAAGCAGTCGGGAACACATTTAAGCCGATAGGGAGAACAATGAATATTCAGGGTGATGGGACTGAGGCGGATTTTTTAATTATTTTTGGAAGTTGGATACAGGCATCCGGTAATACTGCAAGTGCTGTAGCAACCACTATTGAAGAAGATGAGGGAACTCAACTTGGTATTTTAGGTGGTTCATTTCAATCTCTAGGAGCTGCTTTTGCGGCAGTTGGATCTAACATGATTAAGGCTCCTCTACAAGACTTTGCAGTTGTAGGAAATATATTGCAATCTTTAGGGGCTGGGCTAGGAGCGATAGGTGGCATATACTTATTAGTTAGTATGGATGAAGTTGGTTTACAAATATCTAAGATTGGAACTTGGATACAAGCAATTGGTGCCACACTTTCTGCTATCATATTTACTAAGCAAATAGCAATTAAGGATTGAAATGTATAAAAGCTGTTGATGTGTATTCATACTAGCTATTCATATGAGAGAAAACTAATTTTTATTTTAATGATGCTTTCTAGGAAGGAATTTTGTTCTAGTCATAGAGAATATATAAGCAATAGCTATACATAAAATAAAGCTATTTTTGCATAGATTATTGTTTTTTGTAAGAAAAAATAAACACGTATACAATTAGATTTTATGTAGTTTTACTATAAAACGATAAATGTTGAGAAAAATGACATCTTTATCTACTAGTTTAGATACTATAGCAACAAATTTTACAATAAGAGTCTAAAAGGAAGACTTATGATGGAGGGAGTTAGCCATGGAAATTTTTCTAACAGCACTAGTAACGGTTTTATTGTATTCGCCAGTTTTGATAAGGATGAATAACAGAATTTCTTCAGTTGAAGATAAGTTAATTAACATAGAAAGAAAATTGTTACAAGATGAGGGGAAGGTAATAAATATTAATCAAAGAGATTCGTAGGTATTATGTTTCATGATAATGGGCATATTTATGTGAAGGAAAACTCATACTAAAGTACTAAATGTAGCGCATGATAAGAGGAAAAGGTGGGTAGAATTGTTGAGAAGCATTTCTTTCATCATTTCTGAATTGATAATGTTTGATATATATTTAATAGCAAATCTAAATGTTTACTAATGTATATCGTATCATCATGATGAAGTCCTTTTTTTAGGCCCATAGTAATCATTTTAATCCTCAATTCCTCTATTTCCTGCAATAGTTCAGTTTGGTAATTTGATATATTCATTTAGTATAGGAACTCCTTAAAAGTTAGATTAGAGCAATAATGGATAATACTGTATTATGCAAGATATATTATATATCCAACAACTAGGAATTTAAAGAGATTTATTAAAAAAATATATGGGAATAGTTGGTTTTGATGTTGATGTGTTAGGTTAACATTATTGATTATGAACAAAAGTGAATGGTGAAGATTTTGGTGTAATGAAGCTATCTTAAATTTCAAAAGGAGGTTATACGTTGATTACATATGAGGAAGTAATGACAAAGCTATCGGAACTTGGAAATGAACAAACGAAAAATACGTTGCTAAGACATGGAGCAAGCGAGCCGTTATATGGAGTGAAAATCGGTGACTTAAAAAAGCACCTGGTGAAAAAGGTGAAGAAGGATCAAGACTTAGCATTAAAACTATACAATTCGGGGAATAGTGATGCTATGTATTTGGCGGGTCTTTCTGTAAGTCCTCAACAAATGACGAAGGAACAACTACAAAACTGGGTGAAGCAAGCAAATTGGTATATGATAAGTGAATATTCAGTAGCCCAAGTTACAGCGGAGTCTCGGTTTTCATTAGAACTAGCTAGAGAATGGATTGCTTCCACAAGTGAAAATGTTGCTTGTGCAGGGTGGAGTGTTTTTTCAAACTATTTATCAATTACACCTGATGAACTAATTGATCAAGATGAAATAATGAGACTATTAACAAAAGTAGAACACACGATACATGATGAAAGAAATCGAGTTCGTTATGTGATGAATGGATTTGTTATCTCAGTTGGAGCATATTATGAGCCACTTCATGGGGAGGCAAAGCGGATAGCAGGAGTAATTGGTAAGGTTAAGGTGAATATGGGGAACACAGCTTGTAAAGTTCCACTAGCTAAAGAATATATTGAGAAAATGGAGAAAAAAGAGTTAATAGGGAAGAAAAGAAAAACGTGTATTTGTTAGACTTAGCATTTAAGGAGCTTTGACGCTAAATAAAGGATCTTTTAGTAAACTTTTAGTGTTTTTTTCTTTCATATGAGCAACTAATATGGATGATCATTTTTATCGTCTTTTGAGATGGAAAATGTGGAACGTGTTTAGCACTTATTACGTAAAGCAACAATCTAATGTGAAAACAGCTTAAATAAAACAGAAATATTTTTCGTCTTATTAAATGATAGTCTCGAGTATGAACTTTATAATTCTTTTGTTTCTGAATAAGTAGCTGTTATGGCAGCTTGAAAAAAAGAGGCTGGGACATAAGTTGAAAACTAACTGATTATTATACATTACACAAAAATAAAACCGCATGAAATCAAGGTTTATAAATTTGATTTCGTGCGGTTTCTTCATTTTATATTGGGTTTTGTCCCAGCCTCTTTTTATAATTGTATTAAGGTAACATATTATTAATTCTGACATTTGTCGGATAAACGTATATATGAACTATTGAAAAAATAATTCGTCCTCGGTTGGTAGGTTCGGAGTATTTATTTTTTCATTCGGTTTTGGTAGCCCATTAAACTCTTTACTTTAAAGTGGTGGGGGTCAGTCCCCCAACAAGGGTGATTTAGTTTTTGAATATTGGATGCTTAGCTTGTGTAGTGCACGGGTACAGCCCACATAAAGCAGTTTGGCATCAACATCATTTAAGCCGTAATTTATTTGATCCACATCGGTGATAAGGACTGCATCAAATTCCAAGCCCTTTGTTAAATAAATAGGGATAATTGAGATGCCACCTTTGAATTCATTTTGTTTTGTCGTAATGAGTGTCATTTCTTTTTTAGATATATTAAGATTTTTATATAGATGCTCACAATCCTGTTCGGTTCTCCCGACAATGGCAATTGATTTTACTTTGTCTTCTTGATATTTTTGAATTATATTTGTGATTACTTTGATACGGTTTGATGGTGTTGTATTTATCAATTCGACTTTATCACCGCTTCGAAATACTGGAACAGCGTCATTAACGGGTTGAGAATTGTTAGCTTTAATTTTATTAGCGAACTGAATAATTTCCAGTGTTGATCGATAACTTTTGTTTAGTTCAAAATAGCCTTTCTTGCTCTCTTCACCGAACAGCTGAAAGATTTCTTGCCAGTCATTTAGCCCTTGATAACTGTGAATACCTTGTGATAAATCACCTAAAATTGTAAAAGCATTCTTTCTAGTCATTTCCTGCAAAACAGCTACTTGAAAAGGAGAGAAATCTTGTGCTTCGTCTAGTACAACATGGTGATAGCGTTTTTCTTTCTCGATCCCGTTGAAATAGTTGTGAATATAAACAATCGGAGCAAGGTCTTCAACTTCAACTCGTTTTTTATTAAGTAATTTGTTGGTAGTTTTACGAATCTCATCAGGTATATCCTCAAAAATATTTGCAGGCAAATAGTTTACATGTTTTTGGTTGAAGATTTGTTTGTAAAATGATAATGGTGTTTGGATGTTCCAACTCTTTGTATATGTCCGTAATGCTTGAGTCGCTTTTCTTTTTACCTTAGCTCTGACATTTTTGTCAGCAATGTGTTGAAGCTCTGTCTCAATCCAACGTTTTATGCGGGATATCGTACGTTCAGTTCTTTTCACTAGTGGGTATGTTATATATTCTTCGTAAAACCATTGTTTAATCGTTTCAGCTTTAAGTAATGAATGTTCTAAGCCAGTAAAGTCTTTATTAGGGATGACGTTTTTTTCATAGAATTGTAGGCAGTGTTGAATTTTATTTAAAAAACGAACCGAACCTTTAAATCTACCTGGTGTATTTTCATTAATTGTTTGCCTTGAATCGTGGAGAGTGAACCATTTTGAAAAAGAATTGGTTTCATCTAGTAATTGCACTTCTTGATTTAGCATATTTAATGCCCAATCAGTAAATGTAGTTTGTTGTATGTGTCCTACACCAAGTTCAGGAAGCACATTTGAGATGTAATCGAGAAACATATTATTAGGAGCAAAGATGATCATTTTTTCAGCTTTAGTATTATGTTGATATTGATATAGTAAATAAGCTAATCTGTGTAATGCGACCGTTGTTTTCCCACTACCAGCTACTCCTTGAATAATAAGAGGTAAATTAATTTCTGATCGTATGATAGTATTTTGTTCAGCTTGAATTGTTGAGACAATATCTCTCAAACGATTATCTTTTTGTTCACTTAACTTATAAACTAAAAATTCATCGCTTCTTGAAAAATTGGATTGTCCCTTTACATAAGTATCAACAACACGACCAAGTTCCTTGTTTCTAATAGCAATGTTTCGCTTTAAATAAATAATACCTTCAATTAGCCCTTCCGGTGCTTTGTATGAAGCGATGTCATCACCACCAGCAAACGAATAAAACATGCTAGCTACTGGAGCTCTCCAGTCAACAATAAGAACTTCTCCAGTTTGTTCATCAGAAATACCTATTTTCCCGATGTAATATTCTTCTAGTTTTAGGCTTAGTTCCTCCTGGAAATCTAATCTTCCAAAATAAGGTTCATTGAGAGACGCTTGAAGGTTTTGTCGGTTAGTCTCTCTTGCATACTCTAACGCTTGTTCTGTGATATCACTGCCATGATATTGAGGTATAGAGTTGAGTAAGTGAAGCTGGCGCTCAATCTCTGCAGCTATTGTACTGAGTTGCTGCTTCTCTTTATCAAAGGCACTTTGAGTCTTTTTAGTCAAGATCAGTTACCTCCTTGTGAGAATATTCGCCAATTTTATTTGTGGCGAGATTACAAAATATATCATAACAATAGCGTAAATACAAGAGAAATTTAGGGGTCAGATCCACAACTCGTTAAGTTCTTATTTATGCCTTGGTAGGAAAACAATAACCATCACAAAAGCAGTAAAAAAAGAGTCCATTATAGACTCTTACTTAACCTCCGAAAAATAAATCAATGATATTCATTCCAGTAGAAGAATTTGTGTTATATAGCTCAGAATAGCCACAGTTTTTACAGTAAACAACTTTAAACGTATTGTGTTGAACATCAAATAATTTGGAAAGTCCAGTCCCAGAGGTAGCAATCTCTTTTGATCCTACCTCAGTTCCTCCGCATTTAATACAGCCTTTATTATTCATAGCGTTAGCCCCTTTCATATACATATATACGTATGATCCAAAGAATAAGTTTCACGATTGTTTTTTCTTATAAATATTGTTACTAAACAAAATAATAGAACAGTGAAATGAGAGGGGATATATTTACAAGTTGTAAAAGGAAGAAGTAACATTCCAATCTACAACGAACATATGTTACTAAGATAATTTGGCAAATTCATCTGGTGTGTTGCCAATGATCGCTTTGAAATCTTTAATGAAATGCGATTGGTCGTAATATCCTAAATCATTACATAGTTGTAGCCAATTTAGATTTTGGGTTTTCTCAATCATCTCTGCAGCATTCTGTAATCTGTATAGTTTAATAACCCATTTAGGACTAACACCAACATATTGTTGGAAAAGGCGTTGTAGCTTTCTTTTGTGAATGTTGAATTGATGGCATATTTGGTCCACCTTAGTAATTTCATTATTTGCGATAATGTGATCAATAATTTGATTTACGAGTGTCACATTATTATCTTGTTGCGGTAGTTTTTTTCGTATTATGTTTTCCACAAATTTAATCATCTCATGTTCTTCTTTGTATGAAAGAACAGTTTCCTCAACCAACTCCTGTTCAGTATCAAAAACATCGTGAATTTTCAAAGGTTTGTTCGTTAACTCAGCCACTGATCTTGTTGTAAAAGGATAAAATCCACCTGGTTTGAATTTAACCCCAACAACACGTCCTTTTCCTTTTACAAGGTAAGAGAATTTACTCGTTGTAGGAGCAAAAATACCTGTTTTATGTTGCTCAACAATCAAATTTACGCAAGGATTCGGAATAACATCTTGAAAGAACTGTTCATTTTCCTTTAAATCCCAACTAACGATCCAAAAATGTTTAACAAAGAAGCTAGTTTCAAGAGAAGGTGGATAACGTGTAAGTGTATAATCTTTCACACTGTCATTAAACTTTAAAACACCCATACTTGGTTTAGGTGAATTTGCTTTCAATTAAACCCCTCCCATTTCTTTATTATGTCGTGTTTTTACAATACTTGTTATGTATATACGATTATAATCCATATTAGCATTACTTAAACGTTTGCGTAAATGCTAATACGAAGAGTTAAGGAGGAACATATGAAGTTATCATACCAGTTTTATATTGATGCACCACCAGTGAAAGTGTGGAACACACTTATATCACCTGAAGGGACTCGAAGTACGTTTTTTGGAAGTGAACTTAGATCAACATTTACAAAAGGAGAGTCTTTTGAGTATGTGGGACCGGGTAATGATGGAGAAAAAACAGTGCATGTATATGGTGAAATTTTAGCATGTGAACCAAATAAGTTGTTAAGCTTTATTGAACACCCTGGTCCATCATATCATCAAAATCATTCAGAACTTGAATCAAGAGTATCCTTTTCATTGCAACAAGTTGGAAAATGCACAAAACTAACATTAGTTAATGATCAATGGACATAGAATCATCCAGCATATGAAAATGCACAACAACATTGGTGGATGATTTTGAGTAATATAAAAACATATACAGAATCAGGAAAAGCACTAGATTTTGGTGCACAGGAAATATAATTTACTTCAAAGGAGCTGTTTAATAAGTCTGATTTCTGACTTATTAAACAGCTCCTTCAGTTATTCAATATTATTAAGATTAAAATTAGCTTAAGCATTAGCTATTTATATAGAATGATTTATCTCACGAACCTTACTGTCATTAGGTAACAACATAGCGATAATCCCGATTATTGGTAGGAAACTACAAAATATCATGACAACTTTAATATTAAACATATCAGCAAACGTACCTAAGAAAACAGAGCCAATCGCTCCCATTCCAAATGCAAGTCCGACAATTAAACCAGAAGCCATTCCGATGTTTTTTGGCATAAGCTCCTGCGCATAGACGACAGAAACACTAAAGCTTGTCATCATAATAAATCCAACAATTAAGAACATAGGCATAACAAACTGTATAGGAACATACGGTAATGCAATAGTAAACGGAACGATGCCTAGCATAGAAATCATAATAATATTCTTATTTCCAAACCGATCAGCTAGTGGTCCTCCAAATAAAGTGCCAATTGCACCTGCAATCATAAATGTAAATAAGTAAAACTGTGCTTCAGTTACAGACAAACCATAGTCTTCAATAAGGTAGAACTGATAAAAGCTTGAAATACCGGCATGGTACCAAGAACGAGCAAAGACAAAAAACACTAATAAAATCATAGCTGTTTTAATTTTGCTATTTAATTTATGCTTCTTTCGTTTAGCTTGAGTTTTTTTCATTGTGTGATAATTCATATGGCTTAACTGATTTTTATACCATGATGAAACAAGAAAAAGTATACAAATCCCTATTATTGCTAAGATAGAAAAGATAAGACCACCTTTTTGACCGAAAGGAATAAGTATAAATGCGGTATATATAGGTGCCATTGCTTGGCCGGTATTCCCCCCCACTTGGTATATTGACTGTGCAAGTCCTCTTTTACCTCCAGCGGCCATCGAAGTTACTCTTGACCCTTCTGGATGAAAGATAGCTGATCCTAAGCCAATGAATAGTGCTGCGATTAAAATAAAGAAAAAATTTGAAAAAAGTGCTAGCCCCACTAATCCAAGTAAACTTAGGAATGTACCAAAGGGTAATAAAAAAGGAACAGAACGTTTATCTGCGAACGATCCAAATACTGGCTGCATGATCGAAGATGTCATATTTAATACGAAGGCTACCCAGCCAATTTGCGTATAAGTAAAATGTAAATTTTGTTCTAAGATAGGAAACATGGCGTAGACAACTGCTTGTAGTGAGTCATTAATAAAATGTCCAGCGCTAATTGCAAATAATACCCAATAGATGGGTGATATCATCATTGTTTTTGATTTAGTCAAGGTAGTCAAAATGTTCCACTTCCCCAATAGTATGATTGTCTACTTTACAGTAGATTGCTATTACCGTCAATGTATTCTAAAAATTAAAACATTCATTACAAAGAATATTTTATTTGGTTAAAAATAGCATCAGTTGTTGTATTTTTAAGAATAGTCATCAAATGGTAGGTAAACCTAATATTAAAAATAGTAGTAGGAGGATTCAAATTGACTTACAATGATGAAAATGCAAAACTTCCTAAGTCTTCAAAGTCATTATGGATGAACTTTAATGATATGGAGGGTTTTCCAACATTAGATGAACATACAGAAGTTGATGTTGTTATCGTAGGTGGTGGTATAACAGGAATTACATCAGCTTACCTATTAGTGAATGAAGGCTTTAAAGTAGCTATTGTAGAAGCAGATAAATTATTTAGTGGTACCACTGGGCATACAACAGCAAAAATTACTGCACAACACAGTTTAATATACGATAAGTTTATTCATAGTATGGACATAGGGATGAATAAAGCTAAATTATATTATGAAAAGAACAAAGATGCTTTAGCTTTTATTAAAGAAACAGTAGAAGAAAACAAAATCGATTGTGATTATTGTGAGCAAGATTCATACATATACGCTACAACTGAAGAATATAGACGCAAACTTGAGAAAGAGGCGCTAGCATATGAAAAAATTGGCATTGAGGGTGGATTAGTTGATAATATACCTTTTAATATAACAATTAAAAATGGGCTTGTCATGAAGAACCAAGCACAATTTCATCCTGTGAAATATTTAACTCATCTAGTACA
The DNA here is from genome assembly GCF_033963865.1 of Cytobacillus sp. IB215316. Classification (NCBI taxonomy): domain Bacteria; kingdom Bacillati; phylum Bacillota; class Bacilli; order Caryophanales; family Bacillaceae; genus Cytobacillus; species Cytobacillus sp. IB215316. Next base: position 223,928 of record NZ_JAXBMC010000002.1, on the reverse strand, counting down.
AGTTATCATCGAAAAGGGTGGACTTATTTTTGAAAACACTACTGCTGTCAATATTAAGACAGGGGATAAACCATCAGTTCTTACTCGGGAAGGGACTAGTATAACAGGAAACTATATTTTGTCATGTTCGCATTTCCCGTTTTACGAAGGTGCTGGTTTGTATTCTACGAGATTACATGCTGAACGCTCGTATATCATAGCTGTAAAAGCTAAAGATGCATACCCTGGAGGCATGTATATTAGTGCTGATCAACCAATACGTTCACTTCGTTCGGCAACTATAGCTGGGGAGGAAATGATTCTAATTGGTGGAGAAGGGCATAAAACGGGCGAAGGAAAAAGCACGTTAGCACATTTCAATGCCTTGGAGAAGTTTGGGAATGATGTTTTCGACATAGAAAGCATCGCTTACCGTTGGTCTGCACAAGATTTATATACATTAGACAATATTCCATATATAGGAGCTGTAACTTTAAGTCAGCCAAATATTATGATTGCAACAGGTTATAGAAAATGGGGCATGACAAATGGAACAGTTGCAGCTTTGTTATTTAAAGATATACTCTTGAAGAAAATAAGAGTCGATGAGCATATGTTTGGCCCATCTAGATTTCATTTAAATCCTAGCTTGAAAAACTTTTTAGTTGATAATGCGAATGTTGCAGGTCATTTAATTAAAGGTAAACTTGAAATCTTATCTAAAGATGCTAGTGATTTATCTACAGGTGAAGGGGCTGTCATTACAGTCGACGGACATAGAAAGGGAGCTTATAAAGATGATACAGGTAAGCTACATATTATAGATACAACTTGTACACATATCGGTTGTGAAGTTGAATGGAACGATGGGGAGCGTTCATGGGATTGCCCATGTCATGGCTCGAGATTCTCATATACTGGTGAGGTCATTGAAGGACCAGCTGAAAAACCGCTACAAAAGTATGATTATAAGATGATTGACAATCTCACATCAGAGGATTCTGGTTATTAATTATGACATGCAGTGCATTATGCAATCGTGGCTATCGATTTATTACGCTTAATCTAAGGCTCTTTTCATAGGTGTTTTTTACTTGTATTTGAGTATGTATTATATGACTTTATAGACTTTAGAGTGGAAAAGATATGATGAATGTTAGTTATATTTGTGTCCAGCTCTCATTAAGAAAAGTAACAATAACTGTGAAATCAGTCCAATTGAAAGACGGTAATAACCTGTAATTATGTAAGCAGATCAATGAAAGGAAAACTTCTTTAGAATTTTCATATTATATCAAAACGATTAAATGAGGGAGTAAAAATAGAGCTTATGCTAGAAGGATTGTTGTAACTATTTAGGTAAATCATTCACTTCGTGTGCGACCCGAATTCCAGATTCAATTGCTCCTTGCATCCAACCGACAGTTTGGGTCGTATGTTCACCAGCAAAGTGTACTTTTCCTTCGGGTGTAGAGATAGAGGGTGCCAATGAATATTCTTGGCCAGGATCAAATGCTGTAAAAGCTCCTGAAGAATATGGATTCTGGCTCCAGCTAAAGGAAGATCCAGAAACGAATTCAAGGAAAACCTGTTGCCCATATATTTTTGCTAAATCTATTAAAGCATATTGAATCCGTTCTTCTTCACTTAAGCTATCCCATAGTAATGCCTCATCCGCCCATGTATAACTCGCTAAAACAACTGCATTCCCTTTCGTTCCAATACCATAACTGGGGTAATACGAAAAGCGTATTGGTAAATCTGTAATCGACCTACCTCCATATTGTGCTGCATATTCCCAAAATCGACTTTTAAACTCAATAGCGATTTTTGTTGAAGGCATATAGTTAAGTTGACGAATGGCTTTTCTTTTTTCATAGGATAAGGAATCATAAGGTTCAACCTTCACAAAGCGTAAGGTTGAAAAGGGTACAGTCACGATTGCAAGATGACCTGTAAAAGTGCTTAGCGTTAAATTTTTTTGATGAAGAGTTTCAATACCTACGTTAAATTTTCTATTAATGATTTTTATCATTTTTTGATTAAATAGAATATCGCTTTTTAATTGTGTCAGAAATGCTCGTGGTAAATAATCCATTCCACCAGTTATCTCATAATAACGTATGTTTGCGGTGAAGAAACTCATTTTTCGTAATACTTCGATTAAAGATACGCCAGAAAATGCTTTTAAATCAAGCATGGTATCAATCATATCAATTGCACCATATGAAAAATAAGATTGTAGGAGAAAACCAAATGAATATTTTCGGTATTTTTTTTCTGCTATTTTCCAATTTTTCTCTGGATTTTGCTGAATAAAATTGACAATTGGTTGAAGGGCTGAAAGCAACAGTTCTACTGCAGTTTTACCACTTTCAGTTTCATCCAAAGGATAGTTTAAAATATGTGGGTTACACTTAACCGTACTCAAGGTAGTATGGGTCCCATTTATATAAATTTTGTCCAACGGGGTTTGATTTATAAATAGATTTGTAGGCAATTTAAACTTGTTAATATAGCTTAAGACAAATCGATGATTTTCAGGAATCCGCATGGAACCAGTATTAAAATATTGAGAACTACTAAATGGGGAACGTAACGTATGTACACGACCTCCAACTCTATCGTTTCCTTCTAAAATGGTCACTTTATGTCCAGCATTTTTTAATAATGATGCTGCAACAAGCCCTGCTAACCCTGCTCCGATAATAATAATGTGTTTAGGTATATGTGATTTTTTTAATCCAGCTGATATAATATGAAGCATTTGATCGTCAGATAATTTGGGTTTCATTTATTCGCATCCCTCTCTCCTTAGTGTTTTATTTAGAGTTCTTTCGTAAGCTTTGGTGCCTCTATTTCTTATTTGAAGAGAAAGTTTGCCACACTAGTCACCTTTGAAAGGGTAGAGAAGTAAGTGTGCGTTTATTTCTTAGAACTATAAATAACAATCAATTGGAAAACAGCGGTATTTTATTGAATAGGATGCAACAATGTACAAATGTGTAAAAGCACCTCTTAGCGCAACAAATTCTTTCTTAATAAAAATTAGTTAAATGAACAATAGTGTGCCAACATCAATGAGTACCTTCCTATTGTTACTAGGTTTATGTATCTTGAAGCCTTGTCTCTGTTCATTTGATACTGCTGACTATGGTAAAATGAACTTTCACATATATAATGGAATAATTAAAAGGGAGAATATCATGTATCTAAGAGAATTAACTTTCTTAAAAGAAAAAATTGGAGAAAAAGCTAACTATCCCCTTAACATACAAGCATTTCGATCAATGGAACAAATCCGTTTTGAGAGTAATGTCACTTTTTTTGTCGGTGAAAATGGGTCAGGAAAATCAACTTTGCTTGAAGCAATTGCTGATAAATGTGATTTTCATACTGCAGGTGGGAGTAGGAATAATATATATGAGGTAGATGCATCGCAGTCACATTTAAGTAAATACATTCGTCTTTCTTGGCTTCCGAAAATGACTGATGGATTTTTTTTAAGAGCAGAAAGCTTTTATCATTTTGCAAGTTACTTAGATCAATTAGCAAGAGAGGATAGAGCTTATCATTATCAGGGATATGGGGGGAAATCATTACACGAACAGTCTCATGGTGAATCATTTCTTACTCTATTTACAAATCGGTTTGATCGCAAAGGGATCTATTTGTTAGATGAACCTGAAGCAGCTTTATCTCCTACACGGCAGCTATCATTATTAAGTATTATTCATGAACTACAAGAATATTCTCAATTTATAATTGCAACACATTCTCCGATATTATTGGGATTCCCAAAGGCACAAATTCTTTCTTTTGATACTTCACCAATAAGCACAATTGATTATGAACAAACGAGCCATTATCAAATTACGAGAAGATATATAGAAAATCGAGAGTTTTATTTTAAGGAATTGTTTGATTAATAGCTAATAAAGGTGTACATCTATCGGATGATCTAAAAAAATGCAAATAATAATTACGCTAATTTATCATGACACGAGTATCGCATTTTACCTGATTCCATCACCAATATCGTATCTTTCTTTTATTAATGAACTAGTGTTTTAACAAGAAGCTTTAGACAACGGATCAAGTGTTTTTGTAGTTGGTTATTATCAAAAAGTACTTGTTGGAACTTAATGAAGCAATATTAAAAGTGTATATAAATATTTATTTAAAACCGACAAATAGCATTTATTTTCAAAGCACTTATTATTTACATAAGCTTTTATCGCAAATTTTGTTGCTGCTGTTAGCAAAGTTGAACTGAAACATATGGTTTTATACCTTGGTCACCTTTTTAGAAAAGTGTAAATGCCACGAACTCAAGTAGTGTAGCTGTTTAAATCTCAATAAGAAAAACAATAATTGATGCCAAAACACCCTTTACAAAAAACAACATGTTATTTCTATGAATATACCAATAAAGGTAAAAATACCCTGTTAATACTAGGATATTGCTGGTAAACTAACAGTGGAATCATATAGTCAATCTCATCATTGTAAGTTCGTTATGAAATTAAGTGAAGTTTCTATGTGGGGTGTATCTAACATGCAAATTAATCAAGAGTCGAAGGTAGAAAAGAAGTTATTACAGGTAGGGTTTTTAGCTTCTCACGGTGGTAGTAATATGAAATCAATTGTAGAAGCGATTAGACAGGGGAGCTTATCAGCAAATGCGAGTGTTGTAATAAGTAATAATAGTAACTCAGAAGCTTTGAAATTTGGAAGGAGAGAAGGGGTTCCGTCATATCACATTAGCAACAATACTATTAACGACTCAACAAAGCTGGATTTACATATTAGAGATACCTTGGTGAAGCACGGTGTAGACCTTGTCATTTTAAGTGGGTATTTAAAAAAAATAGGTCCAAAAACATTAGAAGCTTTTTCAGGAAGAATTATTAATATTCATCCATCTCTATTACCGAAATACGGTGGAAAGGGTATGTATGGGAATAACGTTCATAAAGTGGTATTAGAGGCTAGAGAAACGGTTACAGGGGTGACTGTTCATATCATCGACGAAGTTTATGATAAGGGAAAAATATTAGCACAACGTAAAGTTGATGTGTTAAAACACGATTCTGTCCATAGCTTGGCTAAGAGAGTTTTTCATTGTGAAAAACAATTTCTTCCGGAGGTCATACAAAGCATTCACTTTGGCAACATAAAATTACCTTAATCCGAACTAAATCGTATCGTACAGGATTTAAGAAAGGAGAAGTGAATATTGTGGAAATAGTAATATATGTACTATGGCTAGTTATTATATTTACTGTCTTATCTTTTATGGGTAATGTTCAAAAGCACTTAATGACAATCATTGAAAAGCAAGAGGAGCAAAATAAATTGTTAAGTGAACTAAACAAAAAGCTAGAATATGAAAGACTCAATGAATAGCGAGATTTTTCTAGTACTTAAATATCCTTCCTTTCATTAAATAGAAAAAAATATCGATATCAATACGTTATCATCCTGAATTAAGAGTAAGAGCTACAGTTATTCCTCTCGAAAAAGTTGTAGATAGTTAGTGTCAATATATAAAAAAAGTAAGTTGTGGATGCATTTAAATTTATTTCCTACTATAAAATTACCATTCAATTGTAAAGGTCCATAAGTTGTCCCCAATGAGAGTCAACAAACAGTAATTGTAGCTTTGAAAGTATTGTTACTTCAATATAAATATATGATCCCCTATTTTTTGAATATATTAAGGTTTTATGCTCAGTTTTTGAGTATCCTATTTGATTTATAGCTGTTTGCGTATTAATGTTGCTTTTCGAAATATGAATACTCCTTAGATGATCATTCCTGAAATCTTTGCTTTTATAATATGATATTAATCTTCTTTTTTACTGTAGTAAATTTGTAAACATATGAACAGAATTTACGAAAAGATTTGTTTTTTAACGATTGGAAACGAATGTCTTTTTAACTTGCTTCCTTTATATATTATTTTGTATAGATTTGCCTAGAACACAAATGATATACGTAAAGGAGGTGGGTCCATGCCTAAAAAAGGAATGAGTTTTGAGGAACATTCATATCATACAAACCCTACTAGCCAAGATGGAATTCTAAATGATACAACGACCAACTCTGGTGCCTCAATTGGAGTTAGTATGGAAGTCGATAAACTGAATCAAAATAATAAAAATCCGTTTCATTTAGACCCTAAAAAAGAAGAAAAGGCGGAAATACAGCAAGAGGGGGTCAGACCCCCAGTGATTTAATGTGGCGAACAGTTGGGGGATAAACCCCAACTATTTATATCTTAATATATTTTCTTGTAAGATGTTTAGGCATTGAGATTATGTCCGAGTGAAAAAGAGCTGCCAAAAGCTCGACACCATCTATTACACCGATGCTAGGTTGTGTAAATAGATTTGGGTCAACTAGGTAAACATTATTGTTATTTACAGCTCTCAGATGTTTCCAACCATCTAGTTGTTGGAGTTGTTTTACTTCTTCAACGGCCTTTTTCCGATCATATCCGCACGGTGAAATAATTATTATTTCGGGATCATATTGTTTAAGGTCCTCCCACTTTATAGGGTTAGAGTGCCCTTCATTCTTCGCAAAAATATCATCTCCCCCAGCTAGGTGTACTAAATCTGGAATCCAATGACCCGAGTTATAAATTGGGTTTATCCATTCCATGAAAAAAACTTGACTATTTCTTCTGTTACTTTCCATCAATTTTCTTTGAATTTGATTAAGCCTATCCTTATAACCTTTAACTGCATCTATTCCTTTTTGTTCAGAACCCAGCTCCTTAGCAACTGTTATGACATTGTCAAAAATATCGTTAAGATTTTTTGGAATAAGCGGTACAATTTTTGGCTGCTTCGATAATTTGTATATAGCCTTTTCTACATAGGATGTTCCTATTTGGCAAACGTCACAAACGTGTTGAGTGAACATGATGTCGGGTTCAATTTGTTCAAGTAATTCTTGATCTATATAATAGAGCGATTTTTGTTCTTCCATATATTCAGAGACAGTTTCATTAATTTCTGAAGAGGTCAATTGGTTATCTTCTAGTACCGATCTAACTACTTTTGGTTTAGAAGATGGGCACTCAAACGTAACCCCGCTTAAAAACTGATCTAAGCCTAAACTATTTATCATATGGGTTGCTGCTGGAACACAGGATACAACTTTCATAAATATCTTCCTTTCAAAATACTACTATTGATTAGTAAACTTTATCGTATTTAGGATGTGACCATATTGTCAGGTCTAGATTGGACGAATTGGTAGCTTTTATGCTTAAGAGATAACATGTATTCAATTTACATACGGCATCTTTCTAGCTATTATACAATGTCAATTTGATAAACCACTATCTAACCGTTCAACTTTAGTTAAGGCTCTTTTCAAAAACTTTATTGCTGTTTCACTTAAATTTAAGTAACTTATGCGTATTTTACGGTTTTTTAAGTATCTAAAGATGAAAAGATGCCAGGATATAAAATATATACGTGTTTACTCTGATTACGAAAGCACCGATTAATTTGCTGCGAAAACAACATTAGTTAAGGCTTTCAAAAACTTTATTGCTGCTTCACTTAAATTTATGTAACTTATGCGTATTTTACGTTTTTTAAGTATCTAAAGATGAAAAGATGCCCCGAACATTAAACATATTCGTGTTCAGCTCTTATTACGCAAAGCACCAATTAATTTGCTGCGAAAATGTCAGTGGTAAGGGCTCTTTTCAAAAACTGTTTCTTTTTTTGAAATTGAGCAACTGGTGTGTATTTTTTATGATTGTTCAAGTCTTTAAAGATGAAAAGATGTCCCGAACATTAAATATATACGTGTTTAGTTCTTACTACGCAAAGAAACAATTAATGCTGAATTTAAGCATTATTTAAAATAGCAATTTTTTTTCGACAAGAGATTAATAAATTCTATTAGGATAATATGTAACAAGTTCTAGTAGATGAGGACTACATCTCAACAGAATTTGTGTATTATTATACTTTATTTTATCACTATTTATAAGAATAATCCCCATACCAAAGAGCACCTTAGAGTCATAGAATACATTATGACATAAATGGGGGGAATAAAATGAGAAAACAAGTATGTAAGTGTCTACAAAACGTTGAAGAGACATTAATTAAAACAAAACAATTTACATTAAATCCGAATACATCTGGCAGTGTTGAGAAAGAGATCCCTTTGTCACCACAATTTCTCCAATTAGCAGAGCTGCAGCTAAAAGATGTAAGAATGACAGACAAAGTATCTATTCATGCAACTGTTGGTTCTAGAGTAGAAGAGGGAAGTGGAGACACAGATATAATTTATAAAGTTTATAGAAATGTGATTAGTGAAGTCAATATTATATATAGTGGTAGAGTTGAGTTAGATGATAATTGATAGCTTTTTTCATGTGGATATAAATCCGTCATTGGGCAATGTGAAGTATATCCTTACCGTTGAGCTTATAGAACAAAGCCAAGAGCAGGTTTTTGTAGTTGGTCCTATTACTTTCGTTATAGAGCAAATTAGAGCAGAACTAAAAAGCAAATGCATGTGTACTCAAGCTGTTAAACAGACAGTTGTAGATTAAATCACATAGTTTTATCACCGAACGAGTCTGGAAGCTTCAAAGATGGGATGATTCCTGTAGGACCAATGTTTTTAATGCTGGCAGAGTTATCTTTAGATCAAATAAGACCAAATGATATTGTTCTCTTGAAGACTACCGTAGGTACAGAAGCGCTTATGCAAAGTCCAATATTGTTGTATAAAATATTTCGAAATTCGGTTAATGATGCTAATCTCATTTTTAGTTCAAGAACGGAAATAGATGAAACATTTCAAGATGAGTTTAGTATTGATAGCTTCATTCATGTAGATCTTAAACCAACATTAGGAAAGGTAAAATACATCCTAACTGTTGAGGTTGAAACATCTTTTAATGACGAAGCTTCTGTAGTAGGACCACTATCTTTTGTGATTCAACAAATTAGAACAGAGCAAAGTGGTAAATGCACATGTAACCTAGCTTCCAATATAGAGTCGATGTGAATCAGTTCGTATTACCAACAAATGTATCTGAGAGTATTATGATGGACATAGGTATGGACCCACTGGAATTAGCACGTTCATCTTTTGAAAAAATAAGACCGAGCGACATGATCGTAATAAATGCTACCGTTGGAGCAAAAGTTTCAGATGGTGGAGGTAATCCTGATTTGTTATATAAGGTGTATAGGAATTCTATCGTTGCTTCTAATCTTATCTTCAGTGCTAAAAGTGAACTAGATGAGGGTGGTAATGATTTTGCGATAGATAGCTTTACTCATGTAGATACAAAACATACGCTAGGTAAAGTATCATATATACTAACAGTTGAAAACATTGAAGCTAATACATAAGCACAAGTCATTGGACCTATCACATTCAAGTTAGACCAGTATAGGAAAATATAAATTTGTAATTAATGATATCTTAGACTAGTATTTAACAATTCTAGTCTTACATAACAACTACTAGTTCGAAAATAATGTTTGACTTGTTACATCAATATCTACAATTCTAGTATAAATTGGACAAACATAACATTATATACATAATTTAAACAGTTAAAATATAACATTAATGTAAAAATATAAAATATTGATAGTTGTATAGGACTACAAGTATTAAAAGAAAAACTAGAACTATCGATTCTATAAAGGAAATATTTAATATAAATATTGACTATAAATTTCAAAGATGTTAAATTTTAAAAAAATTCAAACAATAGAGGTGTGCGATGAAAATATTTAGAATGATTGTTTTATTTGTTATTAGTGTCGTTCTTTTTGTAAGCCCTTACAATGTTGGCGCTGAGCAGATTTCCTCATTCAAGAATAGTAATTTTACAACTCTTAGTGATCAATTAACTGACCCACAACCATTTCCTCAGAATCTATTACCAAGTGAGAAAAGCTTAGCTAGGATTAATCATTACCCAATTGTACTAGTTCATGGATTAGTAGGGTGGGGACGTGATGAGTTATTAGGTTTTCGATATTGGGGTGGATTAACGGATATTGAAAAAGATTTAAATTCCTATGGTTATGAGACATACAGTGCAGCAGTTGGACCATTTTCAAGCAACTGGGATAGAGCCTGTGAGTTGTTTGCCCAAATCAAAGGAGGAACAGTTGATTACGGTGAGGCACATTCACTTGAGCACGGTCATGATCGTTACGGTAGAACATATAGTGGTTTTTATCCTGAATGGGGAGAGGTGAATTCCACTACTGGAGAGGTTAATAAAATACATTTAGTTGGTCATAGTTTAGGCGGTCAAACGATTCGTTTATTAACACAGCTGCTGGAACATGGGGACGAAAATGAATTAGCTGTATCAGATTCAAACGACATATCATCTCTTTTTAAGAAAGACACCTCTTCAATGGTTAGTAGTGTGTTTACTATATCTTCACCGCATGATGGATCTACAGCTACAAGATTAGTAGACAGTTTTTTTCCAATGACAAAGGAGATAATAGCTTTAGCAGCAAGTTTAACAGGAAAAACTGACAATATTCTATATGACTTTAAGCTAGATCAATGGGGACTAAAAAGAAGAGAAGGGGAAACATTTGAAAGCTATGCTAATCGTGTATACAACAGTTCTATTTGGAACGATACGAAAGATACTGCAGAATGGGATGCCAGCCCAGAAGGTGCACGTGAAATAAATAGCTGGGTATCAGCACAACCTAGTACATATTATTTTTCAGTTTCCACGGAACAAACTTACCCATCTATATGGTCAGGCAATCATAAACCTGAATTATTTATGAACCCAATATTATACGTTCTTAGTGATTTTCTTGGAAAATATACAGAAAACGGTAGTATTACTATTAATAGTGACTGGTGGAAAAATGATGGTGTAGTCAATACAAATTCAATGGATGGACCAACATTAGGATCAACAGACGAGATAGTATTTTACGAAGGGTTACCTGAAAAAGGGGTATGGAATTATTTGGGTGAATTCAATTCGACAGATCATATTGATATTGTTGGCATTGGCTTATATGACGTACGTAGTTGGTATCGTTCTGTTGCTGATTTGTTAGGCTCCTTACAATAATAAGAATGCCCGATCCCCTAGCCGTGAGCAATTAGACTTTTATTAATTAACCAGGGATGTCCTGATTGTTGATCATCGTATAAAATAAGGCTTAAGGTTCCTTTGGGTCTGTGAAACGATGGACCATCTAGCTATTAATTATGTTGAATTTGTAACAAAATAAATAATAGGAAACGTATTGAAAAAATTATACGATCGGTGTAGGCCTTGCTCCATAACAATTTATATCACTTGAATACAATGAATGTATCAATGTTTTTAGAACGGTGGTGCAAGGCGGGTGGTGACTGAGGGGAAAGAATTAGAAGTTCTTGGTGCATGGATTCAAGTTGTTGGGAGTGTCATAGCTGCAATTGGGCAATCTCGACGGGTTGAGGAACAAGCCGTAAATGACCAACTTATTGTGCTAGGAAATTCTTTAAAAGCTGTAGGGAACTCTTTTAGAGCTATAGGAAGAGAAAAACAACAACTTGCTGAAAATTATAAAGGTAATGATTTGATTATTTTTGGGAATTGGTTACTAGCAGGAGGGTCTGCTGCAAGTGCTGTAGGTGCTGCAATGATGGAGGCACAAAATGAAGATGAAGGTTTGCAAATTGGAGTGATTGGTAATAGTGTACAATCACTTGGGGCTTCATTCGGCGCAGTGGGTGCTGTTTTTAGGTCATCAGATCTGTTGGCTCTAGGAAACAGCATTCAATCTTTCGGTGCGGCTCTGTTAGCAATTGGTATTCTTTACATAATAAATGGCAAAGAGAAAATGGGAAGAATTTTGTCAAGTTTAGGTAGTTGGCTTCAAGCTATTGGAGCATCTATTACAGCGATTGCACTTACTAAAACGTTAAACAATAATCGTTAATTTCTTTATATAGCTAGCTTATTTTTAACAGTGCGATTGAGGTTGTTTAAAATAAGGATAATTTTCATAAAAGCTTCTTTGACTATTTTCGTATTCTTGGTTGCTTTATTCTCATAAATTTAAATATCTGGTGAATATTGAAATGATTGACCGAATTTTAGTTCTGTACGTGTTTTCCCTTACTTTAAAAAATAACAATTAGTGCTAAAGCAGTAAACAGTATAACTAAAATCTGGGTTTTCAAAAATTGCAATAATAGTCTTTAGTAGTCAAGTTCCTCAATAGAGCCATGCAGTAAATGTAGTCTATTCTTTTGATCCACGATATCCAAACACATACGTGACTTATAAGCTAATTATCATAAGTCACGTATGTGTTTGCAACAAAATCATGTATTGAGCGATTATCTTCACGTAACAGAACCATAAATATACTGACAATAATGCCTATACCAAGTGTTAAACCATATACGATACCTGCAACTATGACACGCAAAACCATAGTCCCGAGGTGAACATTCGTGCCATCTATTTTAACAATTCGAATACCTACTATTTTTTTTCCGACTGTGTATCCCTTCCAAAAAACAGGAAGTAAGGTTCCGTAGATTACTTCAAATTCGTTTAGTAGGAAACTTTGTTCATTGAAAATGTAATAAGCGATAAAAGTAATGGGTAAACCAATAAGTAACCAATCAAAGAATAATGCGGCAAGACGTACTCTAAAGCCTGCTGAGTTTTCGGACATTTAACTTCACCCCAATATAATTACAGTCACAGCATCTTTATAGCATATTACAGTTATAACAGCTTTGTGTATAAGGATAGGAAATTTAATATTCGAATGTTAACATACTGCTATTACCTTCTTTATCTAATAATCATCGTCTCTCCACGCCTATGCCATAAGGCAAATATATATTTAGGGAGAATCTCAAAAATACACTTATAGTTTAAGACACTACTTATAATTGAAGCCTATTTTCGTAAATATTATTGCTATAATCACGAATTTTGTACTATAAGAAGTGGCTTTAAATGCTAGTTATCATGTTACAGGAGAAGAGATGATCCGAACGGTCGTTTTGTACGTGTTTATTTGCTAATTCAGACTTATTTGTATGTTACATAGTTTAATATAAGATTGTATAAATATTCAGTGAAAATACTTGCGTATCTATGATTTACATAATATGATAGAATTATCAAACATACCAACCGGTTAGTTCAAATATACATAAGACAAAAATGAGGGGGCGTTATGTTGATATTCCTAGCAGAAAAACAAGCAGAAATTAACAGACCAATAGAAGATGTATATAATTATGTAATTAATATGGAAAATTTCGGCAAGTGGTTTCCTAATGTAATAGAAATGACCTCTGATAATACGCTAGCTCACGGCGAAATAGGTAAAAAATATACTGAACAAACGAAACTACCCTTCAATATAAAAAAATCAATACCAATCACTGTAATTGAATCAACACATAATTCAAAGTTCGTAACTGATGGTGATTTTCCACCTTTGATGGAAAGAATGACAGTTACTTTTTCGGCTAAAACAATAGATAGTACCCTTGTTACTTGGAAAATGGAGAGTAGAAACCATTCGAGGTTAGCCAATGTTTTCTTTATGCCAATAGCAAAAATAATAATTAAAAATCGAGCAGAAAAGGGTATGTTGAAGCTTAAACAAGAGCTTGAAAAGCCATCTTAATTTTCAATTTGGAATCCTTTAAGTAAACTTGAATTCGTTAAAGGACATTCTTCTCTGTATAACTGAAAGAATCTAAACATATGTGAAGTGTCTAAAACTTTCATACAATCCATCAACTAGACTTCCTCAACTTTGCTGTTACTTAACTAATTAGTACAGTGAGTTGTTAGTTTTTTATACAAATTACCAATTATTTTATACGAGAAGGCTGGTTGATTACATGTCTATGGCATGGGTGAAAATATGATAATTATTAATAACATAGTCATTATAGAATATTTTTTTAAGTCTTGTATGAGTATTACATGACAAATGACTAGACATTTATCAATCGTTATCGAATTGGAGGTGATAGTATTAAAATTGTGAATCTATCATGAATATTGAAAGCTACGCATAAATTGTAAAAACATAAATTCAACAAAACAACATATTATCTTTCGTTTATGGATGAAATGCTGCAAATACCCTATCAAAATTATTTTTCATAAAAGTAAGTTGTTAGATACGTGAGAATAAATTGTCTTACATCTGAGGGTTAACTTAGAAAAAATAATAACTTGGGGGTTGTTTCGTGAATGATAAGCATGTTTGGTTAAACCATTATCCAGATGATATCTCAACAGATGTTGAAATTCCTAACACAACATTACCACAAATCTTACAAAATACTTCAGAGGAATACCCACAAAACGATGCTATTTTATTCTACCAACAAAAGATGTCATATAAAGAATTAAATATGTCTGTTCAAGCTTTTGCATCATCAATACAACAGTCAGGAATTAATAAAGGTGATCGCGTTGCAATTATGCTACCTAATTGTCCTCAATATGTCATTTCATTTTATGGGGTGTTGGCTGCAGGAGCAATCGTAACACAAATTAATCCAATGCTGGTAGAGCGAGAATTACAATATATTTTAGCAGATTCTGGGGCGCAAACTGTTGTTGTCCTAGATATGTTATACCCTCGAGTGAAGGCGATTCAACAAAATACAGGATTAAAAAATATTATAGTTGTTAGTCTACAACCAAACGATCAAACATATAAACCAGACATATCCTTCTATGAGTTTATGAAAGTTGGAAACGGAATTGTAAGTCCAGTTGACACAGATCCTGAACATGATATAGCTGTCCTACAGTATACAGGTGGAACGACTGGTAGACCAAAAGGAGCTATGCTAACACACCGTAATTTAATAGCAAATAATGTGCAAGCACAAGAGTTTTTCAAAAATGATGTAGAAAAGGGTAAAGAGCGTTGTTTAATAGTTCTACCATTTTTTCATGTTTTTGGTATGTCGGCATGTATGAATTTTTCAATATTTAATGCTGCTTCAATGGTCCTTCTACCGAGATTTGATGTTGAGGAAGTATTGCATACGATAAAAGCTGAAAAACCAACGATTTTCCCAGGAGTTCCGACAATGTTTATTGCTATTTTAAATCATCCTAATGCCACTGATTACGGAATTGATTGTATTAAGGTTTGTAATAGTGGAGGAGCACCAATGCCAGTGGAAGTACTAAAAGCATTTGAAGAAAAAACTGGCTCTAAAATAGTTGAAGGCTTCGGCATGTCTGAATCAGGTCCAGTTACACATTCTAATCCATTATTCGCTGAGCGAAAAACAGGAAGTGTTGGGATTCCATACCCTTCAACTGATTTTAAAATCGTTGACATTGCAGATGGCAAGCTAGAGGTACCAGTAGGGGAAGTTGGTGAACTGATCGTTTCAGGACCTCAGATCATGAAAGGATATTGGAACATGACTGATGAAACGATGCACACTCTCCGTGATGGTTGGTTATATACAGGGGACATTGCTCGAATGGATGAGGATGGATACTTGTATATCGTTGATCGAAAAAAAGACATGATTATTGCAAGCGGTTTCAATATTTATCCGCGTGATATAGAGGAAGTTCTCTATGAACACCCTTCTATACAAGAAGCTGTAGTGGTTGGAGTACAGGATGCATATAGGGGTGAAACAGTAAAAGCATTTATCGTTCTTAAGCAAGGGGAACAAACGAATGAACAAGATATTATTAACTATTGCAAAGACCATATGGCTTCATACAAAGTACCAACAATTATAGAGTTCAAGGCTGAATTACCGAAAACGACGGTTGGAAAAATATTAAGACGTGCTTTACGGGAGAATAATCTTACGTAAAATCTTTTTGAAAGATGATTCAAGACGAACAGGGAGCATATTGATTAAGATACATATTGTCTAACGATATGTTTCCGTTCTTTTTTTATCATAGAAACACCGATAAAAGAGTTTTTTGTATATACGGTTTTTCCGATATTATAACAACAGAATTCTAAAATGCCATTGGGGTTAGTCGTGTACACACTAAATAAATGAAATGCTCTTTCGTAAAGTTGTTTTTTTATAATTATGGTTTGTGTGATGAGTTTTATAGGAACTTAATAATTAATAAGTATAAAGATGTTAAGAACACTGTTGTATACATGCTTATAACTTAATTATAAAAGCAATAAACATTGCGAAAGTAGCCTAATGAAACAATATCAAGCAAATCTAGATTTAACTAATATAGAAATTAGAGGTGATATTTTGTGTTATAATTCCATTAAAAAATATAGAATGTGAGGATATAACTTTGAAACAACGTATTAAAGAGCAGAGCATCCTTTTGTTTGAGAAAAAAGGATTTACTGAGACTTCTATACAAGATATTGTTGATGCTTTAGGAGTAACAAAAGGAACGTTCTATTATTATTTTTCAAGTAAGGAACAACTATTAATGGATATTCATCTACATTACATCGACGATCTGCTACAACATCAACTTGAAATTTTAGTAGATAATAAAAAAAGCTGTAAGGAAAAGCTGAAGGATGTTGTATTATTGCTTATTACGGATATAAAAGAACAAGGGCCAAGTGCACGAGTGTTCTTACGAGAGCTAAGAAATTTAACTAATGAACATCTTCAAAAAATTCTAACGAAACGTGACAAATTCAGACTGAATATCGAGCAACTACTAGCTGATGGTGTCGCGAAGGAAGAGTTTCGTAAGGACCTTGAAATAGACATCATTACTTTTGGTATATTAGGTGTAACAAACTGGACGTATCAATGGTTTGATCCAGCAGGGACAAAATCTGATCATGATGTTGCAGAAATATATATTGATATGATTTTACGAGGAATACAAAAAGAATAAGTTAAGTCTACTCTAGTTTTGCTAGGGTTTGAATAAGATCTACATACTAACTAGTCAGTATAAAGGAGGATATATTATGAATATTAAAGATATTAAGAATATTTGTGTAGTCGGCTCTGGACAAATGGGACATCAAATAGGAATGCTATGCGCATTAGGTGGATTTTCAACAATAATTCAAGATGTGAGTTCACAATCATTAACAAAAGCTAAGACAAGTCTTGAGTCGATTATGGAAACATGGGTAATGAAAGGTAAAATAGCTGAGGATCAAAAAGAAGCAGCCCTTAAAAGGTTGTCATTTACTGAAAGTTTAGAAGAGGCAAGTTCGAAAGCTGACTTTGTTATTGAAGCAATTGTAGAAAAACTTGAAATAAAGCGCGAGGTATTTAAAAAGTTAGATGATTATGCGCCAGCACATGCTGTTTTAGCAACGAACAGTTCGACGATCGTCAACTCACTTATCGCAGATGCAACAAAACGTCCTGAGAAGGTTTGTAATATGCATTTCTTTTTCCCGCCTCTTGTGATGGATTGTGTTGAAGTAGTAATGAGTGAGCAAACTTCAGAAGAAACTGCACAAATTACTTTAGATGTTTGCGAAAAAATTAACCGTAAAGGAATTCTACTACGTAAAGAAATTTCAGGGTTTGTTGCAAATAGAATTCTCATTGCTCTTCAAAAAGAAGCGATGTATTTATATGAAGAAGGAATCGCTGATTATAAAGACATCGACTTGATTGTAAAGCAAGCGTTGAAACATCCGATTGGACCGTTTGAATTAATGGATTTATCGGGATTAGATGTAGGTTATTATGTTATGCAGCAGCGCTTCGCTGAAACTGGAAATCCAAAAGATAAACCACCAGCTTTTATTGAAGAAAGGGTAAAGGCAGGTTTGTTAGGAAGAAAAACGGGAAAAGGCTTTTATGATTATTCAAGCAAAAAGGTGAAGCAATAATGGAGCCTAATGTGGAATACGAAAAAGTAAATGGTGCAGCGATAGTAACCATTAATAACCCACCGTTAAACGTTATGAGTAGCTCAGTAAGTAAAGAATTATTAGAAACATTTTTATTGCTTGAAGATGATACTGAAGTGGTTGCTGTTATTTTGACTGGTGCTGGTTCAAAAGCATTTATGGCTGGCGCAGATATCCGTGAGTTTCCTAGTTTAATAGGGAAAACTGGATTAAAAAGCAAATTTTTAGAAAGCCATCACGTGCTGAACTATATCGATACATTTAGCAAGCCTACGATTGCTGTTCTTAATGGGATAACATTTGGTGGAGGTTGTGAGTTAGCATTAGCATGTGATATTAGAATTGCTGAAAATCACGTGCAAATAGGATTGCCAGAAATAAAGCTAGGTCTTTTTCCAGGTGGAGGAGGTACTCAACGACTCCCTAGATTGATAGGGGAAGCTAGAGCAAAGGAAATGATCTTCACTGGGGAACCTATTTATGCGGAAGAAGCTTGGCGTATTGGCCTTGTAAATAAAGTAGTGGCAAGTGGGAAGGGCTTATTAGCTGCGCAGGAGATGGCAATGACCATTTGTCAATATTCACTTGCTGCAATATCACGCAGTAAACAAGCCATACAAGAAGGTGGCCAATTAACGGTTGAAGCCGGTCTTAAAAGGGAAGCAGAATTATTTGAAGAAGTGTTTCAAACTGCGGATATAAAAGAAGGTGTAAAAGCATTCTTAGAAAAACGCAAACCAATATTTACACATAAATAACTGATAGGTATTGTTACAAACATGAACTTAAAATATTTTGATTATTTAAAACTTTAAGTAAAATAAATGCTGTTTTCGCTTGGATTTTCGTATTGAGAAGTAAACACGTACTTAACTAGAATTATGGCATCTATTTTTCCGTACAGCGACTAACAATATAATACCGCTTTTTATAGTATTAATCAGATTACAACAGCAACAATCTATTCGAAAACAGCCAAAATAAAAAAGGAGTGAGCATGTATGAGATTTTCTGACACAGTCGTAGTGATCACCGGTGGAGGTAGTGGAATAGGTGAGGCAGCAGCTCATAGAATAGCAAAAGAGGGCGCTGATGTTCTAATAGTAGGAAGGACTCAATCTAAATTAGAAACAGTATCAAAACAAATTAATGAAGAGGTCAATAGAAATGCTGTTCAATATTTCGTGGCAGATGTAACAAATGAAGAACGTATCACAGAGTTAGCTGTTTTTGTACAAAAAAACTATGGTCACTTAGATATTTTAATAAATAACGCAGGAGCATCCCCCGTTTCTAGATTATTTAATACATCAACAGAAGACTGGGATTTTGTTCAAGAAACAAATTTAAAAAGTGTGTTTCTCGTTTCTAAATATTTAGGACAACTGATGGCGGAAAGTAGTGAAAAGGATGAAGGAAAGCGCAAAGACAGAACAATTGTCAATGTCGCTTCATTATCAGGCCATAAAGCTGCGCCAACTTTACCTCATTACAGTGCTGCAAAAGCAGCGGTGGTAAATTTATCTAAAACACTTGCTCATGAACTTGCACAATTTGGAATCCGTGTGAACTCTGTATCACCTGGCTTTATTAACACACCCATGACTGAAATAAGTCTTGAAAGTGAACGGTTTATGAAAACGATTGAGAGAAGCACAGCTATGGGTAGGGTAGGCGAAGCAGAAGAAATAGCCAATGTAATAGCTTTCATGGCATCATCTGAAGCTTCATATATGACCGGATCAGATATCGTTGTAGATGGTGGCTGGCTTATATCATAAGCTGCGAAACTAGTAATAAGGGAGGTTGATAGAAATGCAAAATGAGCACCTAATTGTTAATATCGAAGGTCCTATTATGGTTCTAACGTTGAATCGGCCAGAAAGCCTTAATCCGTTTAGTTCACATATGATACTAGGTTTATCAGAGGCAATGGAAATAGCTAGAGACAATGATGATATTCGAGCTGTGGTCATTAGAGGGGCAGGTAGAGCATTTAGTGCAGGTGGAGATGTAAAATCCATGGGCGTAGCTTCGTCACAACAAATTTACGATCATATTGGTAAGCTAAATGAATGTATAAAGCTTATGAAAGATTTACCTAAACCAATTATTGCAGCTGTACATGGTTTTGCAGCGGGCGCAGGGTTTAATTTAGCATTGGCTTGTGATCTTATTATAGCAGCTGACAACAGTAAATTTGTCTTTAGTTTTTCACAAGTAGGACTAATTTCAGACGGAGGAGGGTCCTATTTCTTTCCAAGGTTAGTAGGGCCATATCGTGCTAAAGAATTATTCTTTAGTGGAGAAACAGTTTCCGCTGACCAAGCTAAAGAACTAGGTATATTAAATCGAGTTGTTCCACTTGAAAGCCTTGAATCTGAAACGACAAAGCTAGCGATGAAGCTTGCCCATGGTCCAAGTAAAGCTTATGGAATGATGAAGAAAATCATTGATCGATCTTACGAGTCATCATTAGATGATATTTTGGAGCAAGAACGAATTACACAAACGTTGATGATTCATACTGAAGACCACTTAGAAGGTGTTAGCGCATTTAAAGAAAAAAGAAAACCACAATTTAAAGGTAAATAGAAAAGGGGAATATGACTATGAAAGCAGTACAGATAGATAAATTTGGTGGACCAGAAGTTTTACAATATGTTGAATTGAATAAACCAATGCCTAAAGGCAATGAAGTATTAATTGAAGTAAAAGCCATCGGAGTAAATTATGCTGATACAGCGAGAAGAGAAGGACAGTATGTAGTTGAGACAACATTACCGTATGTTTTAGGAGGCGAGGTTGCTGGTATTGTAGTTGCAGTTGGAGAAGATGTTACTTCTGTTAGTATAGGTTCGAAAGTTGTGACTATCATGGAATCAGGTGGATATGCAGAGTTTGCGATGGTCGATGAAAGATCAGTCATACCGATACCTGATGGTGTTGATTATAACCATGCTGTTATTTTGCCGATACAAGGATTAAGTGCCTATCATATTTTAAAAACAATGGGGCGCCTTGAAGAAGGTGAAACAGTCCTTGTTCATGCGGCTGCTGGTGGAGTCGGTTTACTTGCCGTTCAGCTCGCTAAGTTATTTGGTGCAGGTAAAGTAATAGCAACAGCTAGTACTGATGAGAAGTTAGCACTCGCCCAAGAGATGGGAGCTGACGTAACTGTAAACTACACTGTAGACGGCTGGGATAAAGAAGTAAAGAAAGCGACAGAAGGTAAAGGTGTAGATGTAGCACTTGAAATGGCTGGTGGAGATATATTTAATAAAACAGTCCGTTGTTTAGCACCATTTGGTAGACTTGTCATATATGGTGTAGCTAGTGGAGAAATGAGCACAATGCAACCAGCAGAGTTAATGAGACGTAACCAATCGGTTATTGGTTTCTTTTTACCACAAATTATGCGTAAACCACAGCTCCTCCAATCTAGCTTATTAGAATTACTTCAATATGTACAGACAGGCCAATTAAAATTAACAGTTGGAGGCGTATACCCATTAGCAGAAGCAGCAAACGTTCATACACTATTACAAGCAAGAAAAACAACTGGAAAAATTGTTTTAGTGCCGGGGAACTGACCCACAATGCGTTAATGTGGGAAAGTAGTAGCTAAATTAAATAAAGACTATATTTGCATAGGTTAGTGTTTTTGTACTAATTAATAAACACGAAAACAACAGGATGTAGTGGCATCTTTTCTTCTGAAAAATGGTTAATGCTGAGTAAACGACAGTTTTATATTCTAGTTTTGGAACGATCGCAATAAAGTTTATGAATAGAGTCAAAATAAAAAACAGAGTGGCTCCGACCACTCTGTTAAACTTTATAAGAAGGAAGATTATTAGTGTAATAGCAATTCAGCTGTTTCTCGGTTACAGGATGCTTTCCTGTATTTGGGGTTGATTATATAATCCATATTTTGTTGTTAAGCTTATTATCATAACAGTAGCTTTTTATTACTGGATGTCAAAATAGTAAATTCCAACGATGATCTTTACAAAAAGCCAATTGTTCTCCTAAAAGGGTAAATCATACTATATAGTAAGATAGAATATTTTATGCTAATGGTTATAACTTGTGTAGGAAAATGACAAGAAAATAAAAAATGATTAAAATACCTAAGAAACTTATATCAGGCATGTGAAAACATGCATTTTTAGAATGATAAACTTAGCATAGTAAGTACTTGGATATAAAACCGCTTGGTTAGTTATAGTGAATTATCAATGTGTTGCTAATGGAAAAGGATTCACTAACAACGTAAATTGAAAGGAATCATTTTTCTTCACAGTCATAAATCAGTCAGTACAAAAGCTTCTTATCGGAACTGCTACCAATGCCTAATAACCTTCTGTTTGCTCCTCGAACTTTCTCTGCGTGTTTCTACGGCTGTTGTAATTGGTTGAACTACTTTACAATGTCTTTTTATCGCTAAAATTACCAAAGTAATACCCAAAGGTCATTTGTTTCAAAATGCTAAAGATCATTGGAAACAGTTTATCCTTTGTATCTCTATAGATACCATTAAAATATCCACAGTAATCACATTCTACTAAAAAATTAAATTTATGATTTACGGTATGATATAAGTAGATTTTTTCAATTTTTGTTACAAAATCTATTTATACGGAATATATATGGTTCCGAATTAGAAGCTGTTTCTTAATAACTTATGAGGATAAAGCCAATAGGTCCAACCACCTGTACTTTATAGTGTTAATGTAAATTAGTGGTATAATCTACTATTCTTTATATTATTTTGTTAAATTAATATATTCTATCCTTTCTATGCATATAGATTAACATAGGGGGGATTATATTTATGAAGCCGTATAGAAACAAAAGGTTATTGCTCGTGACTAGTATTCCAATGCTGATATTTTTCATCTTCTTCATATCAACATTAATCGTTAGCTTAAACGTTAAATATGAATCTAGCTTTATTGATACTGCGTTAGGAAATGTAGAATCAGAAGACCTATTAATTCACTTTCTGAAGGCAGAAAATCAACATTTTACTCTAGAAGAAAGTGAGAATGATTTATTTTCTTTTAAAAATATAGCAGAATCTATTCTACAATTTGGCACAAATATTATTCTAAGTGATACAACAACATTTTTTGGCGGAGAATTACCAGGCATAACTTCCTCCTTAAACAAAACGAGTATAACCGAAGAAACTGAGTACGTATTTGAATCGTCACCACCAATTGAAGTTTTATTAAAAGAACGAGAAGTCGCAACAGAAAAACTAAAACAGGATGAAAACATAATGTTAGTTGAAAATAATCTTGTTGATCAGATACCAAATAAGACTGTATATATCTATCAGACGCATAGTTGGGAATCTTTTTTACCATATATAAAAGATGCTAGCAGTCCGAATCATGCAATCAGTAATGATAATCGAGTGAATGTCGTTGCACTAGGTAAGCGCTTATCAGCTAATCTCCTTAAAGAAGGGATCGGAGCACATCATGATCAAACGAATATGACAGCAAAGTTGCATGAGAAAGAATGGAAAACAACAATGTCATATAACTTGTCTCGTGAGATTTTAGAAGTCAACACAAATAACAATAGTCATGTAGAGTACTATATTGATATACATCGGGATTCGGCACGTAGAGATGTTACAACTAAAATGATTAATGGAATTGAATACGCAACATTATATTTTGTATTAGGAACGGAAAATATAAATTATGAGCAAAATAAACAATTTGTCGAAAAACTTAATGCAGAGCTGAATAAAAGGTACCCTGGAATTAGTAGAGGAATATATCAAAAATCAAAAAAAGATGGAAATGGAATATATAATCAAGATATATCTAGTAAAGCTATCACGTTAGAAATAGGCGGTGTAGACAATACATTTGAAGAACTTGAAAGAAGTGTTGACGCTTTCTCAGAAATTTTTTCAGATTTATATTGGGCAGATCGTGAAGCGATAGAGGTAAATGGATGAGGAGTCAAAAATTGACTAGCAAGCAAATCACATTATTCAAATAAGGTTAGATGTTAGTACAAGCTGTTTAAGGTTTTCAAAAAGCGGAAGAATGAATAGATAACCTACTTATCAATAAACCAAACCGTTTTGTTTTGATGGTTTGGTTTTTTACTTACTTAATACATTGGTAATCTTTTTTATCTTAAATATGTAGTGAAAAGATTAAAGGCATTTTAAGATCATATGAATACTATATTTGCTATTTTCTCATTAATGATAGGAATATAATCAGGAAAATATTATACTCAGGCCTTTTCTCCATAGTTAAGCAAATTTAGTAGAGTAGCTAGATTTATTTTTTAAGAGAAAAAGTAGAAATCATAATATTTATGAATAACATACAGCTAAGTAAAATTATGCACGTAATGATTGCGTAGGAAAAAATAAAATATAAAAGACTAATATTTCCATCTATTATAAGGAAAGGTGTAAATATGTAATCCGAGAACGCTATGCTAATGAACTCTATAAAAACAAGAACTATGATAAGTGTTGCTAAAATTTTTTTGATTTGTATTTTCATTAGAAAAACCCTCCTTTTTAGCCTTTATATATACAGACGAATAAGATTACAAAAAAGTTGTAATAAAATACAAAAATTTTCTTACAAACTTACTATCGTATACGTCCACATATAAATCTGTCATCAGTGACCCTTTGTCACCTTATTAATTCACTCCAATTGAGATAAGCGCTCACAACATTTTTTGATTGAACAACTATTACTAAATCTAATTTCAGAGAGCTTCAATACGAAATGTGCTCAACGAACTTATACGTTTTCAACCATTTAAGTAGAGGTATGTTCCTTTATACTTACACTAAAGCCTGGAAATTATATTGTTATTGTTATTGAAGTGGATTGAGTGTGTAGAACAACCATATAATATTAATTTGAAGATTTAACCGTAAATAAAAGGAAGGTCACAAGTGAGGGTTGAGGACAAAGAAAAAAGCTAATGTCATCATGACTGGGGTTATGGAAAACAGTCAATAGCTCCCTTTACTGAAAGCAAAGCTGTGTGTGCACTGTTTGAATAAGTTCCAACTGTTGGTTGAAGCTTTAATAATGATATTGACAAGCAATGACAGTTGTTTATATACATATTCATTGATGGAATGCTCTGGATGGCTACCATAGGTGCTGCCTTTATTAACTTATCTGTTATGCTATTACAATGATTTAAAGCCTAATTATTACAATGCTATACAGCTGTAATGATAAGAAAGCTCGGTTTACATAAGCTATTCAACAAGGACTTAACCCCATTTATGTTTAGTTACTTTAGCTATTTCAGAAATAATGGTTTTTGTGATAATGCTGTGTCATCACTAACAAATGTGCTAGTGATGACTGCAGAAGCATTAACTTTTTAGAGGGTTAGAAGGTTGTATACTGTTGCAATTTTGGAAATGATACATTTTAAGAACTTTATTTCCGTTCGATGAAAATTGGCGATAAAGCTTTATGTTAGTGCCTCTGAAGTATTTTTATTTAAAATTACCGCTAATGGGGCATGTGAAATTAAAACGTTCAGGAATGCAACCTAAATCAATTATTATCACAGGTCTTTATCTCTCATAACAATCCTTAAGCATTATTAGTCAATCATGGGGTTGAAGGTCAAACTGGTAAAGAACAAATGAACTATTGCAGGTACGATGTCATGTTAGACATTTGGAAGCATGCTTTCAGCTGCAAACACGTCGACTAAAGTGCCCATTCCTTCTCTAAGCTTGTCGGGAGTCGAGTGAGAAAAGTTTAAGCGTAGAGTATTTAGTTCAGGAGAGCTAACATAAAATGGTTTACCTGGTACATACGCAACACCTTTTTGAATGCAAGCTGTCAATAATTTAGTAGCATCAATGTTTGCAGGGAGAGTTACCCAAAAGAACATGCCACCTTTCGGAATATCATAAGAAATGTTTGGTATATTAGCTGAATCCAACAATTCCAGCATGATTTTCATTCTTTTATGATAAACAGCTCGAATTTGTTTAATATGATTATCAAGATTAAAGTCTGTACAAAGGTGATAGAGTGCTTGTTGAGATAAAGAATTGGAATGAAGATCTGCAGCTTGTTTTGCCTGTGTCATCATCCTTATAATTTGGTGAGGACCTTTAATCCATCCTGTGCGTAATGCTGGTACTACGGTTTTAGAAAACGTACTTGTATAAACAACCTGAGTCCCGCTCTGGTCCAGTGCTGCAACAGGTAAGTATTCTTGGTCATCGAACTTTATTTGTCCGTAAGGATCATCTTCAAATATAATAACGTTTTTCCTTTTCGCATACTCTAGTAACTTTTGTCTACGTTCCATAGACCATACTCTACCTGTAGGGTTTGAAAATGTTGGTACAACATAAATACATTTCGGCTTATATTTTCTAATTTTATATTCAAGATCATCAGGTAACATGCCGTGCTCATCACTTGAAACAGGCAATATAGTAGCCTCACATGATTTAAAAACTTGAAGAGCTGCTAAGTAAGTTGGATTTTCAGTTAGTATGATGTCACCAGGGTTAAACATTATCCTTGAAAAAAGGTCAATCGCTTGTTGTGAACCAGTCGTTAACAATAATTCATTAGTAGTTGTTACAATTTTTTGTTTTTTCAAAAGCTCAACAATCAAGTCACGTAGTGGAGTAAAGCCTTCGGTAACACCATATTGAAGAGCTTTTTTTCCTGATAAAAATGTTTTTTCGAAAGCATCTTCAACAGCTTTAATAGGAAATAAACTCTCATCAGGTAAACCACCAGCAAAAGAAATTACATCTCCGCTCTCAATGATTTTTAATAGCTCTCGAACTTCTGACCCTTGTAAATGTTGAACTCGTTTAGCAAATCCATATTTCATATTATAGCCACCTTATAAATTATCGAATTTTCAAAAACTTATGATTAATCATATTACGATAATTTAAATTGTCAATAGGATAAACAAAAGTTTATTTTTTTTATAAGATATGGGTGAGAATAGGTTGAGCACTTAATAAATGATGATTGATAGTTTCATAGGGGTAGCATTACTTTACAATTTCTAGAAGTCTTATTCGGAAATGAATCGTAGAAGAAAATCTGCTAACGTTAGTTATATGGCTGTCATCGTTCGTCAAAACACTAACATCCAAGTAGTAAGGTGACAAAGTTCTAGTTTTGGATAATTTGTTGAAAATCATTCATTTGCACACCTCCAATATGAAATTCAATGTTCTCTTACTTGTAACGAAACACCACGCTTAGTTTTAACTTTTGGTGATTTAGGTATTTGTTCAAGGCTGTTTTCGTATTGATTGACGCCTTTTGTCCTTAAATATAAGGTCATATACGCATAGCGTTCGTAGCAAATTGCTCGTGCTACATTCTCTAGTCCCAAAGGAATATAAGCTACATTATTATTGGTAGTTAATCCTTTTCAATAAATACCGTGTAGCCACGTTTTTCGTTTATTAATATAAGGATAGTCTCAAATTCAGGTGGTCATATACTTAGAATTAGTTGAATAATTAGTATGGAAGTTACTATTCTCAGGAGATTCTTTACGTGATTTGTTGAGAGCCTTGTAGCAACTCTTACAGCTATGAGTCCACCAATTAGTGAGCCTGTTGCTAGTAATATCGAGATTTGCCAATCGAAATAACCAGCAAAGAAATAGGTGAAAAATGCGCCGATACAGCTCATAAAGGTCTGAAAACGTGTAAAAGCCACTGCTTTAATATATGACAATCCGTTGTATAAGTGGGTATACATTAATAAGGTAGCCTGTCCTGGTCCAAATAAACCGTCATACACTCCGTTGAAGAATAACAGAGGGTGTGTATTTTTCGGAATGATGTTATTCACTACTTTTTCTTGTGGTAGTTTCTTTAGTAAATTCACCACTAACGCAAAACTGAGTAATACAATTGCAATCATCGTCATTTGTTGCTCAGATAATACAGATGCACAAAGTGCCCCTGTAATTCCTCCAAATAAGGCTAAAGGAACAATAACCACTACTGAAGAGAAAGTAACTTCTTTTTTCCATAACAGCGTATAAAAACTAGAAAATGAACTAAATATGTTTGAAAATTTGGCTGCAGCAATAGCTGAATGAATAGGTACACCAAGCAAAAGTAGAGCTGGCATACTGATAAGTCCACCGCTACCAGCCAAGGTTCCAATAAATGATGCGCAGATCCCTATTAATATTAGTAAAATCGTCATAAATATAAATCCCTCCTTTCATATCTTTTATCATATAACCCATTTATTTATAATTAAAATACGAATAAATGTATACTTAACATAAGTAAAACTTATTGATTTTTATGTTCTATAAAGGTGTTTTATTTAAAAATGTTTTTAAGAAATAAACACGATCATAACTCCTCTTATGTAAAATGAAGATTGAATAAAATTACTTATCGTGGTATCAATAGCAACAAAGTGTATGAAAAGAACCTTGATAAAAGATAGGGTGCAACTCACACTTTTATGTTGATGAAATATGAGTAGAATACATTTAAATAGTCAGTTTAATAGCAAAATTATTTGACTGGAGGCTAAATGATGAGATATATGTAATCCAAGAGGAAAACTACATTATAACTACATGTAGTGAGAAAACTCCACCTTACGAAAATAATGACATTAATTCAAATGGATATATATACGTTTAACGAGAAAGAAATAATGAGGAAGGCTACTATATTCCATGGGGATTTTATAAATTTTAATAACTAGCAATATAAAACTCTAATAGCCGTAGACATACCAACAATGGAAAAAAGTCTAGATAAATATTTAATGGTAACATTGTATAAAAATTAAGTATGCATACCGCCGACGGTTAGCTTTTCCTTATCTACGGTGTTATAATGTTGCTAATGTTAACTCTAAACAATTTAATTCATAATATCTTGGTTATTTTTTGACAAATATAATTAATTAATCTAGCAGCAAGGAGTTCGGTTATGAAAACACTTCAAAAAACCGTATTGATCGTAATAGGAACAGTTGCTTTAATATGTGGTGTCATAGGTATCATATTGCCCTTAATACCGACTACACCTTTTTTATTACTAGCAGGCTTTTGTTATGCTAAATCATCGAGAAAATTATATGATAAGTTAATGAATAATAAAATACTTGGGGAGTATATAAAAAACTATCGGGAGCATAAAGCGATTCCTATGAAACCAAAGATAATAGGGGTCTTGATTATTTGGAGCTCAGTTTTTTATACATTTTTCTTTTTGTCAGCCATAATATATCTTAAAGTTATATTCTTCATTGGTGCAGTTGTAATCACTTATTTAATTTTATCAATTAAAACGTTAAAACGTGACATAACAGCTTAGCGAGGGTGCATTTATGCATCTTTTTTGTTGGTTGTTGCGATATCGCATAAAGATTAATACTGTCATTAAACAACTTAGACAGGGTTCGTATAATAAAACGGTTTATACTAATAGAGTATGGACAATTATTTTTAGCATAACTTTATTTTTACTATATAAATTAGTCCATGGTAGAGGAGAAAACATAAATGTTATTTACGATAAAAATAAAATATTTTCATAATCAATTACCAAAAATCAATAAAATTGAAGTTGGGGATTGGATTGATTTACGTGCAGCTAAAACTGTAGAAATCCAAAAGGAAGAGTTCTGTTTAATTCCTCTTGGTGTTGCGATGGAACTCCCTGATGGGTACGAAGCGCATGTTGTACCAAGATCAAGTACATTTAAAAATTTTGGTATCATCCAAACAAACTCAATGGGGGTAATCGATGAGTCGTATAAAGGTGATAATGATCAATGGTTTTTCCCAGCATATGCTCTGAGAGATACTAAGATTGAATTTGGAGATCGGATTTGTCAATTTAGAATGATAAAAAAAATGCAGCATGTGACTTTTAAGGAAGTAGACGTTCTAAATAATGAAAATAGAGGTGGCCACGGTTCTACTGGAACGAGGTAAATAGATTGAATTTATGGTGGATGTCTAATAATGACATTAAGGATATCACTCTTGTTATTTACTGTTTTTATATTACTTTCAGCCTGTAACAATAATGAAGAATATTTAGCCGACTCAGACTTTATTGGGGAAGTAATAAAATTTAATAATCAATCAATAGAAATGGAAGTTAAACAAGGTGTTTTTTTTGAAAAAGGAAACACCGGAAATATTATTCTAAGCTATGGAAAGTCGGTTGGTAAAAGCAGCTTGGAAAAAGGTAAGAAGTTTAAAGTATGGATAGATGGTGAAGTTTTAGATAGTAGCCCAATGCAAGCAACCATTGGAAAGATTGAAGTATTGGATTAACGCATTTTGGTCTATTTAGGCAATGAATATTACGTTAGTTTAGGTGTTACACCTAACAGGTAATTTTGGGACTAGTATAGGCAATCTTCCTATGGAAGCGGTAGATGGGAAAATTAGTTGTCTCAAACAAAGGGAAAAAATAATATTTTTGTACCAACGATGATTAATAAGTATAATTAGCTGGATTTACTCAGTGCTAATAGCATTAAATTCACGAAAAAACTGCAATTTTAACATGGGAACTTCTACATAAAAGGAGTTTCTTTTTTTGTTTTAGGCTTTTTTCTTAATAAGATATAAGGAGGTACATCTAGCGTTCGTAGCATCTTTGGATACTTTAAATAGATGCCGGTTATGAAAACGACTTCTTTATTTTCTAGGTTGGACTATAGCAAAGAATGTTATAAAAGCGTTTTCAAAAAAAGAATTTATTAAAAAATATTGACATTAAACCCACTTTAAGGTTTAGGATATATGTATAGAAATTATTGTTAAGGAGTGTGATTGGTTATGTTTCGTTGGGATGGAGGCTTCATCATGGTTTCGTGGGACCGATTTGACGAAGGAGTAGAATGGTACACAACACATATGGGATGGGAGTGTCTAGATCAGGTTCAGACACCATTGGGGAAAAAAGCTTTTTTGAAAATGCCTAGACTAGGAGTAGTTACGGTAAAATCATTTGATTCCGATATAGACCATTTCATAAATGAAACTGGGGAAGAAGGTAATGTAAGGCTGTGTTTTGAAATTGGCAGTATAGAAAATACACTTGACTATTTTGAACAGCATGGCATTACTTACTCAAAACAGGTCACATTAGTAAATGGTTTGAAAACGTTTGATTTTTATGGATTTGAAAATGCTCGATTTACAGTTTTTGAAAACCCTACAGAGAAGGATCATTACCCTGATGCTAGACTACTAGGATTTGGTGAGATCAATGCAAGAATCGGTGTAACTGATATAAGCAAAGCTGTTGATTGGTATACGACTCATCTAGGTTTCTTGAAGGTCATTGAAGACCAAGAGAAAGGATATGCTCATCTTCAAACGGAAGATGCGTATGATTTCAACGTTCATCAACGATCATTAATGGATAATATTTTTCTAGAAAAAATTGATGAACCAGTTAGAGGGAATCCAGCAGTACGTACATATTTTGATATTAGACCGGAAAAATTTTATGAAACATATAATAGACTCAAAGATCAGCATATGGAATTATCAGAAATAGCAGGGAATCCATTGGAAGGGTGGGGAGGATTCCATTTTTTCGACCCTGATGGCAATCGTATTAACGTTTGGTCGTATCGCACGATGTAACCAGCAAAAAAGTAATAACGAATCAGGTTTCATATATTATGTATGTTACCGTTCTTAACAATTAATATGTTCACCGTTATCATTTCATCTTATAAATTGTTGACAGTCGTTTGTTGGGTAAGTTCACACCTCTGCAGATGAGCTTTGGATAGGGTTGTCACTTCATTTGCCGATGTTCAATTTCCTAAGATTATTATATGAAGCAATTGAGCATAAAAGGAAAATGTTGAACATATTCAAAATAACAGCTAGAATAAAAACGTTAATGGAAAATTGAGGTGATTAACATGGAAAGAAACATAGTTTCTATAAGTATTGGGCAACCCAAAAGTTATGTTTGGAATGGAAAAACCGAAGATTCAGGCATAGGGAAACAAATCATTGAGGAAGCGTTTTTAACAACAGAGGGGTTTGTAGGAGATGGAGTAGCTAATCAAAAATATCATGGTGGACCAGATAGAGCAGTTTGTGTTTATCCATATGAGCATTACTTACAGTTTGAAAAAGAGTTTAATAAATCTATTGAACCACCAGCATTTGGTGAAAATATAACAGTGAGGAATATGCTTGAGAAAGATATTTTTATAGGAGATATATTTGCTCTTGGAGATGCAATTGTTCAAGTTTCACAGGGCAGAATTCCTTGTAATACGATTTCGAAGTTCAACGAAATTGATTCTCTACTATCTAGATTCGTAGAAACAGGGTATACTGGTTATTTCTTTAAGGTCATTAAAGAAGGTGCTGTGAACTGTAACTCAGAGATCAAATTAATCGAGCGTGCACAAAATGACGTGTCCATCTGGTCTGCTAACCAAGTTTTATTTCATGATAAGAAGAATAAAGAAGCTATAGAGGAAATTTTAAAATGTACAGACATAGCAAATGCATGGAAAGGCAAGGCTGGAAAATTATTAAAAAATCTCACTTAACCATATAATACATACCGTTTATTCATAGAAATCATTTTTCAACTATGAATTAAACGTTATTTTACGAATACCAGTAATGAAAGATAGCTTGTTAATGATTAATCTGTATTATCACATGCATAAGGAAAAGAGAAAAAGGTTTCGACACAATAAATCGTATTATGAAGTAATATAAGAAGCCGGCACTATAATAGAATGTGGCAAAGAGAATACATAAAAAGCGTGCTTTGATCAATCTTTTATCAAACACGCTTTTTATATTTGTAACTTATTGAGTTTTATAAAAAGTGATAAGTAAACTTAATGTCATTACTACAGTTCCATCGAAGAATCGTTAACTATAGTGAATTTTACTTAAGTTATTTTAAACTTCAATATTTGATTATGCAATTTATCGGCTAAGGCAGATAAGGATTCTGCGGAACTTGTGATTTCTTCTGTAGTAGCTAACTGTTCTTCAGAAGCTGCAGAACTTTCTTGGTTTGCTAAAACAGATGAATGTGCCATTTCTTCTACAGATTTTGAGCTTGAAACTAATTGCTCATTTGCTTCAGCCATCGTTTGGATAGAACGCATAACCTCGTCTACTTTCGTAGCAACGTCAGATATTAATTGAGATATATTGCCGAATACGTCATTTACTTCTTCTGTTAAGGTAATGCCCTCATTTACCTTGTCTGAACCTTCGCTCATATGTTTTACAGAGCTTCTTGTTTCATTCTGTATCTCATGTAATACAGAAGCAATTTGTGATGCGGATTGCTTTGTTTCTTCTGCTAGTTTCCTTACTTCATCTGCAACAACAGCAAAGCTTTTACCATTTTCTCCTGCTCTAGCCGCTTCGATAGCAGCGTTTAAGGCAAGCAAGTTAGTCTGTTCTGATATATCGGTAATAATATTAATAATATTACTAATCTTATTGGATTTTTGATCAAGCTGATATATTTGACTTGTGCTGTCAGTTACTATATCAGTGATCATATTCATTTGTTCAACCACTTTTGTAACAATAATAGAGCCATTTTCAGAAGCAGCAGTTGCTTTTTTAGAGATTTCTACCATGTCACTACTGTTAAGTGCTATTTCTAATGTATTGTCAGATACCTTCTTAATCGTTGAAGAAATATTATTAATACCTTGTAGTTGTTTCTCAACACGTTCAGCCGAATGTTGAGCCAGCGTTGCCATTTGTTCAGTAGCTAATGAACTTTGCTCTGTGCTTGCACTTAGTTCTTCAGCTGCTGCTGCGAGTTGATCTCCTGCTTCAGCTGCATTATTAACTAACACTTTTAAATTATCTTGCATTGTGTTGATATCATTTCCTAACAAAAATAATTCATCTTTAGTCTTTATTTTGATGGGTTCACCCGTTAATTCTCCATCAGCAATTTGACTTACACGCATGCTTATCGTTTTTAAAGGATTAGTAATTTTCCTTCCTGCGATTAGTGCGATAACAAAAGAAGTGATTATTGCTATGACTAGACCAATCAATAATAACGTTTTTGTAGATTGGTAAATTTTATTGTTTTGTGATGATAGTTCATTAGCAAGATCTATATTAACCTTCATGAGTTTTCCGACTTTGTCCTCAACTTTGTCGAATTGATCACCACTTAATGCAATTCCTTCACGAGCCATTTCATATTGACCTTGCATAATAAACTCAGTATTTTCAGAGACTCGTTCTTTAAATAGTTCCCAATCATCTTCTAATTGTTGGAAAATTTCTTTTTCTCCAGCAGTCATTGAATTTTCCTTATAGTATAGTAACATTTGATCAACGGTATCCATACTAATTTTTGCCTTTGCTGTCATTGAACTATCTTCATTGACTAAAGCTTGGAGCATTTGAATTCGCGTGTTACTAGCATACTGTGCAATTCTACCAATTGAAGAGGTAGGTACTAGTCTTTCATCTACTATATGTTTGCCGTTTTCGTTAATATTAGAAATATTAACAACGGCGTAACTCCCCAGGATAATGAGGATTATTATTAAAGATGAATATGAAAGTAACAGTTTTGTTTTAATTTTCATCCGTGTCTCCCTTTCTAAAAGTGGTAACGTTAACATTAGTACATTAGTTAATTGCTAAATACATAGTCGAGTTAACAAAGCAACCTGTATTTTCTGCAAGCATTTCCATATTAATGCATGTATAGCTGTAAATCAAGATCATTTTTGTGAATTCTTATAGTATTTTTAATAAAGTAGGTGAGTTGGTATTTATTGTCCAATACAAACCCTTTTTAAACAAACTTCGTGAATAGAACCTAAAAAAGATTGATCGCTATGCCGATCAATCTTTTTTACTATATAAATATACTATGTGTGTAGCAAAAGTAATATTTATTATAAGTAGGGAGAATAAACACTATTGTCATCATTTTTAAAAAAACATAATGTAAGGGAGAATACAATTATTGCAGTTATTGTCAATTTATACTAGGCGGAGGCATTTGCATTGCTATTTTGTGTTTGTTTCTTCCAAGTAATTATACGATCCTTCCATGCATAGGCAAAAGTTATGATAAATGCAAACAAATCAGCTAGCGGAAAAGCAAGCCATACGCCTGTTAATCCATACAGACGAGGTAATAATAAAACGAGAGGGATTAAAAATAATACTTGGCGAGCCATTGATAATATGAATGCTGGTTTAGCTTTGCCAAGTGCTTGATAAACACCTCCAATTACCATTTGGAAACCAACTGTGATCATGAGTGCAAATATAATTCTGAGCGCATTTTCACCCATCGTAATTGCCTGAACATCAGATGTGAAAATTGAAATTAATGGTTTAGCAAATGCTAGGACAATTACGAATACTGCAGTTGAAATAATTGTTGTTACTTTAATGGATAACATTACTGTATCGTTCACACGTTCAGGCTGTTTCGCCCCATGGTTAAAGCCAACAATAGGTTGCAAGCCTTGAATAACTCCGAACATCGGCATGACAGATAGCGCCATTACCTTATGAATCATTCCGAATACTGCTACCCCAAGCTCACCACCGTAAATAATTAACATCCTATTTACTGCAACAAACATAATGCTACCTGCGATTTGTCTAATGAAAGCAGAAGAGCCGATAGTTAAAATGGATCTAATATATGATAGTTTTAGTTTGAGATGTTTAAATGAAATGCTCAAACTACTTTTCTTACTTATAAAGAAATAATTAAATATATAAAGCGCTGCAACAACTTGTGAAATAATAGTAGCGATGGCAGCACCTTTGACACCCATATTTAATGTGAAAATAAATATAGGATCAAGGATAATATTTATAATCGATGAAACAATCATTGTTATCATGGCTGTTTTTGCGTTACCTTCTGCGCGTACAATATTGTTCGAAGACATGGCAAATGCAAAAAAGATCATTCCTAATAAAATAATGCTTAAATAATCCATTGCATAAGGAAGGATGGAATCCGTTGCACCGAAAAGTCGTAGTAACGGTTCTAGAAATAAAAGTCCAAGAGTAATTGCTATTAAGTTTAAGCCGAGTAATAAAGCAAGAAAATTACCAAAAACATGATTAGCTTCTTCTTGCTTTTTTTGCCCAAGTTTAATTGATATGACTGCCGAACCACCTATACCAATGGCAGCAGCAATTGAAGACAATATCAATTGCAAAGGAAAGGCTATTGATACGCCAGCAACTCCAAGTGTCCCTACACCTTTAGCTATAAAAATTGTATCAACAACGTTATAAAGCGACATAACTAACATGCCGATCATTGCAGGAATCGATAATTTAGACAAAAGTTTGGGTATTGGTTCGGTACCTAAGATTTCACTTCTATTATTCATGCATATTCCCCCATTTGTAATTTATTAGCTTCCTAACTATTTGTAAATATTTTTTTTCAACCATCATCCTTAAAGTGGCAATAATATAATTAACATTAACCAATGTGGTTAATGTTAATGAACTAGTCAGATATGGATATTTGGTAGATGATATCTAAGAGGGGAGTCAAGATTATACTCTCTTTATTCATTTGCTTCCTTGCAAGTATTTCTTTTCAACTTCTTTAACCAAGATACCATAAGGGCCTTTTCCTCTGGTGAAAATCCACTTGTAAGCTCATTTTCTAATTCGACAATAATATTCCATAACTGCTCAATCTTTTCAGAACCCTGGTTAGTTAAATAGAGTCTTTTTAAACGTCCGTCTTTACTGTCACATTTTCTTGTCACAAGTTTTTTATTCTCAAGTTGTTCAATTAACCCTGTCAATGAGGAAGGTTTAATTTGCAAAGCATCAAGTAGCTCTGACTGTGATAAGCCTTCCTTTTCTTTTAGATGATAAAGGACGCGGTATTGTGCGATCGTTACTCCGTGCTGCTCTAATTTGTTATTCTGTATATTTGTAAGTGTTCTAGCAACTACTTTTAAGTTGAAACCAACATGGTTGAGATAATCATCCATTTAGTTAGCCTCCTAATTATTATAATATAAAATATACACCTAATTTTGTCGCAATGCAACAGGAATGCTTAGGAAAATATTAGTATGATACTTTAAAATTATTTAGGGTACGTAAAAGTCATAATAAATCGTATAATGGATGTTATAATAAAGTGCAAAAAATAGAAGGTGGATTTATATTTATTAATACATAATTGAAAGGCTCTTTTTGAACGGCACGGTGGATTTACATGCAGCTGAGAGCATGCACTTTTAAACTAGGTATCGATTTTAATAGAAAAAATGTATGAATGGGAATAGTGCTTCATAAAGCTTGGGGAGGAGATGGAATTGATGAAAACAAATATTATTCAGCAAAATCATAGTATCACTTATATAGGGTTTTTCCTTCTTTCTATCATATCATTGATATCTCTGCGTAAATTTAGAAAAATCGAGAGCAAAAGACTTGAAATGAAAGAAAAAATAGCTGAATTTCATGGGAGAATTTAAGTTAATTTTAAAGAGTGTTGGAGGTTGCTACCTATGAAGGTGGTGGTTTTTCTACCAGAAGATTAGTGGCTTAAGTCATTTTGTGACTGTCCTTGGACGATTTCATGTTTCAATCAATCCCGTGCCATCATTGTCATATTTGATCACACATGATGATGGCACGGATCGTAATTGTTTCTTCTGAATATACAAACTATGCTTATTGATATGATTTATTAATGGTTAATATGGTTCGTTGATAGATAATATTATTGAGGTTATGAAATAATGGAGTTATTGTGAACGATTTCCAACTCTTTAAATGCCATCTCCATCTCACTATTACAAGCTGGGCAAGTAGTTTGATCTTTACTTCTAAAATTATCTCGTACCCAACAATTACACAACTCAGATGAGCATACCCATATTTTTGTTTCTTCTGTTTCAATTTCTTTGATAACCTTTTTTCCAAATACCATCCAATCAACCTCCTAAGTGATGTAACAAGAGAAGCCATCCGATTTTGGATAGCTACATTTGTTCAGGAAACGATTTACTTAAAAACAATTCGTCCAAAATTTAATATATGCAATTTTTAATAAAACATTCATGAAAAATAAACAAGTGATTTACCTTGAAGTAATCGAGATTACCTTTAATACTTGTACATTACTTTAATTTTTATTATTTTGCAAATTTTACAATGCTTTTGAAATTATTTATAATTAATATTTAATGTCAGTCAGAGTATATAGTGCATTTCCAATAGAAATAAACTAAAGTCGGACAAAAAGGAGAGCATTGTTAGTGAAGACAAAGTTTTCGAGATCAAAGAAATCGGCAGCAATGGTTGGCATGATTGTAGCTATGAGTATTTTTGGATCTATTGGATTTGTAGCTGCAAAAACTGGACTTCATGCGTTTGAATTAGTTTTTGTGCGATGTGTTTTTGCTTCAATTTTTTTAGGCGTATTTTGGTTATTAACAGGAAAATTCGCTTCGGAAAAGTGGAACAAACATGAAGTAAAACAAATTATTTTTTGTGGTCTTATATTAGTGCTAAATTGGGTGTTTCTTTTTAAAGCATTCGAGATGATGCCTGTTACTGTTGCTGTATCAATTTATTATTTAGCCCCTGTGATTGTTTTACTGCTTGGTAGTCTTTTTTATAAAGAAAAGTTAACTGTTGTGACTGTTTTAACGATAAGCGTCTGCTTTCTAGGAACAATGCTCGTTTCGGGTTTAGGAACTAATACACCATTTGGCGAATTACTTTCATCTGGTCTCATTTGGGCATTTTTAGCAGCTGTGTTATATGCTTTTCTTACACTATTAAGCAAAAACATTCGCCAATTAAGTTCATATGCAGTGACTGTCATTCAAACAACACTCGGCGCGATTTTGTTATTACCTTTTGTTAATTTTGAAGCGTTTATTGGGTTAGAAACAAGTAATTGGATTGCTGTAACACTCATTGGATCTCTCCATACAGGTGTTGTCTATTTTTTATTTTTTGGAAGTGTGAGACATCTATCAGCAGGTTTAATATCAGCGTTAGTTTTTTTAGATCCAATTGTAGCCATTTTACTCGATACAATGATTACAGGTTTTCGACCTAGCTTTCTACAAATGCTTGGAATTGTGCTTACATTTATCGGCATGGCGATTACTTTAATGTTGTCACAAAATAAACGATCTGCAAAGGTGGATGAGTCTGCAGCATCATAACAAATTTCGTAGTTCAAACATTAAAAAGATAAATAATAGCAACGAGGAAAACCACATGGGTTATATTGATGCCCATGTGGTTTTAAAAAAGTAGTTACTTGATACTATTAAACTACTGAACTATTTAATTGTTTCAATAATATCACGGGCAATCCATACACCACATGCACCAGCTTGAGCAAGGCCACGAGTGATACCAGCCCCATCACCACCAACATAAAGTCCATCTATTTCTGATTCAAACTTATTATTAAGATTCGGTCGTGCTGAATAAAACTTTGCTTCAACTCCGTAAAAAAGTGTATGTTCAGATGCAAGACCAGGAGTAACGTGGTTAAGTGCTTCTGTCATCTCTATTAAACTTTTCATCGTGTTATAAGGTAATACAAGACCTAAATCTCCAGGTACGGCTTCTTTTAAAGTTGGTTCTAAAAACCCTTCCTTCATTCTTTTTTCAGTTGAGCGGCGACCTTTTAAGATATCACCATACTTTTGAACGATAATCCCGCCGTTTGATAAACGGTTTGCTAATCTAGATACTTCGTGTGCAAACTCATTTGGTTGATCAAATGGTTCAGCAAATTTATGTGATACGAGTAGAGCGAAGTTAGTATTGCTACTCCCTAAGTTAGGATCTTTGTACGAATGTCCATTAGCTAGCATGATCCCTGAATGGTTTTCGACAACAACATGACCAGATGGATTACTACAAAACGTCCGAACGGTTGTTCCTACAGAAGAATTGAATACAAATTTACCCTCATATAAATGTGTATTAATTTCCTCCATAACTATATCTGATGTCTCAACCCGAACACCGATATCTACTTGGTTATTTATCATGTTGAGTCGTCGTTTTCTAAATATATTTGATAGCCACGCGGAACCGTCACGTCCAGGAACAATAACAACTTTTTTTGATGTTATAATTTCACCGTTCGTAAGTTCGATTCCTTTCACCGTATGATGACCGTCACTCTTCTCTGTAATGATATCGGCAACTTCAGTTTTAAATTTCATCTCTATTTTTCTTTTTAAGTATTCATAAATACTTTGTAGTATTTGAAGGTTTTGTTCTGTTCCAAGGTGACGAACCTGAGCACGTAATAATTTTAAACCTGCTGCATAACCTCTTTTTTCAATGTCACGAACCTTGGAAGTTAATGGGTCTGTAATTGTTTCTGTAGCTCCGTGTTGTAAGTTAATTTGATCAACATATTTTATAAGATCAACAACTTC
The DNA here is from genome assembly GCF_033963865.1 of Cytobacillus sp. IB215316. Lineage (NCBI taxonomy): Bacteria > Bacillati > Bacillota > Bacilli > Caryophanales > Bacillaceae > Cytobacillus > Cytobacillus sp. IB215316. Next base: position 183,571 of record NZ_JAXBMC010000002.1, on the reverse strand, counting down.
AGAATTAGGCAGGTAATCTGTCATCCATCCACCAAATTCACTTGTAATATTAAATTTTCCATCAGAGTATGCTCCTGCTCCACCGAACCCGTTTGTTATTGAACATGCTGGTAAACAACCTGAAAAATCTTTCTTTCCAGCTGGTGGAGGGCATTTTTGGATTTTTTTCTCTAGAATTGGACAATGTCTACGGTATATATCGTGACCTTTATCTATTAATAGGACATTGGCATGAGGCATTTTTAAGGAAATTTCATAACTAGTAAAAATACCAGCTGGTCCTGCACCGACAATAATTACATCATAATCAAAATTCATGAGAAATCCTCCATTGACTTTATATTGTGAATTTACAAATATTTTTTTTGCTCTAACCAGAGGATAATATAACAATTATTTAAATAGATGTCAACTAAATCACGAATAATATAAAATGAATTAATAAAAATGTTCGTAAAAATACAACGTTATTTCAAGAGTACTTTAATCGTTTTAATCTTAAGCTAAAGATTTGTTTATAATATGTATAGGCAGTGAATAATCATAGTTCACTGTCATCTAAATATACTTTTCAAAATTATTACGAATTTATGTAAGGTTTTTTGAACGAATCTATCATGTATAACGTATTATTATTGACTCGAAGGTTGGGGTGTTTGGGTTCCCATGAAGGAGGGTGGGTATGCAGGAACAGGAATTGATAGAGAATGCAAGACGAGGAGATTCACGAGCTTTTGCAATATTATTTCAAGATCATTATCCCTTTTTAGTAAAGTATTTAATAAAAGTCACAATGAATTACAATTTGGCAGAGGAACTTGCTCAAGAAACGATGACAAAATGCATAGAAAAAATAAGGTTATACAATGGGAAGTCGGCTTTTTCTTCGTGGCTCATTTCTATCGCTACAAATGTTTATATAGATCAATGTAGAAAAAACAAACGTGAAAAAAAATGGCTTGAACAAATGCAAGCTTTGCGGGAAATGAGATGGCAGTTCGAAACTCAAAATGAGGAGTGGGCTGATGTTAATCAAGCATTGGGACAATTAGCTAGTAATTATCGAATCCCGATTGTACTAAAGCATTATTATGGATATACGTATGAAGAAATATCAAAAATGCTTAATATATCAGTAGGTACGGCTAAATCACGTATTCATTATGGTATAGATAAGATTAGAAGGGAGTTGAAAATTAGTGACGAAAAACAAAGTAACACACATCGACGATAAAAAAAGCTATAAGAGCACTGTGGAAGAGGTTAATAAAGGCTTAGCAAGTATCGATCATCAGTTCTCAATCGAAACACCAGATTTAAACTGGCTTGAACAAAAAATAATAGCGGATAAATTAGCTTTGAGAAAGAAATTTATACGAGATATACTCATATACATTTTGATAATCTTGACCGTAGGCTCCGGGTTAATTGTGATATTAACTCAATCGCCAGCAATTTTTGTTGCATTACAACTTGTTGTCACTGCCATCCTTCCAATTATCGTTTATTTTACAAAAGATAAGCAGGTGGCTGATGGATGACTAGCGAAGAATTAGTTGTTATACCAATTGTAGCCATCATACTAATTACTCAAAGTACCTTGTTATTTTTTGACGCAAGAAGACATGGGCATAACTATTGGCTGTGGGGAATCATTGCGTTAATACAAGCCCCTATGCCATCTTTATTTTATGTGCTATTTGTGAGGAGAGGTGGATACTATTTTAATAAGAGAAATAAAAAGCACAAAAAGTGAAATGTTTTCTCATTAATAGAAAGAGGGGAATACCGTGAATGCCATTCAGATGGATAATTTAACGAAGTTTTTTGGTAAAAATCGAGGAATTGAAAATGTTACCTTAGAAGTAGAAGAAGGAGAAATATTTGGATTTATTGGACCTAACGGCGCAGGGAAAAGTACAACCATCCGTACATTATTAAACTTAATATATCCTACGAAAGGAAGTGCTACTGTTTTCGGAATGGATGTAGTAAAAGATTCGAAAGAAATTCGCAAAATAATTGGTTATCTTCCTTCAGAGGTACATTACTACGATGATATGAAAGCCAAAGATCTACTTCAATATTCTTCGAAATTTTATAAACTAGATGCTACAGCTAAAATTAATGAATTAGCGGAAAGGTTAGATTTAGATTTAACGAGAAAGGTCGAAGATTTGTCATTTGGGAATAGAAAAAAAGTAGGAATTATCCAAGCTCTTCTTCATCAACCGAAGCTATTAATTTTAGATGAACCTACAAGTGGATTAGACCCGTTAATACAACAAACGTTCTTTGATTTACTTCATGAGTTAAGGAATGATGGAACAACTATTTTTTTCTCATCGCATTATTTAGGTGAAGTACAAAAAATGTGTGATAGAGTAGGAATTATTAAAGAGGGAAGGGTATTGAAAGTAGAACAGATTGAACAGCTCCGCCATAATCAATTTAAAAAAGTCTCAATTCTGTTCTCTGAACAACCGCCTCAAGGCTTGGACTTAGAGGGTGTTATTAATCAAGAAGTAGTTGGTGATGAAATGCATTTTTTATATAGTGGTAACGCGACTGCGCTAATTAAACAATTATACAATTTCCAATTAACGGATATTAACATTGAGGAACCTTCATTAGAGGAAGTGTTCATGCACTATTATGAGAATTGAGGGGAGAAAAGCAATGTTATTCAAAAGGGAGTTTGCAAAAGCACAGAAAGCATTATGGATTTGGATAGCAGTTCTCGGAGGGTTAATCATAATGATGCTAAGTATGTACCCTTCATTTGCTGAGCAGCAAGAAACATTAGACCAATTGTTAAATGCTTACCCAGAAGCTATGCTTCAGGCATTTAACATGGATCAATTTAGCTTGCATACGGTTCTTGGATTTTATGCTATTGAAGGCTATTTGTTTACAACATTGTTCGGAAGTATATACGCGGTCCTACTAGCTTCTAGTATTCTCGTTAAAGAAGAAAGTGAGAAAACAGCAGAATTTTTGCTTTCTAAACCGCTAACTCGAACGGAGGTTGTAGGACAAAAATTATGCGCTGTGTTATTATCTTTAATAGTCTTTAATATAGCATTGTCGTTAATCACATACATTGGTTTTACGATTGCAGGTGATGAGCCTATAGAATCAACAACATTTTTTCTAATCACCATAGCACCTTTTCTACTACATTTAACATTTGCGGCAATAGCATTTTTCATATCTAGTGTGATGAAAAAATCGAGAAATATAATCTCCATATCGCTAGGTATTGTATTAATTTCATACTTTTTAGATATCATATCTGGCATTTCAGATAAATTTGACGCAATAAAATATTTTACACCGTTCGAATATGTTGATTCTGCCTCAATCATGATTGATAACACGATAAAACCTCTGTACTTGATAATTATGCTCTTAATCATAACAGTGAGTTTCTTAGGGGCATTTACTGTCTATCGAAAAAAAGATATTGCCTCGTAACCTTATATTTATAAAAAAGCATAACCCTTAAAAATGTTACCCTCATTAATGAGGAGTAATGTTTTTTTTATCATGCATTTGCAATAACAGTTGTTTCACGTACTAAGAAGTTAACGCCTCAACTACGGTTCATAACATTTTTTTCTAAAACCTATTAATATAAAATTACGACGTTCGTTTGTTGTACAATGGTAACTAAATTTACGGAAAACGTTATTATGTAATAAAATACCATTAAAAAATAACGAATAGACTATGATATTATTAAAAGTAAAGGCTTTTTTCGCATTAATTGATTGTTACTTTTGAGATAAAAGTATGTATACATCTATTTTTTCGGAACTTTTCTAGTTTCAAGACTATTGATCTAGCAACAAAGTTTAAGAGAAGAGCCTAACTATAATAAGCTAATAATCTAAGGATTTATAGAATGGTAGGAGGGCAGCTTACATAATTTAAGGCTAGGCTATTTCAGATTGGGGCTTTTCCTACTAAGATATAAGCACGTATACGTGGCATCTTTTCTACTTTTTACTTATTGAGCTCTCACAAAATTCATCATACCGTCCATTTTTATAAAAATAGCCTAATTTTATTTCGAAGAATGTTAATCGAGCAAATTTCTTAAAAAAATGTTAATGATGGAGTTGAAAATAGATTGACTAAAATACTAAAACAAATATATAGGATATTGAAAGTAGCTTTGCTAGTTTTCGGGAGTGTCGAGTTAGTATTCGGCAGACCGTTTTTAGGAGTTCTGTCTATGGGGGGATGGTTCTTAATTGATGGAGTTGAAAAAATAATACAAAATTTTAGAGAAGGTAATAGAAGAGGCATCATATTTAATGTGATATTTTTATGTGTGATCATAGGTTTTTTTTGGTGGCGGGGCTATGATATTTATCATTGGTACCATTTTGATTACAGATATTAGATTCAATGAATTAACCCACATAAAAAACGCTTTTGATGCAAACTTCTTCCATGGCTGATAAAGTTAAATATGTAAAAAAGTATATATTAAGCTTGTATGCTAATTATCTAGCAATAGAAACAGGTGCGTATATTCAATTACCTGTTTCTATTTGTCAGTTGTTATGATGGCTGTTTTACAATGATGATTGTTTTTCTTAGACATAAACACGAAAGCAACTCTCACTGGAGACACCTTTTCTTCATTAAACTTAGATGAATGGCGTAAAGATCAGCTAGTTATAATAGTATTAAAGCTTAGCAGACAAAGTCTTGAATTAATGTTCACGCACGTAGAGTTTTCTTCTCTGTTTGTTTACCAAGATGTAAATTTGAAGCTGTATAAATAACAAGACCACACCAAATGGACGTAAAGCTTGCTAGGTGAACTTTTGTAAATTCTTCTTTAAAAATAAACACCCCAATTAATAAACTTATTGTAGGAGCTAAGTATTGAAAAAAACCATTCATTGATAATGGAATGCGTTTTACTCCCTCTGCAAAGCATAGTAATGGTATCGCTGTTGCTACTCCACTTCCAATTAATAATAACACTGTGCTGAAAGAACTCGACAAGAACACGCTTGTGCCTTGTGCTTGTATCGTTCCAAGATAGATGAAAGCAATTGGAGTAACGATAGAGGTCTCTATTGCGAGACCGAACAGTGAGTCCAGTTTAACTAATTTTTTGGCTAACCCATATAAGGCAAAGGATAATGCCAATGATAATGCAATCCAAGGGACCTTTCCATATTGCAACGTTAATATTCCTACACCTATCCCCGCAAAGAGAACAGATATAATCTGCCATTTTGTTAATTTTTCCCGTAAGACGAGTACACCGAGTAATACACTTAAAAGGGGATTAATATAATAGCCCAAACTAGCCTCAATAAGGTGGTCGGTATTTACCGCCCAAATGTATATAAACCAGTTTCCACTTACTAAAACCCCTGCAAGAAATACAGCTGCCAATTTCTTCGGTCGATTTAGTAATGAATTAAACTCTTTTTTAAAATTCATAAATCTATTTTTAAAGATAATAATTGATAAAACAAATATAAAGGACCAAATAATTCTGTGAGCGAGTATCTCACTAGCAGGAACATGCTCAATCAATTTCCAATATAATGGCAGTATTCCCCAAAGCACATACGCTATAATTGTATAAGAGACTCCAACCTTAGTTTGCTTCAAAGTATATCACTCATTTCACTTAAGAATATTTTCTATTGTAGTCAACAGCAGTGAAATGTGCAATAAAAGAATTCTACGTTTTAATGCTTTTGTTCTGTTATAAAACATTCCAGAAAATTAAACGACATGAACCCGATCACGTAACCTCTTTGGAATGATGGTATATATCTAGTTCATCTTTTTGAAGACTTTTCGGCAGAAGGAGAAAATATATTTAACAACCTTGATCAGACTTCGAGTAATCAAATAATCTTTGGATACAGTATGGGAACAACTCCAGCAACGTGTCACAAGTATAATTAACATCTAATCTCTCTGTCCATTTATGAGCATCTCGTCCTATTGGTCCAACATTTAATACAGGTATATCTAATTGCTTTAAATCTTCAATTGGCAGTGAATATCCATGATCCCAAAGTGGGAAATTAGCAATTAATGGTTGAATGGATGATGGTGAATGTTGGAGTCCGACATAGCTTAAATCGGATATGCCATTAAAAAACAGCACTTGCTGAAATAGTATGTTGTGCATACTGTTAGCATAGATATTTAAGTCTGACATAACTTGTTGAATCATTGGATGTTCATGGGAATAGACAGCTGGATAAAAGGGTGGAGCAAAAAAGAGAACGATCATTGGTGATAAATGTTTACATAAAGAAGAAAGTTGATCAACTATAGTAATAGAAAGCTCTCGATCATCTAGATTTTGCTTATGCTGTTCGAATATTTCTTGATGCAATGCTTCAATTCTTTTACTTCCGTACCTTTCTTTTGCGTATGTAACGAGCTCTTCATACGTATAAACTTTTACATGTAGGGATGGTGTTTCAGAATTTGTTAATGCTGCAAAGCTGCTAGCTTTATCAACAAATGATTGTTGGATACGTAAGGCAGCTGTATCCGTAATTTTTTTTAATTCGTCTGTAAGTTTATTCATTGGTTTTTTAAACATGAATACATTAAAGAGTGTCACGGCTTTATTTGTAACTTGAACAGAGTATTCTTTTTGTAGGTCATGTTGAATAAGGGCAGTTGGTGGAGGGGTTACTTCATTATTTATTTTTTCACAAAGAATTGTATTTAACTCTAATTCATCGTTAATGATTGAAGCCATGTAATTGGCATTTAGTCCTGAAAATGGCTCACCAACATGTGTTTCTTTGCCATAACAAAAAAACCCGGGCAAAACTTTGCCAATTGTTCCGGTATAAAGATATTTTGTTTGATCGCCTGGAAAACGTGAAAACATCGGTTCCGAATTGAGTACAGCAGTATATGTTAATTTGTGAGTATCTGCTAATTCAAGAAGGGTAGGTATAGCAGCTCTCATACCTACAGAATTCACTTCCTCATCAGGAACTGTTAGCAATAAAATATTTCCATCAAAACCCCCGTTACATGCTAACTCAATCATTGCCATGTGCATAGCCAGGCCACATTTCATATCCATCGTACCTCTTCCGAATAACCAATCCCCAGTTTCCAAATCATCGCTTACTTCTTTTGGCATTTCAAATTTGTGTTTATAGAAATATGCTGTTAACTTTTTCGCATCAAAGGCAAGGTGATGGAGGTTGCCGTAATCAGCAACGTCAACGACGTCAAAATGGCTAAGGAGAATGACGGTTTTTTTACATTTGTCAGACCTTTTAACTAGAGCGGTCGCAAAATAACGTCCATCGTCTGTTGCATGTAGGGTTATATGGTCTTTGTGATTTTGAAAATATGGTAGTGACTCGAGTTCGGATATTACAAATTGTGGTAACCATGTTTCTGCTTGAGAACCAGTAACACTAGGAATACTTACAAGCTGGCAAAGAAGATCTATGAATTGCTGCTTTGATTGCCATTTTTTACTCATATGATTATCCCTCCACTTACTTTATGGAATAGTTAATTATAATTAATCTTTAAATAACTATTGAACACTCAAGCTTTTGTAAAAAAGCCAGCCTAATTAAAGTTGTTAATTATTCTACTAGAAAAATTTACAAATTAATAGACTATTATTTAATTTTATCAAAGTTACAATAAGGTAAACAAAATGAACCCATTATAGAAAATACGCTCAATAATTAATCAATTAAAGATTTTTCCTAATTAAAAATCCGAACAATTGAGGAGTCTATATGTTGTAGAAAAGGTTCTGTACGAACATTTTTTAACTATTGTTAACAAACAAATGACATCATTAACAAGTAGGTTATAAGGTTGTCATAGTTATAAAGAAAAGAATACGCTCTGCATTTATGGTTAAGTGTGCAATGTATGAGCACAATTATTAAAATCTATGAAGCCATTGAAGAAATTAGGTCAATAATTATTAGGGGTAAAGTAAATGATTTCTTACAAAAATAAATCAGACAAATTAGTGATCGTTGTTCATGAAATATACGGCGTAAATGAGCATATGAGACATATTTGTAAAGAACTATTCAATAAAGGCTTTGATGTGATTTGTCCCAATTTGTATAGTGAAAACAATCAATTTCATTACGATGAGGAGAAATTGGCTTATCACCATTTTGTTAATAAAGTCGGATTTGCTAGAGCAGCTACCTACGTTAAGGCACTTTTAAAAAAATCTAGGCAGGAATACAGTAAAATCTTTATTCTTGGTTATAGTGTAGGTGGGACAGTTGCATGGCTGTGCAGTGAAGACCAGAATTGCGATGGAGTTATTAGTTATTACGGTTCAAGGATAAGGGACTTTATTGACATGATCCCAGCTTGTCCCGCACTACTAATTTTCCCAGAGAATGAAAAATCATTTCATGTCGATCAATTGATTACTAAACTAAACGATAAAGAAAAAATCACCATTAAAAAATATAGAACAAATCATGGATTTAGCGATAACAACTCAGAGAACTATTGTGAATTATCTGCTAAGCATGCATTTAATGAATTGTTACGCTTTATAAGTAGTTGATAAGAAAGGGCCTTCGAAAACTCTGTTGCATTTTTTCACCTACATTTGAGCAACTGGATGAGTATGATATGATTTTTATAGTCTTTAAAGAAGATAAGGTGCCGAACGTGTTTAGCGCTTATCATAAGGCACTTTTTGTAAACTTTATTCCTATAGTTCCTAAAACAGATGATAAAGATACTGTTTTACTCAACTGTCATCGTTTTATAGAAGAAGCTTGTCTCGAATATTAGTTTTATACGAGTTATATTTTAGTACGAAAAACTACATTCTATACAAAACCAGCCTATTATGAAAATCTACAATTAATGTGAAAACAGCCAATAGAAAAATCTGAACTAGGTAGAAATGTTAATGTATTGCTGTTTCAATCCGCATTCTTTGCCAAAATCATGAAACTTCCTACTATTTTTATTCGTATATTATATATATAACTAAATTTGGGGGAGTTTGTATGAAATTTATAATATTTGGGTTTATCTTGTTAGTTATTATTATTGCCATTACTGCGATTAGTACTGGAAATGCTAACAGAACAAAACATCGTATTCATAAGACAAGTTCATCAACTAGTAGTAACAATGATGGAAATGGTGTAGGCTTATATTCATCTGATTACGGTCATGGCGACAGTGGGGGCAGTGGTGACAGCGGAGGAGGAGGGGGAGAATAGATAAAACTAAAGGCCCATAAACGTGGTTTTATATGTTACTCATCGTTGTACAGAAGAAAAAATGCTACGATTTCTAGTTGAAACGTGTTCTTTCTTAATACGAAAAACAACTTAAATTAAAAACCCATTAACTGATTTATATTAGTTCATGGGTTTTCTTCAGCAGGTTAGCTTTATCTTTATTTTTCTAACCCTACAAAATTGTTATTCTTTTTCATTTAACCAATTTGCCATGACTCTGAGAGCAAGGCCGAAATTTCCCACCTGACAGTGATTATGAGCATGATCATCTCTAGTGAAGATTCTTTCAGTTATAGACTTTGCATTCGTTAAAGCTTTTACTTGAATATCGTGCATTTTTAGCGGTATAAAATGATCTTCTGACCCTGTTAATATTAATACATCTTGTGTAACGTGTCCTGATTTTAAATGTGCAGCATTGAATTCTAATAATGCCATGCCACCATCTAACGGAGTATCAGTTTTAGTAATATACATTAAATTATCGGTTCCCCATTTTTCTTGCGGCATCATCTTCATTTTTACATCAGCCATCCAATACATTAATTTAGGATGTTTGAAAAGCCATAAAGCAAACTTCTCAATAATAGGTGGGGGGATTTTCATGTAGTCGTAGGCTATACTAAGAGCAATCACTCGTTTAATTCGCTGTTCATGCGCAGCTGCTCTGAAGCAAAGCCAGCCACCCATGGACACACCTAATAAGGTTACGTCATTTAACTTAAAGTAATCTAGAACGGCTTTTGTTGGTTTTTCCCATTCATAACTAAGTGCTAAGCCAGATTTTTTTAAGGCACCACCTTGCCCTGGTCCTTCAAATAATATGACCTCATAGTTTAAATGTGCAAAATAGCTTGCCATTGAGTATAGCTCTTCCATAAATGAATCAAATCCACCATGAATGACAATTGTTCCTCTGGCATTTTTATTGTTAGAAGGCAGTCTCATTGCAGGTAAGTATACATTTTCGTAGGGTATGTTATAACGTTCAATATCATTTTCAACAAACAGGTCATTATAAAACATTTCAATGAATGTATCATACAGCCTTAATTTATCTGGGTCATTCGGATGAGTAAAAAATTCTGCAGCCCTGTAATAAAATGTTCCATTCATTATGCGTTTTTCATCAATAGCTTTTTCAGCCTGCTTTATCATTTCCTCCTTCCAATCTTCTAACTTTTTTATTCTGGTAGCTGCATCCACCATGTCTTCTTTTCGTGTGTATCCCATTGAATACCACCGATTCATTTGATAGTCTATAATTTTTGTTTTATGAAAATCATGGTATCCTACAGGATAATCAAATTGGGCCATATAATAACTCTCCTTTTCAAATTAAGCTCGTTATTTTGAAAAATAATTGAATGCAGAAAGGAACCATTACTTCAACGATGCACAGATGTAGCATATACCTTACTCCAAATTATCAGTTAGTCAGGTAGAGACTTAAATCTTCACCTACTTTGCTGATGTCAATATGTGATGGTTAAGATCATTATTGATCTGTCAGGCCATTTTTAAGGAAATCAATTAAGTGGTTTAGACTTGACTCATAGTGATCAGGCTTTGACATATCCGCTACATCCACAATATTAGTGAACAAGAAACCAATTAGTGATTGGACGAATTCCAGTGGTAGTGTCTGCCTAATTTCACCTTTGTTATAGGATGCTTCAATGAGCTTGTTCATTTGGTCATTATCCTGAAAATTATGCCTTGTCAACGCCTTTTCGTATATGGGAGTTCCTTTTTCTTTAATAAAGCTGTTTGCAAAACGATTAATATCTGGATATTCATTGGCAAATTGCATTCCAATTCTGATTTGTGTTTTAAATATCGAAAAAATGTCTTTGGAATAATCACTTGGATTCATAACCTTGGCAAGGAATAGTTGCTTTTTTTGAATCAACATGTCTATGAGATTTAAGTAAAGATCTTCCTTGTTGTTAAAATGGTAGTAAAATGAGCCCTTACTCATATTCGCTGTCTTCAAAATATGATTTAATGAGGCTTTGTCATAGCCTTTTTCCACAAATTCATTTAATGCTGCTTGCATTAACGCATCTGAATGTTCGAATTCTTTATTAAATCCTCGCGTCAATTACATCATCTCCTACAAGTTTTTAATCTTAATCGTTAGCTCTGTTCGTAAACTTTGTTGTTATAGTTCTTTATCCTGAAGATAAAGAATACCGTCATTTTATATGAGAATAGATGGCACAAAATCTAGCTGTATTCGTGTTTATTAGTGCAAAAAAAACACGCTATGCTGAAATAGCCTGATAGTTAATGCTGCTTGCTTATTATACATATTAGACCGAATGGTCTAGACCGTCAAGTCTAATCTCGGGATAACGAGCATAAAATTGGTGACATAGTGGGGGATATGAGAAAAAGTGACTAAGAAAATCATTGAATGATAAATTTAAACTAAAGACTTTTTGCTTGAATTTTGTTTTTTTACTAAAAATGGACAGTATTATGAGTTTTATAGGAGCTTAGAAAAGGTGTCTTGAACGCTAGATATATACGTGTGTATATCTTAAAAGTAAAAACAGCAACCATTGTGAAAATAGCCAATCAAAATGAATTCGGAGGGAGCTTACAATATGACAAAAAAATCCTTAGCTCAGAGGTTCTAAGCTAAGGATTGGATTATAATATGAGATCGTATGAATACATTAAAAAGCATTGTGGACTGCTAACCTGTATGTTAATCTATCTGATTGGAACAACGTTTTAAAAGAGACTGTTTGTCAAAGAATAGATCATACATTCGTTATGTACAATAGTGTTTAATGGATGGTACGATACACCCCGATTACTTTTCCTAATATAGCTACATTACGAAGAATAATAGGTTCTAAAGTTGAGTTTTCTGGCTGAAGTCTTATGTAGTCTTTTTCTTTAAAAAATCTTTTTACTGTTGCCTCGTCATCCTCTGTCATTGCAACAACGATATCTCCATTTGAAGCAGTTTGTTGTTGCCGAACAATGACGTGATCCCCATCTAATATACCGGCCTCAATCATGCTATCTCCCATTACTTCAAGCATAAATACATTTTCGTCAGGGGATACAAGTTTATCAGGAAGAGGGAAGTATTCTTCAACATTTTCAATTGCTGTTATTGGTTGACCAGCTGTTACCTTTCCTATAATCGGTACATTCATGACGTTATTTTTTGGGATTACATCAGCAGGATCTAAATCTAATATTTCAATTGCTCTAGGTTTAGTTGGGTCTCTACGGATTAGTCCCTTACTTTCTAAACGAGATAAATGACCATGAACTGTTGAGCTTGAAGCTAGCCCTACCGCTTCTCCAATTTCTCTAACAGAAGGTGGATATCCCTTTGATTGTACTTCTTGTTTTATGAAATCTAGTATGTCTTGTTGCCTTTTCGATAATTTTGCCATCGTTAGCACCTCATTATAATAATCTTTTCTATTGTTAGCATGTATACCCGTTCATAACATTAAAAAATTAAGATCATCTATTAATAATGTAAGGATATACTAGAAAGATTTTACTTTCATTCATTATAGCACGACTTGTTATGTATAACAAACGTAAGTTCGTAAAAATGTTGACATAAAACATTTGTTCGTATACAATAACTAAAAACGAACATGTATTCTGTTAATCAGGGGGACTTATTATGAAACAATCTAAAATTTACTATATCTTATTTTTTACTGTTTTTATCGGCTTTGCTTTTGCACTAATTACTTCTTATAAGGATATCGAGAAAAATGATTATATTACTATTAAAGTAGAAGATGGAGATACACTTTGGGATATTGCGTCCGAGTATAGTAACAGTCACGATTTATCAATCAATGACTTTATCAGTTGGGTAGAGGATGTAAATCAAATAGCTCCTGATAGAATTTTTTATGGTGATGAAATTTATATTCCAGTGTTAAAATCAGAAGGTAATAAAATATATGATACATATGCAGTTAACAATTAATCGGAGGTAGAAATGGAAAAAGCAATAATATATTGTCGTGTTAGTACAAATAAACAAACACAGGAGACATCATTAACACGACAAAAGGCAGAATTACTCCAGCTTGCAAACAGTTACCATTTTGATGTGAAGAAAGTGGTTGTAGAAAGGGCAAGCGGATATGACATGGATAGAGATGGCATTTATGAGCTATTGAATGAAATTAAAGAACAGCATATCGATGCCCTTTTAATACAAGATGAGACGAGGCTAGGTAGGGGTAATGCAAGAATAGCTTTGCTGCATTTTATTTTAAAGGAAAGAGTTAAAATATACACAGTTCATCATCATGGAGAGTTACAATTGTCTGAAGCTGATTCCATGATGTTGGAAATTGTTAGCATTGTTGAGGAATATCAACGGAAAATACATAATTTAAAAATTAAACGGGGAATGAAACGAGCTATCGAAGAAGGGTATAGACCTGAGAGGAATTTAAAAAACATCCATGTAAGCTCAGGTAGAGAAAGAAAGGAAATACCTATTGAGGAAATTATAAGGTTACGACAAAATAATCTCACGTTTTCAGATATAGCGGCAACATTACGTGGTCTTGGATTTGATGTGTCAAAAGCAACGGTACATCGACGTTATAAAGAATATATGCATAATAATTTAGAGTAGATGGCTAACAATAGAATGAACGAATGCTGTAGTATACAAGTTACAATTGTATACTTTTATTACGTTGTTATTGAAAGGCACTTTTCGTAAGCTTTGTTACTATTATTATTACATTAGTACCAAGAAAAGTGGCTTTACATGTTAGTCCTCGTTGTAGAGAAGAATAGATGCCACAATCTGCAGTTGAGTCTAAATATAAAAACAATCATCAATGCGAAAACAGCCTTTCGAAACTTGGTAGCTATTATAATAAAGGAATAGACAGTAAGACGGAGTTTTGATTGGGTCCCCAAAATTATAAGTAGAGAAGGTACGACAAAAGCTAGATGTATACGTGATTAATTCTTAGTCTGAAAAGCAACAGTCTGTATGAAAATAGGCTATTAAAATGACACTATTGGCAATATCATTGTATTCAACTAAAGTGGAAGGTTAAAACGTAATTATTAGCCGATTGACAATGTTTTCAGAGAAGAAAAAATCCAGCAATTGCTAATTGTATAAGTCTTTAGTTTTTTGTACTAAAACAAAACCGTTGAAAATGAAGCTCTCTTCTTGTAATATGTACAGAACATAATATCCTATTGAATAGAAAGGAAGCATTGACGTGTTATCAAATGAAAAAATTAATCGTATTAACTATTTGTCAAAAAAATCTAAATCATCTGGGTTAACGGATGAAGAAAAACGTGAACAACAGGATTTACGCAAGGAATATATTCAATCGTTTCGTAATTCGATGGAAAATACTTTACATTCAGTAAAAGTAGTAGATAAAGAAGGAAATGATGTTACGCCTACAAAATTAAAAAAGAGTAAGAATAGCCGTTTTCATTAAGGCTAGAGTTATTACCATTCGTAAATTTTTATTTTATAATCTTCCTAAATTATAAGCTGAATGAAGGAAGTTTAAGGATACATCATTTTATGTATGGTTTTTTGTACATACTATGAAAAGATGTTTTCTTGAACAAAATGTATCTTTTTTTCACAATGTATGTACATTTGTTCATTTTGAATATATGATATGTACTATAATGATTGAAAGGGTGGTATTTTATGTCACTTAATATTGATGATTTATCTATTGCTGCAATCAGAACTTTATCGATTGATGCAATTGAGAAAGCTAACTCAGGACATCCAGGCATGCCGATGGGAGCTGCTCCTATGGCATATACGTTGTGGACTAAATATATGAACCACAACCCGTCTAATCCTCAATGGTTTAATCGTGATCGCTTTGTATTATCAGCTGGGCACGGATCAATGCTATTATATAGCTTATTACATTTAAGTGGTTATGACGTAACGATGGATGATATTAAAAATTTCCGTCAATGGGGAAGCAAAACACCAGGGCATCCAGAATATGGGCATACTGCTGGAGTTGAAGCAACAACAGGGCCACTTGGTCAAGGTATCGCGATGGCTGTTGGTATGGCTATGGCTGAAAGACATATGGCATCTACATATAATAAAGATACATTTAATGTTGTAGACCACTACACATATACAATTTGTGGTGACGGTGACTTAATGGAAGGTGTATCAGCTGAGGCGGCATCGCTAGCAGGTCACCTTAAGCTAGGACGTCTAGTTGTGTTATATGATTCAAACGATATATCTTTAGACGGCGACCTCGATAAGTCATTCTCTGAAAGTATCAAAAACCGTTACCAATCATACGGCTGGCAGTATATTCGTGTTGAAGATGGTAATGATATACAAGAATTATCGCAGGCTATTGAAGAAGCGAAGGCAGATACTGACCATCCAACGATGATTGAGATTAAAACAGTCATTGGCTACGGAGCACCTAATAAGTCAGGTAAGTCGGCAGTACATGGATCTCCACTAGGTGCAGATGAGTTAAAGTTAACGAAAGAGGCATACAACTGGACATTTGAAGAAGATTTCCATGTACCGTCTGAAGTGTACGACAATTTCTCTGCTACTGTGAAAGATGCTGGTAGTAAAACAGAAGATGAATGGAACCAAATGTTTGCTCAGTATAAGGAGCAATACCCTGAGTTAGCAGCACAGCTAGAAGCAGCTATTACAGGGAAACTTCCAAATGGTTGGGAAAAGGAGTTACCAACTTATGAGGAAGGAAGTAGCTTAGCGACAAGATCCTCTTCTGGTGAGGTATTAAATGCTATTGCTAATAGTGTTCCACAATTTATAGGTGGATCTGCTGATCTAGCAGGATCTAATAAAACAATGATTAAAGAGTCAAATGACTTTATGCCAAATTCATATGGAGAAAAAAATATATGGTTTGGTGTACGTGAGTTTGCCATGGGAGCTGCTCTAAACGGTATGACACTTCATGGTGGTGTGAAAGTATTTGGTGGGACTTTCTTTGTATTTTCTGATTACTTGCGTCCTGCCATTCGCTTAGCAGCTTTAATGAAATTACCAGTAACGTATGTATTTACGCATGATAGTATTGCTGTTGGTGAGGATGGACCAACTCACGAGCCAGTTGAACAGCTACCAGCACTACGTGCAATGCCAGGTCTATCAGTCATTCGACCGGGTGATGCCAATGAGACAGCTGCAGCTTGGCAGGTGTCAATTGAAGCTACTGATAGGCCACACGCTCTTGTGCTTACACGTCAGAACTTACCGACTTTACCAAACACGAAGCGTGATGCATATGAAGGTGTAAAACGAGGAGCATATGTTGTGTCTCCAACAAATAATGACAATGTAGATGCATTGCTCTTAGCATCTGGCTCAGAGGTTAGTCTAGCTGTTGAGGCGCAGAAGTCATTAGCTAATGATGGCATTCATGTATCAGTTGTTAGTATGCCATCTTGGGATCGTTTTGAAGAACAACCACAAGAATATAAAGATGCTGTTTTACCTAAAAACATTAAAAAACGTTTAGGAATTGAAATGGCTTCTTCATTAGGATGGGAAAGATATACTGGCGATGAAGGTGAAATTTTAGCGATCAATCAGTTTGGCGCATCTGCACCTGGAGAAAAAATAATGGCAGAGTATGGTTTTACAGTTGAAAATGTAGTTAACAAAGTAAAGAGCTTATTACAAAAATAAGCAAAAGAGGGCCTTTTTTCAAGGGCTCTTTTTTTTAGGCTGTTTTCGCGGACATTTTTTTCTTTTAGAATAGGAACGATAGCTTAACTTCTCCAACGCAAAATAATACTTAAATGGCAACAATCAATTTCACTAGTTGCTAAAATAAAAGTGATTGTAATACCATCTGGATTAAATGAACATTCAACTTCTGAAGTAATCCCTGTTGATTTAATTAATTGTTCAACTTTATTTAACTGAGACTCTTGAGCGGCGGTCATGACCTGATGTGCAAATTCCTTAGAGTAAGCAATTTTATTTAGAACTAAAGCGGCCTCACTCATCAACTTTTGCATTTCTTTTGCGGATTTACTAAACATTGTAGTGTCAACAGGAGGAAATTGTCTGTTATTAAATGGGTGTCGACTAGTATGGTTTATATGATAGTCGTTAAGGCATGGAGGGGAATTATATATTATTTGATAATGGTATGCACTAGGATCACAATTACCTTTGGGGTTAAACACCTTATCATACCTCCTTCAATCTTTCTGTTAAGCTATTTTCGCTTGGTCGTCGTTTTCGCATTAATTGTTATATTACACGAATTGTATGCATGTTTTTTGTTTTAGAAGGAAAAACAGTTATCTATGTGTAAGTAGCTTTCAACTTTTATATTATACGCTCATAAATAAAATAGGTGATTATCATTAAAAGAGAGATTAGACAGAATTCGGCAAAACAAGTGGTTCATTTTTGCGGAATAAGACAATAATTTAAATAAGACAAGTCTATAATTAAATTAAATATGTAGGATAAGGGAGGGAACTTTGTGAGACACTATCGTATTTATTTAATTGAAGAACAATTTGCTAAGCATTATTTTGGACGAGAGAAAATGCTATTACAGCTGTTTGTAGATTATGAACATGCTAATGGTGCAAGAAAACAATTACTAAAAAAACAAATTGAGTATATAACTCAACCAATTCCTACTCAAACAATCCACAAATTATTGGTGAAACAACTACACAACCAGAACGATAATAACTCTCATCGTAAGGTTCATTCCATATTATTGCCTGATAACAAAAGCTATGCAAAATTAGTCGTATATGAAGAATACATGCAATTAACTGCTGAAGGAAGCTATGAAGCTGAAGCTGTATTTTTTGAGATTATAAGAAAATTCGACCCATGTTTCTTAGCAATGGATATACAGCTCGATCGGTATGGCTGGTTAAAACCAGTTAAAATGAATGCTCTATAGTAATGTTAGTGAATCTTTCATTACCATTATTGTATATAAAATATTTTGAATATTCTGTAAAAAACAATAAAATGACATGTTTTTTATAAAAATTACTTCTTATTGAGACTTTTGTGCTTAACTATTGTATAATCGTATTTGGTTTAGTACACTGTAATGTAGACAATTTGAAGGAGGAAAATAGTATGTGGGAAATAGTTCTATGGGTATCTTTAGGTTTAATTGCTGGAGTTGCTCTAGGATTTTTCATAGCTCGAAAATATATGATGAACTATCTTAAGAAAAATCCACCTATTAATGAACAAATGTTGAAAGTGATGATGGCGCAAATGGGTCAAAAGCCATCACAAAAGAAAATTAATCAAATGATGAAAGCAATGAACAACCAAATAAAATAAAGTTGTAAGGCACTCAAATGGTTGGGTGTCTTTTTATGAATTCGATTACAAATAATGAAGATGGTCTGCAAATAAACTGTTATGAAGTTTTCGTATATGTTAGATTATTCATACATATTATTTCTTTGCAATACTAATAAACATTATTTTTAATGTTTATGTATATGTACATACCTTATCATAGTAAATATCAAGCACTTTCTCACTGAGCGATGAAATCTTATTGGTGAAGAGGGTGAGGCAAGAGACTTAACTTAGTACAGCGATTTTCAAGCTTACTTGACTGAGTTCAATGGGGGACAAAAGATGAGTGTTTTTAAAGACTTGATGTGGTTTTTTAAAAAAGAAAAAAAGTCATATATTTTTGGAATTCTCGTGTTGTGTATAGTAGCTATGCTGGAACTTGTTGCGCCAAAAGTAATTGGGATTGTTGTAGATCATATTAATGATCAGACGTTATCTATTAATCTCTTATTAAAGTGGATGTTGTTACTAATTGCGGTTACTATTATAGTTTATTTTCTCCGTTTAGTATGGAGGATGATGATTTTTGGATCTTCAGTAAAGCTGGCTAGGTTGTTACGAAACCAATTATTTGAACATTTCACAAAAATGTCTCAATCATTTTACCAAAAAAAGCGTATAGGTGACTTAATGGCACATGCTACAAATGATATTCAAGCCATTCAGCAAACAGCGGGTGCGGGAGTATTAACACTTGTCGACTCAGTAGCTACTGGTGGTTTTGTATTAATTACGATGGCAGCCACGATTAGTTGGAAATTAACATTAATTAGTCTAATACCTTTGCCTTTTATGGCATTAGCAACCAATTTTTACGGAACATTATTGCATAAACATTTTCATAAAGCACAGGAAGCTTTTTCTTCTTTAAACGACAAAGTTCAAGAAAGCATTAGCGGGATAAAAGTTATTAAAACTTTTGGACAAGAAAAAGAAGACAATGAGGCATTTTTTGAACAATCTGAAGACGTCGTCAAAAAGAATGTAACTGTGGCTAGGATTGATTCGCTGTTTGACCCTACTATATCTCTCATTGTTGGACTATCTTTTCTCTTGGCAGTTGGGTTTGGATCCAGATATGTCCTACTAGGTGAGATGACATTAGGAGAGTTAGTTTCATTTACGACGTATCTAGGTTTACTTATATGGCCTATGCTGGCTTTTGGTTGGCTGTTTAACATTGTGGAAAGAGGAAGAGCATCATATGACCGTGTGTCTAATTTATTATCTGAAAAAATCGACATTGCCGATGATTCAAAAGATAGTAAGAAAATTCCTTCTGGTCATATTACCTATGATATTAATAGCTTTACGTACCCTAATGAACAGCAAAATGTTTTACATGGAATTAAATTTAAACTACGAAAAGGAGAAACAATTGGTATTGTAGGTAAAACGGGTGCAGGTAAAACAACTCTTTTAAAGCTCCTCTTACGAGAGTTCGATAAATATGAAGGGGAAATCTTATTTGGGGAACATCCTATTGAGAAGTATTCTTTGCATGAATTACGTAGTGCCATAGGTTATGTGCCACAAGATCATTTTTTGTTTTCAAGTACAATAGCAGATAATATAGCCTTTGCTAAACCAGAAGCATCAATATTTGAAATACAGCATGCAGCAAAGCTAGCTCATATTCATGAAGACATTATCGGATTTACACATGGTTATGAAACAATAGTTGGAGAAAGGGGTGTTTCATTATCAGGTGGACAAAAGCAACGGATAGCAATTGCACGAGCCTTATTGATGGAACCAGAACTTCTCATTTTAGATGATTCTTTATCAGCCGTAGATGCGAAGACAGAGGAGAAAATTCTTTCGTCTCTAAAAGACAACCGTAACGGCAAAACAACAATGATAACATCTCATCGATTGAGTGCTATTCAACATTCAAACCTCATTATAGTTATAGATGAAGGTAGAATTATGGAACAAGGGACTCATGAACAGCTAATGAATCAAGCTGGCTGGTATAAAAAGATGTATGTTACTCAGCAATTAGAAGCACTTGTTGAATTTGGAGGATAAACATGGATAAATCAATTTCTGCTAAAAAGCAGCGTCAAGTGTTGTTTCGACTGCTTTCGTATACGAAAGCCCATAAAAAATCTTTTGTCATTGCATTTACTTTATTAATAACTGCAACAACAGCTGATATCATCGGTCCAATCTTAGTCAAAATATTTATTGATGACTATTTAACGCCACAAAATTTAGAATATGGACCGATTCTATTGTTGGCAATTGGATATTTAGGTTCCATCTTGGCTAAGGTCATTATTCAATATTTCCAATTATTAAAGTTTCAGCAAATAGCACTAAAAATTATTCAGCAATTACGAATTGATGTATTTAACAAAGTACATCAACTTGGTTTATCGTATTTCGATAAAACTCCTGATGGGAGCATTGTTTCTAGAGTAACGAATGATACAGAAGCAATCAAAGATATGTTTGTTAGTGTGTTAGCAACTTTCGTTCAAAACGGTGTATTTTTAATTGGTATTTTTGTGGCTATGTTTTTATTAAATGTCCAATTAGCAATTTTTTGTTTAGTCCTTATACCAATTATCTTTCTTATTATGAAAACTTATCGTCGTTACAGTTCTAAATATTATCAAGATATGCGTGAAAAGTTGAGTCAGTTAAATGCTAAACTAAATGAATCCCTTCAAGGTATGGCAATCATTCAAGTTTTCAGACAAGAACGCAGATTAAGAGAAGAGTTTGCTCATATTAACGAAGGTCATTTTCGTGCGGGAATGAAGAATATTAAATTAGATGGTTTGTTATTACGTCCAGCTATAAACGTAGTTGCTACATTGGCATTAATCCTAGTGCTTTCTTATTTCGGGATAATTTCAATGGATGGACCTATTGAAATTGGAGTACTGTATGCATTTATTAGCTATTTAGACCGTTTTTTTGAGCCTGTTAATGAGATGATGATGAGATTATCACTTTATCAACAAGCCATTGTTTCAGCTGATAGAGTATTCAATTTAATGGATGAAAATGAACTAGCACCTGAAAGCGATAGCGATAACAATCCTTTGATCAAAGTTGGCAATATTGAATTTAAAAATGTTAGTTTTTCTTACGATGGTAAACAAGATATCTTAAAGAACATTTCGTTTACTGCAAAAAAAGGAGAGACAGTTGCTTTGGTTGGGCATACTGGTAGCGGGAAAAGTTCGATCATCAACCTGTTAATGAATTTTTATCAATTTAATCGAGGAGATATTCTTATTGATGGAGTATCTATTAGAAAATATAAAAATAAGGAATTAAGGTCTAGTCTTGGCCTCGTCCTTCAAGACCCATTTTTATTCGTTGGTACGGTAGCTGATAACATCAAACTGAAAAATAATTCTATAAAAGAAGAGGATTTGAAAAAAGCTGCACAATTTGTCCAAGCTGATTCATTTATTGATAAGCTACCGAATAAATATAATCAAGAAGTTGTTGAAAGAGGGTCAACATTTTCTAGTGGTCAACGTCAACTCATCGCTTTTGCAAGGACAATTGCAACAAACCCAAAGGTACTTATACTTGATGAAGCAACCGCAAATATCGATACTGAAACTGAGGAAGCCATCCAAGCTGCATTATCTAAAATGAGAGAGGGTAGAACGACAATAGCAATTGCTCATCGACTTTCAACAATCCAAGACGCAGACCAAATTCTCGTTCTCCATAAAGGTGAGATTGTTGAAAGAGGTTCTCACCAAGAGCTTCTTCAATTAAAAGGCCTATACTATAAAATGTTTATTTTACAAAATGGTCAATCTGATAAATTAGAAGAAATAGTATTTTAAGGAAATCATGAACAGAGATAGTAAGTTCGACACAAATATGTCACAATTTCAAATGAGGATTTACCTCTTTTATTTGCTAGAATATAAAGAGAATCTACTACGTAGGAGTTGTTTAAATGGCTGATGTTAACATCTTTCTAGCATTTGGAGCTGGTTTTTTATCTTTTATATCGCCTTGTTGTTTGCCATTATATCCAGCATTCTTATCATATATCACCGGTGTTTCTGTTGGAGAATTGAAAGATGAAAATACCAAATTAGCAAAAAGAAGCTTATTACATACAATATTTTTTCTACTTGGTTTTTCAGTAATCTTTGTTGCGATAGGATTTGGTACATCATTTATTGGAGAATTTTTTATTAACTACAAAGATTTAATAAGGCAAATTGGTGCCATATTAATTGTTTTCTTTGGTCTAGTTATAATTGGAGTCTTTAAACCTAAATTTATGATGAAAGACGTAAAGCTCGAATTTAAAAATCGTCCATCTGGTTATGTAGGATCTTCTTTAATTGGTATGGCATTCGCAGCAGGTTGGACACCTTGTACTGGTCCAATCCTTTCAAGTGTGTTAGTGCTAGCTGCAGCCAATCCCGGTTCAGGAGTAATATACATGACTGCGTACTCTTTAGGTTTTTCAATACCATTTTTAATCCTATCCCTTTTCATAGGAAAAATGCACTGGATACGCAAACATAATGTAACCATTATGAAAATTGGTGGATTTATAATGATAGTCTTTGGAATTATGTTGTTTTTTGACTTAATGACGAAAATAACGATTTATCTTACGCCATTTTTTGGTGGTTTTACAGGGTTTTAACTTAAGAGGAGTGACGGGGACTTTTGTTCCCGTTAATTTTTTAGACGGTCATTTTATAATAAATGAGGACTTTCATATCACATCAAAAGTATTGAAAAAATTGTGATTTTTCGATAAAGTATATGATGTTACGACTTTTTGACTATAGAGCTATTAGAGTCGAGGGGAGAAGAATTGTATGGCAAGAGTATTAATTGTTGATGATGCGAAATTTATGCGTATGACACTTGGAAACATAGTAAAGAAAGCACACCACGAAGTCGTTGGTGAAGGTGAAAACGGGAATGAAGCGATTAAATTATACGATGAATTACAACCTGATTTGGTAACTATGGATATAACAATGCCTGGTATGGGTGGAATTGATGCAGTTAAAGGAATTAGACAAAAATATCCACATGCAAAAATTATTATGTGTTCAGCGATGGGACAACAAAAAATGGTTGTTGAAGCAATAGAAGCAGGTGCAAAAGATTTTATTGTTAAACCGTTCGATGAGGGTCGTGTAATAGAAGCTATTAATCGAGTTATTTAAGTCGATAAAATGTTTAGGTTTCTGTTGACGTAATTTGGTAATAAGGAATTAACGACACTATCCCTAAAGTTCATGCTTTTCTTCTTTACAACTAAGCTCCATTCAGAAAAGTTTTTGCTATTATTCATAAAATTTGAGCAGTTGGCCTTAAGAGTGGCATAAATGCTACGAGCGATTGATATAATCGTGTTAGCTCTAAGGATGTAAAGTCGCGGAAATCACCTAATTTAAAGACGATAGCATAGAACCTCATTTTGATGTTCTAGACGATCGCAACATAAGTTAAAAAAAGCTAATGTAAAAAACCATTTAAGAAAAGACTTAAATGGTTTTTTTATTTATCTACTATCGTTTATAATGATGATTACGTATAATAAACTTTATAGATAAATAAGCAAAGGATTGATTTGATTGATTTACGCTTCATCAATAGTTGCAATTTTAATGGCGATTGCTGTCATCTTAATTAGAATGAAAGCGGCCAAGAAACCTACGAATGTTAAAAAAATAGTATTACCACCAATATTTATGAGCACGGGGGCATTGATGTTTATCCATCCGATGTTTCGTGTTTCTTCAGCTGAATTGATAGAAGCATTGACGGTCGGGGCTCTCTTTTCAATACTTTTAATTAAGACTTCTAAGTTTGAAGTGAGAGGGGAAGATATATATTTAAAGAGATCAAAAGCTTTTGTATTCATTTTAATAGGGCTACTTATCATAAGAATCATCTTTAAATCATACTTAAGCACACAAATTAACTATGCTGAGTTGAGTGGTATGTTTTGGATTTTAGCTTTTGGCATGATTGTACCTTGGCGTATTGCAATGTATTTTCAATATAGAAAGATTTATACATCAAGGTTAGCCGCGAACGAATCGTTATAAACTTGCAAATTTTGAAGTGCTTTTAGCATAGGTCTTGTCAAAAACGGTTACCAAAATAGAATCGATTTTGATGAAATTAGTGATGATAAGGTGCATAAAAGCACCGTTTACTCTTAATATGAAAACAACAAACAATGATAGCAAACGTAAAAATAGGCTGTTCTCAATTAAAATGTCCTTTAAAGGGAGCACTTTAATTGAGTCAGCCTATTTTAATGTGTTAAAAAAAACTTTCGTACGGTGTTAGATCAATTTGTTTTTCTCGTAATGTGCGAACTAAAAATTTATGATCTCTCTTAGGTGTTGCTAAAATATACCCCTTAATGACTAGACTTTGTGTAATTGAGTTTGCTTTTTCCTCTAATGCTATTTCACCAATTTTCCCTGCAATCTTTTGGCGGGCAACATCCCTAAAAAGTTCAGGTACTGGCTTAACTAATTCTTCTAATAAAGCTTTTTGGTCATCAGGCCACAAGTGATACGTTTTTTCAATATAATAATCTTGCCAATCCAATTCGGATTTACCATCCTCTTTCGGAAGTCTTTTGAAGAATTTGCGGAACATGAAATAGCCTCCGATTGCAAACATGCCAATAAGAAAAACAACCCAAAACAGAATAAACCATAAAAACCAACCAGTTAACATCTTTTTCACCTCAAAAAATTCTCACGTTCATAACATCAAAATTAATATTATTATTGTTTGAGCTATAAAGCAACAAATTCTATGAAAATGTTTTAAATAACATTTCGACATTAATTGTAACAATTTTCGTACATTAAAATATAAACAATATGTTAAACGTATACCTGATTATATAAATTAATGGTAGAAGCATCCTTGTGGCAAGGTCTATATGTATAGTGTTTTATCTTTGAGTGTGTTTTTTTGAATTTTCTACTATTAAAACGATGGATTTAGAAGTAGAAAGAACAAAGTTTATAAAAAGAGCAAAAAGAAAAGTTCTGCAAAAACTTGTTTTTTCCATTGTTATTGATAAAGAGGAATACATAACATGGGAAAATCTATACATACTGTTCTCATGTCTCATCTAAAATATTACAGTGTAGATCTTTGAGAGGAACAAGAAATAACTACTTGTATAGCAGTTATTTCTCATATATATGATTTAAACGATACAATAACGGTATGAATTTTTAATATGTTTTGTAAAATATCCACTTTTTGAAGATGCTGCCATTAAGTTTCTGTATACTTCGCTGGGAACTTCGTAGTAGTCACAAGTAATATATTTAAATTTAAGCCTTAAAATCATCCCGTTGTAATCATATCCCACTGCTTCTATTTTTGATGAGTTTATTGCTTGTAGCTGCATGATATCACCTCTTTACAGAATATACATAATAAATAAAAATTGTGTTACTTTAGCTGTAAAATGGTAACTGATGCAATTTATAAGGCATATATATTTTAAGCACTCTATTTGTTGTTTGCTGCACTGATTCTCAAAGCTAGAATGTAGTTTTTCAAAAAAATATATTATAGGCTATGTTTTTTTATAGAGAAAAGCAAAATGAAACAATAACATGGGGGGGGAGATTAGATTGAAGTTATTTAAAGAACAGCGTCATCAATGTAATGTAAAATATACACAAATGTTGACTAAAAATTAAGATATTTACCCAGTTTAATACTAAAGTGCAAACAATATTAAAGGAACTATCATTTCGAACACGTCAGATTTGTAGAAGATTGAAAACGACGAAATTAGCACGCATTAAGTTCTAACGGTATCAATCAGCACAAGGACCTCACACCTGTCTAAAAATAAGCTCAATAGCGTCATACAGTTCGAATGAGAAATGGTTAGAGGAGGTGTGTATGAGTCATACGATGACCAAAAAGAAATTGTGTGTGACGGAGAAGGTCGAGGTCGATTCAAAAGGTAAGGAGGAAGGCGTTAGTGTATCGGATATGAAAGCGAAGATCGAACGGTTTAAGCAATCGGTAGACACTGACGAATAGAGAGAGATAGTTAATAAGAAGGGATGCGGAATAATAGGGCTGACTTGATGTCGGTTGAGGTCGTACGTCCAATCACGGTTATAAATATCGGCATAAAATACCGTATTAAACTGTGATTATGGAGGTAGAACAATGAGTCAGTATAAGAAAGTCAGTACGTGTTGTGGAAGTGCTATCAAAGAAGATAAAACGTGTGATTGTCCGTGCCAATTGATTGTTGATGATATTCAATGTTCATTCGATAATTTAAGTAGTGATAACCCAATAAAAGAGTTTTACAATGGAAGGGCTGTCGGATTGCACGGTAATGTCGTATTAAATGTAAGTGACCCTAATGATAAAGTAGTTTTTAACTTTACTTCAAATGGCGCAGTACAATCTATAACTCTAGATAATATCAACCCTTGCAAATTCTTTTCGTTGAAGAATGTAACTAAAGTAGATGTGATGTTTATGGGGGCAAATGGAACTACCTTGGATGGGTTTATTGATTTGCATGGAATGACAGAGTCGTGTAGTTAAGTCTGCAAGCCGAACCTGACGCGCGGTACCACGAACACTTTCGACTTAAAATGGAAGGTTAATCGTATGCACTATTTTAGCGTAATAAAGCACAGGCAACACGCTACAAACACCGCCAAATCAACGATGTATAAAATTGCGAATGTTCGATAAATTTACACGCCTTAGAAACGCTGTCATATCAACGGTTGTGAGAGCGTATTGGTTCCTATAGCTACTATTATGTAAACTAGAAACGAATGACGTATACAGTGATATGCAGAAAACGAAGTGTAATCGCAAGGAGAAAACGGCTTACCCCCAAGCGCGCCCGACCAAAAGCCCTTATCAGGTGAAAAAACAATGCGGATTCAAAAAATCACTTTGACCTTACTCTCGCATACACTACTAGAAACGAATTAAGGAGGTCGGTACAGAATGGTACTGGCTTATGTGGTGAATAACGGTATTGTCGGAAACCCTTCGAATGTATCTGTCATCGATACTAAGACGAATTCAGTTTTAGCAACTGTACCCGTGGGAATTAGACCACGATCTATCGCTTCCATGCCTGATGGTAAAATAGCATATGTTGCAAACACTGACTCAGATAGTGTATCGATTATAGATACTAAGACTCATTCCGTTATTGCCACTGTGAATCTTTTTTCAGGACCAAGAGATATAGCTATTTCACCTGATGGCAAGCTTGTTTATGTTGTAGGCGGAAACACGCCAGATAATAGTGTGTTATCAGTTATAGATACTAAGACAAACTCAGTCATCGCAACTGTGACTGTAGGTAGTGATCCTAACGGTATCGTGTTAACACCTGATGGTCAATTTGCTTATATAACAACTGACGATACCTCAAACTTATGTGTCATAGATACAAAAACTCATTCTGTTATCGCGACTGTGGATGTTGTAATTACTCAAGATGATGTAGCGTTTACCCCTGATGGAAAACTCGCATATGTAGCTACCTTTGCTAATAACGTGTCAGTTATTGACACTAAGTCACACTCAGTTATTGCTACGGTGCCCGTAGGAGTTTTCCCGTTTGATATCGAGTTTACACCTGACGGAAAACTTGCTTATGTAGCGAATCGTGGTCCGGATGATACAAGTGGTTCTGTAACAATAATCGACGTCAAAACTCATTCTGTGATCGCTACGATGTCGATAGGTAATGAGGGTGACTTCCCTGAGAGAATCGCTATTACCCCCGATGGGAAATTAGCGTATGTAGTTACTCAAAACGGAAACACTGTCACAGTTATTGACGTTAAAACCCATTCGATTATAGCTACTATTCAAGTCGGTAATAACCAAGATCGACGTTTTGTTGCTTTTACACCAAATGGCAAATTAGCGTACGTAGGAAATGAAAACGATGGTACAGTATCAGTAATTGACGTGAAAACTCATTCCGTTATCGCAACGGTTTCTGTTGGTACTAATCCGATAACTATTACATTCATACCGAACTAACATAGCGTAAATTTATATGCTCAATAAGCTCGCCATCGACGGCGGGCTTTTTTTGCGTGCACTAAAACGGAAAGGAGGATGATCTTATGGCGTGGGAAAACGGTGAGTGGCTCGAATACGATCAACGCCGACATAAAATCGAAGAAATAAACGAAATTATTACGTTAATTGACGCTGAATATACCTCAGTCGAGGAAATGCCGGTCGAAATTGCGCAAGACTACTTTGAATTAATCGAAAAGCTCGAACGCTATAACAGAATTCATCGTGGCGAACGTGATTTGCTCTACTTTGCGTATGAATATTTCGGCGAGGACTTGAACCCGGAAAACTCCGGTAACTGGATTCCGAGCTACGATTTCAACGCGGAAAACGAACTACCGAGCAACGTATTAGCAAATGCCCCATCGTTTCACCATGAAATTTGCGGTCTAATGGACGAAGTATCTTACGTCAAGCGCAATGATAAGGTCGGAGTCGCAGCACCCCGATCTCACGCTAAATCGTCGTTTCTTTCAAAGGCATACCCGATTCATGAGGTCGTGTATCGATTACGCAAATATATCATCATTATTTCGGAAACGCCGGACGTATCGAGCGCTAATATGGATTGGATTTCGAATCAGTTGAAATACAACGAAAAACTACGCGCTGACTTCGGCCCATTGCTCGACCCAAAACTGCAGGGGAACGAAAAGGACAATTCGAGTGAGTTTATCGCATGGCATCCGATCGTTGGTGAACAACACAGACGCGAGCGAGTGGCGTTAGTTCAAGCAGCATCGACCGGACAGCGTTTACGTGGTCGTAACTGGGATGGAAATCGCCCTGATTTAGTTATTTGCGATGACCTAGAGGACGCAAACACCAACGCCTCGACGCCGGAACTTCGAAAGAAGCTGCGCGAATGGTTCGCATCGGTTGTTATGCCACTTGGCGACCCGAAAGGCGAGTTAACAGCGTATGTTTACATGCGAACGACCGTACACCACGACGCATTATTGATGAACATTTTACATAAACGGTCGGATTTTCGAACGAAGATTTATCGTGCGATGATAGAACAACCGAAGAACATGGCGTTATGGGAACAATGTCGCGAAATCTATCAAGATCGCAATAACGCAAATCGAGCCGACGAAGCACTCGCATTTTACGAAACCAATCGCGAGGAAATGGACGAAGGTGCTGACGTGCTTTGGTCGGACGTTCAGTCGTTGTACAAGCTGATGAAATGGAAGTGGGACAACGGTTCCAAAGCGTTCAACACCGAATATCAGAATAATCCAATCGATGATTTTCGTTCCGAGCACCTTTACGTATTGGAATGAGAACACGTCGACATTTGATTACAACGCAAACCAATATTTAATAACGATGGGCGTCGACTTTGCGATGGGTAAAAAGAAAGGCGACTACTCGGCGATTGGTGTTGTTGCGAAGGATAAAACAACGAATACCTATTACGTTATTGATTCCTGGGGCGAACGTGTTAAGCCTGACGTATTCATGAAAAAGATCGTTGAAATGACGCTAAAATATCAGCCCCATGGCATAGCAGCCGAGGCGCAAATGGCGCAAGAGTTTTTCGTTGATAAGCTGAAAGAGGCGCTAAGAAATGCGAATTACCCGGCACATTCACGCGTTCATAAAATTCAGCAACGCCAGCGTAAAGAGCTTCGAATCGAGGCAATGTTGCCGGATATTGAAAGCGGTGGAATTCAGTTTTCAAGTAATCACGCCCTGTTGCTCGAACAATTTGAACGATATGGAACGGGTGAGCATGACGACTTAATTGACGCAATGGAGCAGGCGATTTCAATATCTAAAAAGGTCAGAGCGCGAGTAATGGAAAAGCCTGCGTGGTTGTAGTTTACTCATTATTTTCTCTTTCTTCTATCAATCCATTAGACTTTGGCGTCAGTTTATTGTTTATATCTTTGAGTAAATTTATTATCCCAAATAAACAACCAACGACTACTCCGAAAGTGATATAAACTATCCAATCAAACGGTAAAAATACATCTAATAAAAAATACACGACGATTGCTGCAACTATCGGTTTTACAAATTTCATAGAAAGACCCCCTTGTAATCTATTAATTATATTACTAAACGAAAGGAGGCGGTGCAATGTTCGAAATAGGCAAGCAGTTTCCACCGGCAGGCGACGTTGAACGCTTAGCGAAATATAAGCGAGGTAAATCGTTCTTTGACGGCAAGCAACACGAAGTCTATCAACGTGCATCCGAATTATTAAAAGACAGACCTTTTGCGTCGCAAATGGAAAAGTTATATATCGCGGTGAACATCATCGATATACTTTGCACGAAACCAGCCGATCTACTCGTCGGTGAACCACCGAAATTTGAATCCGGCATGGATAGCGAAAGTACTGAACAAAAAGCGATTAATCGAATCGTTGAGGAAAACGACATAACTCAGCAACTACACGAACTAACCGTCGGCAATGGTTATCGTGGCGATGCCTGGATTAAAACGTATTACAATGTACGCCAAGATTTATCAGCGATTCCCGGCGATTTGGTGAAACCGGAACTCAGCCCTGAGCCGATTATTGAAACGGTGCCGTCATGTTACGTGTTTCCGGAACTTGCGAATGGTTCGGCTAAAAAATTCAAGGCGATTAATATTGCGTGGGTGGAATACATTGAAACAAAGCGAGAGGAAATCCCATTCTTAAACGTTGAAAAGCACGTACCAGGTTACGTTATATATGAACGTTATCGCTTAGTCGAAAAAGGCGTCGACACTACTTGGGGCGTACCTATTGAATTGTTCGAAATCGAAAAGAAGGTCGATACCATGCGCGAGTCTGACGTTGACGAAACTTGCGTGCCACACTTACTCGTTGAACAAATCCCGTACAAGTCAGTCGACGATGATTGGCGCGGTATTAGTTTAGTCGAAAAGTTAGAATCGGTGTTGATAGCGATTAATGATCGCTTGGTACAAATCGATTATATCTTGTGGAAACACAGCGACCCGACGTTATATGGCCCCGAATTAACAGAGGACGGAGCAGGCTCGGTCGCACTTGGAGGCAATTATATTCCGGTACAAAAGGAAGAACAAACGCCTGGCGCAATCGTATGGAACGGGCACTTAGATTCAGCGTTTAAGGAGCTCGATATTTTACTAGGCACCGTATTCCAAATGGCGGAAACCCCGCAATGGTTATTCGGTACAACAATGACGGAAGATCGAGGCGGTACCGGAACGAGTCACACTGACGGAGCAGCCATAAAAGCGAGGTTCATGCCGATCTTATCAAAGGTGAAGCGGATTCGGGCACACGTTGATCGAGCGATTCGCGACGCTTTGTGGAAAGCACAAATCCTCGAGAACTATGCGAATGAGGGCGTTGAGGAGTTTACGCCATACGACCCGATTTATCCTTCGGTTACTTGGAGCGACGGTTTACCGAAGAATGAGAAAGAGCTCGCCGAAATCATGCAGATTCGTACTGGTGGAAAGCCAACAATCGACGTTCAATCAGCGATCAAAAAGCAGGATGGTGTAGACGACGAAAAGGCTCGCGAGGTTATGCGTCGGATTGATGGTGACGAGGAAAGTGTCAACGGAATGGTAGATGGAACGGTTTTTAACGGAGAGCCTTTGAACGATGAGTAACGCCGACATTCCAAAACCAAATTACGATTACAACGTCGCTCAATTAGTTGGCTACTATGAAAAGGCAATGCGTCAATTACAACGTGAACTCGATCGTATTGATTTAACGGAATACCGACGAGCTAATATTACGGCTACACTCGCCAACATTAAAAAGATACTACGCGATCTCGATAAGAAATCGGTCGAGTGGACGAAAGAGAATATCGAACTAGCTGCCGAGGATGGTGTTGCGAGGACGTTAGTTGCTCTCGGCGAAGCTGGTACGTTGGAAGAGGCGAAAACGATTGTTGCTTTCAGCGCAGTTAACAAAGAACTCGTCAAAATGGCGGTCGCAGACACTCAATCCGATTTACTTGCTGTCACTAAAAACGTTGAGCGAAAGGTCAGGAACGCAGTTCGTTCGGTCACGGCAGAGGTCATGAGAACCAACTTGACGCAAAACGTTAACGGTACTCGGACACTTACTCGCGATATTGTTTCGGGGTTAAAACAACAGTTAGATAAGTCGTTAGAAACCGGCATTATTGATTCTATGGGGCGAAGATGGCGACCGAAGGTTTATGCAGAAACGGTAGTCATGACGAAAATGGCTGAAACACATCGACAGGCGACAATGAATGAAGCGGTGGAGCGTGAAGCATATTACGGATTGATTTCGAGCCACGGTGCGACGGATGCTTGCCGAAATTGGGAAGGGCGAATTGTTAAGATAACGAGGGACGCGCCGGGCGATTATCCGTATATCGGCGACTTGCCGAGGCGTGAGATATTCCATCCGAGGTGTGGTCATCAAGTAATGCCTACAAGCGACCCTAATTTGGTAGTTGATGGAAATAATAAACCGGTGTATAATAAAGTTGAACGAATATTAAAGAACACAAACGATATAGACGAAACTATTGCGAATATTAAACGATCTAATATAAGCGATTGGAAAGTCGGGGAACTTAACGCCCTCCTGGATCGTATAGATACTAAAGGGTTGAACCGTAATAACAGAGCAACCTTAAAAAGAGAAGCAATTCGAGCAGCAGGATTTTCAAACTTTGATTTTAGAGGGACAAATGCTGACGTCAAGGCATTTAAAAATCTAAAATTACATGTAATTGAGCTTTCAGAGTGGTGAAGAAAATGAACACTGATGCGAAATTTATTAGACTCATAGAAGATTGTAAAAGAAAAGTACATGAACATCCTACTGATGAAGAAGATCAGAAACGATTTGATTATATTGTTGAGGAATTAACTCAAATAAAAGATGCAGCGATAAACAAGACACTTGCAACCGACTTTGAATATTTAGAATTAACACAGATGATAGAAAGATATGATCCGGAGGAAATTATAGATCAAGTGTTAGCAGTGAATAAATTCTATGTTGAACATTATCAAGATTTATAACCGTCCGATCGTTAATTAACGCATAACGAGAAGGCGGTGTTATTATGAAGGCGGAAAATGTTAACGAACTCCTAACGCAAATAAATATCGCATTACCACTCATTCGCAGCAATTATGAAGCTCAACCGACGCAAATGTTAGAGTTGATACTTCAACGGTACGAAGCAGCGAAAGAGATACTCGAAAGCAAACCGGCTTCAAACATTGCTAAAGATATGTTCGAAATAACTGGAGGCGCCAGGGCCTATTTAGAATCAGCGAATGATTACTTAAACCCGATGCTTGAAGAATTATATAAATGCGAAGAATTAATCGACGCAGCAGATTAAACCGTCCGATCGTTAATTAACGCATAACGAGAAGGCGGTTTTATTATGCCATGTTGAAACGAGTACGGGATTTAAGCGAGTGAAGTTTACCGAAGTGGTCGACGTTGAAGTGGACGTATATGAGCCGGTGTAAAAACCGGCTGTAGTTCTCATTTATTACCAAAAACTCGATTCAACGGTGAGTAAGTGTTGTGTTGCCTTTTTATATCAACGTCAGTCATTTGTACGTAACGTCGAACCATGTTCATATGTGAGTGACCAAGTATTTTTTGTAAGCTAAACGGATCACCTCCGTTTAGTATATAATACAATGCTCCCGTATGTCGAAATGTGTGCGGGGATACTCGCTTATCCTTAATTCCTGCAATCTTACCAACTAAGGCTATATCGTCACGAATAGTGCTTGTACTAATTTTTCGCCCCTCGTATGTTAGAAAAGCGTATTCACTATCGCAATCCTCCGTTTCAACCAAATACTCTTTAAGTAGGCGGATGGTTTTAGAAGAAAGTGGCACATAACGACCTACTCGCGTCTTAGTTTCGACGCCCTCTAATTTTATAGTGCCTGACTTCAAATCGATATTATTACGTTTAAATTCAACTAGCTCTGAAACTCTTACTAACGTATCAAGTAATACGTACACAACCACCTTAGTGCGAAATCCAACGTAAGTCGAATCATCAATCGCACCTATCGTTCACTTAACTTCCTCACTTGTATATGCTTCTATTATGTCTATCGACGCTTTAATTGGTTTAAACCGTTTATGTACCGGCTCGTCTATCCAACCTTTTTCTTCGTACACATAGCGCACAAATGCCCTCATAGTTCTGACTCGAATATTAATATAAACTGGCGCTAGTTCCATCTCCTCAATCATGTCCGCAATCCAGCTGCAAAATAATTCTGTCGTCATTTCCTCGCGGGAAGATCAGTTTCAGCATACCGCATAAAATATTCGTAGTGAATATAGTATTCGTCGATAGTTCTATTTTCGAGTCCTTCGGCTTTCTTGAGATACATAAATTGTTCGAACATCTCGCTCATTGACATCGATAAAACTACGCGTTCTCTTGAGGAATTGTCGCGATTGTATCTTCTCTTAATAGTTTTTTTACGCATAAAAATAGCCCCTTTCAATTTTTGAAAGCGGACAGTTTCATCGCCAGACTGTAACGGTTTTTCATTACGGATCATACCGGGAGAAATCCGTTAGGGAAATCTCGCACAAATGACCGTATAAAATCATCGATCAAATCACTAGAAACCCTTATGCCGTAATGTATATTGGCGGGACTGCATGGGAATCGAACCCACCAAAGACGACACGCGCCTCTCAAACGGTTTTGAAGACCGTGGCACTCACCAGATGTACACCCAGCCCCACATTGATAAAGTGTAGATTAGTAATAGTAATTTACGAGTAACATTATACAATTCACTACATAATATCGGCAAGAGAAATTTTTTGCATATATTAATTTAATGGTTAATAGATTAACTCAAGGAACCTGATAATTATATATTAATAATAATACTAGTGATTAATTGAAGGATGTTAATTAAGGTATTTGTTTCAACAATATATACACTAGTACTTGAATACTATAGTAAAACAAGAGTTATGCAAGTACATATTCCTATTTTTATAATTATAAGATAAAAAAGGAAAATAATGTTTATATATATGTTATGATAATAAATAATAATATAGCCTATTAAAGGACAGTGAACAAGCTTTAGAAATCTTTGAAAAAGACTGAAAATTAAGAAAAATAAGATCTGCTTTACTTTTATTACTCCAATAAATTCAATCCCCAATATATTTATTAAACCATCTACCCACTATTAAAACTATTGCTTCCAATTTCTATCAAACCTATATTATGCAATTGAATATCGAATTAACTCTTTATTAACTGCTATCTATGTAGTCACATGCTTAGGTTTTGTAAAATTGTAAAGAAGTTAAATGGAATTTTAGTGCTTTTACAACTAAAAGGAGGTTGAGGTGAGAAATGCTACTTGAAACCGTGTTAATTTCGGCGATAGTAGGGGGGGTTACGGGAATTATTGCCCATCTCATTCGTAATAAAAGAGTTCTCATCTTCCCCAAAAAAAGGACACAGCCAAAAGGTTATGATGTTGGTTTTATTGCGGATTTTTTAATAGGTTCAGTGGCTGCAATATTAGCCACAACATATTTATTTTCACCGTGTAATGTTACAGATTTAGTCGGTATTTCAATATTATCAGGAATGGCAGCTGAAAATATATTATTACATCGAGAAATTAAAACAGAGAGAACAAAAGTGGATGGACTTGAACGTGTTAAAAAAAGGTTAATGTAGTCGCATGAATGATCTAACGGTTAAAGGTTTTTATGATATAATAGCAGTACTGATAAATTAACGGAGGTCTTTTCATGCGAGGATTAGCAAAGCATCTAACTGAAGCAGAGAAAGAGCAGGTTGATGGGCTAACAGAAAAAATGAAGAATGCCTTAACAGAAGAAGAAGTACAGTATTTTGAAAACAAGATTCATGATCTACTAGATGAAGTTGAAAAGCGTGCAACTAACCAAGATATGCAAAGGGCAATAGAAGAACAAGCAGCTACCATTGCGTAATAAAATGTCATGGCATATATCGCACATTAAGCGCCAAGTATTCGTGTTCTGATACTCAAAAATTATGCCTTTAAGATGGTTTGATTAGTAGTTTTTTCACCAATAGCTATCTAAAAGGTGCATAGAATAGGTTTTTACTTCATCAGTTTTAAAAATCATACAAAGAGAAATTACAATGTAATATTGTGATTGAGTTGCAGGTGATGTTACATGACAGAGCAGCATTATACGATCGGCCTAGCTGGTCATATAGATCACGGAAAAACAGCTTTAACGAAAGCGTTGACAAATGTAGATACTGACAGATTGAAAGAGGAGAAGGAGCGCAAGATTACTATAGAGTTAGGTTTTGCACCTTTGCACCTTCATGAAAACATGTTGGCCTCAATCATTGATTGTCCTGGTCACGAACGGTTTATTAGGCAGATGATTTCAGGAGTGGCTGGCATAGATGTTGTTGTTATTGTAATTGCAGCCGATGAAGGTGTCATGCCACAAACGAAGGAACACCTAGAAATATTATCTTTTTTAGGAATTAAACATGGAGTTATTGCAATTTCTAAAATAGATACAGTAGATGACGAAATGCTTGAACTCGTTAAAGAAGATATTCAGTCAGAGTTACAAGGGACAGTTTTTGAATATGCTCCAGCCCTTTTAGTTGATAGTTTGTCAAACAAGGGAATTGATGAGCTTAAAGAGGTATTACTTAAACTATTACAGACTATCTCACCACGAAATACAAGACATGCATTTCGCTTGCCAATCGACCAAGTTTTTACGTTAAAAGGTCAAGGCACAGTCGTAAGAGGAACAGTTTTTGATGGGTCTGTGCGGGAAGATGAGCAAGTAACGATACTACCTTCAAACCAAAGAGTAAATATAAGGCAAATGCAAATGCATAGCAAACCAGTAGATGAAGCTTGGGCTGGACAAAGAATAGCTATAAATGTATCGTCTTTACGTGATGAAGTGAAGCGTGGTGATGTGTTAGTTTCTTCTTCAGAATCTTATTTAGTAACTAATACGATTGATATTGCACTTTCACTTAGTAAGCATGTTAAGCACACACTAAAACAAAGGTCTCTAGTAAAATGCCACATTGGAACAGCTGAAATAATGGCGAAAATTGTCTTCTTTGATCGTAATGAGGTTAATAGTGATGAAGATCATGCGGAAATTCTCTGTCAACTCCGTTTAGCAGAGTCTACGGTTGTGACAAGAGGAGATCGTTTTATCATTCGTAGGCCTACTCCAGTAGAAACTATTGGTGGGGGATGGGTAATTGACCCTAATGGTCAGAAATACCGATTTGGCAAAGATACAGTATCTATGTTGCATAGCAAAATGAAAGGGACTCCGAAAGAACGTTTAATAGATATGATCGAACAAGCTGGTATCATTTCCATACCTGACATTAATAAGCGTAGTTCGATTGACGAACGCCTGGTAGGTGAATTGGTCTTACATCCAGAGTTTGTTGTTATTAAAAAGAACCAAGTTACTCTAAATGCTATTATCCTTAATATCATTGAAGAGATGAAATCATATTTACATACTTACCATGTTCGTTATCCATTAAGAACAGGAATCAACAAAGCGGAATTACTTCAACACTTTTCTACCAAATATCCAACACAAGTGCTTGATTTTGTACTTAATCAAACGTCTGATCAAGATATATTTATTAAGAAAGAGCAATTTATCTCAATGCGTTGCTTTACTCCTAGTTATCCTAAACAATGGTCAAAACGAATGGAGAATATGATTCAAACGATCCGAAAGGACGGAATCACAGTTCTGTCTTGGGCAGAATATGTAAAACAATCAGGATTACCCGATAGGGAAGCTGAAGAACTAAGAAATTATTTGATATCTACTGGAAAACTAGTACGTATGAGTGATAAATACTATATTCATTTTATAGCGTTACAAGAAGCTATTACAAAGCTACGCTCACATTTTCCGAAACAGTTTGAGCTTAAAGACGCTAAAGATGTTCTACAACTATCTAGGAAGTATTTAGTACCATTACTTGAACTGATTGATAAATTAAATTATACAACGAGAGAAGACTCTAACAGAGTATGGGTTCAAATAAGAAGCAGCGGTTCAGAATAGATTCCCGCTGCTTCTACATTTTGGACCTTTTGCTATAATCATTTCATGGCTTGTGAACAGCTTAGTTAGTAATGGTTTAACCATTATTTCTCGTATATACGTCCAATTAAAGTAAAAACTTACTGAACGTATATAAACTGATCTTCTTTTTCTATTACACGCCCGATAATGGCTGCGTCTTCAAGACCATTATTATGTAGCTCTTCTACATACGATTTTGCTTCGTTTATAGGCATACTTATAAAGAGCCCACCCGAAGTAATGGCATCACATAATAGTAACTGTTCAGTTTCAGTGATGTTCGTACCATATGCCACAAATTGTTTTAGCCATATATGATTGGCTTTTGAGCCTCCCGGTATTACTCCATTTTGCGCTAGCTTATGTGCACCGTCTAATAGAGGTGTTTTCGAGTAATCAATTATCATACTTACATTACTTCCTCGCGCCATTTCACTTGCATGTCCAAGTAATCCAAATCCCGTTATATCAGTAACAGCACTTGGTGTATATTTTTGTAACAAATCAGCTGCCAACTTGTTCAACTGAGCCATGATGGCTGTAACTTGTTTTGTCTGTTCGAGTGTAGTTTTATCGCGTTTAATGCCAGTTGTTAAAACTCCTACACCGAGTGGTTTCGTAATCACTAATACGTCTCCAGCTGTAGCACCAATATTTTTCCATATTTTATTCGGATGAACAAAGCCAGTAACAGATAACCCAAATTTAGGCTCTTGATCATCAATGGAATGCCCACCAATAATTAGTGCATCTGCTTCTGCTACCTTATCAGCAGCTCCCTTTAAGATTTGTGCTAGAATTTCTGCCCCTAGTTTTTTGATTGGGAAACCGACAATGTTTAATGCTGTTTTTGGCGTAGCCCCCATCGCATATAGGTCGCTCAATGCATTCGCAGCTGCAATTTGACCAAACATATATGGATCGTCAACGATTGGAGTAAAGTAATCTAAAGTTTGTACTAATGCTAGTTCATCAGTTACTTTGTAGGCTCCTGCATCATCGGATGTTTCATGTCCGACCAGAAGGTTTGGATTATTCTTTTGTTCAGGTAAATAGCGCAAAACTTGCGCTAGGTCTTGTGGACCAATTTTACAGCCTCAACCAGCTTTTGTTGATAACGCAGTTAAACGGATTTTTTCATGTTCACTCATCATCTTCACCTCCGTTAATAAAAGTATAGACTGACAATAAAAAAAAAACCAATAGTTTAAGTAACTTTACGATATAATAATGGATGTACTACAATAAAAGTGGTTGCAAAATATTTGCTATCCCATGTTACTTAGGCATATGCTGAAATAATTAATTTAGTACTGGAGGAATAGTTGTGAAAAATTATAAAGTATCCGTAGAATTTTGTATGCAGTGAAACTATGCACCTAGAGCTGCGAGTTTCGCAGAGAAGTTGTTTTCTCATTTTTATTCTAAAATAACAAGTCTTGAGCTTATTCCAAGTTCAGGTGGTGCTTTCGAAGTTTCAGTTAATGGTGAGAAGATTTACTCAAAACTTGAAACTGGTGAACATCCGGATCCCAATGAAATTATAAATATGATTGAGCAAAAAGAATAAATGGAATAAGATGTGAACATGTTCAAAATAACATAAACATTGGTGTATGATGTGGAGACTTTATTTCACCTGACCGAGGTTGCAAAATAGCCCATTTATCTCGGTAGCGGTACACTTATAAAGCAATCAGAGCAATTTAAAAAGCATCTGTTCACAGCTTGTGACTGATGCTTATTTTTGTGGTCAAATTTTCTACGAAATACTGTAGAAGATGAATAGGATATTACTGTATGTTAATATGTTTTGTTTGAACATTTGTTTTAGCTTCTTTACTAATATAAATTTCTAAAATGTCATTATGAAACAGTGCTTTCATTTCTTTCAATTCAATAGAAAATGGAAGAGTCACGTTTCTTTCAACTACCTCTTGCTCATCTTTGTTAACGATAATTGAAACCTCATTATTGTGTCTAGTTATATTAATCTGCTGTTTGTTCACATTTGGTAATTCTGCTTCCACTATATATTCATGTTCAGTCTCAAATAAATCAACTCTAAATTGTTGCTCGTCAATCATTTGATAGAAAGAGTCATGAAAAAATTGCTCCATCCAATCTTCAATACACTGGATTTGCATCGCTTTAGGATATTTGTTATTAACCATTTGAATTATCCTCCAGAAATA
The DNA here is from genome assembly GCF_033963865.1 of Cytobacillus sp. IB215316. Lineage (NCBI taxonomy): Bacteria > Bacillati > Bacillota > Bacilli > Caryophanales > Bacillaceae > Cytobacillus > Cytobacillus sp. IB215316. The sequence continues at coordinate 142,513 of NZ_JAXBMC010000002.1, read as the reverse complement.
TACTATTGGATATGATATGATGATTGAACGAAAAAGGTGTCAACAATTAAAATGGTTAAAAATAATTGATAAAAAATGGACTGGGGAAGATTTCATGAGAATTGATTTATTAAGACAAATACCACCAATACATATATTGCAAAAAAACAATCAATTTTTTACTATGTTATTAGAGTTTAATATAGACGAGCAAACGTTGACTCAAGTTATTCAAACCGAAGTGAATCAATTGAGAGAACAGCTTTTATCTAATGAATATATCATTCAATTTCATGGGCAGGCCTCCATGATTGATCATATATTTTCTAAAGTTAAAGCTAAACTACAGTCAATGTCTGAATATCATTTACAAAAGGTAGTTAATGCTACGGGAGTAATCCTACATACAAACTTAGGGAGAGCCCGCTTAAGTGATTCAGCTGTAAAGAGAGTAGCAGAAATTGCATCAAACTATTCCAATTTAGAATTTGACCTTGATTCGGGCACCAGGGGTTCTCGGCATGACATCATTGAGAACATAATTAGTAAAGTGACAGGTGCTGAGGCTGCGATGGTTGTCAATAATAATGCCGCTGCTGTATTTTTAGTATTAAGAGCATTAGCAAAGGATCGAGAGGTCATTGTGTCCAGAGGGCAGCTTGTAGAGATCGGGGGTTCATTTCGAATCTCAGCTATTATGGAGGAGAGTGGAGTATCCCTTAAGGAAGTTGGGACGACAAACAAAACTCATCTACACGATTATGAAGAAGTAATTAATGAGCAAACTGCGATGATCATGAAGGTGCATACGAGTAACTTTAAAACGATTGGATTTACTAAAACAGTACCTACACAAAATCTTGTACAGCTTAAAGAAAAGTATGACGACATCTTATTTTATGAAGATCTAGGTAGTGGGAGCTTATTCGATTTTCAGCAAAATGGCATTGGGGATGAGCCTGTAGTAAGAGACATCCTTGAACAAGGAGTTGACTTAGTATCTTTTAGTGGTGATAAATTATTAGGGGGTCCTCAAGCAGGAATAATTGTTGGGAAAAAGCCTCTTATTGATCTGTTAAAAAAACATCAGCTTGCGCGAGTCTTAAGAGTTGATAAAATGACTTTTGCAGCACTTGAAGATACACTTTTATCATACTTAAAAGGTAATATACTTGAGATCCCAACATTGCGAGATTTATTGGAAACGACCGAAGCGATTAAACAACGTTCTGAGCATTTTATAGAATCGGTTAACACCAAAACAAATGATTATAAGTTCGCTTTATTAAAAGATGAATCCGAAATTGGCGGAGGAACAATGCCAGGAGTTACTCTCCCCACATATGTTGTAACAGTAGAGCACCATAGCAAATCGTCTCAACAGCTATCACAACAGTTAAGGAGGAGCACACCGAGCATTGTTACTAGAATTAATAAAGGTAAGGTCGTACTAGATTTTAGAACTGTGACTGTAGAAGAGGCAAATGTAATAGTTGATATATTACATAGGATTTCATAATTTTTTACATATCATGTCCTTTATTATGCTTCTGTCTCGTATGGTTATGATTTTTTACTTTTTTCGATCCGTCTAATGGCTCAGGCTGACCAGGGTTTTCACCATCAGGAGCATTTTTACGAATTCCTTTAGTATTATTTTCATCCATGGATAAATCTCCTCCTTCTTTTTTAGGATGACAGTATAGTTTTTTTTTATTCAATGAATAGATATTAAAAGCTTTGTCTATACTAGCTTAGAAAGTTCCATCTATTTGAAGGAGTTGACATTAAGTGCCTTATCAAAAAAATAAACAGCAAGCTTTTCAAGCTGCACAACAAGGTACAGAGGAAGTTAGGGACGTATACAATAATATCGTAGAGAATCGTGCGGATTATGGATCTGAATTAAAACATTTATCTAATGAAATAAATGAAGCTTACGAACAAATAAATAATGCACTTGAAGTTGCCTCTGAAAACCAAAAGCCGAAACTAGAGCAATTTCAGCAAGATTTACACACGATTGTAAATGAAATCAATAATACACCTTAAACCTGCCTGGGCAGGTTTTTTTGTCTTCATCATGTTAATTTCGTGTTTCTTGAAATTTTCTATATTCAATTGATGTGAGTTGAACTTATTTAATGTAATAATGAAACAACCATTTCACAAGAGAAAAGGTGTATTCTTGCGAAATGGCATTTGTCGTTGAAACTTTGTTCAGAATATTATTATGATGTAATGTTATATAAAACAAGGTTCGTGCATTAATCATGATCAAAATTTACGAAAAGGTTTGGTATCTTTTATTGATTTTTCTTTCTCTTCTTATTGTTCGCTCTTTGCTCAGCAGTCAATGGCTCATTTTGCATTTCTTCATTATAGCCCGCACCCATTCCTTGTGATTTTGCATCATTCATACCAGGGATGACATGGTTTGCTTTACGTTTGCCCATTTCTTCACCTCCATCATCTTTATAATTACAATTTTTGCTGATAAATTGCAGACACTACTATTTTTTATTTGCAAGGGAAAAAATATGTATAATAAGGGAAACTTATCATTTTCAATAACATTATTGATATTTACTTATAATCTTCCTTGTATTAAGATGGATGAGAAGTAATTTAGAATTGGGAGAAAAAATGATATTTTTCGATAATACTCTCAACTAATTATTGAACATATTAATAATATGTTCAAATTAATGTGCGCTCAGAATGTTTTTTGAGACTACATTCTTAAAATTTCGACACAGGGGGAAGGACAAATGACAAAGCAAGACGTTTTTCAAGCACGTTCTTCATTTGAGGTTAATGGAAAAAAGTATAATTATTTTCAATTAAGTTCTTTACAAAAATTAGGTAACATTACTCGCCTACCATATTCTATTAAAGTATTGTTGGAATCAGTTTTACGTCAAGTTGACGGTCGAGTAATTACAAAAGATCATGTGGAAAATTTAGCTAAATGGGGTACTAAGGATATAAAAGCCATAGATGTACCTTTTAAGCCATCACGTGTTATTTTACAGGATTTCACAGGAGTACCAGCTGTCGTTGATTTAGCGTCACTGCGTAAAGCTATGGCAGATATGGGTGGAGATCCAGATAAAATTAACCCTGAAATTCCAGTAGATTTAGTAATTGATCACTCTGTACAGGTTGATAAAGCAGGTAGTGCAGATGCGTTAAACTTTAACATGGACTTAGAATTTGAGCGAAATGCAGAGCGTTATAAATTTTTAAGCTGGGCTCAAAAATCTTTTGATAATTATCGTGCTGTACCACCAGCTACTGGTATCGTTCACCAAGTAAATTTAGAGTATTTAGCAAATGTTGTTCAAGCGGTTGAAGAGGAGAATGGGGAATTTATAGCTTATCCTGATTCACTTGTAGGTACTGATTCACATACGACAATGATCAATGGTATAGGAGTTCTAGGCTGGGGTGTTGGTGGTATAGAAGCAGAGGCAGGTATGCTAGGACAACCATCTTATTTTCCAGTTCCAGAAGTCATTGGTGTGAAGCTAACAGGAGCTTTACCGAATGGCACTACAGCGACTGATTTAGCATTAAAAGTAACTCAAGTACTTCGTGCTAAAGGAGTTGTAGGAAAATTTGTTGAGTTTTATGGACCAGGTGTTGCTGAATTACCACTTGCAGATCGTGCGACAATTTCTAATATGGCTCCAGAATACGGGGCAACTTGTGGTTTCTTCCCAGTTGATGAGGAAGCGCTTGAATATATGCGTTTAACAGGACGTTCAGAAGAACAAGTGAAAGTTGTTGAAGCTTACTGTAAGGCTAATGGTATGTTCTTTACAGCTGATGCAGAAGATCCTATCTTTACTGATGTGGTTGAGATAAACTTATCAGCAATAGAAGCAAACCTATCAGGACCAAAACGTCCACAAGATTTAATACCACTTACTAAAATGAAGGAAGCATTTAATACAGCTTTAACAGCAGAAGCTGGCAACCAAGGATTTGGGTTAGATAAAGCTGAATTAGATAAAAAAGTAGCTGTCAAATTAGCAAACGGCAATGAGACAACGATGGAAACTGGTGCGATTGCGATTGCTGCTATCACATCTTGTACGAATACTTCAAATCCATATGTTTTAGTGGGTGCTGGATTAGTAGCGAAAAAAGCAGTTGAAAAGGGCTTGCAAGTTCCTGAATATGTAAAAACATCATTAGCTCCTGGCTCTAAAGTTGTTACTGGATACCTTAAAGATGCTGGTTTACTCCCATACTTAGAGCAACTTGGTTTTAACATAGTAGGTTATGGTTGTACAACATGTATCGGTAACTCAGGTCCATTGGCAGAGGAAATTGAAGAAGCAGTTGCGAAAAATGATTTATTAGTTACTTCAGTACTTTCTGGTAATCGAAATTTTGAAGGCCGTATTCATCCTTTAGTCAAAGGAAATTACTTAGCATCACCTCCATTAGTTGTTGCTTACGCTCTTGCAGGTACTGTTGATATTGAATTGCAAAAAGATGTAATTGGAAAAGATAAAGACGGTAACGACGTTTACATGAACGAAATTTGGCCAACTATGGAAGAAGTAAAAGAAGTTGTTAATCAAACTGTTACACCAGAATTGTTTAGAAAAGAATACGAACAAGTATTTGATGACAATGAGCGTTGGAATGAAATAGAGACTTCTGAAGAAGCATTGTATAGTTGGGATGAAGATTCTACTTATATTCAAAATCCACCGTTCTTTGAAGGGTTATCAAAAGAGCCAGGCACAGTACAAAACTTAAAAGGCTTACGTGTAGTTGCTAAATTTGGAGACTCTGTCACAACAGACCATATTTCACCTGCTGGTTCAATTGGTAAAGATACTCCTGCTGGTAAATATCTACAAGAACAAGGTGTAACGCCACGAGACTTTAACTCTTACGGTTCTCGACGTGGAAATGACCGAGTGATGACAAGAGGTACATTTGCTAATATTAGAATACGTAACCAAATCGCTCCAGGTACAGAAGGCGGTTGGACTACTCATTGGCCAACTGGCGAGATCATGTCAATATATGAAGCATGTATGAAGTATAAGGAAGATGATACAGGACTTGTTGTATTAGCTGGCAATGACTATGGAATGGGAAGTTCACGTGACTGGGCTGCTAAAGGAACGAACCTTCTAGGAATCAAAACTGTCATTGCTGAAAGCTTTGAACGTATTCATCGTAGTAATCTTGTTCTTATGGGTGTTCTACCACTACAGTTTAAACAAGGTGAAAGTGCTGAAAGCTTAGGGTTAACAGGGAAAGAAACAATCGAAGTTGCTATCGATGAATCTGTAAGCCCACGAGACCATGTAAAAGTGACAGCTACTGATGAAGCGGGTAATCAAAAAGAATTCGAAGTACTTGTGAGATTTGATAGTGAAGTTGAAATTGACTACTATCGCCACGGTGGTATTTTACAAATGGTTCTTCGTGACAAATTACACGGATAATTTAGAATATATTAAGTAAGTTAAAAAGGGTCTGACTAATTCTATATAATGTGAAAGGGAGTATACCAACATTTTTGCATAATATAGTATAAAGGTCTGGCCCTGTTTCTTTATATAGCTGTTTATGATACAGTACTTAAACTGTTAACAGCTGTTTAGCTTAAATGCAAGGACATTAAAAATGATCTTATTGTAGCAATATCAAATTAATATAATGACAACCCTGTTATAAGTATCTAGCAATAGGTAAAAATCGTACATAAATTAATTAGTTTAAATAGTAGAAGAAAAAGGGACAACTACCTGTTTGTTTATCAAAACCCTTGGTTAGATAATATAGTCCAACTGCCAAATTTATTACGTTCAATATTTTTATTGTTATGATGAAATCAACTTCTTTTTTGTTTAGAACAGTTTAGTATATAATCTAACGGTGTAGGGTAGTTTGTAGTATAGAAAGAGAAAGGAGATTCAAATATGCGTAGTGAAGAAATTCAACTAGCTTCAAGGCCACAAGGTGTTCCAAACAATGATAACTTTAATTTTGTAGAAATTAATTTACCCTCTCTCAATTCTGGGGAAGTTCTTTTAAAAACTTTATACTTATCTGTAGATCCATATATGAGAGGAAGAATGAGGGAAGGGAAGTCTTATGCTGCCCCATATGAACTTCATCAACCAATCGTCGGTGGTGTCATTAGTGAAGTAATGGAATCAAAGTCAGAGAAATTGATAAAAGGGGATATCGTTGTAGGTTTTCAGAAATGGGCTAGAAATCAAGTTGTTCATGAATCAGAGCTCCAGAAAATAGATCCATCGCTTGCACCAATTTCGACTGCGTTAGGAATTCTCGGTATGACAGGCTTAACCGCATATTTTGGTTTACTGGATATTGGTGAACCGAAAGAAGGGGAGACTGTTGTTGTATCGGGGGCTGCAGGGGCTGTTGGTATGATCGTTGGGCAGATTGCGAAGATCAAAGGCGCTCGTACAGTTGGGATAGCAGGTTCTCAAGATAAAATCGACTACCTAGTAAATGAACTTAAATTTGATGAAGCTATAAACTATAAGAGTGAACATTTCAAAGATGAATTAGCAAGCGCATGTGCTAATGGGGTAGATGTCTACTTTGAAAATGTTGGAGGAAATGTGTCTGATGAAGTATTTAAACATTTAAATGTACATTCACGCATCCCAGTGTGTGGAGCGATTTCTGCATATAATTTGCAAGAAGACATTGGACCGCGCATTCAAACTACTTTAATTAAAAACCGCACCTTAATGAAAGGGTTTCTAGTAGGTGATTATGCACATCGTGCTAGCGAAGGGATTCTACAATTAGCACAATGGTTAAAAGAAGGAAAATTAACATATGAAGAAACGATTATCGAAGGGTTTGAGAATACACCTGAAGCATTTATTGGCTTATTTAAAGGTACAAACTTAGGCAAATTATTAGTGAAAGTTGCTGAGCCGTCAAATCATTAACATTAGAATTACTTACAATAAAAGCGTTGATTTTTGACGCTTTTTTGTAAGGTTATTTTTACAGTTTACACATATATTGTTTTTTAATAATAAGATCTAAGCACGTTTATAACATAATAAAAATTCTATAATATAGATTAGTAACTAAATGTAAGTGGAAAAAGCAATAATGCTTACGCAAAGAGCCTTGTTAAAGACTATTTCGGTATTGATAGCTGTCGGGCACCTTTTCTTCACTAAAGACTATAAAAGTACTATAATATAGATCAGTGACTCTATGTAAGGAAAAAAAGCAACTAAGTGTGTGAATAGAGCTTGTCATAAAATGTTTATAAAGAGAAATATTATTATTACATATAAACAATTATAATAAACAATATAACGTTACATTTTTTTATTTCTAATTAGAGTTGTGATTTTTCACCATGGTATTTAAGGAGCGTTGGAATGAAAAAAATAATAGCTGGGATCTTAATAATCGGTTTTATTGGAGTAAGTATTTGGCAAGTAGTATCTGCTGGGAAAGATGGTAGCATTGAAGAAGTTTCCAAACATGTTGGAAATGGTACTGAAATTGTTGATGTTGATGAAAAAACTAGTAACGCAGAAGCTGCTGTTGAAGGTATTGCAGTAGGAAATAAGGCTCCTGATTTTGAATTACCTACATTAACTGGAGAATCAATTAAGCTCTCTGATCTACAGGGAAAAAAAGTAATAGTGAACTATTGGGCAACTTGGTGTCCACCATGTAAAGAAGAGATACCTGATTTTCAGTTATTTCATGAAAAATACGGCTCTGATGTTGTGATCTTAGCGGTAAATGTTGATCCAGAATATGATGTTGAGAGTTTTGTGAATGAATATGAAATGACTTTTCCTGTTCTGTTAGATGAAGATGATCAGGCAAATAGGATTTATCAAGTATTATCAATCCCTACTACGTATTTTATTGATAGTAATGGGATAATTAGAAATAAGTTTGTGGGTCAACTGTCTTATGAAAAGATGGAAAAGTTTGTTGATGATATGAATTAGAAACGATGTTTTGCTAATTCATAAAGAAAATAAACGAGTGTAGGATGTATGCTAGAAAATGTAAGGCTTTTTTTATAAACTTTGTTGTTATATATAATGGTAAAAGGACATTATAGAGTTTTAAGAGAGCTCAATAATTGCAATAGTAGCAAAGATGTCACTATTGCTAATCGACTTAGTATTAATATTGTTGAATGAACAACAATCTTTGCAAAAAAAAGCCAAATGTGAAAAGTGAGGAAAAGAAACTTATCAAAGATAGTTTCTTTTTTTGTGTTTGTATAATAATGATTTTTCGAAAAGTTGTAATAATTTATACGTTTATTGGGTAATACTAACGTTAAAATAATATATAAAGGATGGTGAGAAAATTGCGAAAAATTAAAAAAGTTACTTTTGAGGAATTGGTACGAGAAAATAAAAAAGAATTATTAAAAGATCAAGAGGCACTAGAGAGAATTGAATTAAAGCTTGAACAGAAAATGATCAGAAAAATCCAATAGTTTTACAGATGAAAACTTTTGCTCCTTTCATACATGAATAAGGTCAACTTGACCATAATAAATGATGAAAAGGGGGGGTTATACATGGCAAAACAGTTTAATGATAAACGTAGTCATTATACACCAAATCATATCGGAACTCAGCCTAGAGGCTTCGGTGGTAATAAAGGGAAAAAAATGCAAGATCAATCTGGTGACAAACCAGATGTCATTCAAACAAAAGGTGAATGAAGTTATTAAATATTGTGCTTTAGAGCCCTTAGTAATTAGTTAATTATAAGAAGGTTCAATATTTGTATGTATTCTCCTATAGCAAAAGTTGTCATAGTCATAAATAAGTTAGAGGCATGAAATCGCTTCTAGCTTTTTTTACTAGAATTTATTCATTAACCTTTACCATATCGAGGGTGTTTTGTTAGTTCATTATCAATATAAAGTTGAAAAAGTGCCACTTTGTTAAAGTGTAGGTGTATTACTTTTAAACATTAACAATATTGAAAAAAGCCTATGAATTAATTTGAAACTTACATCTAAACATTGCTGTCCGTTAAAGAGTAATACATGAATATACTAAACGTTCGGTGCATCTTTTCTTCTCTAGACGTTAGAAAAACATACCATACACATCAGTCATTCATATGTAATTAACAAAAGCAATTTCATTTTCGTAAGAAGTAATTTAATTGATTTTTTTAACGGACTTCTAATCATAATTTCAAGAGGTTTGAAACACACTAGTGATGTACAATATACAATTTGTATTGGAGGGTTAGTATTGACTAATAGACCAAAGCCTGATGATCGTAGTGATAATGTAGAAAAGTTACAAGATATGGTGCAAAATACGATTGAAAATATTGAGGAAGCACATGAAACGATGGAATTTGCTAGTGATGAAGAACGAGAGCAAATCGAGGCAAAAAATCAACGTAGAGAAGAAAGCATTGCAGCGATGAGAGAAGAAATTAAAGATGAAGCTCAAGACCGTGAAAACGGTTATAAGTAATATTCTCCCCAAAGGCCAACCTAGAAGACTTTAAAGCTACAATTAAGTCACATTTAAGACATGATTTCGGGAATAACCGGGCTCATGTCTTTTATTGTTTAATGAGGTTGTTGTGAAAATAGTGATTCTGTAACTGTTGTTTGAACATACTTTTTCTAAAAATATTTATATAGACATTTTTACAGAGACTCAACTTTATTCATGCTTATTTCACATATATGGTGTAGTGTTTTTATAAGCACGATATTTTACTTGCTCTTCTCTTCATGTAAAATAACAATGGGCTGTTCTCTTATTGATTATTGCAATTTGTTCTAAAATTTAAACACGCATTCTTGTAGCGTTGGTGGCATTTTCTACTTTTAAAATTTTTAAGTACTCATAAAACTCATCATATTGCTATTTCAAGTAAAGTGGTAACATAAGTTTACGAAAAGAGCCTAACAATTAAAATTATAAAAATAGCATTATAATTCATAGGGGGAATTAAGGTTGTTAAAATCAAAGAGAAAAATAGAAGTTCGTTATGCTGAGACAGATCAAATGGGGGTTGTTAATCATGCAAATTATTTAACATGGATGGAAGTAGGCAGAACAAAGTATATTCAAGATTTAGGATTTTCCTATGCAGCAATGGAGGATGATGGAATTTTATGTCCAGTTCTTGAAGCACATGTTTCGTATAAAAAGCCAATACGTTATGGAGAAATTGCAGAAATTACAACTTGGGTTGAAGAATATGATGGGTTGAGAGTTGTGTATGGCTACGAAATTACCAATTCCGAAAGCCAGTTAGCTGTATGTGGCACAACGAAGCATGTGTGTGTAAAAAAAGATTCTTTCCGCCCAATCAGTATAGCTAAATATTTTCCTGAATGGCATGAAGCATATGAAAAGGTAAAAAATCAACGATAATTATATTTTATGTCGGAATGGATTAGAGAAATATTAGTTAATTGACAAAGCTTTTACAATAACATGAAGAAAAGGCATCCCATAGCCACCACATATATTATTGAGACAGCCGTTACGTCTGAAAGAAAATTTCAAGTTTTTTTACTTTCAGATCGTCTTTTTTATTAAGCTGTTTTCGTAATGGTGGTTGTTGCTTCTCGTTCTAAACAAAAGCGTCTTTTTATATAATGTCTAGCTTCACATATTTCCTTAGAAGGGAGGTGAGATCCAGCCTCACCTTCCGATACGGCTACTTGCAAGCATTCAACAATAGTTTCGTGGCATCTTTTCTATAATATGATGATAAGTATCCATTGATAAGTATCCAAAAATTCTTTTTACTGTTGTAATGTTGTATAAATACAAATACAAAAGAGCCTATTATTACTATGAAATATTATGCTAAGGTTGTTCATCTAGCCATTGATACATATGTTCCATTGTATCATTATACATTTGCTCATATAGATGGTCATTGTTGGAACTAACCAGTTCACTTAAAATATATGTTTCGAAATTACTTTGATATTGATTCGATACATATGTAGGAGTAAATGTTGGATTGTCTAAGTGTATTTCATTTACATTACCTGAAAAACTTTTCGTTACAGTTATTTCAAATAATCCTCCTATATCTTTATAGTCATTATATTGTCCTGACAGAAAGTTACCTAGAGAATAAACGACTATACTCTTAGAGCTATCATCTCTTTCAATCCACTCGATTGGCTGTAGTACATGTGGATGATGACCTATAATAATGTCTACCCCTTCATTTGCTAGTAAATGAGCAAGTTCTTGCTGTTGAAAAGACGGGAACCGTTCATATTCATTTCCCCAATGCATACTTACAACGATGACATCTACATCCGCCCTCAATTTTTTAATATCCTCTTTAATCTTTGTAACATTTATTACATTAACCAAGTATTCCTTTCCTTTAGGTATAGGTAAGCCATTCGTTCCATATGTATAGGCAAGAAAACCTACTGATATCTTATTATTTACAAGTATACGTGGTTGTTCTTTATCTTGATTACTACGGTATCCCCCAACATAAGCCATATTGATTTTATCATAGTAAGCAGTAGCATTTAATACGGCACGTTCTCCACGATCTAGCGTATGGTTATTTGCAATAGAAACAATATCAACGCCAGCAGCCTTTATAGTATCAGCTATGTTATAAGGGCTATTAAATCGTGGGTAAGTAGAAATTCCTAACTCTTTACCACCAATCATGGATTCTTGATTGGCAAATGTAATATCTGGTTTTGTTAGTAGGGGAAGTACATTGGACATCATAGGTGTAAAATCATAACCATCCGATGTTTTAGCATCGTTATAAACTGTACTATGCAATAATATATCACCTACTGCTCCTATCGTTAAGCTAGTCGTAAAGTCTTTTTGGGACAAGTGATGAGTTTTATTATGATGAGTATTAACAACTACCTGAACGCTTTGAGTATTAATAGATGTTAACAAAAACCAACTAAAAATGGATATACAAACTGTTACAGTTGTTCCTAATGAAACGAACAAAATTTTCCGATACATCATATGTTTACCTCTATTTCTTTGTTTACATAAATTATAACAATTATTATAAAATCAGGTAATAAAAATGCAATATATAATTAGGAATATGTTTAATTAGCAAAAAAAATTATAAAGTATATTTTAAGGGGGAATTCCCCCTCATTACATACCTATAAATAAAACCAAAGATAAAATACTCCTAAAAGAATAAAGAAAAATGTTAGCACATCTACTCCCTCCATTTTTGTTCAAAGAAAAAGCTTAAATCTGTATCTGCTAAATATATAACCTACTAATTTAAATTCAGTACGGTTGGTAAAATAAATTTTCATATCGCTGGTGATGGGTTAGTTTATGTAATTTGAAAAAATTAAGTATGTTCTATTGTCCTAAATTATTAAAAATTGTTTTATTTTACGTCGCTTTTTTTCACAAAAAAAAGGAACTTCATATAGAAATTCCTTATAAATGGTAATATGTTGTTGTGAAACAATGATTGTTGCTTTACGTTCTAAAATTTAAGCACGTATACATCTATAGCTCGTGACATCCTTTATATTTTACAATTATTGAGTTCACATTATACTGATCATGCTTTTATTTTGTAGTGAAAAACAACAATGTTTACGAAAAGAGCTTTGAGAAAAAATGTTATGTATGATTGGACTTAAAGCGTTACCATAATTTTGCTTTTGGTTCTGTTTTATTAATTAGTCGCGATATATTAGCTCTATGGCGATAAATAATAAATATTGTTAAAACACTAACTACGATAATTAACGGAACATCTTTTGTATAAAAGCTATAAAAGACTGTTAAAACACCTGCTAGCATAGAGGAGAGTGAAACATATCTTGTCATAATCAAAAGAAGGAAGAATACGATTACAGCGAACAAGAAAGTCAACGGCTGATAACCTAGCAGAACACCTCCCGATGTCGCTACTGCTTTACCACCTTTAAACTTTGCAAATACTGGAAACATATGACCGACTGATGCGAATAATCCGATTAATAGTGGGTGAATATCAACTTCAATGAGAAAAGGCAGTAGTGCAGCTAACGTTCCTTTTAAAATATCACCCAGAGTTACGATTATCCCAGCTTTTTTCCCCAATACACGAAAGGTGTTAGTACCCCCTAAATTTCCACTCCCATGTTCACGTATGTCTATATTATACCCTATTTTTCCAACTATAAGCCCAAATGGGATGGAACCTAATAGATATGCAATTACAATAATCATTACTTCTGACATTTATGAATCTCCTTTGATAACAACGTTTCTATTTCTTTCATTTTACCACTTCTATCTAAAAACACCATACAATTTCATGAACATAAAAAAAATTATAAGAAAGGAAGAATTTATTCTTTTCAATTTGTGATTTATTGCGTAATATGTCGATAGGAGGGGATTTTATGTCAAGGCTTGAAACCTATAAAGAGAAAAAAACTAAAACACCCTATATTGTAATGGGATTAAGTATATCTTTAATTATGATAGTATCTAGTATTTTATTATATATTTATTTATTACCTTCAACAGAAAGTGTTGAATACTTTCAGGCGGAAAATGACATTATTTTTGAAGGCGAGGTGATGTCTACTGCGTATGTTGTTGATGACGCAATTTATTTCCCATTTTCATTTATTCAAGAAGAAATAGATTCTTCTATTGTTTTTGATGAAAACTCGAACTCTATTATTATTACTACGAGTAATAAAGTTTTACAGCTTCCTTCAGAGTCGTTAACTTATTTTATAAATGAAGAACCATTTAAGTTAGAGGTACCTGCTTTAGTTACAGAAGCAGGTGAACGTTATATTAATATCGATCAAATATTACAAATATATCCAATAGAAGTGAAACTGAATGATGAAACATCCGCTATTATTGTTCAAAAACACGGTCAAACATTGTTAACAGGTGTTGTAGAAGATAAATTAAATGAGCATGAATCAAGATTGAGGGTAGAGCCATCTCTTAAGTCAAAATACGTTGCGGAGTTAGATGGAAATGAATCTATTATTATTGAAAAAGATGATCATAGTGAATATTACTTCATCAGAAAGGAAAACGGGATTGCAGGGTATATTAAAAAGAATTCGATAAGTTTAAACAAACCGACGACGGTTAATTTAACGAGAGATTTGCGTGCAGAACAAAGAATGTTAATAGATGGGCCTATAAATTTAACTTGGGAAGCTGTGTACTCTAAAAATCCTGATACATCAACAATGCCACAGATGGACGGTTTAAATGTAGTTTCTCCCACTTGGTTTTCGCTGAAAAATAATGAGGGAGATGTTACAAATTTGGGATCTACGGCATATTCCGAATGGGCTAAACAACGTAATTATCAAGTATGGGCTGTATTTTCTAACGATTTTGACCCTGAAAAAACCCATGAAGCATTTAAAGATTTTGATACAAGACAAAAAATTATTCGCCAAATACTTCAATACAGTCAAATGTATGAGCTAGATGGCATCAACATTGACATTGAAAATGTTAATTTGGAAGATGGACCACTCGTCACACAATTTGTAAGAGAAGCAACACCTTACTTGCATGAAGCAGGGCTAGTAGTAAGCATGGATGTTACTTTTATATCTGAAAGTGAGAATTGGTCTAAGTTTTATGAAAGAGAAAAGCTAGCCGATGTTGTCGATTATATGATGGTTATGGCGTATGATGAACACTGGGCATCGTCACCTATTGCAGGTAGTGTGGCAAGTTTTCCTTGGGTGGAAAATAATCTAGAAAGAATACTAGAAGTGATTCCTAACGACAGATTAATTTTAGGTGTCCCACTATATACACGAATATGGGAAGAGAAAGAGAATGATAATGGTGAAATAGAAGTATCTTCAAAGGCGCATTCTATTGAATTTGTCCGTGAGTGGATGAATGAACGTAATTTAGAACCAGCATATGACGAAAAATCTGGACAATACTACGTCGAATATATGGATGAAAAAGAACAAGCAATGTATAAAATTTGGATTGAAAATGACTATTCATTACAAAAGAGAGCTCAAATTGTACATTCGTATCAGCTGGCAGGTATAGCTACTTGGGCTAGAACGTTTGGCAATGAAGGTGCTTGGACTGCCCTTTCTGACTCGTTAAAACATATCCAAGTCACGCAAAAGTAAGAGGTGTAACATTGGTTTGTACTTTGTATGTAAATAGATAAGATTGGATAGTGATTTGTTTTAAAATACGTAAGCATTTCTATTTCTGAGCTTAAGGTGATAGTGATACAATAAGTATATAACTAATACATGGAGATGATTAGATGGCAATTGAAATTCCAAATCGAGAAGAATTGGGAGAAATCTTAAAAAAAAGTAAACGGGTTGCGGTTGTTGGTCTATCTGCCAATCCAGAAAAAACATCCTACAAAGTTAGTAAAGTTATGCAGGATGCAGGATATGAAATCATCCCAGTCAATCCAACTGTTAATGAAGTATTAGGTGTCAAAGCAGTGAAATCTCTTCAAGAGATTGAAGGTCATGTAGATATCGTTAATGTATTTCGTCGGTCAGAGAAACTTTATGACGTTGCAAAGGAATTTGTAGAAATAGATGCTGATGTTTTTTGGGCTCAATTAGGACTTATTAATGAAGAAGCATATCATTTTTTAAATGATAAAGGATACACTGTTGTTATGGATAGGTGTATTAAAGTTGAATATGCTGCTACAAAGTAAGTTTGAACTCATTCTTCAATGACTGCTTTATTTTGCATAATTATTGTACAAATGCGACACACTATAAAAACAACATGGTTGAATAATTGTTACTTTGTCATCCATGTCGCAAAATAAGTAAATGTTCACAAATTTTCCTCCCTCTTGGAGTACTCATGAAAATTGAGTACTCTTTTTTCTATATGTCTTAATTTCATTCAATAGGAGCATTTGAACTTTCACTTTAGATTGTTTTCGTATTCATTGTTGGTTTTTCTAAAAAACCTAAACATAAAAGAATTAACAAACGGTGGATATCCTTTCTTCTCTATAGACTGTAAGAGTCATATGATACACATCATTTACTCCAATATAAGTTCCTAAAGCACCGAAGTAAACGAAAAGAGCCTTATGTTAAATTATTTATCATTCATAGGCTAGAAAAATCAAATTTTACAAAAATGAGGGGGTTTTAAAAGAAGAAAAAATTTTTGTCCTTGTGATAAGTGGGTATTACCATATATTATATAAAATAGGAGTTGCAGTTTTATTCTGTTTCTAAAAGGTGTATAATTAGAACACTCGTTCTTTTTATGGGCAAAAAGGAACTAATAATATTATTTAGGGGCTATAGGATAATCCACCTTTAGTGCCGATCCCCTCGAGGCCATTTCCATACATCCTATCAAGGGAAATGACTCGAATGCTTGTCAGGGATAATCGAGGCGTTTACGCATTTATTTTGTACTATAACAAGATTAAAAAGTTGTTGTGTATGTTTTTTGTATTGAGGAGGTAGTTTTTTGTCAAAGCAAAGTTTTGAATATAATGATGAAGCCATCCAGGTGCTAGAAGGGCTGGAAGCTGTAAGAAAACGTCCGGGTATGTACATAGGAAGTACGGACACACGAGGGCTACATCATTTAGTATATGAAATTGTTGATAATTCTGTAGATGAAGCTTTAGCTGGCTACGGGAACCATATAAAAGTTACGATACATAAAAATCAAAGTATTAGTGTAGTTGATAAAGGGAGAGGCATGCCAGTTGGCATGCATAAGTCAGGAAAGCCCACTCCTGAAGTTATACATACTGTTTTACATGCTGGTGGGAAGTTTGGACAAGGTGGTTATAAAACGAGTGGAGGATTACATGGTGTAGGTGCATCTGTCGTTAATGCTCTTTCTGAATGGTTAACTGTTACGATCCGTCGTGATGGAAACGTATACGAACAGAGGTTTGAACAAGGAGGAAGTGTAGTTTCTGCACTTGAAAATAAAGGGCGAACGAATCAAACGGGTACAACAACTCACTTTAAGCCAGACCCAAGCATATTTAGTACAATTACATATAACTTTAATACACTGTGTGAGAGATTGCGTGAGTCAGCATTTCTGTTAAAGGGTCTAAAGATTGAGCTCATAGACGAGCGGCACAATGAGCAAGAAATATTTCATTATGAGAATGGCATAGAGGCTTTCGTTCAATATTTAAACGAGGAAAAGGATACACTACATCCAGTGATATCATTTGAAGGGGAACAAAACGACATTGCAGTTGAATATTCCTTCCAATTTAATGATGGATTTTCAGAAAACATCCTTTCATTCGTGAATAATGTAAGAACGAAGGATGGAGGTACCCATGAATCGGGTGCCAAAACAGCAATGACGCGTGCTTTTAATGAATATGCCCGTAAGGTAGGGTTATTAAAGGAAAAAGATAAAAACCTTGAGGGATCAGACATTCGTGAAGGGCTTGCTGCCATCGTGTCTGTCAGAATTCCAGAGGAGTTACTTCAATTTGAAGGGCAAACGAAAGGGAAGTTAGGGACAAGTGATGCGCGCTCAGCAGTTGATGCTGTTATAACGGAGAATTTGGCGTATTTCTTTGAGGAAAATCCTGATGTTAGTTCGTTATTAGTGAAAAAAGCTATAAAAGCATATCAAGCTCGAGAAGCTGCTAGAAAAGCTCGAGAAGAAGCACGAAACGGGAAGAAACGAAAGAAATCTGAAGGTACGTTAAGTGGAAAGCTTACACCAGCTCAATCTCGTAATCCACATAAAAATGAACTTTATTTAGTTGAAGGTGATTCTGCCGGTGGATCTGCTAAGCAAGGGAGAGACCGACGATTTCAAGCTGTGCTGCCTTTACGTGGTAAGGTTATTAATACAGAAAAAGCTAAGCTTGCAGATATATTTAAAAATGAAGAAATTAATACAATTATACATGCTGTAGGTGGAGGAGTTGGCTCTGAGTTTTCTGTGGAGGATATTAATTATGATAAAGTAATCATTATGACTGATGCCGATACAGATGGAGCACATATACAAGTACTTTTACTTACATTTTTTTATAGATATATGAAACCACTCGTTGATGCAGGTAAAATATTTATCGCTCTGCCACCACTATATAAAGTTAGTAAAGGAACTGGAAAAAAAGAAGTGTTAGAATATGCTTGGTCTGAGGACGAGCTGAAATTAGCTATGGATAAGATAGGGAAAGGGTACACAATTCAGCGCTACAAAGGGCTTGGTGAAATGAACGCTGATCAGCTTTGGGAAACAACTATGAACCCTGAAACGAGAACGCTCATTCGAGTAAGGATTAATGATGCTGCAAGAGCAGAGAGACGAGTTACAACATTAATGGGTGATAAAGTTGAACCTAGACGTAAATGGATTGAAAGTAATGTAGCTTTTGGTTTAGAGGAAGAAACGAATATTTTAGACAATGATAACTTGTCGGTCGTGGAGGAGGATTAAGAATGTCACAAATTGAAACAATTCGAGAATTACCACTAGCAGATGTTCTCGGCGACCGCTTTGGTAGATATAGTAAGTACATTATTCAGGAACGTGCTTTACCTGATGCTAGGGATGGGTTGAAGCCTGTACAAAGACGTATATTGTATTCTATGTACGTTGAAGGAAATACAGCTGACAAAGCCTTTCGTAAATCAGCAAAAACTGTAGGAAACGTAATTGGTAATTACCATCCGCATGGTGATACATCAGTCTATGATGCTATGGTGCGTATGACGCAAGATTGGAAACTGCGTAAATTGTTGGTTGAAATGCACGGGAATAACGGAAGTATTGATGGCGATCCGCCAGCTGCTATGCGTTACACAGAGGCAAGGCTTTCATCAATTGCTTCAGAGCTATTGAGAGATATTGATAAAAATACAGTAGAGTTCATACCGAATTTTGATGAAACGAGTAAAGAGCCAGTTGTGTTACCTGCTATGTTTCCGAACCTATTAGTGAACGGATCCACTGGGATTTCAGCAGGGTATGCGACCGAAATTCCTCCACATCATCTTGGAGAAGTAATAGATGGTGTAATTATGCGAATTGACCGTCCAAACTGTACAATTGATGACCTAATGACAGTTATTAAAGGCCCTGACCTGCCAACGGGAGGCATCATCCAAGGAGTAGAAGGGATTAAAAAAGCATATCAAACTGGTAAAGGCAAAATGATCATTCGAGGTAAAACGTCGATTGAATCCATTAGAGGTGGTAGGCAACAAATTGTCGTAACTGAAATCCCTTATGAAGTAAATAAAGCCAACTTAGTAAAGAAAATAGATGATTTACGCCTAGATCGTAAAGTCGAAGGGATATCAGAGGTTCGTGATGAGACCGACCGAACGGGATTGCGAATCGTTATAGAATTAAAGAAGGATGCAGATGCACAAGGTGTGTTAAATTATCTATTAAAGAATACGGACTTGCAAATTCCGTATAGCTTTAACATGGTAGCTATCCACCAAAAACGTCCGAAGCTAATGGGCTTAGCAGAGATGCTTGATGCTTACATTAAACACCAAGCAGAAGTGGTAAAAAACAGGACGCAATATGAGTTAAATAAAGCAAAAGACAGACATCATGTTGTGGAAGGGCTCATGAAGGCATTATCGATATTAGATGAAGTGATCTCAACCATTCGTGCGTCAAAAGATAAAAAAGATGCCAAAATAAATCTTATTAGTGCGTTTCAATTTACTGAGCTACAAGCGGAAGCAATTGTTACATTGCAGCTATACCGCCTAACAAATACAGACATTACTCAGCTTGAACAAGAAGCAGGTGAATTATTAGATAAAATAGCTGAATTAACAGCAATTTTAACTAGTGAAAAAAGGTTATTTACTGTCATAAAAAAAGATTTAAGGAAGCTTCGAAAAATATATGCTGATAACCGACGTTCGATTATTGAAGCTGAAATAGAGGATTTAAAAATCAATTTAGAAGTGATGGTTGCACCTGAGGATGTAATTGTCACGGTTACGAAGGACGGCTATGTGAAAAGAACGAGTCTTCGTTCATATTCTGCTTCAAATGGGCAAGATTTTGCAATGAAAGAATCAGACAGGCTGTTAGGAATGTATGAAATTAATACAACTGATGTCTTATTAATTTTCACTAACAAAGGTAATTATTTATATTGTCCTGTCCATGAATTACCTGATATACGCTGGAAAGACCTTGGACAACATATTGCAAATATCGTCAACATTGATCGAGATGAACAGATCATTAAAGCAATTCCTATTAAAGAGTTTAAGACCAGTCAATTTTTATTATTTGTCACAAAAAACGGTATGGTGAAGAAAACCATTCTGGAGCAATATAAAGCAACACGATATTCTCGAGCATTAGTAGCAATTAATTTAAAAGATCATGATGAAGTCATTGATGTTGAAATGACAGATGGGACTAAGGATATTTTTCTAGCAACCTACTTTGGATATGGATTATGGTTTCATGAAAATGAAGTAAATGTTGTCGGAGCGCGTGCGGCAGGAGTGAAGGGAATCAATTTAAAAGATGGCGATTATGTCGTAAGTGGAATCATAGGTCAACAAGAACAGCAGCCTGATCTACTAGCGATAACACACCGCGGTGCAATTAAAAGAATGAAATTGACAGGATTTGAAAAAACATCTCGTGCAAAACGTGGTGTAGTGATGTTACGTGAACTAAAAAATAACCCTCATCGTTTAGTTGGTGTTGTTTTTGTTACTCAAAAAGACGTAGTATATTTCCAAACTGAAAATGATGTGATTCATTCTGTTGATCCTATCACCCTTAGACCGACCGATCGATATAGCAATGGTTCATTTATTATAGATGTACAAGAAGAAGGTCAAGTGAGTGAGATATGGAAGGAAAATAACAAGGAATAATTAGTTTTTTAAAAACCAGTTTTTACACTGGTTTTTTTATTTTGCTTCGGTAAATATTAATTTTTTTTATTGAACTAGGCGAATGCACATACAGGACAAATAGGCATTTGAATTATATGAGTAGTGATATCATTATAAAAACATACAGGAGAGGTTTATATGACAAATATATTCGTAGATCCGTGCATTGACAATAAAGGTTCAGGGTGTGATAAAAACATTGCGACAGATCATTTTTGCTGTCAATTCGCTGTACCAAACCATACAGACACAAGCTTATACATTACAAAAGGCTGTGTAGAGGTAACGAGCTGTTTTAAAATTGAAAATACGTCTGATGAAAATGCACTATGCGTCACTATTCGCAAAAAGGGTTCAACGAACCATGCACATACATTTGAAGTCCCTCCATGTTCTTGTGTTACACATGTAGTTGAAGGGTTAAAAGGAATTAGCGCTTACGCAATGAACGATTCAGGAGGTGCAACTGGCAAGATTGATATAAAACTTTTTTACGATATTCATAGCTGCTAATAATAACAAAGAGGAGGATGAAATATGGGTGAAGTACATGTCAACCCAAGCTGTGACAAAGGCTCGGGATGTGATAAAACGATAACAACAGATCGTTTTTGTTGTCAATTTACCGTAGACAGAGAAGAAAAAAGTGAACCAACTATTTTATATAAAACGCTAGGGTGTGCAAGTGTTACAGCTTGTTTTAAAATTGAAAACCAGTCTGATCAAGAGAGCATTATTATTATGATAGATGGTGACGAATCACAAACGATCACTGTTTTACCTTGCTCGTGTATTACGGGGGTTGTAAATGGTTTGAAGGAAGTATCTGCAATACTTGACAAATATTCGACAAGTATCGGTTGCGGGAAAATAGACATAAAACTATTTTACGATATACACGACTAAGAATGTTAATAATGACTGTTTTCGTATGCAATGTTGTTTTAAGTACAAAGTTTTCGAAAAGAGGCTAAATAAAGGCTGTTATCGTATACATTATTGTTTTTGATAATAACAAATAAACATGTATATAACTAGGTATCGAGTCATCTTTTGTTCTAACGAAGGATGACTGTTGAGTAAAAAGATGTTAAGACCCTCAATTTTTGGAACTATAACAACAAAGTATACGAAAAAAAGCCTTAATAAAAAATATTGGAAACAGCATCCAACGTTTATTCAAGCTGAGATGATTCTTTTAACTGCTTAATATACGATTTTGGCTGTTGTTTTTATTTTTAAGATACATATTTTCAACTATTTTTATGAAATCTAGGTCTTTGTTGTAGACAAAAAGTCTTCGTCTTGAATTATATGATTAAAGAAAGGTTTAACAATATCGAGTAGAGGAGAGATTGACAATGGCAAGAATATTTGTCGATGAGTGCTGTGATCGCAAAGGGTCGGGATGCGATAAAACGTTAGCAACAGATGAATTTTGTTGTAAGATTAACGTTAGTCCGGTAGAACACGATTTGTTCTTTACGAGGGGATGTCCGACTGTGACAGCATGCTACAAAATTGAAAATACTTCAGATGAGCACACAATTAGAATTAGAGTATATTCCGCCTCAGGTTCACTCCGTCAAGAATTTGATGTTGCACCGTGCTCTTGTGTAACAAAAGTAGATCAAGGAGATAGTCGTATAACTGCTGAAATTCCTGGTGGTGGAGGTCCAGCTAGAAGAGCAACAGGGAAGTTTGATATAAAATTATTCTACGATATTCATTAAAGTAAAAGCTACATCGATATATATGCTTATGCAAAATCGATAAAATAAAAGGAGCGATTCGAATGGTTCAAATTTTTCAAGATCCTTGTTGTGATCGTAAAGGGTCTGGATGCGACAAGATAAAAGCTACTGACAAATTTTGTTGTAAATTTAATGTAGCGAGTATTGATGAAGACAACCCTACAATACTCTTTGAAACAGCTGGATGTGCATTTGTAACAGCTTGTTTTAAAATAGAAAATGTGTCAGATACTGATGAGATAACAATATTCGTTAATGGTAATGAAACCACCACTATTCTACCATGCTCATGCACGACTGGTGTCATACAGGGTTGTGGAGTAGTAATAGCTGCTATTACGGATAATTCTTCAGGGGCAGATCCAGTAGCAACACCTGGTAAGATAGACATTAAACTATTTTATGATATCCATGATAGTTAAGCGTATTAATGAAACAATCTCTTTTTTAAATAGGCCCTTTTCGTAAACTTTGTATTCATTCATAAAAAATGGATGTATGATGAGTTTTATGAGAGCTCTATAATTGAAAAAATAGAAAAAATGCACGAACGCTAGAGGTATAACGCTTTATATCGAATGAAAAGTAACAATTATTACGAAAGCAGCCATAAATATAATAAATTATTATATTTAGCATCATTTTGTATTAGCGTTGCATAGAATAGTACAACACTTGTAAAAGGAGTAGAGGATATGAACAAATATTGTACTCATTGTTGTGCTATTTTAAGTTATAAAAGTAACAATTGTTCATTGTGTGGGAGTCATCGCATTAAAGAAATTGTTATCAATATACAAAAGCAGCCAACTGAAAAAGGAGATAATTAGTCATACAAATTGTGTATACCTTACAAATTCCACGAGCATATAATAGTAGCTTTCTGTTCATTTAGATGACTGTCACAACCATTCTTATTTATAAGCAAGTTGCCAGTAGTTTTTGATTTCTATAACTTGTACAATAAATAACCTGCTCTATATGGAGTGAGGTTATTTTTAATTAGCTAGAAGCTCCTCAAATACTTAATTCCATACTCAACTACAGTTTTGTTATGAATATTTATGATGTTTTTGCTAATCATATTGTTAATAAGAAAAAAGGGAGATATTTCTATGGATAATGCAAATCAAGTAACTAAATTTGAATCAATACCAAATGATGAAGCATCTTTAATTGAAAGTATGGAATCGTTACTAAGAAAAAAAATGGAGAAGGAATATACTGAAGGAAATACGAAAAGAGATGCTCACCCAAAACACCTCGCATTGTTACAGGCTCAGTTTATTATTGAGCCAAATCTTCCTGATGAACTAAAAGTAGGTATTTTTGAAAAACCAAACAAATATGATGCGTGGATTCGTATATCAAATGCAAATGGTAAAATACAGTCGGATATGAAAAAAGACTTCAGAGGATTTGCAGTAAAATTAATGGGAGTTAAGGGGAAAAAATATGAGAAGGATGAAAATGAAACCCAAGATTTTGTACTAATGAGCCATCCAACTATGCCATTAGGGACAGTAAAACTATTTCATGATGCTGTTTATTATAGTTTAAAGTGGAATCCACTCGTTTTATTGTTGAAGATGACTTTGTCTGGGAGAGGAGATATTATTAAGGAATTAAATAATGGTAAAAAAAATCATTCATCTCCTTTAGATATCCGCTATTGGAGTACAACTCCTTATATGTTCGGTGTTAATAAAGTAGTGAAATATTCAATCATCCCAACATCTACATATAAAAGTACGCTACCAGAACCTTTAACTGACCGTTATTTAACTGATAATATAGAAAAGCACTTAGCTAAAGAGGAGGCTAGTTTTGACTTTTTCATTCAATTTCAAAAAGATCCACAACTTATGCCTGTGGAAGATGCTGGAGTAGAGTGGAAAGAAGAGGATTCTCCATTTATAAAAGTTGCGACTATTAAAATCCCATCACAAATTTTTAGAACGAAGCAAAGAGACGAGCTAGCAGAGGATTTTACATTCTCACCTGGACATGCTCTTGTTGAACATCAACCCATCGGGGGTATTAACCGGGCTAGAGTAGAAATATATCGTAATTTATCAACATATAGACATGAAAGAGATAGCAGAGAAATGGTTGAACCACATCATTAACTAGGGAGAGTCTCTTTAGAACAAAGGTCAAATGAAGATGTACAGCCAAAGAAATTACTATTATTTTTGTAGGAGTTTTCTTTGGCTGCTTTTATTGCTAGATTTTATAAGGGTAACAAACTATTTTTTTCGCTTTTTAGCAGAAAATTCCTCACCGTGAGCTTCTTGTTCAGCTCTCGTTGCCTCTGGTGGTAGATGGTTGTTTTTTTTAGGTGCATTAATACGATTTCTATTCTTTTTACCCATGCATCATCTCTCCTTTATGATTATTACTAAAGTTTATTTTTATCACTTTTCGAAGAATTTGGTTTCGTTTTATTAGACCGCGATGTTGGATTCGTTTCATTGGCATAATCTACCGCCTGCTTTATTTTTTTATTAGTCATATCAGTCATACCCCCTTGTAATTTTATACTTAATTACAGCTTCTAGAACTTTACCTAACCTGCTTGACGTTACATCGAGATTAACCAACTTCACCGTTTATACTATTCCTTTTTTGAAGAATTCTATTCGTTTTCTATAATATGTTTAGCCTTGATGGAAGTTTTGCGTATTAGAAACTCTCCTTTTCAAAAGCTAGAATTTGATGTGTCTTTGCTAATTGAAATCCAGGTGTTTATATAACCGGTTACCAATCATTCTAATTTAGAAATAATAGCAAATTTTGCGAAAAGAGGCTTTATATACTGTTTGTGCACTATTTGTTACTTTTCGTACTAAGAGAGGTAGACATGCAATAAGTTACCTTCGTGGCATCTTTTCTTTTCAATGAACTAAAGAAGCATTTAATACATATTAGTTACTCAAATATAAATGAAATAATAGCAAAGTTTGCGAAAAGAGCCTTTATATACTGTTTGTGCACTTTTGGTTATTTTTCTTACTAACATTAATCACGTATAAGTCTAGTGTTCTCTACTTTATTTAAAATATATCCTACTCATAAATCTCTATATATCAGTCCAACCTTAGTCAAAACAAAAACAAAGTTTATGAAAAGAGCCTTTTCTTTTAGAAAAATATAATATCGAATTGGTCACTTGAATAGTATTACTATTAACAAGGTTCAAAATGGACAAGAATGTAGTTGTTTTATCACTATTGTACAAATTTTCTTTGGTTGGGGGGAATGAAGTTGAATAGTATTTGGTTAGCGATATTCGGAATGGTAGTCTTTGCACTCGGGTATCGATATTATTCGAAGTTTATAGCGGAGAAAATTTATCGTCTTGACTCTAGTTATGTAACTCCGGCACATAAGTATGAAGACGGTGTTGATTTTGTGCCAACGAAAAAATCCATCTTATGGGGGCATCATTTTACTTCGGTAGCAGGTGCTGCACCAATTGTTGGGCCAGCTATAGCTGTTTATTGGGGATGGTTACCTGCATTGCTATGGGTTGTATTGGGAACTGTCTTTGCTGCAGGGGTACATGATTTTGGTACACTCGTTTTATCTGTTCGTCACAAAGGACAATCTGTCGGTACTTTAACGAATAAACTAATCGGGAAGCAAGCTAAGATCTTATTTCTATTTATTATCTTAATTTTAGTGCTTATGGTAAATGCAGTTTTTGCTTGGGTTATTTCAAATTTATTTATTACATTTCCAGCCAGTGTTATCCCTGTATTTATTGAAATACCTCTCGCCATTTGGATAGGGTATGCAGTTTATAGAAAGAAAAAAGGGATGCTTGTACCTTCAATTATTGCGCTTTTGATAATGTACGCAACTGCAGTTTTAACTAGTAAGTATCAAATTCTTCAAATAGATTTAGTGAGATATTTCGGTGGTGCAAATAACACTGTTTTATTTGGACTTGATGGTGTTTCAATGGCATTTTTTGTTTGGATCATCATTTTAATGGTGTATTTGTATATCGCTTCTATCTTACCAGTTTGGAAGTTATTACAGCCAAGAGACTATATTAACTCTCATCAACTTATCGTCGGGTTATTTATTTTATATGGTGGACTATTATTATTAAGGCCTGAAATAACGGCGCCTATGACAAATACAGCTGCTACAGACAAATCTTGGTTTCCATTGTTATTCATCACAATTGCATGTGGTGCTATCTCAGGGTTTCACGGATTGGTTTCGTCAGGGACAACCTCTAAACAGCTAGATAAAGAAACAGATGCTCGTTTTGTTGGTTATTTAGGGGCAATAGGTGAAGGGTCGCTAGCTTTGATTGCTATCATTGCAGTCGTGACATTTTTCGCTACACCTGGAGAATTTTTAACTGCTTATAGTAGTTTTGATAATGCTAGTAGCGGAGGTTTAAGTGCGTTTATTGGCGGGGCAGCTCAGCTAGCAACTGGGTTATTTATTCCAGAGGAAATTGCAAAAACGATAGTAACGATTATCGTCGTAAGCTTTGCGGCAACTTCGTTAGATACTTCAGTACGATTAATGAGATATATTATTTCAGAATTGGGATATGAGTACAAGATAAATCCATTAACAAAGACGCATGTTGCAACATCGGTTGCTGTAATTACAAGTGCAGCTCTAATATTGTTACCAAAAGGTCCCAATGGTTTTGGGTCAGGTGGGTACTTGCTTTGGCCATTGTTTGGTACGTCGAATCAATTATTGGCAGGTATAAGCTTGTTACTTATTTCAATTTGGCTCAAAAAACAAGGGAGAAATTATATTGTTACACTAGCTCCTATGTTGTTCATTATTATTATGACGCTTTGGGCGATGCTACAACAAGTTGTTTTTCAGTGGTCAGGATATGGTGAATCAGATGCAAATTTACTTCTATTCATACTAGGTGGAGTTATATTAGTATTCGCTTTTTGGATATTGTTGATTGCCTTCTCTTCATTAACGAAAAAGGACAACACTAATAATATTAATACTCCGATGTAACTACCAAAGTCTGCTGTTCTCTTCTTAATTGGTGGTGGTGATAAAGTTATATACACGCTTATACGTAATAGTTGTAACGCCTATTTCATTCTTTGAAAAAGCTGATTTGGTAGTATTTAAAAATAACAATAAAGTAATCTAAAACAGCCTGATAATGAAAAACTGGCATAGGTGGCTACCTTTAAAGGCAAGTCACCTTTTTTATATATAAGAAGATTGATTCTAAAAACCTTAGGTTCATTTTGTATAAGGATGGTGAAATAATGGACAAGGCATGGAATATGTTGAAAATACTCATTAGGAATTATGATGAAATGCTTAAATTACCTCACCGCATAGAAATTGCAAGGGAGCTCAGAGACGAAGATGATTTATTTGTATTACTTTGTAGTTCAGAGTTACTGGGTGTTCCTAATCCAATTTTTTATTATACGCTAGAATTATACCCTTATATGATTGAAAATTTCCACGAATGGCACTTGCGCATGGGTATGGAGCACTCACCACTAGATGGCATTCGATGCTGTTAAATGATTAAAACCATAAACGGAGGTTACTAATGGATATTAAAAAAATTCTATTTGTAGGAGGCAAAGGTGGGGTAGGGAAATCAACAACAGCTGCCGCCATTGCGCTGAAACTTGCAAAAAATAACAAAAGAACATTAATCATTTCCACAGATCCAGCACATAATATTGGTGATATTTTTCATCAACAAGTAGGACATACACAAAGAGAAGTGTATTCAAACTTATTTGCGCTTGAAATAGATCCACAGCAAGAAGCTGATCGATACATTCAGACAGTTAAGGACAATATAAGGGAAACGGTTAAACCCCACATGCTTGAGGAGGTGAATCGTCAAATTGATTTAGCTAAATGCTCCCCAGGAGCGGATGAAGCAGCATTATTTGACAAATTGGTTTCAATTATCATCGAAAAAAAAGACAAGTTCGATCATTTAATTATTGATACAGCTCCTACAGGACACACACTTAGGCTATTATCGCTACCAGAATTAATGACTGTATGGATGAACGGAATGGTAAGTCGTCGAAAGAAAATAAACAGAAATTATTCTCAATTACTTAATGACGGTGAGGAAATTGAAGATCCAATTTATAAAATTTTAAAAATGAGAAAAAATAGATTTAAAGAAGTTAGAGATATGTTATTAAATAGTAAAGTTACAGGATACTTGTTCGTGTTAAATGCAGAACGACTTCCAATTATTGAAACTAAAAAAGCTGTAATGTTACTTCAAGATAATGACTTTCAAGTTGAGACTATTGTTGTTAATAAAGTGTTACCTGACGATATGTCTGACACTTTTTTTCAACAACGAAAACAACAAGAAAGAGTTTATTTAGATCAAATTAAGGAACAATTTAAATCACAGAAAGTAATGTTAATCCCTTTATTTAATGAGGATATACACTCGTTCAGAATGCTAAGCATTTTTGCTGAACAAATTTGAAACATGAATGTCATAACTCCGATTAGACATCCGACGTCAGACATCCAAACAAATTTTCGCAAAATGTTCTTTTTTTTCTACATGTAACTATGTTATATTGTACTTGAACTAGTAAACAACATTAGGAGGAATTACGATGAGCGTACATATTGGAGCAAAAGAAAATGAAATCGCTGACAAAATATTACTACCAGGAGATCCATTACGTGCTAAGTATATAGCAGAAACATTTTTAGATGACACTATTTGTTATAACGAAGTACGAGGTATGCTTGGTTTTACAGGGACATATAAGGGAGAAAAAATATCAGTTCAAGGTACAGGTATGGGGGTACCTTCGATTGCTATATATATAAACGAGTTAATGCAAAGCTACAATGTTCAAACATTAATACGTGTAGGAACTTGTGGAGCGATCCAAAAAGATGTTAAAGTTCGCGATGTTATTTTAGCGATGACTTCATCTACAGACTCAAGTATGAATAAAATTAGATTTGGTGGGATTGATTATGCACCAACTGCAGACTTTGAACTATTGAAGAATGCGTACGATATAGGTGTTGAAAAAGGCTTGAATTTAAAAGCAGGTAATGTCTTTACAGCTGATCAATTCTATAACGATAATGCCGAATTTGAAAAGTGGGCTCAGTATGGAATTTTAGCAATCGAAATGGAAACAACTGCTCTATATACATTAGCTGCTAAATTCGGTCGCAAAGCACTATCAGTGTTAACGGTAAGTGATCATATACTAACAGGAGAAGAAACAACTTCTGAAGAACGCCAAACTACTTTTAATGATATGATTGAAGTTGCACTTGATGCAGCAATTAAGTAAGTATATTGAAGTTTAATATACCTTGTGATCAATAAACTTTCATGTTTTGAATATATGGAAAATGGATTTCTCCATTCAATTCATGGGTGTTAGGCTAGAGCCCTGAAAACACTATTTGGCTTTTACAAGTCCTTGCAAAGCAAGGGCTTGTTTATATATTGACTAGATTATAACCAAATCATTTTAAGCTAATATAGAGTAAAGTAAATTGTTATGTAAGGTACTAAAAGTGAATGGTTTTGCTAAAAGGTTGTTAAATAGATCGGAAAAAACTTTCCTATAATTGATTATATTTTGGTAAAATATAAAATCAGAGGTCTTATTATATAAGTTAATATGAAAAAGGGGACAACCAACATGAAATTTTTCACACTAACAAGATTATTTATTACTTCAACATTCATTGGAATACTGTTAATTTCAGGTTGTTCAAATGGAAGTGTAAATTTGCAAGATGAAGAAGTAATAGCAACTGAAGGAACGGAGACCGTAGAAGAAAACGTTTCTGACCAAGGCAACGAAAGTCAGCAAGAAAATTTAGCAGTTGAAGAAGAAGTTGAAACGACAGTAGATGAAGCCCAACAAGGCGAAGACCAAGACAAACAATCGTCCAATAATAACGAGGACCTGGTTTCCTTAGAACAATTTAATAATGTCATAGAAGAGCAAAATGGACTTAAAGTGATTATGAATCCAGAAAATATATTATCCATCGTCAATAAGGAACAAAGCTTACCTAGCGATTATATTCCTGATGACTTGGTAGTACCGAATGTAGCATTCTCATTTGGAGACCAAGTACTAGAAAAAAGCTACTTACGATCGGAAGCTGCTCTTGCCTTAGAAGAAATGTTTAAGCAGGCATCTCAAGAAAATATTACTTTATATGCTGTTTCTGGCTATCGTTCATTTGAAAGACAAAATGAACTATTCACCGCTGAGGTGGCTAAGTATGGAAAAGAGAAAGCATCACAGGCTGTTGCTGTTCCAGGTCATAGCGAACATCAAACAGGGTTAACAATGGATATAAGTAGTCAAAGTGTAAACTTTTTATTAACAACTGATTTTGCTGATACAATCGAAGGGCAATGGGTTGAAAATAACGCTCATTTGTTTGGCTTTATTGTTAGATATCCAAAAGACAAAGTAGATATCACGGGCTATCAATACGAGCCTTGGCATATCCGTTATGTAGGGAAGGATGTTGCTAAAGTGTTATATGATAATAATATTATTCTCGATAGTATCTTGAATAAATAAGAAATAGCGCGCCAATGCTAGGATAACAGAACTCTATTAATAGGGGGACGAAACTACTTAAGTTAGTGGATTCAAACAATCATATAAAGATACTCCTATTTAGTTAGTTTTATGGATAGGAGTATCGAAATATCAATAAGTTATTTTGTCACCTTTGTTACTATTTTTATATAGTTACATGATAGAAAGTGATTTAATGATTCTCAAAACTAGCTAGCAGTAGCAGATATGATGTTATGGAGTACTAATAGGTTGCTTTTTACTATAATATTTTTTGATTCTGATGACTTTATAACTATTTAAATAGCTTCAAAGTGCTAATGAATAATTTTTTCGCGTAATGCAACAGCAACAGCTTCTGTACGATGATTTACGTTAAGTTTTTTTATTGCAGAGCTAATATAATCTCTCGTTGTAAATTCACTTATTTTTAATAAAATTGCTATTTCCTTAGTACTATACCCATTTGATAGAAATTGCAGTGTTTGAACCTCTCTTCTGCTTAATATGTCTGTTAGCGATTCGGATCTCTTAACAGAATGCACTGCTAATTGGTAATATTCCATAACATTCGTTATGAGTGCATTGTCTATTGGCTTTGTACCAACATATCTGTCGATAAGAACACAGCCAAAAACATTTCGTAAGTAGCTTAATGGAATAACTAGTAAGGATGAAAGCTCAAATTGATCAATATACCTGTTAGGTATGAATTTACGAAGTTGATCAAGAAATAAGTAATGCGCTTTATTTCTTGTAATTGCGGCTTGAATAGGAGGTATCGTTCTAACATCTTCTCGAATATAAGTTATAGGATAAACACCATCAGCATCTACTCGCATTACACCTTCACCAATAAAACTCAGTTGAGAATATGAAAATATCGATGCTCTTTCAAAAGGAAAATAAGTCAAACTACCTCTGAGCATTAATTCAATCCTCTTATTAATGTTTTTCGTGTCTACTAAACGATGAATAAAATCAATTACCTCTCCATCAAACATTTACATTATTCACCCCTATATTTTCAGGAATCGAAACGATTAATTAAATCCCTTATGATAAATGTAAGCGTTTACTAGATTGATTTAACAGAAGATTTAGATATCTATCAAACTTAATTGTACAATTTTTTGAGCAATTCATCAATTTATATGTCAAAGGAGGAGTAAAATGGTTAGAAAACACGTGATTACTACTAGTGAAAGGGGAATTGTTGAAGATCTATTGCCATACCGATTATATCAAAAGGCTAAACGGTTTGGGATTTGGAATCCTCAAGATATTGATTTTTCAAAAGATCGAGAAGACTGGAAATCACTTAATGAAGTTCAGCAAGAAGATATTCTACGTGTTATTGCCCAATTTCAAGGAGGGGAAGAGGCAGTTACTTTAGATTTACTACCTCTGATCATGGCAATCGCAAAAGAAGGACGTATTGAGGAGGAAATGTTTTTAACTACCTTTCTATTTGAGGAAGCTAAACACACAGAGTTTTTCCGTAACGTACTTAATATAATTGGAGAAAAGGGTGATTTATCTCATTTCCATACACCTATTTATAAGAAGATCTTTTTTGAGATTCTTCCAAATGCAATGGAAAAAATTGTTTACGATCAATCTCCTGAAGCCATTGCAGAAGCTGCTACAGTATATAACATGTTTGTAGAAGGAGTCTTGGCAGAGACAGGGTACTATTCCTTTTACATTTCTCTTGACAAAGCGGGTATTATGCCAGGCTTAATGAAAGGAATTGGACTGTTGAAGAGGGATGAGTCCAGACATATAGGGTACGGGACATATTTACTTCAGCGCTTAATTTCAGAGCATCCACATATCTTTGATTTAGTAAGTAACAAAATGGAAGAGTTAGCACCACTAGCATTACAGTTGAATCAAGAAGGAATAGCAGGAAGAGAAATGAGCTCATTTGGAAATCCGACTGAAGAAACAATGCAATATACGATGAAACAACTTAGTATTAGAATGGAAATTCTCTCAAGAGCAAGAGGGAAAAAAATCGAGGAAATATATAAAACGAATGAAGCGGATGTCGGTGTGATATAGGAATACATTTTTCTCTCATTATTTCAGGCTGTGTTGAGATAGTTAATGACTCCACATAAACTCTTATGTGATATCCGATTGTGATACTTTTTATATATCATTGGCAAATTCCTAACTTCACTACGTAGTTTTTTAAATATGTTATTCAAAATAGATCTTTGTTAAAAAAATGGCTGTTTTCGCATTGATTGTTGCTTTTCGTTCAATGAAAGAAATACTGATTAACGACGCGGGCTTGGTATCTTTACAAAGAGGTCCATAAATTTTATTGTTGCAGTCCTATATTAGTCTCATTAGCAATAATGTTTATGACAAGAGCCTAAAAATTAAAAGGAGGGACAAATATGTCTATAAAAGTTGATGTAAGTACTTTCCCATTGTTTATTAATGGGGAGTGGGTACCAGCTGTTAGCGGAGAAACATTTGATGTACACAATCCTGCAACAGGAGATGTGGTTGCAAAAGTTGCAAAAGGCAATAAGTATGATGTGGAAAAAGCAGTTAATGCAGCCAGCGCAGCATTTGAGCAAGCTGAGTGGCGCGATATGAACCCGAAAGATCGTTCCAAATTGTTATATGCGATTGCGCATAAAATCATAGCAAACTCAAAAGAGCTTATTTACTTAGAAGCGATTAGCTCTGGCGGAACTGTTAGAAGATTATCCTCTAGTGACGTTATGCAAATGGCTGATTTATTCCAAACTTTAGGCAAGTTTGTTCTAGAATATCCATTCTCCGAAACGTTGCCTGTACCTCCTTTCCCTGGTCCTGCACATAACTTTGTATGGAGAGAACCGATTGGCGTTTGTGCAGCGATTACCCCTTGGAATATGCCTATGTTAATTGCTACTTGGAAAATTGCACCTGCATTAGCAATGGGAAATACAATTGTCATAAAGCCAGCTAGTTATACACCACTTTCAACTCTTAAACTGGCTGAAATTATTTCCGAGGTTGTACCGAAAGGAGTTATAAACGTCGTTACCGGCTCCGGAAATGAAGTAGGTGAGCCGCTTGCTACACATCCAAAGGTTGATAAAATTGCATTTACGGGCTCTACGGAAGTTGGACGTCATATAATGAGTCTTGCTTCACATACAGTTAAGAATACTACGCTAGAGCTTGGTGGAAAATCTCCTAATATACTTCTTGAAGATGCTGACTTAAATATTGCGTTACCTGGTAGCTTATTTGGCGTTTTCCTACATTCGGGACAGTTATGTGAGTCTGGAACTAGATTATTTGTTCCTGATAGTCTATATGAAATGGTAATTGAAAAACTGGCAGAATTGGCAGGTACATTAAAGTTAGGAAATCCGCTTGATCCTGAAACTGATATGGGACCTGTTATATCTTCACAACAAAAGGAAACGATCCTTTCTTATATAGAATCAGGAAAAAAAGAAGGAGCTAGGTTAGTCTGCGGAGGAAAAGAGGCGGTAGTTGAAGGCTGTGAAAATGGCCATTTTATTGAGCCAACTATTTTTGCTGATGTCACGAATGATATGAAAATTGCGAGAGAAGAAATATTTGGTCCTGTATTATCAATTATTCGTTATGGTGAGCTCGATGATGCTATTAAAATGGCGAATGATACGATTTACGGTCTAGCTGCGGGGGTTTGGACGAAAGACGTAAATAAAGCATACGAAGTAGTGCGACAACTTCGAGCAGGGGTTGTTTGGATTAATGATTGGCATTTATTAAGAAATGATGCACCATTTGGTGGGTATAAGCAGAGTGGTATTGGCAGGGAGATGGGAAAATATTCATTAGATGCATATACACAGTTAAAGCATGTCCATACTTCGATGGTTCCTGATCTCCATAAACGACGTTGGAATCAATTGTTATTTTCCAACCTACACGAGACTTAATTATTATCCTAGTTTATTGACTATCACTTATCAACTTGATACCCAACTTATTTACCTTTTACTGTAACATATTCACTTTCGAAAAAGTGGGGTTTTTCATAATTAATGAAATGAGGTGTGTATATGACATTATCGTATAACCAATATATGCAAAGAACTGCCATTCATAGTGGATCAGGTACACGAGCAATGATTCCAGATTTATTTCAAAACATGCAAGCAAAAAGAGTTGTTTTATTCAGTGATAAAGGCCTTAAGGAAGCTGGAATTGTCGACAAAATAGCTGAATTGTTTTCATTAACTTCTTATGGAACGGGACCTGAATTAGCTGGTGTTTATTTAGATATTGTTCAAGATGCTGGTAGTGAATGTGTCAACGCGGCAACACGTTTTGCAAGAGAAGTAAATGCTGATGCGCTTCTTGCAGTAGGTGGGGGGAGTGTTTTAGATACGGTTAAAGGTGTGAAATATGCTTTATTTAAGGGGTTAACCGATATTAAAACTGCAATTCCAGGTGGGCTTTTAATTGAAAGTTGGCCTGAAGCCACTCATATGACAATACCACATATTTCTGTACCTACAACAGCAGGAACTGGTTCAGAGGTTTCACCTATTGCAGTCATATACAATGAAGAACTTAGATTAAAAACGACGATGATTAATCCATTTATCAATGCTGATATGGCGGTTCTTGATCCAGACTTGACGACAGGACTTCCAGCTTTCATTACAGCATTTACAGGATTTGATGCACTGACTCATGCCATAGAAGCATTGGCATCGCCGAATGCGACTCCTTTTACAGATGCAAATGCCTTGCACACCATTCGTTTAATAGAAAAACATTTGCCAACCGTTGTTGAAAATGGTCAAGATTTAGAAGCTCGATTAGAAATGCTACAAGCAAGTACGATGGGGATTACCGCCTTCAGCTATTCTTTAAACGCGATACCTGTCCATAATTTAGCTCATGCCTACGGTGCATTGTTTAGAATTCCGCATGGGCTTGCCAATGCTGTATTTCTTCCAATTGTTATTGAATCATTACCTGACTTATACTTGCCGAAAATCGTTGAATTTGCTCAAGCCTTACAAATAGAAACAGCTGGCAAGGATCGACAAGTTCTCCTTAAAGAGGTAGTACAGAAAATTAGAGATTTACAGATGAAAGTTGGATTACCTGCGGATTTTGCAGATTACGGCATCGAAGAAGATTATTTAGAGGCAGCAGGTATGGCTGTTGCTATGGATCCAGCAGCACTTGCTTTTTCCATACCTCCTGAGATTATAGAGCAAATAGGTTTGAAAGTAATAGGTGCAAGAACAAATGTCTCTAGTACGTAGTGTATGTGATTAACAATCATTGAGATGTATAAAAACGCTGCTAATTAAAGATGAGGGGAACCTATCTAACTAGGTTTCCCTCAATTGTATTTAGCGGATAATAAAACCAAAATGGACGAATGCTTCATAATTGCCATTTTTTATTTCTGTAACGATTCAATAAACTTCATATTGCGACGCATTGTGTAAAATAATTATATAATATTAGGTTCATAATTTTTATTTGATTTTACAATTAGGCTTTTCCATATACGTAGATATATTTCACTAATTCATGACTTAATTATCTTTTTGCATGACTGGTTTTAGCATTGATTGTTGTTTGGAGTATGAAAAATTAAAACGCGTATACAACTACATTTCTTTTTAACTAATACTCCAGTAAACAATAGCTTTACGATCTATAGCAACAAAATATACGAAAAGAGACTTTGTAAAAAAATGTGAATAAATCGCTTGCACTTATTTAGTTTAGTAACTATACTAAGTGATATGAATAGTAAAAAGAAAAACACAACAGACCAAGCTAAGCAAAGTAGCCATAATATAGGAAGGTTAATTTTTCAATTACAACGACTCGAACGACATCCTCGAACTTTTGGTGGAGAAATAAATCTGACGCCGAGTGAAATTCATGCGATAGATGCAATTGGAATTGAAGGTGAGATTCTAATGAGTGAACTTGCAAGGCGCTTGGACGTAACGAAAGGAGCCGTTACACAGGTTATCAGTCGTTTAGAAAGCAAGAAACTGGTTTTTCGTTCTCCACATTATAAAGATTCTCGAGCAGTACTCATTTCATTAACAGAGAGGGGGAAGGTAGCTTTTCAAGCCCATGAGGAGCTTCACGAGCAATTTTACGCAAGAATTAGAGAAGAATTAGACCCAAACGAAGTTGCAATCTTTGAAAGATGTATAAAAATATTTACTGATTTATTAAAAGAAGATAAAGGATAAAATACTGACAAAACAATGCAATCAGCATACAGCTCTCTGTTGATTGTAGTTTTTTACTATTTATAGTATAGTAACTAAACTATTTTTAATGATAAGGTTTAGTATCTAAACTAATATAATCTTCAATAACATTATCCTGCATAAGAAGAATGGAGGAGGATTTATATGGGTGAGCTTTATGCTGTTTTATCAGCGTTAATGTTTGCAGTAAATAACGTGATCATTAAAAAAGGAATAATAAGAAATAACAATACAGATAATGGTTTCTTTATTACTATTTTCATAAATGTGATTTTTTTAGGGCTTCTTTGTCTCATTACAATTGCTGTGAAAGGCTGGAACATACCCTTTTCATGGACTTCTGTATTGTTTTTTTCGTTGGCTGGATTATGCACGACAGGGATCGGAAGGTTGACCTTGTTTTCTAGTATTTCTTATATTGGCCCTTCAAGGGCATCTGCAATCCGAAATACTACACCGATTTTTACAACGCTATTCGCTATCCTTTTTCTAAATGAAACAATTTCTCTATTACCAGGAGTTGGAATGATGTTGTTAATGGCGGGGATTATGAATGAAGGGTTTGGTTTACGGAAAATTGGAACATCTCATAAGCAATTAATCAAATCACAAGAGAGCTTGCATTACAAAAATAAGCAAACGTTTGGATATGGATTAGCAATTCTTTCAGCATTTACCTTTGGTGTTGGGCAAGGACTTCGGAAACAAGGTTTATTAACTATGGATCACGCTTTTTTTGGAGCGTGGGTTGGAGCAATGACATCCTTACTTTTTGTGTTGATTTATCAATTAATCCGTGGCAATTTAACAAGCAATATTAAGGGAAGCTTCATTAAATTAAATCCTTATTATTTACTTGCTGGTCTATTTACGAGTTTAGGTCCATTATTCTTTTTTCTTGCAACACAATCGATTCAAGTATCTTATGTAAGTGTCATTACCTCTACAGAGCCCATCATCACGGTAATAATTAGTGGGATTTTTTTGAAACGTACCGATTCTATAACAATTCGTAGTTTGATAACAATCTTTATGATTTCAATAGGTGCCATATTAATGGTAGTTGCTGTATGAAGAACAAACAATCAAAGGAAGTGAGAAATGAAATGAAGGATAATATTCTTGTTATTGGTGGGTATGGACATGTTGGAAAAATAGTTTGTGAGATTCTTGGGAGGAACTTACCTGGAAAAGTGATTGCAGCTGGAAGAAATTTAAGGAAAGCGGAGGAGTTTTGTCAAACAACAAAAGGTACGGTAATACCGTTTGAATTAGATATTTCAAAGCCTGTTCCCTCAGAGTTATTAAGCAAAGTGAGAGTTGTAGTAATGTGCTTAGATCAGAGGAACTTAGACTTCGTTCGTACTTGCTTTAATCATAAAATCCATTATGTTGATATTTCTGCAAAATACACGTTTCTATCCAGTGTTAAAAGACTACAAGCTGAAGCAGAGAAAAGTAATGTATGCGCAGTTCTAAGTGTGGGGTTAGCGCCTGGACTGACGAATTTATTAGCCTCTTTTGCCAAAAGCTCCCTTGATCGTACGGAGGCAATTGATATTTATATCATGCTAGGGCTAGGAGATTATCATGGCAAAGCCGCCATTGAGTGGACGGTAAATAACTTAAATAGCACGTATCAAATTCATTCGGGTAGTGATAAGACTCAAATAGAAGCTTTTAGCGGGGGAAAGGAAACTTCATTCGGAAAAAATATTGGAAAGAGAAAGGGATTTTATTTCAATTTTTCCGACCAACATACGCTACCAGACACATTGAAGGTTCCAGCTGTTGCTACTAGGGCGTGCTTTGATTCCCGTATTATGACTAGTATGTTTGCATTGTTAAAAAGGGCTGGGGTATTTAAGCTATTAAAATATCAATCTATTCGAAAGATGATGGTGTGGTTGTTAAGTAACATTAGGTTCGGAAAAGATACGTATGCAGTGAAAGTTGACGCTTTTGGGGTGTATAACGGTAAAAAAGTAGTTGCTGAATGTGGGATTCAAGGACAAAAAGAATCTTTGATTACTGCCAAAGTAGCAGCCAAAGTAGCAGAAAATCTTTACACTGTTCAAAACCAGAAGGGGGTCTATCATATAGAAGAGTTGTATGATATACATTCGATCTATAACGATTTGCCATCTCCTGAAGTTTTTATAACGAATGTCTAAGTTATTGTTTTACCATTTAAAGTAAATTATATATAAAATAAAATGATATGGGAAAATGAAGCTATTATATGAAATCTGTTGGTAAATCAATTAGCAATATTGCCTCATTATTTTAACAAACAACACTTAAGTGTCTGTGGAACGTTAATTATTTGAAGTACAATAGTTTCAGCATTACGATACACAAGAAATGGTTCAAAGATATATTAAAGAGTATGACTGTTTGATCGATTCAATCATACATGAATACATGATATAAAATAGTATGAAAGTAGAGATGGAATATGAGAGTATTAGTTCTTGGGGCAAGTGGCGCTACCGGCAAACAAGTCGTTAGACAATTAATCAAAAGGCAAATCAATACACGGATTCTTATCAGAAATAGTGCAACTCTTTCCAAAGACATAAAAGAACATCCATTAGTGGAAATCAAGAAGGGTAATATCAACGACTTAAATGATTCTGAGATGAATAACCTCCTACTTAATTGTAATGTCATTATCTCCTGCCTTGGTCACAACCCTACACTTAAAGGGATGTTTGGTAAACCTCGTTATTTGGTATTTGATGTAATAAAAAGAATCAGTGAGACAGTTAAAGATACAAAAGTAAAACTCATACTTATGAGTACAACAGGTTATACGAATACTTTATCTAGTGAGAGAAATTCTATAGGAGAAAAACTCATCCTTTCACTACTATATTTATTCCTTCCTCCTCATCGTGATAATGTCAAGGCTGCTAATTATTTGATTAAAAATATTGGTAAAGAAGATGGGAACATTGATTGGATTGCTGTACGGCCGGATACATTAGTCAACATTGATGAAGAAAGTTCTTATGAAGTTTGTGAATTTCCAATAAGAAGCCCAATTTTTAATGCTGGTAAAACGAGCAGAATAAATGTAAGTCATTTTATGGCTGAACTAGTTTCAGATGATATTATATGGGGAAAATGGGCATTTAAAACTCCTGTCATTTATAATAAATAGAAGAATGACTGCTATAAATATTAATTCAACGAAAGCCTGCGTAGTCTCGATGGTGCACTTACTGACTGCAAAGTGCACCATTGAACAATTTTAATGAAATTATGTTGTATTGTTTTAAAAAAACCACAAGCACTTCTCCATTCTAAGTTCGTAGAAATGTATATAGTTTTATACGAAACAAGATGATTTGTGGTTACAAGATAAGATTATTTATGTATAACACTAAAATGTTTTTCAACAAATTGTAGTTATCCTGAAGAAGAGTAGTATACTTAGGCTGTTTTCGTCTTGATTGCAGCTATTCGTACTAACATATAAATACGATAAAACCAATCACCATCGAAAGCAGTATCAAATACAAGTTGAATAGGATAGTAACACAGGGATGATAAATTTTACGAAGTAGTTTATTATGTATATGATTATCCAAATGAGACAACTCACACATTAACAGTAAAACTTAAAAACAATATATAGTGGTTACCCGAAAGACTTTTCATCAAATAGAATGGTTATTTTAGCGTTATAAAGGTTAAGGAACAATATCCTTAACCTTTTTTTTGATGAATTAATCAATTTTAGGTTACATTAGGGAGTTAATTACCAGTTATTGAAACTTTTTTCTGCAACTGTAGCGCTGTTATAATTTCAATAGACATAGCCTTGTCATACTTTATTAATATTTTTGAACTGAAAATTAACATTTGTTTTTTGTCTTAAAATTATAAATTTTTCCCGTGATAATACTTATGATTTATTGTAGGAGGTAAGGTAAATGAACAAGAATAAAATTATATTGTTGATCCTAATTGGAGTTATATTTGCATCGGTTATGGTAGGATTTAACAACAAAGAGACTTATGAGTTTAAACTGGATATAAATAATCAAGTTTTGGATTTTCTAGAGAAAGATAGTAACCCAATTATAGAAAAAAACGAAAAAAAGTTTGGCAAAAAAGTGAACGAGCCTAATTTAAAACTAGATTTAGAAATAGTAAATGATGAAACAGAAGTTTTTGATTCATTTAGTATTGTTGGAGCAATAGTAAATGGTAACATCAAAACACTTGAAGGAACATTTCCTTTCAATGGTGAAGGAGATCTTAATTTAATTAGTTTTGATAATAGAGAAATCTATTATGGTAGCGTTGAAATTACGATTAAAAATAAAAGTGTAGAAGAGTATGGTATGTTATCAATTAGGTTAGATCCTGAAACCAATGAGGTTGATGTAACGATCACTAGTGGTGTAATTGGTGACACAGCAATGCTTCCATTTGGAGCTCTTTTTTTAACA
Organism: Cytobacillus sp. IB215316; assembly: GCF_033963865.1. Classification (NCBI taxonomy): domain Bacteria; kingdom Bacillati; phylum Bacillota; class Bacilli; order Caryophanales; family Bacillaceae; genus Cytobacillus; species Cytobacillus sp. IB215316. The sequence goes on along the minus strand of NZ_JAXBMC010000002.1, from coordinate 100,543 downwards.
AATGAAGATTTGGATGCAATTGATGCAATAATTCGTAATTAGAAATAATTAATTAGAGAGTGTGAAAATTATGAAAAGAAAAGTATCAATATTAGCAATATTTTTAAGTGTAAATTTGGTCTTTGCTACATAAAAGTAGCTATTAAAAACTAAAAATGTTTTAAAAGAAACTATCAGTCTTTGTAGGATCATTTATACATAGAATAATTGCATTTTTAAGTGTGTGCCATTTCTCATTAAATATAGACATTCTTTTAAGAGTTTTTACTTAACAAAAACAAAAAACATTTAGATGAGCAAATATCTCGATGCTGGCATGATTCACATTACCGATGCGTCAAATTAAACGAGCAGCGCGCATCTTTTATTTGAGTCTATTTTAGCGGCTGGATAACTGATGTATATAGGCTTAGTTAAATGAAAAATGTATGTAATCAGTAATAACAACTGAAGTGACAAGTGGGTTCATATGGAGGCAAGAGATGTAATTTTATTAGGTGGATTGTACTGAGAGTATAGAGTATTACCTTATCAAGTACATATATAATACAATCTTGAAAAGGATGAGAAAAATTATGAATAAACAAAAGGTTACTGTAGGTAGTATTATTTTTGTTATCTTATCATTTATTATTATTATAATTGTTTTTCTAAGTTCTACCTTCATAAATAATAATCAAATAAAAATAACTAAGTTAGGTTATGTTATCACAAAAGAAAAAGTAAATGATAGTGTTTTTCGTATTTTAATGTCTGATCATTTAATAGCTAAACCGGGCCAAGAGGTAACAGTGGAACAGATGATGAACAATGACGTATATTGGGTTGGGGGAATTACTGAGGCCGAGTATGAAGAGTTGGTGGTTGGAGAAAAAATTGAGTTGGAACTTTGGCTAGATAGAAATGGTCCTACACAATTAGATATACTTCCCCCTATACTAATAACAAATAAGGTGCAAATTAAAAAGTAGATTACTAACATATTTATCAACTTTTCTTTTAATCATATATCTGTTTAATATTAAGTATTTATAATATATATTACTTTCTTATAACAGTTTGGAATAGATGGATTCTTCACCTTAAAAACAAGGAGGTTTATATGATTAAAAGTAAAACACCAAGATTTAGAGATGAACAGGGAAATTTGGTGGACGATAGTATTGCTTCATTGGAAAAAATGATGATCGGTGGGGTGAATCAGTATGTTCTCATGAGAGGGAAAAGTAAAAATGCTCCAATATTACTGTTCTTACATGGGGGTCCAGGTTCAGCTCAAATAGGATTCGCACCAAAGTTACAAAAAAAGCTTGAGGAAAGCTTTGTTGTAGTGAATTGGGATCAAAGAGGATCTGGTAAATCATATTCAGCTGATATTAGTAGGGAAACAATGAATATTAAGCAATTCACTACAGATGTTTATGAATTGATTATTACTCTTTTGAGTCGTTTCAATCAAGAAAAAGTATACTTAGTCGGACATTCTTGGGGAAGTTTTTTAGGTATCATAACAGCTTATAAGTATCCCGAACTTATACATGCATACATTGGAGTAGGTCAGATAGTTAACATGGAGCGAGGTGAGAATGTTTCTTACCAATTTACACTTGATAAAGCAAAAGAAACAAATAACATAAAAGCAATTACACAATTAGAAAACATAGGTGAGCCACCATTTGAAAATTTAATGAAACTTCGTATACAACGAAAGTGGTTAGAAAAATTTGGAGGAACAGTGCATAAAAGCACATTTCCAAAATTAGCGCTAAAGTCGTTTACATTACGGGAATATACAATGCTAGATTGGGTTAGGACTATTAAAGATGGCATTCTATTTTCCTTGGATAATCTATGGGAAGAGTTACTGGAAGTAGATATGTATGATCTTGCATTAAAGTTTGAAATTCCTATGTATTTCTGCGTTGGGCGTTACGATTATCAAACTCCGCACGAACTTGTTCAAGAATATTATCATTCGATTGAGGCACCAACAAAAGAGCTAGTTTGGTTTGAAAACTCTGCTCATTCTCCTAATTTTGAAGAGCCTAACAAGTTCTATGATGTATGCTTATCAGCAGTTCAATAGATTTCCCTTTTTGAAATGAGAGTTTAAAAATTGCCTTAACGTTTTATAGTTGTTCTTCAAAGTAAGATACTAGGCAGTGATTTATTTGACCTCATAGGACAAAATGCCACGGCTGTGTTAACTGCCACTTGTGATCATAAGAAAAATAACAGTTAATATAAAATCAGCCTTTCATTATTATCGACGATTCATTAATAGTTTCAATACTCTGTATCCATCACTGGGCATACCTCCGTATCCCCATAAAAATGATGGATATTTTATTGGGAGGATTGTTAAAATGAATTGTCCGAGAGATGCATGCATAATGGATTTAATAAGAAAACTACTTATCGAATTAAAGTCTAGAAATGTATATAACACATAACAAAATAAGCTTAACATAAATGAGAATAATGGACCTGATAATAAGACTAAAGCATGGTGAACACTCATACTTTTATGTTTTGGAATATGAAAAAAAGCAAATCCAAGCCAACCACTTAATGGCTGAATTTTAATTGTTAGTCTACCAAAAGTAATCCCAGTACCTTTATCGGATTTCCCTAATCTTATTTCTACAGGATCCTTACTTATTAATAAAGCTGGAAGTGCATGACCAAGTTCATGAATGAATGTTGTAAACGGAAGTATAAGCGTGATAAATAATAAGAAAATGACTGCAACTTGTATATAACCATCCATAAATTCCTCACCTCATTATAACCATCTCACATCATATCTTCGATAAGTCTAAAAAAAACCCTTCTACTATGTGCTCAGCCCATCATTAAACTAACAGGATTGATTACAGTGTGATTCAGGTCACTATTTAGAGTTTGTGTTTACACTATAATGATAGTGTAAATGATAAAAACAAATTGGTTTAGGAGGTTTTGATAGATGAATTTACATAATGAGTTGAAAAAACAGCTTCCACTTATTATGAAATAAATATTGATTGCAACACGTTAAAAATAGCTTAAACCCTTTTGAGAGATGAACCACTCATAAGAGAGAAACCAATTTTTTACTAGAAGAGAAGGAAGGTTTTTTGCATGCTTTCAACCACAATGAATAGTAGACCAATAGTGCAGCTATCATTACAAACCATTAGTTTAATTGCTAGTTTTATGGTGTGGGTAATATTATCGTCGTTAATGCCATTTATTTCACAGGATTTAACTTTATCCACATCTCAAATTGCTCTAATTACGTCAGCACCTGTTATATCAGGATCACTACTGCGAATTCCTATTGGGTTTCTTACAAGTAAGCACGGTGCTAGCAACTTATTTATAGCAAACTTTATAATCTTGCTTATTCCAGTATATTTAGTAAGTATTTCGACATCATTTATTCACTTATTTATTCTCGGTTTAATTCTTGGTATTAGTGGCGCCACATTTTCAATTGGTGTTACTTCACTACCTAAATATTTTAATAAAGCAAAGCATGGATTAGTAAATGGTATTTTTGGATTAGGTAATATAGGGACTGCATTTACATCTTTCCTTGCCCCAATTATTGCAAATGAATTAGGATGGAGATTAACTATTCAATTTTATTTATTTTTAATTGCTTTTATGGTCATTGCAAACTTTATATTAGGGGATAAGAAAGAAAAAACTGTAAATGAGAAATTTGTAAACCCGCTCAAATATTTAAAACAAAATCAAGCAGTTTCAATGCTATCTCTTTTTTATTTCCTAACATTCGGAACGTTTGTAACGTTTACGGTGTTATTACCAACAATGCTTGTATCTAATTTTAATATACCTAAGGTGGAATCTGGGTTTATTCCGGCAATATTTATTATCATTGCTACATTAATTCGACCGATAGGCGGGTTGCTTGCAGATAAATTCAACCCTTACGTGATTCTTATTCTAGTCTTTGTTGTTATAGGGATAGTAAGTATAGTCATAGCGTTAACTAATGAGTATGCAATTTTCGTTATTGCAATTATGACCATTTCCTTCTGCTCAGGAATTGGGAATGGCGTTGTCTTTAAGCTTGTACCGTTATTAGTAAAAACACAAACAGGTACAGCGAATGGTATTGTAGCAGCTACGGGTAGCTTAGGGGGATTTTTTCCACCTCTTATCATTGCCTATATAGTGAACTTGACTAATAGCTACTCTGTTGGTTTCGCTTTTTTTACAATCCTTTCTATAGTTTGTCTTACGTTAACGGTTTCAGCGAACAAAAGATTTAAAGTGTCAATACTAAATGAAAAAGCAGCTGTTAGGTAGCAACTAGAAACTTACATTTAACAAAGGATTATAGAAACTGAAGCTTTATCAAACGTTAAGTATTATAAGTACAATTATACAAAACTATTAACTGTGAAGGCTTAGTTATAAAATAAAATCGTATTTTCTATATCATTTAGAGGTGATAGAAATGGCTAACCGTGAAGCTCTCAATCTAAATACAGAAAAGATTAAAGAACTGGTGGAGGTGTTTTATCAAAACCTTTTACAAGAGCAATATTTTAAAGATACGTTTAATGCTAGAGGTGTAGACCTAAATCTATTAAAGTCAAGGCAGCAATCTTTTATTCTTGCTTTAATGGATGATACAGAGGTAAATGCTAATCATCATCAGCAAGTTCAGACACGACACCCATTTAACACGACACCAGAAAATGCGCAAATGTGGATACGAGTGATGGAGGAAAGTATGGAAGAAATATCTTTAGACGAAACAATAAAATCGAAACTATTAACTAAAATGCATATGTTAATGAAAACAATTGTTAGAGGTTAACAAACTCGTTCAAGTAAGTGTCTACTCTCAAAAAAAGTATAGCGACCTACTTATACTGATTTAGAGATGCGCTTATTAGAGCTAAAGGCTATTCAAAGTAAATATAGTAGGAATAATTTGTAATTTCGGGATGAGGCATAATCCTTGATCAAGTTAGCTATATACGTTGAGGCAGTCTAATAATTATTATATATAAAATGAACACTTCCACTTTGAAATTATGGAAGTGTTTTTTTATTAGGCTCTTTTCTTAAACTTTGTTGCTATAACATTAGATATTCTGTTTTGATCATAGTTACATAACAACAAGCATGTTGATAAAAGGCTTCGATTACCAAAAAAATAGACTAGCCAAAGCAATGCCAGTTATAGCTCCAAGGCCGATACCAACAGCTAACCCTGGGAAAAATCCACCAAATGGTCGATAAAAGCCATATCCGAAGCCGCCTCTAGGACCGTATCCAAACCCTCTACTCGGAGGGCCAGCAGGCTGAAGATATACTTTATTTGGTGTAAGATGCACAATTCTACCGACGTGACGATTTCCATGGTGATCATCGATTTGAACGACTTGCCCATGGTATCTACGGCACATATTGTACCAGTGTAAACTCATATATGTCTCCTCCTTTCCATTTAGCGTATGTTTGTCAATGATGTTTGCCTGTACGCTTATCCATGTTTAACTTAAGAAAATTTTCAATAATAGTACAAATTCATCAAAAAAATGCCTTAAATTAGGTGTTTATCCCTTACGTCAAGAACCCAATTTGAATAACGTATTAAGGAATATTTGAAGGAGGTGTTTTGTAGTGGCTGCAGCAGGATTTGCAAGTGGATTTGCGTTAATCGTTGTATTGTTTATTTTATTAATTATAGTTGGTACAGCCTTTATTAGATATTAACAACTATTGTTGTTACTACACGTAATAGGAGGTGGAAAAAAGTATGGATGGTTATAAAGGAGTAAGCCCAGCTTATGGAGGGTATGGTCCTCATTATGGTTATGGGTGCTATCATGGATTTTCAAATTTTGTGTTAATCGTAGTGTTATTTATTTTATTAATCATCGTTGGAGCAGCTTTCTGTTTTTAGATACATTTCGTATTATTTTCTAAAATAAATAAAATTGTATCAATCTCTATTTGTAATTCGAGTCATTACTTCTGGCACAAAACCAATGTTAAATCGCGTTAGTTACAAATAAAGACAAGAACCCAATGACACATGCTTGGGTTCTTTTTAACATTTATATATATCTGACGTACATAAATAATTGATTAAATACGAATATGTAAATGTTGTACATAGAATAATTGTTTTTTCATATTTACTAGTTTGCTTGTTTTATTTTATTGTATTCGACAAAACGTCTTGTCATCGATATACAGTATAAATTTGTCGTTTATTGTAACCATTTTGTTACTATTTATCTCTCATTCAATTTTATAATTTTATTAACAACATAGACTAAAAGGGATGATGACGTTGAGACAGAAAAGACAAAAAAGAAAGATTTTAAGATTAAGGGAAGGTATATTAATTTGCAGTTCAATTGTGCTATTAATAATTATTATGAGTTTAAACATTGGCAGTGATAAGCCAATTGCTTCAAATAATAAAGTAGTTGCAGCAGAACAAAGTAACAAAACTGAATCTACAACAAATATTGTAGAGGATGAAATAATTGATAATGACAATAATACAATTGCCGAACATACAGACAATGACGAAAGTCAGCAACAAAATCTCACTGTGGATGTTTCAGACGAAAACGAAAATATTCATCAGCAGGAAGATGAAAATGTTGATGAAACAACTGTAGAACAAGAAGAAATTGATGAGTCTGAACAAACACAACCAACGAATAGCTCTATCGCAACTGGCTTAGAAGTTGGAAATGAAATAAATAAAGAACAAATAGAGCATGAAAAAAAAGTCGCATATTTAACTATTGACGATGGACCTTACGGTAGCTCAAAAGATATATTAGATATTTTAGAAGAATATAATGCTAAAGCTACTTTCTTTATGGTAGAACCAAAAATGAGAGAGTATCCTGAACTCGTTCGAGAAATGGTTAGAAAAGGACATGGTGTAGGCTTACATTCTGTCACACATGATAAACATCAATTTTACTCATCTCGTCAATCATTACTTAATGAACTGTCTGTTTCGAATGAAACATTAAAAGAGATTACTGGAGAAACCACACCATTAATAAGGACGCCTTATGGTAGTGCTCCTTATATGACGGACGAATATAAAGCTGCAGTTACTAATAATGGCTATATAATGTGGGATTGGAATGTCGATAGTAAAGATTGGAAATACAGAGATGAAAGGTATGTACATGATACAATTGCGCAAATAGAGAAATTAAGCGAACAAGATCATGCTCCTGTTATCTTATTACATGACAAAACTACTACTGTTAACCATTTACGCGAATTATTAGAGTACTTAACAGAAAATCATTATGAGTTACTTAAGCTTGATGCATCATTACAACCTGTTCAATTTTAAGATAGCCTATTTGTTATAAAGCAGTTTCATTTTCATTTTGAAACGAATAAACATATTATGTACCCAATAAAGATAACTTTCTGATTACTACAGAAAGGAGGATAGATATATGTTTCCATTTCAAAGGCCGACACCTCCACCAATAGCAAACCAAGCGCCAATACGACCCGGATTGTTTCGACCCCCTACAGGAGGAGCAAATATGATTGGGGGAGCTGCCAATCAAATGCAACAAGCAGCAGCTAGACCAGGAATTCTTGGTAGATTACTAGGAGGTGGAGGAGTTAACCCAGGAAATGTTGCTGGTACTGTACCAAACCAAATGTTTGGAGGCTTAGGGGGCGCTCAGCAATTAGGTGGAATGTTACCTAATGCTACTGGCGGGGCAGCAGCTGGGACACAACAGGCAGCACAAACTGGGGGGCTTTTATCAAGATTTCTTGGTGGCGGCGGGGCTACTGGTGGCTCAAACATCATGGGAATGTTAGGTAATGTTCAAAAAGTGTTAAATATGACACAACAAACAATTCCTATGGTGCAACAATATGGACCCTTGGTTAGAAACATTCCATCAATGGTTAAGATGATGAGATCACTCAATGATGATAGTGAAGACGAAGATGACACAGAATCAGAGTCAGAAAATACAGATATAACAGAAGATGAAGAAGAAGAAGAAGAGCAGGATAATAATAGTAATAAAACGAGTCAATCAACAAAGAAAACGGGCGATCAAAATAAAAAAAATGTAAAGAAAAAAACATCGAATGAGGGGACTAAAAGTACTCCAAAGAAGAAGAAAACATCTGACAGTAATAAAAAAACAACAAAAAGAAAAACAAGTGGAAATTCCCAAGGGAAAAATCGAGAAGCTCTAAGTCGCAAAGCGCAAAATACAGAGGGACAGTCTGTTCCGAAGTTATATATATAAAAATAAAACAGGGATTGGAATCACCCTGTTTTTATTTTTGTTTTTTCAATTGAATTAGTCTATGTCAATTTTTTTCCTTTTTTTCTTAGGGATTAGTACTTCCAATATACCATTTCGATGAGTAGCCGTTAATTTATGTGGTAAAACATATTCAGGAAGTGAAATAGACTTTTCATTCTTAGGTGGTCTTTGGGGTCTGAAAAACGGATTGTTGTTAGTTCTGTTATTTTTGAGTTCTCGCTTTACCTTGATTCGTAATTCATTACTTAATCTGTCAATAATAATATCCTCACGCGGTACACCTGGTAATTCAGCTTGTATTACAAAGTGTTTTTCTGTTTCAAAGACATCTACAGGGAAAGAGTTTTCAGGGGCAGCTAGTAAAAAGTAATCATCTATTGCTGAAAAAGCAGATCTTCGCGGCCGTTCCTGAAAAAATTCATTCATTAATTTCATTGGGCTTTTGTTTGGTTGACTTTTCTTTTCATTCGCCAACGTAGTTCCTCTCCTCTCAACAAATTATTGTGTGTTAGCACTAGTTTTCTCAAAAATAGGTTATGTAAATTATTTTGATTTGTATAGGTTATTCGCTGAGAAAATGAAAATAAGTTCATTCCGAGCAAGTGTATATTCTTGCTTAGTAGATGAACAGAATAAAGGGGAGACACACATTAAACTTGAAATCTTGTTTTAAAGTCTGGGAAATCTGTGACAACCCCTCTAATTTTTAATTTAGCAAGCTCGTTCATCGTATTCATGTCGTTTATTGTCCAGGCAAAGATTTCAAAATTATAGTAATGGAGATGATTTATCGTAGAGCTATTTAAGATGGTCCAGTAAGCATTCATATAATGAATAAAAGAGCGGTAACTTTCAAGTGTTTGTTTGGAAAAATCGTGAAATAAAAAATGTAATAACAACGCTTTTTTTACATTTGGTAAGAGTTTATGAAGTTTCTTTAGCGTAGAAGGATAAAACGATTGAATAATTATGTTGGAATTTTGTTGTTCAAGGTTCCGCTTTTTGAGCTCTGCAGCTAGTTTTTGTTCGATCTTTGGATATAGAAAGGGGTTGCACAATTCAATGATAATCCCTATTTTGTCAGAATATTGATCGAGCACCTCTCCTAAAGTAGGAACTTTTTCTTTTTTGAAATCTGCATGAAACCAGTTTCCCGCTTTTAATTGTTTAATAGACCTAAGAGAATAGTCTTTCACATTCCCGGTTCCATTAGTTGTACGGTCTACTGTAATATCATGTATGACGACAAGCTCTTGATCCCTTGTCATTTGTACATCTATTTCAATGTAGTCAGCCTCTAAGGCAACTGCTTTATCAAATGCTGCAAATGTATTCTCAGGTGCATATCCAGAAGCACCTCGGTGCGCTATAAATAACATTTCCCTCACTCGCTTACATTTGTTTTTTCATTAAGCTCATTTGTAAACTTTGTTGCTATTATTACCAAGTTTATCCCATAAGAAGCGGCTTTATATGTTAGTAATCATATTACAGAAGAAATGATGCCACGAAACGCTAGTTGTTCCCCGTGTATATTTCATAACATGAAAAACAACAATCAAGGTGATAACAACCTTTCATGATGCACCTATACTGAAAACACATAGAAAAAATGGCATAATCTAGATTTCCATCTGTAACCCTTAAATAGCATCTAAACGATTCAGCATTATTATATGCAGCTGATGAGATGTTGACTTGTAAAATATGAAAATATTATGTAAGTGTAAGAGAACATGATGAAATAATTATAGCCACTTGTGGATAACAGCATTCATTTTGTTGTAACTATGTTTTCATGGTACATCTTTTAAGAATATTCATATAATGCTATCATCATGATGAAAAAAGGTTGGGATCAATGAAAACTTTTAAATACATTGATTTTCTTGCAGAATTTGGTATTGGCGGAGCTCACCCTGGTGGATTTCTTTTGTCAAAAGAGGTATTATCTGAATTGCCGATTGATCAATCTAGTCGTGTGTTAGAAGTTGGGTGTGGAACAGGTCAAACGACAGCTTACATTAAAAAGAAATACAAATGTAATATGTATGCACTTGATAACCATCCTGTTATGATATCAAAAGCAAAGAAGAGATTTGCTGAAAATAACTTACAAGTACACGTTCAAGAGGCTGATATTAGATACATGCCGTTTCCTAATAACTTTTTTGATATCGTAATAGCTGAATCTGTTACGTGTTTTACTGATATTTCAACATCTTTACAAGAATATAGCCGTGTATTGAAGGATAATGGTGTATTATTAGCCATTGAAATGACGACAGATAAGCTATTATTACAGCATGAAGTTAAAGAAATAAAGAGCATGTATGATATATCAGAAATATTAACAAAGAAACAATGGATAACAAAATTAACACAAACTGGTTTTGCCACAGTAGATGTGTTAAAAACATCTACTGTAAACAATTCTTTATTTAGGCAAGAGCAACCAGAATTCAATTTTTCAGCGAACATAGACCCTGAGTTATTTAAATTATGGGCAAATCATAATGATATGACCCAAAAATATCGACATATTTTAGGTTATGGAGTTTTTATAGCTAAGAAGGAAGCTATAAAAGAAGAGAAAGTACAAGGTTAGTAAAATTCTCAGCTTATTTTAAAGTAATCATAGGCAGTAAAAAATGGATCTCCAAAGGCTATAGTGCCTTTGGAGAGATGAATTCAACTGAGAGTGAAAGCAAAGTACTTACCAGAAAAAAGCGAATGCGAGTGCAGTTATTGCGACTATACCGACTATCGCAACAGCTGCAACTGCAGCAGCTCCACCGAACCCACCGTATCCACCATATCCTCCAACAAATCCTAGACCATACCCGCCGAAACGTCTCGGTCCCGGGCCAATTGGTCTAATATATACGTGTGAGGGTGTTACACTGTCTACAATACCTCGATGAACTCCTCCACCTCTTAAGCGAACTTCCACAGGTCTTCCTCTATATGAACAACATCTGTGGTAAATATGTTGACACATATTGTTTGAATCTCCTCTCTAATGAATTTATTTGTGATGTAAGCATACTAGTTGTTTCAATCCAATGAATATACTATAGTTTATGTAATGATTTCATTTTTTGCGTGGGACTAACGTTGAGGGCTATCGTGGAGTTTATTTGAAAGGCCCTATGTGTGAACATTGTTGTATTGTTATCAAATTAGTACTATAAAAATGGTTTTATATTGTTAGAAATTGTTGTACTGAAGAAAAGATGCCACGAACTCTATTTGTGTACGTGTTTATTCTTAATACGAAAAACAACAATTAATACGAAAACAGCCATTTGAAATGTAAAATAAACTTAAATATTCTTGTACCAAGTGTTTCTTTCATTAGTATGCTATTTTGTATACTAATAAATGGAAAAAAGTATACGATATTAGTTGGTAGTCCCATGTATTAAAATGTTCTCTTTATCCCTATTACATTTTTATTGGAGTGAGATACTGTGAAGCCAATTGAAAAGGAAAATGTCCAAGAGGTACTCGATAAACTCTTGAACGAAAAGTTATTCGTACATTTAGAAACAACTACTGGTGCCTATGCTAATCATTTCGATGAAAAAAATATGACAGTTGCCGCTTTTATAAGAAACGTGCCAATTTGTTTCTCACAAGCAAAAATTAAGGGCCCCGGACCGTATCGTATAGGACTAAAAATAGAACAAGGCTGGGTTTATGCAGAAGGAATTACTGATTGGGAGATTAATGACCAATCCCAAGTATTGCTTGCTGGGCATGATAAGGAAGGCCGTTTAGCCATATCATTACAGCTTAGTAAACAACCATTTAATGAGTAAGGAGGTAGAAAGAGATGGAACGACATGTACTTGTTGTATTACCACATCCAGATGACGAAGCTTTTGGTGTAGGTGGGTTAATAGCGCAATATTCTAAAAAAGGAATTCCTGTTACATATGCTTGCGCTACACTTGGAGAAATGGGTAGGAACATGGGGAGTCCGCCAATCGCAAATAGAGAGACCCTTAGAATGTTAAGAAAAACTGAACTACAAGAGGCTTGTTCTGTATTAGGAATTAAGGATTTGCGTATGTTAGGGTTTAGGGATAAAACGTTAGAATTCGAAGATGAAGCAAAACTAGTTAATAGTATAAAAGCTGTGATAGATGATGTGAACCCGTCATTGATCATTACCCACTATCCGGATCATGGTGTTCATCCTGACCATGATGCATGCGGTTTAGCTACAGTTAAAGCAGCAAAAAAAATAAAGGATGACAATAGACCGAGAGTATTAGGTCATGCAATATCAAAAAATCGTTTTGAGGTACTCGGTAACCCAACTTTCACTGCCGATGTAAATGACGTATTCGATATTAAAGTAAATGCTTTGAAGGCTCACCGTACACAAACAGAAGGTATGATTAAAAGGTATAATGAAAATAAAGAAAAACAAGAAGAGTTCAAAAAATGGTTTGGTACTGAATTGTTTTGGGACATTGACCTAGATAAATTTTAGTAGCAACAGACTAGACTCGGCTAACTAGCCGAGTTTTTATGTTATTCAATCCAATCATACTTAAGAGTAGAACTTAAGAAATGCTTTTGATGTGTCACTATTTTATTTAGGCTGTATCCTCTTCAGACTCTCTACCATCGTCAAGTAATAATGCACCATTCCGAATTAATGACTGGAATAAATCAAGCGGAAAAACACCGCCATATTTTGCATTCTCCATTTCAATCCTTACATTAGAAGCATTGATCTTTACTACTTTTAATTTTTTTGAATTATAGAAATTGGGAACAAACTTTGTCGTAATTTCAAATTGCATATTTTCTTTTAGCTCCATCATAGTCACCTTTGTATTAGTATCGTGTTTTATACAATATAAATTTTTCCTGTTATTGATTACATTAACCAATTTTTTTCTTTTTATTCAGCGAGTATATATAATTTTTAAAAATATCCTTACACCATATAAAAACTATAGAAATTAGGTAGTAGCGAAAAAGAGGCGAACGCATACACTAAATACGAGAAATAGGAGGAGGTAGAAACCAAATGTACTATCAGCCTGGAGGCAATTATTATACACAACAAACAAACCTTCAGTTTCCGAAGAGAATGAACAGCGTAAGAACGCCAATGCAAATGTATGTACAGCAAGTGATACAAAAGTGGAATGATGGCCCAAGAAATGAAGCTTTGAAGTTCATGAAAAAATATGGCCTTCCAGATGAGGCAACACCAAGAATGATAATTTGGTATAACAATGAACCTTGGAAACGCACAGTAATATATAAAGAAACCATACCGCACAATTTTCCTAAAAAACATGTTGATTTCATTGAACAAACCATAGCCTATAGAGTACCGATACATTTATACGATAATATTGCAAGGTTTGATGGGAGTATCATATTAGATCGTACAAAAGGTGAAGTGACTGCAAGGTGTGATAATGAGGCGATGAACTATGCTGCGTTAAATATTATGCATGAAATTGTCACAAGAAAGCGTACTGAGCAAGAAGCAAGGGATTATTTAGCTAAGACAGTGAAGGAATATGAAAACAACGAGCCAACACCATATACGGAAGGGTTTTTATTTAAGTTACCAACAAAGAAGACAGCTGATCCTGATAAAGCTGTATTGTGAACATGATGCCTGCAACAATTGTAGGCATTATAAAATTGTTTAAGGCTGTTTTCACATGATTGTATACGTATTAAGTAAAAAGCGCGAAATAACTAACACGTTGATTAGTCTGTAAGATGTGTGTTTTACTGCATGTGATAGTAAATCCTTCCAAATGAATAAGAAAGCACGAAATTGCAAAAGAACTTAGTTTTGGGATTTTTTTAAAAAGCCTTAATTAAAGCTCACAACATTGTAAATGTAAAAAACCGCCTAAAGAATTAGACGGTTTAATACAGGTTAAAGCTTAAAATTTTTGAACGTTTGAAGCTTGAGGGCCACGGTTACCTTCTTCGATATCGAAAGAAACTTCTTGACCTTCTTCTAGTGTTTTGAATCCATCACCTTGAATTGCAGAAAAGTGTACGAATACATCGTCTCCGCCTTCAACTTCGATAAATCCAAAACCTTTTTCTGAATTAAACCACTTAACTTTACCTTGTGCCATTTTTTCCTCCTGTGTGGATATCTTCCACTATGTAATGCTTATTCTTACTCCTAGTGCTCTATATTATGAACTACATTCATAAAAAGTTTTAGGAATAACAATAATTAAAATAAGTATATCATTTTTTATAACAATTTCAATATGGTTTTTTAAGTTTATTCTTCCACAAGAGTAAGTTGATATGGTAACATTTGTTTATGATTTGACATCATGATAAGCAAATAATGAGGGTGAATAAAAATGACTAATAGAATTTTGTTTACAGGAGGAGGATCAGCAGGGCATGTAACAGTAAACCTGGCACTGATTCCTTATTTTATAAAAGAAGGTTGGGAAATTGATTATATCGGTTCAATTAATGGGATTGAAAAAGAACTTACTGAGAGTATTCAGGAAGTAAATTATCATAGCATTTCAACAGGAAAGTTGCGTCGATACTTTGATTGGAATAATATTAAAGACCCTTTCAAAGTCGTAAAAGGAGTATTTCAAGCTTATACAATAATAAAAAGAAGGAAACCTAATGTCGTCTTTTCAAAAGGGGGGTTTGTTTCCGTACCTGTAATTATTGGTGCAAAATTGAACAAAGTACCTATAATCACTCATGAATCAGATTTAACACCAGGCTTAGCAAATAAACTTTCACTCCCCTTTACAACTAAGGTATGTACGACATTTCCAGAAACAAGGGATCATTTACCTACGCATAAGGTTGAACACGTTGGGGCGATTGTTCGTAAAGAAATATTTGAAGGTAATCCTGTCCAAGGAAGGGTAATCACGGGCTTTACAAAAAATAAACCTACGCTGTTAGTTGTAGGTGGAAGTCTTGGTTCTAGGCGAATTAATGAAGTTGTAAGAGCAAGTCTTGACAAGCTGTTACCACATTTTCAAATCGTGCATATTTGTGGGAAGGGACAAGTAGATAAGTTAATAAATGATCGTTCCTACAAGCAGTTTGAATATGTGAAAGAAGAATTACCTGATCTTTTATCGATGGCTGACATTGTTATATCAAGAGCGGGTTCAAATGTTATTTTCGAACTGTTAGCATTGAAAAAGCCAATGCTGCTTATTCCATTAACAAAAGAAGCAAGTCGTGGGGATCAATTGTTAAATGCCAAATCATTTGAAGATCAAGGCTTTAGTAAAGTTCTCTTTGAAGAAAAACTTTCAAAAGAATCACTACAGGCTGCAATAAAAAATGTTTATAAAGATCGACATCAATATATAGAAAAGATGGAAAGATCAAATAATGATAACTCAATTGAAAGAGTTATCAATTTAATTAAAGAAAACATGAAGAAATAATTTAATTGTGGGTTATCATACTAGGAGCTTTATAAGAATAGTCTCGTGATCTTGGCAACTGTTGTTCTATTTAGATGATAATAATGTCATAAAGAGCTTATCCAATTAGTTTATTTAAACAAAAGTTGAGAAATATTATTTACAAAAGAACGAACTTATCCAAGGCTCCTGTGTATTTATTTCATATTGGGGGAATGAAGTGAATATGAAACAACCCGTTCAGCGTTCAAAATTGAGAACAAACGTAGGAAAGATCTATTATATTTCTAAGCGTTATTTAAAATGGTATTTT
Organism: Cytobacillus sp. IB215316; assembly: GCF_033963865.1. Classification (NCBI taxonomy): domain Bacteria; kingdom Bacillati; phylum Bacillota; class Bacilli; order Caryophanales; family Bacillaceae; genus Cytobacillus; species Cytobacillus sp. IB215316. Next base: position 84,491 of record NZ_JAXBMC010000002.1, on the reverse strand, counting down.
AATGATACATATTTTGCAACTGAAAAACACAATGTTATGCTTCCTATTATCATATATAAACATCAAACCCCACTGTTACGCAAGTTGAAAAATGTTGATATGTGGCTACAACAAAATAAAGTTCACAACATACATTTAGCAATAAAAAATATTAACGGCATTGTTTTAAAACCTGGTGAAACATTTTCGTATTGGAAATTAATAGGGAAACCTACGAAGGGAAAAGGGTATGTTAATGGAATGGTTTTGTCTCATGGCTCGTATAAAGTAGGTATAGGTGGAGGGTTATGCCAAATGAAAAGGACCATTTCATTACAATGTCCACTTTTGGCAAATACGTCCGACACAATTTACTACATAGGAAAGTTTACAATAACAATGGTGATGTTTGTAAAGACGAATATATTACTGAAAACCACGCTATTATGATGTATGAGCCGTTATTAGAACAAGGGAAGGGCATAGATGATTAAACTAGACTCTTTTCGTAAACGTTGTTGCTATGGTTACTAAAATAATAGAGAAAAATGTCGTTTTACAGAAGAAAAGATGCACGACGTCTAGTTGCAAACGTGTTTATTTTTTGACAAAAAAACAACAATCTATGCAATAACAGCCTATTCAATAATGATATTCGAGGGAAATGTGCCATGTGGACAAGAATCGTACCTATAGTTTTATTACTCGTTTTAGTTGGTTGTAATCATGACATACATTCAAAAGAGCAAGCTGAAATAGCTAAACTAAAAGAACGAGTTGCTCAGTTGGAAGAGCGTCTAAATGAAAAAATCAGTGAAGACCAGGTGAATGACATGATGGACTCTAAAGAAGAAGACTTCAGAGTTGGAGTTAAAGACATGTACCTGCTTGATAACCAAAAATTAGAACAATTAGAACATTTAATAACAAAACTTCCTAGTATTGAGATTATTACTGGGTTTATAACTGACTTGCACTCTGACAATCTTGATAAATATATTACTATCGATGCTGTTAATTATTTAAGTGGAGAACAAGCGATACGAGCCATAATGGATGATGCGAATGTGTCTAGAGAGGAAGTCTTCTTACCAAATGGTTTTTATATACAAAATAAGCAAGTTGAGCAAATGAATTATCGGCTTAGTTCGGATTTATTGCTATATATAGCTGACGGTAACAATAAAAGCTACACAGAAGATCTTAACATGCTTATTGAACCATATGAGAGACTCTTTTACTTATATATAAATCATGATGAAGTCATCATGATTGAGGAGCAATATCTTCCTTGAACTTGAGGATCATAAGAGAATGCGTAGTATAGGGTGATTTTCTTCATATTGTGTGCTAGCATTTATTAACTATTGTAGTATTTCCATAGTTGTAAAAATATATATGAACAACTAGCTTTATACATACTATTTTGCTTTGCAGGAGAATTTACAAATAGAAGTAAATGATGAAAATAGATCATAATGATTCGAAAAAACCACTTATCCTATGCTCGTTTTCGATATATATCAGCAAAAAATTAGTTTAAATACAAAAAAATTATAATTTTAGAAATAAAGACATGAAATCCATCAATTATCGTATTATTGTTTAAAGAGAGAGGGAAAACGCATGGATGGTAATTTTCCAATTATTGAAACAGATAGATTAATCTTAAGAAAAGTGACAAAAAATGATGCGAATGAAATGCTTGCATATCTTTCAGATGAAGAAGTTGTGAAACATATTGGTTTAACACCTTTCCAATCATTATCCGACGTTTGGGATGAGATTAAGTGGTATGATTCTATTATAGAAGAAGGTACAGGTATTAGGTGGGGAATTACTTTAAAAGGTCATAACAAGGTGATAGGAAGTTGTGGTTTTCTAAACATGAAATCTAAACATTTCAGAGCTGAAGTTGGATTTGAATTAAGTAAAGATTTTTGGGGGAAAGGTATAGCTAGTGAAGCGTTAGGGGCTGTTATTAATTATGGGTTTCGTCATTGTCAGTTAGAAAGAATTGAGGCTTTAATAGAACCTGCTAATCTTCCATCACAAAAACTAGTTGAACGGCAAGGGTTTACTAGAGAAGGGTTGCTTAGAAGTTATGAGTATACGTGTGGTAAATTTGATGATTTATATATGTACTCAATATTAAAAGCAGATATAGATCGATATGAAAGCAATTAAAGAATTTAAGCCTGTTTTCGCAACGATTTTTGCTTTTCGTTCTAATATATAAGGACGGTCGTGCCATCCTTTCATCTTTTACAATAATGAGGTTTCATAAATACCCTTCATACTGTTCTTTTTCGGAAAAATAGCAACAAAGTTAACGAACGAGCCTCATTAAAAAAAGAGTAAGTGAGATTATTAGGGAGCCATAAATGATTGGTTCCCATTTTTATATTAAGAATATAAAATGTTAGACAACTGGGACGATTATATGCTATTTGGCTTTTAATGCCGATGACTCTCTTTGCTAATTGTCCATTCTTATACTTGACTTCTCTAAGTTGATTTATTAGCAATTCCGCTTTTCATCTTTGATATAATTGTAAACGAAACAGCGGTCACTATAGTAGTCTTTGTTGCTGGGTATGCATTGTTAGATTGTATAAAGTTGAAATCACAAACAGTAAAACCCTCTCATGTACACAACATACTTTGTTATGCCTCGACAGTTAAACTTAGTTCATCAAATTTCATTATCCCATCTGAATTTAAAATGTCATCAGCTCTCTAAACAATTAAAGTTATGATTATTATAATGGGCTATCAACTTATGATAGGCTTATTTGTTATAAAAAAATTAAGACTCTATATTCATACATAGTAGCAACTCAGAATACAGAAAGATTGTGTTCATTTTTAAGACATCTTTTAAAAATGTAATAATAACTACTTTGTCTTTGGACAAGGCCCTCGTGAATAAGGTTATAAGCTAATTTCATCGTTCCTGGACAAAAACGATATGTAGTTGTGTTAGTTTTTATAGCTCCATACGAAAATAAACTTTATGTTAATACACAAAAATACTGAAAGCCTATTGTGGAATATTTTAGTTTATTATATACTACATTACAACAGTAATGCACTATGTTAGAAAGGAGGCGGAGACAATTCTAAATACAGAAAGTACTAAGCCAATTTATGTGCAAATTGCTGAATGGATTGAATCAGAGATATTAAACGGTCATTTCGAAAGTGATGACAAGGTGTATTCACAGTATCAATTAGCTGACATGTATACGATTAATCCAGCAACTGCAGCGAAAGGGCTTAGTCTTCTAGTGGACGAAAATATTCTTTACAAAAAACGCGGACTTGGAATGTTTGTCTCTGGTGGAGCAAAAGACATGATTATAGCTAAAAGAAGAAATCAAACATTGAAGGGGTTAATACAGGAATTGGTTTTAGAAGCCAATCAGTTGCAAATAGAAGATAACGAGTTAATTGAAATGATAAGAGAAGAAATGGTTAAGGAGGAGAGACAATGACTGTAATTGAATGTTCTGTCTTAACTAAAAGATACGTAAGAAAAAAAGTCTTAAACAACCTATCTTTTTCCATAGAGGAAAATAAAATTACAGGATTAATTGGTCGGAATGGCGCTGGAAAAACGACCTTGTTAAAAATAATAGCAGGATTCCTAAAAGAAACATCGGGTGAAATCAAAGTTTTTTCCAACAAGCCATTCAATAATTTACACGTCTCAGGAAATGCCATTTTTGTGGATGATTTAATGAGTTTTCCTCAAGCGGTACCACTAGGTGAACTGTTAGAAGTTGCTGAAAGCTATTATCCTAATTGGAATAAGCAATTAGCAAGTAATTTATTTAAGTATTTTTCTTTTGATCCTAAGTATTATCACACTAGACTTTCAAAAGGAAAGAAAAGTACGTTTAACATGATTATCGGTTTAGCGTCGCGTTGTCCGTTAACAATTTTTGATGAACCAACTACAGGAATGGATGAAGCGGTTAGAAAAGATTTTTATAAGGTGTTGGTGAAGGATTATATTGCTTTTCCGCGTACTATTATTCTATCCAGTCACCATTTGGGTGAAATAGAAGATATATTGGAGGATGTTTTACTTATTAAAAATGGAGAAAAACAATTGCATACGTCGATGGATGAACTGAAGGAGTGGGCAGTTGGCATAAAAGGACCGACCGATGAAATAGCAAAAATGACTAATGGAAAAGAAGTTATTTTCAAAAATCGATTAGGTAAGAATACCGATTATGTGGTTGTAAAAAACGATGGTTCTGACACTTCAACCCTTCAAGCTCGTCATCGAGGTATTGAAATCTCTCAAGTTAAAGTCAGTGATCTATGTGTTTATTTGACTAGTGAAACGAAGGGAGGTATTGAAGATGTCTTTGACGACAGTGACATTAGCTAATACTGTTAAAAACCAATATTTTTACAAGCTCAAAGCAAACATAGATTCGTTTAGTTCACTCATAGGAATCCAGGTTTTAGGTATCATCTTTTCACTTGGTGGAATTGGAACAATTTCTACGGGCAGTAATAACTTTAATATCAATATCCAGTACTATGCAGCTGATATCGTCATTGTATTTACATTAATTTGGGCTTTCTCTACAGCAATTACGATTACGACTAAACCACATAGAAACCATGATTTTACGTTTGTAACCAATCGACTTAGCAGCAGTCTCTCGAATATTCTCTTTTTAATTTCGGCTACCATTGTAGGGAGCATTACAGCCATTTTATCTGGGAATGTAATACAAGTCCTTAGATATATTTTCATTGACCAACAGCTCTATGTTCTTAATACTGGAATCCAAGAACTTGTTATCGGTATAAGCGCAATCTTTTTGTATGGGCTAATTGTTTGTGCAATAGGTTACTTTATTGGAACACTGATTCAAGTAAGTAAGTTATTTATCATTGTTATTCCAGTGTCGTTGTTGGGTTTCATTTTTCTTGAGGCGACCTTACTTGAAGGGACGATAAGGGATAATTATTTATCTGTCATCAAAATTTTTCAATTTTATGTATCGGAGCCAATATTTGTATTATTTATTGTGAAAGTTTTGATAACTTCTAGCTTGTTTTTTATGGCCGCCATTAGCATCCTGAATCGAATGGAGGTAAGAAAATGATTTCCTTCGAGCTAGCTACATTTCAAATTATTTTATTTATCATTTTAGTAGGGCTGTTCTCTTTAATGATTAAAGCCGGGAAAAAGATTAGCTCTTTAAAAATAACTCATTGGCTACTTTTTATATACACAGGATTACTTTTATTAAGTTCTGTATTTATAGCTTTCGTCTCCGATGATTCATTAAAACAGCAGGAAGTAAAACAAGGTGAAACAGATCATGACTTCTATTCATTATTGAGCAGTATAGAGATAGATAAGCTTGATCCAGACTATATTATAAAAGCAAAAAGCTTTGATGATTATAGACATCAAACATTGGAAGTTAACTTTTCAGAAGAGTATAGTCCACACGTGATTGTAGAAAGAAAATTGAGTAGTGATAACAAGATCGAAGTATTTAACTTAAGTAGTGGATTGTTTGTAGATGGTATCAATTTTTCTAGTAAGGTAGCTCCTGTTGGCTTTATATTAAATGATAATAGACTAATTATTAACTCTCCTTCACAGGATATAAATATTAAACTAGTAAAAGCTCCGTTTCCAGTTCGGCAATTTACAGAAGAGTCACTTTTTAATCAATATGATGGGAGAGTAAATCAAGTTATTTATTTAAAAGTACCAAATGATGTAGAGTTAATAGAGGGTTCGTTTGTGAATTTTAGTTTTATTGAGAGATGAGACACTTACAATGTTCTACATGGCTAAAAAGCCGTGTAGAACATTGTAACGTGGCTAAAAATACGTGTAATGTTTAGATTTCTATTTATTTCTGTTCTTCTCTCTATACCGTTTTACCTTAGATATCGTCCCACATGCTCTTCCAGTGGGACTATTTGCGTTCATATTACACCACTTTTTAGTACCACTTTTTGATTGATCATAAAAGGCCCACTTACAATCTGGACAAATTTTTAGTCGATGAAACGTTCCTGTGTTGATTAAAGTCAAAATGTCTATCAGTATATAGTCGATTAGACTTTTTCTTTTATATTTGTAAATCAGGTTATAGACTGGTTTTTTGTTTTGTATTTGAACCTCGTATGCAATTTGCCTTCTGTTAATCCATTCATTGATGAGCTCTCCATCATTTTTTTCAATTGTCGTCCGTATGTCTGACCGAAATAAGATAACTTCATCTAATAAATCATTGGAATCTTCGATTGTTAGATGTTCATGAATATAATTCGAGACATCAGATATAGTTCCAAAATGATCTTTAGGTATTCTGTCTTTGTTAGGAATTTCCCAAGTGTTCAAAAAAGATAATACTTCGTTAATTTCTTTATTCTTATCCATAATTGTAACCACCAATCAATTTTACAGGTTGCATTCCTATTCATTATAACATAACATAAATGTAACCATCTAAATAAAAAGAAGGTTACAACTAAAGGGGGTTACTATGAATCATACAACGAAAGTTATCTTATTTTCAGCATTTTGGATGAATCTTGCAGGGTTTGCCGTTATATCCTTTTTTGCAGTTTATTTGTCAAATACACTTTATTTCTCAGTAGTAGAGACTGGAACAGTATTATCTTTAATCGTTTTAACCTCAAGTGGGTTACCTCTTTTAACTGGAGGACTCGGAGATAAATATGGTTATAAAAATTTAATGGGATTCGGATTGTTAATAAGGGGAACAGGGTTCATTATTTTAGCAATGTCAGAGTCCTTTTACTTCGTCTCTTGTGGGACTGCTCTTATTGGGGTAGGATCTGCATGTTATGAACCTTCATCAAGAGCATATTTTTCATCAGTAAAGCAAGAGGAGTTAAAAAAGAGAGTGTTTACTTATTTAAACCTTTCACTAAATGCCGGAGCAATCATTGGACCTCTTATGGGAGGGGTGTTACTATTTGTTAATCCTAGCTACCCATTTGTTATTAGTGGCATTGTTTTTTACATATTATTTGTAGTCCAACTTCTGTTAGTAAAGCGTAGCGATTACACAATGAGTTTACGCCCTTCTATTCTTGTAAGCGTAAAGCATATCGCCAAAAATAAAAAATACATCCTCTATTGTGTAGCAATGATATTTTTTTGGTTCATGTTTTCTCAGCTAACAGTATCGATACCGTTACATATGTACAATTTAACCAGTAGTGAGAGTTATGTTAGTTTAGTCATCACAGTCAATGCTACAACAGGATTGATGGTAATGATAATGATCAAACAATTATTTCTTAAAATGAACATATACAGCCTGCTTACAGTAGGTGTGCTCACCATGTCATTTTCTTTGTTAATGATTAGTCTCAATTCATCGCCATATTGGTTATTAATATGTATAATCGTATTTACAATAGGTGAAACGTTTGTATTACCCTCATCAGATATTGCAATTTCAGAATTTACTTCCGGGCAGTTTCAAGGTTCATATTTTGGTTTTTTTGAAATATCCTTTGCTATTGGGGCAACTTTAGGAAATTTCACAGGTACCTATTTGATGAAAAATTTTTCTAATAGTATGTTTCCTTGGATTATTTTTTCTAGTGTAGGAGTCATTAACTTTGTGCTTCTTACTATTTTGAGAAGAACTTCTGCTACTAGCCCCGTAATGAAGGAAGAAGTCGTATAAATGTATAGTGATGTTTAATTTTTACTTTATTTTATATGTATCTAGCATCCTTTCTTAAGAAATATTTAGTAAGGGTGGAAGTATCAATTAATTATGAAACAGAGATAGGCACAAAATTGACAATGATTATCAATATCAGTTATACTAATAACATATTAATGATAATAATTATCAATTTAATACTTCTTGCTTTTTACTTAAGGGAGGATTAACAATGTCAACAGTGCTTATCATTTACGCGAGTATGTCTGGTAATACTGAATCGATAGCTGATTTAATAGAAGAAGGGATACAGGGCGAAGGTGTAACAGTTGAAAAGAAAGATGTCTTTGATCTAGATATAAATATTTTAGATAAATATCATTCAATCATATTTGGGTCATATACTTGGGGAGATGGGGAGCTTCCAGATGAATTTTTAGATTTTTATGATGAGTTAACTGAGGTAGATTTATCAGGGAAGACTTTTGCAGTGTTTGGTTCAGGAGATAGGTCTTATAAAATATACTGCGGAGCAGTTGATATTTTTGAGTCAGCTATTTTACAACAAGGTGGAATACTCGTTCAAGAGAGCTTAAAGATAGAGGACGGTCCTCAAGACGAAGAAATAGAAAAATGTAAGCTGTTTGGAAGGGAGTTTGTTCAGAATATAAGTAGATAGGTTTATAGAATTAATGAGCTACCTTAGAACAGTGCATCTAAAAAATGATAATTGCTCAAAATATATTTTTTGTAATTAAAGAGCCTAAAAGTTTTACTAGGCTCTTATTGTTCGTAGTTTAGTATGATATTAGGTTGTGTATTTATTATTATGAAAAGCAAGGTTAAACGATCTTTACTTTAGTACCTATTGGAATTCGATCAAATAACCATTCAATTTTTTCATTTTCCATTCGAATACAACCTTGTGTTACATATTCTCCAATTGATCCAGGGTTTATCGTCCCATGTATGCCATATGTTCTCCCTGTTGTACCTGGTACACTTAGACCTAGCCATCTACTGCCTAAAGGGTTTGACGGATCTCCACCTGGAATATTTTTAGCGGTGTATGAGGGTTCAACAAACTTAGTAATGATTTCAAATATACCCGAAGGAGTTGATAGATTTTCACCCGTTGAAACTGTTGTTTTGAAAAACTCTTCACCATTTTTATATGCGATAAGAAGATTATTGGATCTATTGATTTCTATTAAATAGTTAGTATTAACAGCCGGGCTATTTCCGGTCATAGCTGTTTGATGCTGTTTGAAAATATTAGGTATGATTAAGGTTTCACCAGTTTTTATTGATTCGATATTACCATTTACTTTACTTATTTGTTCAACATAATACGCTAGTTGATAATATGTATTCATAATACTATATAGCGTTTCTGCTTGTTGGACGGTATGTACTACGATCCCAGTACTAGTAGGTATTTCAATATTAATACCAGCTTTTACATCGGTTTCAGGGTTAAGTATTGCGTTATATTCCATTATATAGTTTAATAGTTTAGGTTTACTATAGAATTTTCTTGCTACTTGATATAATGTGTCACCATCTTGTACAGTATAAACAGCTAATTTATCCGGATTTGGAACAACAATTTGCATTCCTTCTTTGACATCTAATTCAGGATGCGTAATATTATTATGTAATTGTAAAAATTCAGTGTTATTTTCATTGTAAAATAATTTAGAAATTTGAAAAAGTGTTACTCCCTTTGAAATCTCATATTGGATGGAAATCTGTTTATGGCTATTAATTGATGCCTCCGTAGAACTAAAAAGGGTTTCCGAAGATTGTTTACTCTCTATTTTAGTAGATTGTCCCTCTTCTATATTTGTAGATTCAGACTCAGAAACAGGCTCTGTAACCTCTACAGTTTCTTGTACATCTTCAACAGAATCTTCACTGATACGATTTGAACTTGTGCTGGTTTTATCTTCGGTAGAGAAGTCTTCATTTTCTTGTAGCGTCTCATCAGTATGTGAATTTAAATCTTCTACCTCGTCATTATTATTAGTATCTATTACATAATCTAACTTCTTGCTTTCGAGTTGAGCTTCAGTACTTGCTTCTGTTGGATTATTTGCTCTAAATAAATAATTACCTGTAACTATTGTTATGAAGATAATAAATAGAATTGCATAAATCGTCATTTTACGTGTTAAAAATTTGTTTTCTACACTAGCGTTTGTTGGATCTTGCAAAATATCACCTCATATGTCGAAAATATACCTCCCTTATTTTACATTTGTATGATAATCTTTCCTATAGGATGATTCACTTATTTTTCTTTATTCCTTAGGTGAACGGATACTATTGACCTACCGATTTTGAGCCTATCTACTTATGAAAAAAAATTATAAATGAAGATATGAGGAAATAATTTTTTATTTATCGTTACTTATAAGTCCAAAAAAGCTACTTTGTTGTTCAAGAGGGAATAGAGGGAAATATAGCGGTTGAAAAAATGCAGAATGAGGTTGTTACGTCAACTATGAACATTTGAATCTGTTAAGAAGTTGGAATGTGCAAACACTATGAAAAGAAACATAGTATGTATGTAGAAAATAATGATGTAGTTGATACAATTTTTTATTTAATGTAAAGAGTCACAAATGAGAAAGAGGTGGTCCTATTTAGGCAACAATTCTACAGAATAGTGAAAAAGTATGATTAATGATAGATAAATTAACATTACAAAATGAATAAAATCTTATTCTAATGGTGATGACAGCTAAATAAAGTAGAAAAAGATAAGTAAATATCATCTTCGACAATGCAGGAGCTATGAAACAATTCAGTAACAAAATAAGATTTAATAATGATAAGAGTTTAATGCTGTTTAGCTGTTTTCGCATTGATTAATACTTTCCATTCTTAGATATTGGACGAATAAATTTTTCGTCGTGTCAGCTTATCTATATCATACTCAATAATAGCAATAAAGTTTACGAAGAAATCCTTTAAATAGGAGTAGTAATTAGCTAAACTGTTAAGTGCACTTGACTAAATTATCCGAATATTGGTAAAATTAAGTATATTTAACGTTGTAGTAGATATTTTCTCAAATAATAAAAGGGGTGGGGAATTTGCTATGAAAAGTCAAAATTTTAATAACCATGTTCGTATGCATCCAATTTATCATTACATAGGAGCGCCACTTGTTACAGTAGTCTTTATTGCAACAGTTGTCAATTTAATTATGGCGATTTATAGTGGTGAAGGGATTTTAACAGCTTTATTGTGGTTAGCGATTACATTAGGCTTATTTATAACATTTTCTTTAGTAAGACTATATTCTACGAAGATGCAAGACCGTATCATACGTTCAGAAGAGAATTTACGTCATTATACGCTTACGAATACTATGCTAAACTCAAGGTTAACGATCCAACAAATCATTGCTTTGCGTTTTGCGAGTGATGATGAGTTCCCAGCTTTATGTGAACGTGCTATTAAAGAAAATCTACAACCTAAAGATATTAAAAAAGCAGTAAAGCATTGGCGTGGAGACTATTATCGTGTATAGATATAGGTGATTTAAATGATCAAATAAATATGTTGATCATTGAGGTGATTAAGGACTATTATTAGTCCTTTTTTATAGTGTGAATTTACTGGGTATTGCCGCAAAACACAGATGAATGGGTATTCACGGAAATGGCGCTATTAACGACTTAATTTAACTTTCACTGCAATGCGAAGGTGTTTACTTAGAAAATAAAACAACTATATAATATTTGGATAGGTATGAATGTACTATATTAAAGCGATACATATACAAGGCATACCACATATTAGTCCAGAAAACCGTGTGATATGCCTTGCCTTGTAGATAGATCCTCGGTCCAACTGCATTTATTAAGTAAAAATAGTTAAAAGTGTTTGAAAAGATTCCTACTTGTCAATAAACATCTGTACCCAATAGTAACCATGTGAACCACCTTCAGCAAATCCAATACCAATTTCTGTATAGTTAGATGAAAGAATGTTTTTACGGTGACCGTCACTATTCATCCATCCTGTTACAACTGCTTCTGGTGTTGATTGCCCAGCTGCGATATTTTCTCCTGCACTAGTCCACTGTACACCGAATTGCTTCAGCATATCGAATGGACTTCCGTATGTCGGAGATGTATGTGAAAAATAGTTCTGATCACGCATATCTTCAGCTTTTATTTGAGCTACTTCGGTTACTTCAGTAGAAAGTTCAAGTGGGTGTATGTTTTCTTTTGCTCGTTCTATGTTTACTAAATCTAGTACATCATAAATAAAAGAGTTTTCAACTTTGTTGGTATTTTTCTCCTGAGAATCTAGTGTTCGAATTACAAACACTGCCATTTGCGCTCGCGTTACGTACCCATTAGGTGAAAATTCAGTGGGAGATATGCCAGTCGTAATATTAGAAGCCACTAGCTTGGTAACATAAGTTGTTGCCCAATGATGATAGGGAAGATCATCGAACACTTTATTAGATTCGCCTTCAATCTTAAAAGCCTCTACTAATATTTTTGCCATTTGAGCACGAGTCAAGGGATTGTTAGGATTAAATGCATCATTTCTACCAAAAACTTCTTCATCTACTAGAGCAGCTATGTATGGGTAGGCCGAATTTGATGTGCTAACATCTACAAAATGTGGATTTGGCCGATTATCTAGATCAATATTTAGTGACCTCCCTATAATTACTGCAGCATGAGCTCTAGTAATATATTCGTTCGGATGAAATGAGCCATCTGGATAACCATTAATAACTCCCTGTGAAGCTAAACCTTCTATTTCTTCCTTAGCCCAATGATTAGAGGGAACATCAGAAAACATGATACTAGCATGCACTTGGTTAGTATTGAATCCAACTGTTAACAGAGTAATTGCTAGTAATATTTGAGCTATCTTTTGAAAACCTGTCATCTTCTCATCTCCATTTCCATTCGTTATTTTTAAGGTGGTTTAATAGCTATACAGAAATTAGATCTGAAAAATCTATTAGTATAATTATCCTCAAAAGGTATTCTATCTCATTATTAACTTTATAAAAAGGTAAGATAATAGAATTATCAATAAATGAGTAGTACGACATAGTTAACAAGTACTAGGGACTAGAACGAGAGAAGAAAGGCAAAAAGTAAAATCGTTTATGTAAGTTCTTTATAGTTTTTCGTATATTTTGTTGAAATAGTTTCTAAACGGCATAAAAAAGAAAAGATTGAAATCGCTGTTTATTGAAGGAAAAAGGCTACGATTGTTTGTAAGATACTTGGTCCCTTTTATTCTTACAAAAAATTAAAATTATCTATTGGTTAAAAACAATTGCAATTATTATTTTCTTCATAACTATTAGGGTGTAATACTGTTTTATAACAAATACTGAACAAAGTTAAACAATTAAATTTATTGCTTCTATAACAAAAAATGAACCTGTTAATAAGGCATTTTACATCAAGGATATCATCTTTGCGGAATTTCACTATAAAATGTTATACAAATCAAATTGACCAAAATCCAGAAAATAAAAGCGGAGTGTATATTATGGGGCTGTATATTCATTAAAATTTAATAAAAACAATCCCCCATCTTAATGCTTAGAGAAGGGGGACAGATAAATAATTAATTTTTTCCTTGTAATAATTCCATTTTATCAGCGACAAACTTATTTCGTTGAATAAATATTAAGCGCGTAAATAAACAAATTGCTCCAACCGTTAATCCTGATATTAAGCCAATCCAATAACCAAATGCACCAAATGATGTATAGTTAGCAAGTATATATCCTAGTGGAAGACCAATAATCCAATAAGACACAAATGCCAACATAAAGGTTACATTTACATCTTTATAGCCTCTGAGTGCTCCTTGAATAGGGCTCCCGATTGCATCTGATAATTGAAAAAAAATAGCAAAAAATAAAAACTGCTTAGTTAATGATAAGACCGTTGGATCAGTTGAATAGAGGCCTGCAACAGTATCTCTAAATATAAATAAACCTACAGCACACCCAATAGCTAATATTACTGCAATGCTAATTCCTAAGTAGCTATATTGTACAGCGTCTTTATATCGATTTGCGCCTACTTCAAATCCTACCGAGATAGTTAATGCCATTGAAATACTTAACGGTAGCATGTATAAAAATGATGAAAAATTTAGTGCAGCTTGATGAGCTGCAATGGTGTCTGTATTAAATTGACTCATTAGCAAAGTGACGGCAGCAAATATACTCGTCTCAAAAAAGATTGCAAATCCAATGGGTACACCGATTTTTATTTGCTCTTTCCAAGCTGTGAATGACAATCTTTCAAACTTAGAAAAGAGTTGAAATTTAGCAAAGGGTTGTACTTTTTTAATAATAAAAATTGTAATAATTAATAAACACCAATACGTAATAGCCGAGGCATAGCCAGCTCCTACTCCGCCTAATTTTGGAAAACCAAATTTCCCGAAAATCAGTAAATAGTTTAATAGAACATTGATAGGGAGTGAAATAAGCGTAATGATCATTGTTGTTCGAGTTTGCCCAAGACCATCAATAAAGAAACGTAAAACGTTGTAAAAAAATAAAGGAAGTAAACCGAACGACAATGCTTTTAAATAGTCAAAAGCAATATTACTTACATGGTTATCTAGATCCATAGCATTAATAATCGGTTCTAAAAAGAATAATCCGATAATGAATACTACTAAGGCGATGACTAATGATAAATATACTGCTTGAATGACAGAAAAAGAGACTTTTCTTGTCTCATCAGCACCTACATATTGTGAAACTATGGGTGTTAGTGCCATAAGAATTCCTGCTAATCCTGTAAATATTGGTACCCATAGGCTTGAACCTATTGCAACACCAGCCAAGTCATTTTTTCCGGCATGACCAGACATAATTGTGTCGAAAAAATTCATCGAAAACATGCCTAGCTGAGTAATTAGAATTGGAATTAAAATGGAGGTAAACTGTTTTAGCTTTTCAGATTTTGTGTTAGTTTCTTTCATTTGTAATCTCCTCAAATAGTGGGATGAACATTTATACGGATGTAAATAGATAAAGTGGAAAACCTAACATACATTTATGAACAAATTGATTTTTACTTCGAGAACCATAAGCGGTTGTGATTTTTTGTTATGCATAGGACGAAAATGACAAAGTAATGAGAAAAATCATTATTTAGTTGGTTGTTCAAACACCTTTAATATAAACTATGATTATATCACAACTAACCCGTACCACAATACTATGATACGGGATAAACTGTTATTATTGTTAATTTAGTTCAAGGCTATTTTAAGAGTTTCAAGGTTTTTCTCCATCAGGCTAAAATAATCTTCACCATTTGAAATGTCGTCATCAGTTAAGACAGACAAGTTATGAATTTGTAATGGAGTTGCATTAAGCTCGTTTTTAATAACATCTGTCACTTTTGGTTTTACATTTTGTTCTAATAAAATATATTTTATTTGATGTTCGTTAGCAGTTTCAATAATTTCAGCTAATTGTTTTTGTGACGGCTCATTAGTTGAAGAAATTCCAGCAACAGCTATTTGTTTGATGCCATACCTAGATTCCCAATAACTATATGCAGCATGAGATACAAGTATTTCTCTACGTTCTGCTTGTTCTATTGTTGTCTGGAACTGATTGTCGAGATTTGTTAACTCTTCTTTTAATAATAGAAAGTTGTTTTCGAAATCATCCTTTGCCTCAGGTTTTAAGGCAGCTAAGGCATCTGTTATTTCCGCAGCCAGTTCAATCGCTAATGTCGGGTCTAGCCAAACATGTGGATTAAGATCATCGTCATGTTGGTCATGATCGTTATCTTCATGCTCATTTTCTTCCGGCTTCTCTTCTTCGGAATGATTTTGTTCCTCACTCATCAATTTGTCAGCGGTGGCCACAAATTGAACATTCTCTTTTTCTAACGCATCCTTCATTTTATCTACATAATTTTCTAGTTGATTACTGCTATAAATAAACAGATTTGCATTGGCAATTTCGATCATTTTTTTTGGGGTAGGTTCAAATGTATGTGCGTCAGCTCCAGCAGGAATGACGGATACTACTTCAACATGTTCTTTTCCTATTTTTTTTGTGAAATCCTCCAATGGATAAAGAGTCGTATAAATCTGTAAGGTTTCCTCATTTGTTGGGCTTGTTGCTACTGTATTATTCTGGTTACTACAGCCAACTAATACAAGCATAATCATTATTGCTATTGCGTATACACGATTAAGTAATGACATATATAAGTTCTTCCTTTCTTTCAAACTACTTATGTATTATATCGTAATCGTTACGATTTGCAAATAGTAATGATTACGTTTTCGAAAAATATTTATTTGTGTAACAGCATAAGTATAGATCAAATTTTTCTTGTTATTCCATATTTTTATAATGCACCCAAAAAATTGTACGTTTTCATCATGTCCATTCGTACAAACAAAATACACTAATCTTTCATAGAAATATATAGATAAGAATGGGGAGGTGATATTATGTGTGGTTATGGTGGTGTAGCAGGTGCTGGCTACCCTGGGTACGGTTATGGCCCTGGTGTAGGAGGAGCATTTGGATCAGGGTTTGCGTTGATCGTTGTATTATTTATTCTACTCATTATCGTACTAGTCGGTGTGTGTGCAATTGTGTAAATAAAAAACTTGTCATTTCAAATAGGGAGGTCCAAAAACCTCTCTATTTTAATTCAAAAGTCGTTTTAGCATTGATTGTTACTTTTCGTAATAAGAGCAAAACCCCTGAGTATAACTAACGTTCGGGGTATTTCTTCTTCGCTAAAGTCCATATGAGTCATTTTATAACCATCAGATACTCAAATGTAAGTGAAAAAAGTAACAAAGTTTACGAAAAGAACCTTATTAATCGTATGAATAAAAGTTCCCTAGGATGTTTCCTCTCATTAAAGAATCAGCAGAATTCAGCAATATACCTATGGTGTTTTTGTTTGAACAACAAAGCTAACGAATAAAGCCTTAGTGGAAAGTAGTACGAAATGTTCATGTTCGAATTTCCTATTTAAAGATTACTATATGAAAGTGACTGAGATGTTAGAATTTATTTTTAAGGTAACGATGGGTATACATAAACAGTTTATCCTTAAAATTTTATAACAATAACTTTTATCTTAAACATTCAATTTTTACTTCTGTATACGTATGTAACCTCCCTACTATCACAGGTGAGGTGTTTGTTTAAGTAGGGAGGCCGGATTTACAAGTGGATTAGTATATCTTATGCGAGCAAAATTGATCAGCTTGTGTAGTTGTCTTAGGTGAAATGCATATTTTAAGCCATGAATCAATTTTTCTCTTGAAAAATTTGGGAATTGATTTATTTAACAGCATATATATTAACGGTAAATGATTGACCTGATGTACTTAATGGGTCAGCAATATATAAAGAATCATTTTTTACTACTTCAGTGTAGGAACCATTTTTTAATGAGTTAAAAACGATAGGGTCAGTCCAAATGGCAACATCTTCTTTCACACTGAAGCTAATCGACTGTGCGTTAGCATTGCCAACTATCTCCCAATATAATTGTTTTGTACCAGCTGGTATATTAGTTGTGTTGAAATTGTTACTAGAACGGTGTTTTTGACCAGATTGTGGTCCACCTTCAGATGAAATAGTCCCAATCAGCGTTAAATCTTCTTTATTAGGCCCATCAAACGTGCTTCCTTCATTCATGCTTTTAATTATATCTACGATGTCTGTTTCGTGAAACCAATCCAACATGATGATGTTTAATGGTTTACTAGACCATTCATTTTGTACTAAGCTAGGAATTTCATTGTTGGCAAGCCTGACTAAATCATGTAACGAATTAACTCCTGTTGCAGAAAATGGATCAAAACCACCTAGAACTGCATCAACAATAACATCTTCATCGGCTGTTAACACACCTTGAAGTACAAAAAGCTTGTTTTGGCTTGCCGACTCTATACTTTCATTAAGCTTTTCTTTAAGGATCTCTACATCGGTTGTATTTGCCCAATCCGATTGCATACTAGATTTTCGATCCCACAACCAATTGTTAAATTCATCATCATAGAGAGCCCTTATATCTAATGTATTCGTATATCGTTGATGATCAGTACCATATAAGACAATGACACGTTTATTTTCGTTCCAAAGTTGTTCTAAAGGTACATGGACCCCATATGATGAAGGAATTAATAATTCTCCGAACGTATTTATGAGTAGGTTATTTAAGTAATCGTAGCTTTTTTGAGTCATTTCGTAAAAGTGCTGGAAGTCTAAGATTATGATTTCCTTTTCATTATTTTCAATGAATCTTTTAGACGCAGCAAGTATTTCATCTACAGATTCACCGTATAAGCCATGAAGAGTGCGTAAGTTAGTTTCTTGTATTTGATAGTCATCAAATACCGGTTGCCATACATTAGGTGCAACACGTAAATCAAAATAACGAATCCCTTCATTTAATTGTTGCTCAATAGTAAGCCCTTGTGTTTGTGACCAGTCAGCAACGATAGACTTTCCTGCTTGTGCAGCTCCGTTTTGTAACAAGTTCTTAAGATCCCAAAAATCTGGACCCGGATCTCTTGGATCATTCGGATCATCCATAGTGGCTGTCCCAGAATCATGCGTTCCTGGTAAAATAACCTCACGTAATGTTCTTTCCCCAAACTCAGGGTTTGCCATACTAACTTGCTCCATCCAATTTGAATTGTCGTTTGCTGCACTTGCAATATTGCTAGTTTTTATAATGGGGATAACTAAAAGTACAACAATCATTGTCAGTAATAATGATTTCATGTTTTTTTTCAATATAAAAACCTCCTTTAGTTTTATAATTAATATATTATATAATTATGAATTTTCTATAAACTATGAATAACATTGCTAATAGCTGAAAAACTAGCAAAAATCATCTTTTTTCGCTAAAATTCTTTAAATATTAAATAAAGTGATAAATATATTTATAAAACTTTTTAATATATTGTAATAACTGGTGACTAGATGTATACAATTGATGAATGTGATTAGAGGAAAATTGCCAATACTTATCGAAAAACGTAACAATAGGTTTTGGTATTAATAGAGTTAGAAGGTGAATGAATGTTAAGAGTAACAGATATTATGACAAAAGTAGAAGAGTTTCTTTATGAGCATAGTTCAATTTCTGAAGCAATTGATATAATGAGAAGGCTCAAATGGAATACGATTCCTGTATGTGATAATAATCAGAAATTAGTTGGTGTTTTTACGAGGAGCATTCTATATAAACAATTATTAAATCATATTAACCTTTCTACCACAATAGGAGATTTTATTCGCAAAGAAGTATATGTGCTGCCGACTAATACACCTTATGAAAAATTATATCCACTTACTTTAGAAAGCAAAGTAGGTACCGCAGTCGTAATAGATGAGAGTAGTAAAGTAGTTGGTCTCGTAACAAAAACAGATTTAGTAGTGACTTTTTTACAATCGTCACAATATTTAACGAATCAATTAGAAAAGATATTAGAAACATCTCAATTAGGTGCATGCATGACTGATGAGAACGGATATATTTCATATGTAAATGAACAGCTCTGTACCATTTTTGATCTTAATGAACAAGATGTACTTCATGAAGACGTCACAAATTACCTCCCAAAACATTATTTAAATGACTTGGAAAAAAAGCTACCGAAAAGAATGACATTCAATCATCACCACACGATTGTGAGAGTTTCGACATACAACTTAGTTAATGGAAAAAAGGGATACATCGCTTTATTTCAAAATGTAACTGAAATTGAACAAATAGCTCAAGAATTAGAGACTGTAAAAAAACTTAAAAGATTAGTAGAAACAGCGATTGATAATGCCTATGATGGAATATTGATGATAAATGAGGAAGCAAAAATTGTTTTTTTCAATTCGATGTTATGTGATTTATTTGAGTTGGACTCACATCATATAAAAAATCAACATGTTGATCAAATTCTTCCTCATTTCAATTTGCAAGAGGTTATGAAGACAGGTGTTGCTACTGTAAGTAAGGTTATGAAGATCAAAGGTATTAAATACATGCTTCATCGTATTCCTGTTTATCAAGACAACATGATTATTGGGGCAATTGGTAAAATCAGCTTTCGTCAACTAAAGGAAGTCCAAGAACAATTCAGGAAAATCGACCAGGAAAATAAAACAGTTAGCATAAGTAATCATGTAACTGAAACATCTAGGTATTCATTTGATCACATCATTACAAGAAGTGCTAATATGGAAAAGTTAATTAGAAGTGTTAGGAAAGCTGCTAAGGGGAAATCTACTATTTTAGTTCGAGGAGAAAGTGGGACAGGAAAGGAACTTTTTGCTCATGCTATTCATAGTGTCAGTATGACTAGTAATGGTCCTTTTGTTACAGTGAATTGTGCTGCGATACCGGAGCATTTGCTGGAATCTGAGTTTTTTGGTTATGAAGCTGGGGCTTTTACTGGCGCTAAACAAAAGGGGAAATACGGAAAATTCGATCATGCAAATGAGGGTACGCTGTTTTTGGATGAAGTCGGTGATATGTCTTTG
The DNA here is from genome assembly GCF_033963865.1 of Cytobacillus sp. IB215316. Taxonomy (NCBI): domain Bacteria; kingdom Bacillati; phylum Bacillota; class Bacilli; order Caryophanales; family Bacillaceae; genus Cytobacillus; species Cytobacillus sp. IB215316. The sequence goes on along the minus strand of NZ_JAXBMC010000002.1, from coordinate 64,253 downwards.
CAGCTTCAAGCAAAACTATTAAGGGTATTACAAGAGAAAGAGTTTTATAGAGTTGGAGGAAATGAGAGGGTTCAAGTAAACGTTAGAATTATTGCAGCGACAAACCGGCCCTTAGAAAATATGGTAGAAAGTGGAGAATTTAGAGAAGATTTATATTATCGACTTAATGTCATTTCATTTGAAGTACCTCCCTTAAGGAAGCGGCAGGGAGATATATTAATTTTAAGTGATGCTTTTATAGATGATCTCAATCAAATAAATGGCACGAGTATAACGGGGATCGATGATGATGCCAAAAAGGTTATGTTGTCATACGATTGGCCTGGAAATATACGTGAACTTCGCAATGTAATAGAAAGAGGTATGGTTTTTGCAGAGCATGGGAAAATTGAAGCTCATGATTTACCTGATTATTTACTAAATAAAGTAAAGATACATTCTACAAAAATGGAAAATTCCATGAACAAACAAGCATTATTGGATGAAGCAGAAATGAGAGTTATTAAAGAAATGATGGAAAAAGTAGAAGGTAATAAAACAAAAGCTGCAAAAATGCTAGGTATAAGTCGCTCTCTACTATATAAAAAACTTGAAAAATATCAGCTTATGTAAAAAGTGTTTCCTTAATATTGGTTATGTTTGTCTTAATTTAAGACAGTCAATCTAAACAATTGTATTAATAATATACATAAGCATTGTAATACCTAGCTGTAATAATCAATGTTGTTTGAATTTGCAAATGAGTATTCATGTGTATACGTATAAAGTTACTAAATAACTATATAATTATTAACTATTTGGCACAGAACTTGCTTCTTAAATTACGAAAGAGTATTTGTTTCATGAGAGTGCAGAAGGAGGGAGTTAAAAAACTTAATAAGCTGTGCTATTTTTAAAAAAAGTAATCAGAGGAACCCACATGTTATGTAATGCTGTTTTCGCATTGGTGGTTGCATATTGTACGAAGAACTAGATACTACCTTTTCTCATTTATAATGAGGTCAATTACCATAAAATTATTAATAGCCGTTCTAAATTAGTCTCAATATCAACATAGGTTACGAGTAGAGCCGTAATTAATGAACAATTTCTGTAATTGTATGTTATATGTGGAAAGGAATGAATTTTTAGCGCTGTGTCTGACCACTCACATTGAAAGATTGTAATACTAAAAGACTTAAAGTTCGTTTAATAGTTGTTCTCAGAGATATTGTACACGATATTGGTCACGTAAAATAATATAGGGGGGATCAATTTGAATATTGGAAGTTGTCTCGCGATCAATGCAAGAAGGCATCCAGAAAAATGGGCTGTGATATTTGAGGACAGAGAGTATACGTACAAACAGTTAAACCAAGTTGTAAATCAACTTGCGCACGGTCTTCTAAAACTAGGAGTAAAAAAGGGTGAAAAAGTCGCTCTATTACTTAAGAATTCAGATTATTTCGTAATTAGCTATTTTGCTGCTGCGAAAATAGGTGCTGTAGTCGTTCCGCTTAATTTTCGTCTCATGGCACGTGAATTAAATTATATTTTGCACCAATCAGATAGTGTTGTTGTGATATATGATCAAGAGTTTGATGACATTATTTATGAAGCAAAACAAGACGTTCATTCAATAAGGCAAGTAATAGCAGTAACTCGTCCAAACAGACCTGAACATCTTTCAATCAAGGAGGTAGTATCTGAAAACATTTCGGAACCAGAGGTAGAAGTTATAGAAGAGGATGATTTGCATATTTTATATACGTCTGGAACGACAGGCTACCCAAAAGGTGCTTTATTTGATCATAAACGAGTATTAAACCTCGTCATTGCATCAATCGGGACAACTGGTTTAGCTTCATTTGAAAAACTATTACATGTTGCACCTCTTTTTCATAGTGCTCAATTAGGTTTATTTCTCATTCCTGGTATTAGTGTGGGTGCATCACATGTCATTCATAAAGAATTTAATCCTGTCGAAGTACTGAGAGCAATTGAAAAATATGAAATTACGCAATATTTTGGAGTACCAACGATGTATAACTTTTTATTGCACGTACCAAATGCAAAGGAATACAATTTGAGTTCTATTAAAAAGTGCTCATACGGTGCAGCACCAATGGCACCAGAACTCGTGAAAAAAAGTATGGAATTATTTCAAACTGATCAATTTTATAATTTATGTGGATTGTCTGAAGGAGGACCGGCTGGAATTTTTCTAACACCGGAAGATCATAAAGAGAATTTGGGTGCGTCAGGGAAGGATCCAACATTGTTAACTGAAGCAAGGGTTGTCAACGAACAAGGTAAGGACGTAGTACCTGGTGAAGTAGGTGAATTTATTCTTCGCGGTGAAACGATTATGAAAGAATATTACCGAAAGGAAAAGGAAACTCAAGATGCATTACGTGAAGGCTGGTTATTTACCGGGGATTTAGCAGTGAAGGATGAACATGGTTTTATTAAACTAGTAGACCGTAAGAAAGATATGATTATATCAGGCGGTGAAAATGTCTATTCAATTGAAGTAGAAAATTGTTTATACCAACATCCTGCTGTTATGGAAGCCGCAATTATTGGTATTCCTGATACGACTTGGGGAGAAATTGTAACCGCTGTCGTCGTTTTACACCAACAAAAAGCTGATGAAGAAGAACTAATAAATTTTCTTCGGCAACATCTAGCTGGGTATAAAGTACCGAGAAAGGTACTATTTGTCGATCAACTCCCTCGAAATGCTTCAGGGAAAATAATGAAATATAAACTTCGGGAACAATTTAATAAAGTGAAATAATGTGAAAGAGCGGTGAATTCATATGTCTCTTTTATCTTCGCTAAATATTCTTGATTTTTCTGGGCTGCTACCAGGACCATATGCGACGATGTTTTTAGCAGATTTAGGTGCAAATATTTTAAGAGTTGAATCTCCATCAAGGCCAGATTTGTTACGCATGACACCACCTATCGATGGCGAAGATTCAGTAGCACATCAATACTTGAATCGTTCAAAGCGTGCTATTGCTCTAGACTTAAAGAGAGAAGAATCAATAGATATAGTAAAAAAGTTAATTCATAAATACGACATAGTGTTAGAACAATTTCGACCAGGTGTCATGGATAGATTGGGCCTTGGTTATAATGAGCTAAAACAAATTAACCCCGAGTTAATATATTGCTCATTAACAGGGTACGGGCAAACAGGCCCGTATCGTAATAGAGCAGGACACGATAATAACTATTTGTCCATATCAGGAGTTACTAGCTATTCAGCTAGAAAGGGGTCCGTTCCAACCCCTTATGGGATTCAAATAGCAGACGTAGCAGGAGGATCCCATCATACTGTTATTGCCATATTAGCTGCAGCATATCACCGACAATTAACAGGTCAAGGGCAGTCAATTGATGTAAGCATGACAGATGCAGCATTTGCTTTGAATGGGATTTCTGGTGCTGGGTACCTAGCAAGTGAAGTAGAGCCAGAAGCAGAAGTATTAATGCTAAATGGTGGAACTTTCTACGATTACTACGAGACTAAAGATGGACGTTACTTTTCTGTTGGAAGCCTTGAACCGAACTTTAGAAAGCAACTTTGCGAAGCTGTCGGAGCTGAGGAATTGTTATCTCTTAGTTTAAGCATGAGTAAAGAGGATATGGAATTGTTTAAAGACAAATTAAAGTATATATTTCGATTGAAAACCTACGAAGAGTGGATACCAATATTTAATAAATTCGATGCTTGTATAGAGCCTGTTCTTCATTTTTCTGAAGCCGTTCATCATCCACAAATAAAAGCGCGTAATATGATAGCTGACGTACCGAAGGATGAAGGAGGAAGTCAAAAGCAACTTGCTTGTCCTATTAAGTTTTCTTCATTTCAACCATCATACAGTCATGTAGGTAGCCAGTTAGGTTATCATACTGATGAAGTCTTGGAAGAATTAGGATTGAAGAAAGGTCAAATAAGCTCTTATAAGAAAGATGGAATTATCGGGTGAAATAAACATTAACAGGAATTAATGGGAGGTTATGGTATTATGAGCAAAGCAAGAATAATTGGAGCTGATATGGTGAAGTTCGCTAAACCAGGTAAAAATGATCCGTATGAGGATATGGCTGCAAAAGCGATTAGTGGGGCATTAATGGATGCTGGAATAGGCATTGACGAAGTACAACAAGCTTTTGCAAGTTATGTTTATGGCGAAAGCACTTCTGGTCAAGCTGCAATCTATAAAGTAGGAATGACTGGTATTCCAGTCGTAAATGTAAATAACAATTGTTCAAGTGGATCAACAGCGCTTTTTTTAGCACGTCAAGCTGTTGAGTCAGGGTCAGCTGAGTGTGTTCTTGCATTCGGTTTTGAAGAAATGAAACCTGGTGCATTGCAATCTGTATGGAATGACCGTACATCACCCCTTAATCTGTTTCAAGATAAATTAGATGAATTAACTCCACTAACTAAAGGGTTCCCGTTAACTTTGCGCATTTTTGGTGAGGCTGGAAACGAATACTTACGTAGATACGGTGCTAACCCAAATATTTTTGCTAAGGTCGCTGTAAAGACAAGAAGTCATGCTGTCAATAATCCTTATTCCATTTTTGATACCAAACTAACAGTTGATGAAGTATTAAACTCCCCAGTCGTTTATCCAGAGCATTTAACAAGATTATGTGCTTGTCCACCATCTTGTGGTGCAGCCGCTGTCATTGTTTGTACTGAGAATTTTGCGAGGAAAAAAGGAATTGGTAATGCTGTTGAAATCGTGTCACAAACGATGGCAACAGATACAATTTCAACCTTTCAAGACCCAATCAATCTAGTTGGAGCAGACATGACAAAGCGTGCGGCAAAACAATTATATGAACAAGCTGGAATTGGACCAGAGGAAGTCCATGTAGTTGAATTGCATGATTGTTTTACACCTAATGAAATACTTACTTACGAAGGTCTGGGGCTTTGTCAAGAAGGTGAAGCAGAAAAGTTCATTAACGATGAGGATAACACATATGGTGGGAAATATGTTATTAATCCTTCTGGAGGACTAATGTCAAAGGGGCATCCACTTGGTGCAACAGGTCTTGCGCAATGTACGGAGCTCGTATGGCAACTAAGGGGTCAAGCAGACAAAAGACAAGTTGAAGGTGCTAATATTGCTTTACAGCATAATCTTGGATTAGGTGGTGCTGTTGTAGTAACGATGTATAAAGCTTCGTAAAAGTATATCTTTGTACATTCCAGTTTAATAAAATGTCACGATCTTATAGTTACCAATATTACTAGTTTACTAGTAAATGATAAAGGAGTGATGAGTTTTGCTAAAAGACATATCTACAAAAGTTGGAATGAAGTTTGAACCATACACATTTTCTGTCGAACAAGGAAAAGTGAAAGAATTTGTTTTAGCAATTGGGGATAATAATCCGATTTATTATTCAACTGAAGAAGCAAGAAAGCAGGGCTATGTTAAAATACCAGTTCCTCCAACATTTTCAACAGTTATTGATATGTGGGGTGGTGCTGACTTTGATTCATTAGTAAACGCACTTGATTTAGACGCTTTGAAAGTGTTACACGGTGAACAATCATATGAATATGTCGGCATGATTTTTGTTGGGGATGTAGTAACAGCAGTAAGTCAAGTTGTTCATGCTAATACAAAGAGAAATATGAATTTTATTACGATAGAAACAACTTATTCGAACACTGATAAAGAAACAGTATTAATTGGAAAATCGGTTATTATAGAGCGGCATTAATATCCCATTCTTTACTCTGATCGACTTGAGTGGATTAATGTAAGCTCACCGTTGGTCTAGTATCTAATATGACATAAAAACTAAAATGATTATAGAGGAGAGGATTCAATTTATGAATGATCTTCAAGTGATAGAGAAAGACAATATTTCTCACACGCAAATCGTGAAATATGCTGGAGCATCAGGTGACTTTAATCCGATTCACACAGTTGTACCAATTGCAAAAAGTGTAGGTTTACCAGATGTTATAGCCCACGGTATGCTCGTTATGGGACTGGCTGGTGATGCACTTACACAATGGTTTCCAAGAAAAGATTTACGAAAATTTAAAGTAAGATTTTCCAAAATGACTTTCCCAGGAGAGAAGCTGTCAATTTCCGGAAAAATTGTAGAAGAAAAAAACGAAGATGGAAAAACCATAATGTGCGGAAAAATATTGGTACAAAATGAAAATGAGGAATTGAAGCTTAAAGGTGACTTTGAAGTTTTGAAAAATTAGACACAGTAAAGATATTAAATAAATCTGAGGAAATTTAATCTTGAATAACTGTGTTAGTCTTGTTTGTCACTTTCTAGCACATTAAAAAAATTGTGGTACTCGGAGTTATCCATCCATATTCTTTTACGTCTTTTTTCCTCTTTTTGAACACGCCAATAGTAGACTTTGCTACTATTGAGACTAGTTTGAGACAGTGACAGAAAGTTGATGCAATTGACTTTATGAAAAATGAGAAATGATGTCACGATAATTTTTTAGTGCAAAATCAAAAATCTAAACGGAAACTGCCTAAACGAAAATAGAGACAAGGAAGGGAGATAAGGTAATGAAAATGTTAGAAAATCAAGTTGCAATTATTACAGGATCTGGACGAGGAGTTGGAAGGCAAGTTGCTGAATTGCTGGCTGAACATGGGGCTCGTGTTGTTGTGTCAGATAAAGATCAAGAACCTGCCGAAGAAGTCGTTAGTGCAATTAAAGAAAAAGGTGGAGATGCTATTTCAGTTAATGGAGATGTCACTTCTTCAGAGTTTCCAAAACAGATTATGGATGAAACGATTCAAGCTTATGGCAAGCTGGATATTTTGGTGAACAATGCTGGCTACACATGGGATGGGATGATCCATAAAATGACAGATGAGCAATTCCAAGCCATGGTCGATATTCATTTATTTGCTCCATTTCGACTTATCCGTGAAGCAACACCATATTTAAGAAATGCTCATAAAGATGACGTGGCAAAAGGTGTTGATCATTATCGGAAGATAGTAAATGTCACATCAGTAGCTGGAGTGATGGGCAATGTGGGGCAAGCGAATTATTCATCTGCCAAAGCTGGCTTAATCGGCTTAACGAAAACAGTTGCTCGAGAATGGGCACCTTATCATGTGAATTGTAATGCAGTCGCATTTGGTATGGTTGAAACGAGGCTAACACAACCAAAAGAAAAGGGTGAATCTGTAAATGGTGTTGCAATTGGCATTCCAGAAAATATGAGGCAGATGATTCAAATGTCTATTCCTCAACAAAGAGCAGGAACAGCTTTAGAAGCTGCACAAAGTATCTTCTATCTAGCATCGCCATTATCTAATTATGTAAATGGTCAGGTGTTAAATGTGAACGGTGGCTTTTATTCTTAACAATATTCTCAATTATTAAGTTTTCTTAGATAAAATAATATATGTATATAAGACTAAAAAGCTAGTTATCTCTTAATTGAGTTACTAGCTTTTCTGTATTCAACTAAAGCGTTTTGGCTTCACAGTATACTCTTGAGTCATACGCCATTTTTTTACTATTATAAAATTAAGAAAATTAATTATTTTATGAAAAATAGGAGGTTTATGTGAATGAAAGAACAATTGTTAGAAACTGTAGAGAAGCAAGAGGAATTTTTTCCAGTAAGAGATGTAGACTATATTGAGTTTTATGTTGGGAATGCGAAGCAGGCATGTCACTATTTTTGTAGAACATTTGGCTTTAAACCAATAGCTTATTCTGGTTTAGAAACAGGGAATAGAGAAACTATCTCGTACGTTATTCAACAGAATAATATTCGATATATTTTAACAGGTACATTAGAATCGGAAAGTCGAGTATCTTCTTTTGTTAAAAAACATGGCGATGGTGTACGGGATGTAGCATTAGTTGTAGACGATGTAGATAAAGCATACAGTGAAGCAGTAAGTCGTGGAGCCATTGAACTTTTACCGCCAACTATATTATCGGATAAAAACGGATCAGTTAAAAAGGCGGTCATCGGTACATACGGTGACACAATTCATAGTTTAATCGAACGTACAAATTATAACGGAACTTTTTTACCAGGTTTCGAAAAAATTAATATGAATATACCATATGATGATGCTGGTTTAATTGCAGTTGATCATGTTGTAGGAAACGTTGAAGAGATGGAGCAATGGGTTACTTATTACGAAGAAGTAATGGGCTTTAAGCAATTAATTCATTTTGATGATGATGATATAAGCACAGAATACTCCGCGCTAATGTCAAAAGTGATGACCAATGGTGGTAGAATTAAATTCCCGATAAATGAGCCTGCAGAAGGGAAGCGTAAATCTCAAATTCAAGAATATCTAGAGTTTAATAACGGAGCGGGTGTGCAGCATATCGCTTTATTAACGGAAGATATTATAAAAACTGTTTCATCGTTAAAAGCAAATGGAATTGAGTTTCTTGAGACACCAGATTCGTATTATGAAATGTTATCTGAACGTGTTGGGGAAATTGATGAAGAAATTGAGAAGCTGAAACAGTTAAAAATCTTAGTAGATCGTGATGATGAAGGTTATTTATTACAAATCTTCACAAAACCAATAGTCGATCGTCCAACATTATTTATTGAAATTATTCAAAGAAAAGGTGCCAAGGGCTTTGGTGAAGGCAATTTCAAGGCGTTGTTTGAGTCAATTGAACGCGAACAAGCAAGACGCGGGAATTTGTAAGGAACAATTTTCACAATGATGCATTGTTGTTTTTTGTACCAGAAAATTACCGTATATTCAGCTAGTAAACGTGATCACTTTACTTTATAAAAACGGTGAAATCCCATAAGTCTTATCTAACATATGTATTTAATATAGAAAAACATAAAATTTCGAGTCTTATTATACTAATAGTAACTTGAGGAGTTGAGTGCATTTGCAGATCGAGCCAAGCGATATTTCATGGCAGGACGCTTATAAGTTGTTAGTTGGGTCTGTTTTGCCACGTCCAATTGCATTTGTTTCTACAGTTGATGAAGAGGGACGGGCAAATCTTGCCCCCTTCAGTTTTTTTACATGTATTAGTGCTAATCCTATGCTTATATGTTTTGCTCCTATGGTTAGAGGAAGTGACGGTGGGAAAAAGGACACCTTGAGGAATATTGAAAAGACTAAGGAGTTTATCATTAATATTGTAAGCGAGGACATTATTTCACAAGTTAATGAATGTGCAACAGAGTATTCACCTGGGGTTGATGAGTTTACAATAGCGGGACTTGGCAAAGAAGCTGGTCAAAAAGTACAAATACCAAGAGTTCAAGAGTGTAAGATACATTTGGAATGTAAACTGCATGAATTACATCATTACGGTTCTCACCCAGGGTCAGGCAGCTTAGTTGTTGGAAAAGTTGTATTAGTTTCTGTTGCAGACAATTTGTACGAGGATGGAAAAATTAATACTAGTAAGTTAAATCCAGTCGGTAGATTAGCAGGGCATGCGTACACTCGTGCAAATAGCGACACATTTATTTTAACAAGAAACAATATAAGTAAAGAGAAATAGTCTTGATTAATAGTGGAAATTCGTTATTAACAGTAATAATAAAAAGCTAATATAACTTAATGACTAAGGAGGGACAAAAGTGAAATATGTCACCTTCAAGACGGAAGCAGGTATTGAGAGAGCCGGATGGTTACATGAAGAAAAAATAGTCGACATGCATGCTATTAGCGGTGGCAAGCTTCCACATAACTTATTACATTTTATTGAAAACTATGATTCATATATCAATCTACTGAATAATGTACATCTGTGTAATGATGCTATTTACGCACTAGAAGAAGTTAATATTTGTGCTCCACTACCAAAGCCACCAAGTGTTCGAGATTTTTATGCCTTTGAAGATCACGTGAAGACAGCAAGAAGTAGGAGGGGGCTTCAAGTTATTCCTGAATGGTATGAGATGCCAGTTTTTTACTTTTCAAACCATCAAGCGATCACTGGACCTGATGAGCTTATTAAAAAACCAAAGAATTGTAATCGTCTTGATTATGAACTTGAAATTGCATGTGTTATCGGTAAGCAAGGAACGAATATCTCGCGAATAGAAGCGGAAGATTATATTTTCGGGTACACAATAATGAATGATTGGAGTGCTCGGGATATACAAGCGAAAGAAATGAAGGTAGGTTTAGGTCCTGCAAAAGGAAAGGACTTTGCTACATCAATAGGCCCTTATATTGTTACGAAAGATGAACTTGAAAAATATAAAATAGGAGATCTTTATGATTTACAGATGGTGGCTAAGGTTAATGGCAGCACGACATCTGTTGGCAATTTTAATACTATTTATTATTCATTCGCACAAATGATAGAAAGAGCATCGAAGGATGTAACACTATATCCTGGTGATATTATAGGATCAGGCACGGTAGGAACTGGTTGTATTTTAGAGCTTGGACCTGAAAAACAACGATGGTTGGAGCCTGGTGATTTAGTTGAACTAGAGATCACTGGCTTAGGGATCTTAAAAAATACAATTGTAGAGTAAAGGGGGATCTTTGTGTACTACAGGCAAATGGGCTCAATTCCAAAGAAACGGCATATACAATTTAAAAAAGAAGATGGTACATTATATCGTGAACAAGTAATGGGCACAAAAGGGTTTTCTGGAACACAATCAATATTATATCATCACAACATGCCAACGAAAGTTTTAGAAACGAAACATTTTTCAAATCCTGAAATAAAATTTGAAGAAAATTCGTCATTAATGCATCGGCATTTAAGAACTGAAAAATGTACTGCGACAAGTGATGCTTTATTCGGTCGCGAATATTTGTTAGGTAATGAAGACTTGCTTATCGGAGTCGTAAAGCCAAAAATAGCAATGAAGCATTATTACCGTAATGGAGATGGTGATGAACTGTTTTACATTCATTATGGTTCAGGGAAAATTGAAACAATATTCGGTAGTATTTATTATGAAGAAGGAGATTATATAGTTCTTCCAATTGGTACCATTTACCGGATTGTACCGAATACAGAAGTGATGCAAACATTTCTCTTCGTTGAAACGAATAGTCAAATTACATCTCCACGTAGATATCGTAACGAATACGGCCAACTTCTTGAACATAGTCCATTTTGTGAACGGGATATCCATGGACCAGCTCAATTAGAAACGTATGATCAAACAGGTGCTTTTTCAGTATTAACTAAAGCTAGAGGAAGTATGACTGAGCATATTTTCCAACATCATCCGCTAGATGTTATTGGTTGGGACGGGTATTTATATCCGTGGAAGTTTAGTATACATGATTTTGAACCAATTACGGGTCGTATCCATCAACCGCCACCAGTCCATCAAACGTTTGAAGGACATAACTTTGTCATCTGTTCTTTTGTGCCAAGATTATATGATTATCATCCAGAAGCGATTCCAGCACCATACTATCATAGCAATGTTAACAGCGATGAAGTAATATATTATGTTGATGGAAATTTTATGAGTAGAAAAGGGATTGAAGAAGGTTCAATTACGCTTCATCCAAGTGGTATTCCTCACGGTCCACACCCTGGAAAAACAGAAGCAAGTATAGGTAAAAAGGAAACAGCGGAGCTCGCAGTTATGATTGATACATTTAAACCACTAAAGGTTGTCGACAATGCTCTAGAAATAGAAGATCGTGCATATATGTCTAGTTGGAATAAATAATAATTGTGAACTATTCATCCAGCCCTCTAAAAATAGGGAGAAATTAGCCTAAATTTATGATGTTTGCATAAGTATATTGCTTATGCTTTTTTGCATATAGTCGTTTTGTATGTTAATTAGGCTGAACTAGTGTTTTGCCCTTTCATTTGTAGATGGACTTGTTTATTTACATCAATTCTTTGGTGTAAGTTTTTTTTTACTAATAACGGAAATGGCATCGGGTGGCTCTATTCGTAAAGGTTATTGAATAAAATGGTGAGAAGATGTGACTTTATTCATTCAAGTAGAAAAAATATCGCTATATATACATATTAAGCATCATCCTGTGTTGAAACAATTTAAGTTAGTTGTTCCTCTGACGATTCAAATCTTTGTGTAAAATGTTAACACAAATATTGTGTCATACAATAAGAAAAAATAATATATGTGTACGATGAGTGTACATGCTCTTCTTCAAATTAATAAGGCTTTTTTCGTTAATGCTGTTGGTTAGAACAATCCGGAAAAAGTTAATTTTGAAGAGAAGGGGGATAACTGTTATGAACAATATGCGTTGGATGTCAACGATGTTTAACGTAGGTAAAAGGTCTGGACGACTGGTGAATCGCTTTAGAAAGCGAAGAAGGAATAATTGGGTTGCAATGAGTGCATCGGTAGTAGCATTATCCGTTCCTGCTTTACTCGGAATGGTAAGGATGAGAAATAACAAGACGATGACACAGCTAGGTGATGAGATGAAACGCATGGCTGAAAGAATGACTAATAATGCAAATGTTAAGTCACCATTGCCAAATTTCGAATTTGCAGAGGAGCTTGCACCTAACAACCCTAATAACAAAGTAAACAACAAACAACATCAAAATACTACACAGCCGGCAAAAACGAAATGACTAAAGTATTGACCACCTTGAATAAGGTGGTCAATGATCATCGTCTTCCTGCTATGCCATAGAAAAATAAATTAGTAAGATCTTCGATAAATTGCTCTTCACTTGAATATGAAGTTGACAACTGGAGCATTTCCTCACTCTTTTCACTAAACATGTTCAAATAAAAAATTACTAAAGATGGTGCAATATCATTAGCTATTTCACCGTTTCTTTTCGCCTTTTCAATCATTTCTAAGAAAAGGGGAAACACTTTAGTTGAATAAATTTCTTTTACAAACTTATTCATTTCAGGGTCTTGCAGCAATAATTCATTTAATTTTTTTGCAGAGAATTTTTGTATGGTCCCTCTTTTTTGAAATAGAATGAAACTTATTGTTTCCTTAAATGACTTCGATCCTTCTGAAATTAGTTTTTCGTATTCCTCTAGATGTTGAAAGTAGAACGATTTTAGCGCATCTCTGATTAGCTCCTCTTTACTGCCAAAATGATTATAAATTGAGACTTGTGATACGTCGGCTTTATTAGCTATATCAGTAATCCGAATAGCTCTTGGCTCCATACTACTCAATAATTCCAAAGTGGCATTCTTAATACTGTCTTTGATTCGTTGTGCTCGTTTTTCAAACCCATTCATTAAACTATCACCTTTTTATCTCACGTAATATTATGAAATATTTCAATTAATATATTTCATTATACCATTGACTTTAACATTTTAAAAATTTAAAATTAATGTAATGAAACATATCATATATTTCATAAAATTTAAGGAGGAGTGCAAAGTGATTCAAGTCAACGGCCTGACTCAACAATTTTCCAATGACAAAGGGATATTTGATGTATCATTTGAAGTCCATAAAGGAGAGGTTTTCGGTTTCTTAGGCCCGAATGGTGCTGGTAAATCTACTACTATACGGCATTTAATGGGGTTTATGAAACCACAACGAGGCTTTTCCTCAATAAATGGCGTAAATTGCTGGGAAGATCAAGGCAAGGCACGTAGCTACGTAGGTTATTTACCTGGAGAAATTTCATTTTTAGAAGGTATGAGTGGGATGGAATTTATTAATATGATGGCGGGCATGCAAGAAATTAAAGACTTTAGAAAGCGTGATGAGTTAATTGAGCGACTACAATTTGATCCTAAAACACCTATTAGAAAAATGTCAAAAGGAATGAAACAAAAGATAGGTATTGTTGTCACATTTATGCATGATCCAGAAATCTTAATTCTAGATGAACCGACATCAGGTTTAGACCCTTTAATGCAAAAAATATTTATTGATATTGTGCTAGAAGAAAAGGCAAAGGGGAAAACGTTTTTAATGTCTTCACATAGCTTTGCAGAAATCGAAAGGACTTGTGATCGAGCAGCAATCATTAAGGATGGTCGAATCATTACAGTAAAAGATATACATCAACTCCAATCTATGCAAAGAAAAATCTTTGAAATTACTTTTGCAAATGAAAATGATATTGAAAGATTAACAGCTTCCGGGCTTACGGTAGAAGTAATAAAAAATGGAGTAGCTCGGGTTGTCATTCAAGGGAATTATAATGATTTAATTAAAGAATTAGGTAATTACGATATTACCAATATGAGTGTAAGCAACCAAAGCCTTGAGGAAATTTTTATGAATTACTATGATTCAAAGGAGGGGATAAAGTGAATGCACCACTATATAAACAAATGATCAAATCGAATGTTAAGGGGTTTTTAAGCTTCGGAGTAGGGTCAGCTCTCTATGTTATTCTAATGACTTCCTTATATCCATTTATTGCTGACAACGCTGAGCAAATAAATGATATGTTAGAAATATATCCAGATGCTCTAAAACAAGCATTTGGACTTGAGTCTTTCGGGACTTATAGCGAATTTATTTCTGTAGAGTATTTTGGTTTGTTTTTTCCTATTATTTTAGGAGTATTTAGTGTGATGACAGCTGTGCAACTGATTGCAAAACTAGTTGACAGAGGCTCAATGGCGTATTTACTTTCAACCAAAGTCACACGTAGTTCAGTCGTAATTACACAAATAGCAGTATTAGTTAGTGGATTAATAATCATTGTTTTTTTAACATTCATCGGTGGTGTTATTGGAGGAGAATGGCTTATTGATGACCAATATGCAATTGGAACCAACGTATTTTTTAAGATCAATATAGTTGGATTATTATTGTTTTTCGCCGTTGGAGGCTACTCTTTCCTTATTTCTGCCCTGCTGAACGATGAGAAACTAGCATTTGGTCTTGCCGGTGGATTGACTTTTCTCTTTTATGGGTTAGATATGGCAGGGAAAATAAGCACTGACTTAGACTGGTTGAGAAATATCACTTTGTTCTCGCTGTATGAACCGAGTCAGATTGCTATTGGTGAAGGAGATGTATTCTCTTCATCTCTTATTCTATTGAGTATTGGCGTAATCATGTTTATTTTAGCAGTATTCGTTTTTAAACGTCGAAATTTACCTTTATAGTCATTGAATGTTATATCTAGGAGGGCCTGTCTAAAATTTTGTTCTTGTTAACAAATTAGTTATATGTATCATTGATTACAGAAGAATAGATGTCAAATAGATGTCCCCAACTCTAGTTGCGAATGTGTTTATTTCTTAATTCGAAAAAAAGACCAATGTGAAAACAGCAATAAGAAAAAATTAAGCTAGCCTATCCCAAAGGCTAGCTTTAATTAGTATAAGGAAAAAATGATTGTTTGATTTTTTTTTATATATTATTAATAACGTAGTTAACCTTTGCAACCACTGAGATTTACATGAATTAGTATCATCTGTTTCCTTCAAACCAGCATTTAGTAAACAAAAATTAACATTGTCAATTACTATACTGACTGTTCTTATTTTTTTGGAAGGATGGATGATGTGAAGCTTTCCTGTCATGGATTCCAGCGTATTCATGCCACCTACTCATTCTTGGAACATTGAAGTAGTTAAATTGCTCCCATTTATACACTTTGCCTTTTACTAGCATTCCTTCTTGCAATACTGCAAATATACTTCTGTCACCCGTCCAAGTAACGAGAATAGTTAATAAAAAGAGGTTCGGGAAAGTCTCAATAATACTTTTATTGTTTATATAACCCAAAACCAAAACAGTAGTTAGTATTAGTGTCATGCTAAAAGTAGTTCATTTGATTATTTTCTATTGTTTGGATGCAAAGGAGTGATTTGTAATGATCATGCCGTCGACTAACATGCCGTGTTGTTGAAGGTCTTTTGGCGTAGGATATACTAATGTATCAGAGATTTGGATCAGTTTTTTTGTTTTATTATAATGAAATATGGTTAAGCCAATAAGTAATATTAATAAAATAGTATCTAGTACTAACATCATGCATGCAAAGCACTTTTACCTAACACAAATATAAGTAACAATAATGTATAATAATTGTAGTTAAATAAGTAAATTCGTCAATATAACCTAGATTCCTCAGTATCTTCCTTATATACTTGCAGATAATTATTTATCAATGAGCACACATCTTGCCAACTTACTATTATTCTTTATACAATACATTAAGTAATATTTTTTTAAAAGTAGGCTGAATGAGCATATACTTTTCAATTTAACGCACAAATAGAATTTCGAAGAATCTCTTCCTCTATAAACTTTACCTTGCTATTTTTCATTCCATTAGCAACAAAGTTATCGAAAAGAGCCATAAAAATTATAGAAGGGTTTGTAACTACAGCATGACAGCTAACATAAATACGATACAATTGCCTAATCAAATAAGTAATATACTGAAAAGTAGAACCAATAATAAGTATCAACAAGAGGACAGTTTCCTAATTGGAAAAGGTGGTTATACGAGCGACAATACAAATATTTTATTTGATGCCATCGTTGCACTATCTTTAGGAAAAAATGTGTTGCTTAAAGGACCAACAGGATCAGGTAAAACGAAACTAGCTGACACCTTATCTAGCTTGTTTCAGCAGCCGATGCATAGCGTTAACTGTTCGGTTGATTTAGATGCCGAAGCTTTACTTGGATATAAAACGATTAGTGACGTCAATGATAGACCGACAATCGATTTTATTCCGGGTCCAGTAATAAACGCGATGCAAAAAGGGCACCTCTTATATATAGATGAAATTAACATGGCAAAGCCAGAAACATTACCTATTTTAAATGGTGTCTTAGATTATAGAAAGATGATTACAAATCCATTTACTAGTGAAGTAGTTCAAGCTGAAGAAGGGTTTGGAGTCATTGCTGCCATTAATGAAGGCTATGTAGGGACAGTTCCTTTAAATGAGGCGTTAAAAAATAGGTTTATTGTTATTGAAGTACCGTATATTCAAGGTAATAGTTTAGAGAATGTTCTCAAAGAGCAATCAATGTTATCAGATGAAAAGCTAATTAAATCGTTTGTCACTCTATCTGCTGATTTAATTACACATGTGAAACAAGGGAACATATCTGAAGAGGCTGCTTCAATACGTGCACTTATTGATACATGTGACTTAGCAGTTCACTTACCTCCTGAAAGGGCTGTTCAACGAGGTATTATTGATAAGCTCGAAGATGAAAGAGAAAAGTCTGCGGTAAAAAATATAGTCGAAACTCTATTTGAATGAGGAACTATTAATGAAGCCGATACAATTTAACGATAAAAAGATTGATTCTTTCTTATTTATGGAGTTATCTGACCTTGCTAAAGCACTCACAAAAAACGAAGAAGTCGAGGTAGAGTTTGGCTTTCGTTCTTATTACGATGTCATTCAACAAAAAGCATATGTTAGTCATTTTTGGGATCTTCGAGAGCGTCAGGAAATGATAGCTGGTTTAAAGAGTGAAGTATATTTACGTTGCATTGGTAATATAAACCATACTAATATGCTGGAATATAAAGCTTTTGTCAGGAAGATAAAATCTGCAAATCTTACAAGCTTTGCAAAGCAATTGTTTATGCTTCTTGAGGATATTCGTTTAGAAGGAATTTGTATCCGACAAAGACCAGGTACGAAAAAGGCATTTGTTAAACGAAGAGAAGTTTATAGAAAGTATTTTGAAGATCAACTTAAAGTCAATATAGTAAAAAGCGTATATACAGATGCACTATTTAATGCAATTTATTTACTCATTACATCCGAGTCACCGTTAGAAGAAATTCCAACTATTAATCAGAGCGTTGATTTAATCATTCCGTTTCTTCAAAGAGAGCTTCCAAATATATATGAAGCATCAAATACTGAAGATACTACAAAAATATGTTGGACAATCATAGAAGTTTTGGATGAAGTATTAACAGCTGATATGTTAAACATTTACTTCTTGTTGCCAGAAACGGTGTTGCTAGAAATTGATAATGGGCAAACATTCAGTGACTTAAAACGTAAAGATAAATTGAAGAATGACGACATGTTGACAAAAAATCACGATGATGAAGACAAGCATGAAGATGCACTCCCGACATGGCATCGAGAAACAGAAACGACAACAAAGAGCTTTTTGCAATTTGATCTAGAGCAAGGAACAAAGACAGATCTTATCGGACAAGGTGTAAGGAAAGGTGAAAGTGGAGACCAAGCGATGGGTATCGTGCAAGGAAGCTCGCAGCAAAGCTCTCAAAGTGATTTTTCGCAAATGGAATTAATGGAAGGGGATCACGAGGAGAAAAACGTTGGAGGGGATTCCCCGTATGGTAAAGAAAATAGGTATGCTGTCGCTCATCAAGTGGATATTCTGAGTCCTTCAGCAAATGATATAGCTTTATATAGAGACTATAAAACTTTAGTAACACCCTACCAAAAAAAGCTAACACAAACAATTAAAAAAACTGTTGAAGCAAAAAAGATTTTGCCAAAAAATGATTTGCATTTTGGCCGCTTGAATCGAAAACTAACTAAGCTATTAACTGATGATCGTCCACGTATGTTTTATAAAAAAACGAATCCTTCTACACAATTGGACGCTGTTTTTTCATTATTAGTTGATTGTTCCGCATCAATGTTTGATAAGATGGATCACACAAAGAGTGGGATAACATTGTTTCATGAAACGTTGAAGACTCTTTTCATTCCACACCAAATTGTAGGTTTTTGGGAAGACACAGCGGACGCTACAGAAACTAATCAGCCGAACTATTTTCAAACAGTCATCGACTTTCAATCTTCTTTAAGAAAAACGAGTGGTTTTGAAATAATGCAGCTTCAAGCGCAAGAAGACAATCGTGACGGCTTTGCCATACGGTATCTTACTAAGCAGCTACTACAAAGAATAGAAAATCAAAAGTTTTTACTTGTTTTTTCAGATGGTGAGCCAGCGGCCTTTGGCTACGATCAAAATGGTATAGTTGACACGCATGAAGCTGTTCTATACGCAAGAAAAAACAATATAGAAGTGATTAACATTTTTCTGGCAAATGGAGAAATTAGTGAAGGTCAAAGGAGTACCTTCGAGAATATATATGGGAAGTTCAGTATCGTTGTAGAAAATCTTGAAGAGTTATCTGATGTACTATTCCCATTATTAAAGAAGCTATTACTAAAAACGATTCATACTGATTAATTATATGGAATCAGGTAAGATAAACTTACCTGGTTCTTTCCACCTAAATCATGTGTAGATTTACGTAGGTTAGTAGTATGTTTAGTCAATGTAAAGTGAATGTGAAAAAATAAAGGGTTTTTCGTAAGCTTTGTTACTATTTAGAATAGGATATTAGAGGTGTTGACGCTGTTACAAAATTTATGAAAGTAGAAATCTAGTTACAACAAACAGCGAACAATGCGATAACAGCCAATTAAAAGGAATTGATAACAATGTATCTCACAATAAAAGAACTTGCGGATTATTTATCCATACCTAAAGCATCTATTGAAGATTTAATACTACATAAAAAAATTCGAGCTGTATTTGATGGTGAGCAGTATTTAGTTAATAAAGATCAGTTTACGACACATATGGAACAATTAGAAAAATATAAGAAACTAATAGATGAGATACTTCAAGAACCTATCCCAGAGGATATAGATGTGAAGGATGAAGATTGATTGACTATGCGGTACTTCTCACTGCTTAGCTAACGCTTGAGATGGAGCCTTTAAGTTCCACGATCGAGCCAACCTTGTATCCCCCTAAGTGGTACGTACCGTCGAACCTCATGTAGATGTCAAGTAAAGGGAATTTAATCTGTATGGTAATTATTTTACAAGTAGAAGGGAATATTGGCTTTCGCATAGGTTTGTGCGCTCAACTCTATATAATAAGTTGCCGGAGAATGAGTCATAAGGATTTTATTACATATTTTTGCTATCGTTAAACCGAATTCACTTATTCCTTACCATTGAGCTACGCCATTAACATGGTTAATTTAGTTATTGTAAGGTTTCAATTCTCCGCGCAAGTGGCGCTGACCTCAACTAAAATTCTTTGAACGAGATCAAACAATTTACATCCTCATTTATGTAAATTGTTTAAGAGGAATTGTTTTCTACTCAAAAATAAGATACGATAAATGCAAAAAATAACAGTTAAGACTTATATATTAGCTAAATAAAGGTGTTTTCGCATTGATAGTTGTTTTGCGTATTAAAAAATAAGCACATACAAAAATATAGGTTTGGTAACACAACAACAACAAAGTTTATGAAAAGAGCCTTAATAAAAGGAATAACAATTTGTACTTAAACTGTAGCTCTACGGAATGAAGGTGAACTTCATGGGAAGAAAGAAAAGAATAGAAAAAAAAGATCTTTTTGAATCAACTCGTAAATTACTTATTGAAAAAGGGTACGAAGGTTTTCATTTTAAAGCACTTGCTGAACAACTTAGTGTAGGTAGAAGTACCATTTATGAATACTATGCTAATAAAGATGAGCTTATTTTTCATTACATAAAGCACGTTTCAGATAAAATTTATGGTGAATGTAAAAAGATGTTAGAGCATACTGATCCTTTAGTACAGCTTCAAGAATTGCTTACTATTTTTCTTAAGCACGGGGAAACGATTCACGAAATGATCCAAGTATATAAACATATGAAGGCGTCATCAAATCATCATGGTGAAAAAATGGATGTACTTGAAAAAGAAAATGAGCGTTTTTTTGAGATATTAGTTGATGTGATAAAATGTGGGCAACGAGGGTTTGTTATCCGCAATGATTTGCAAGCGCATAGCATAGCCAGTGTCTTTTTTAGTTCTATTTTGATCCCAAATACTTTAAATATGGATATTGACCAATGGAGTGAAACATTATTTACTTTATTTTTTGATGGCATTAAGGCTAAATAGTTGACACTTCTGTCGGGAATATGTGATAATAACTCTGATTAAGGAGTTTTTTTGGACGTATTCGACACATGTGTCGAAAAAAGGGGAGTGATGGACTTAAAAGTTATTTTTGCTATATAACTAAGCTATGATTTAAGAGATTAATAATTTTTTATTCAAACAGTTTGAAAACTTATAACCGATGCAAACCGTGACATAACTTCTGACATTACATTATGCATGCTTACTGCTTATGGAAAAAAGAGTGTTAAAAAATATAATATTAAACGAACAGAAAGGAAATGACGATGACTTTTTTAACAAAATTTAGCTTGAAAAATGCCGTTGCTGTTTTTATTATATCTTTTCTTTTATTATTTGCAGGTGCATATTCTTTTACTACGTTAAAGCTTGATTTGTTGCCTGATATTGAATTTCCACAAATATCTGTTGAAGTAATATATCCTGGTGCTTCGCCTGAGGATATGGATGAGTTAGTGACAAGTAAACTGGAAGATAAATTTAAAACGATCGAAGGTGTGAAAAGAGTCCAAAGCTCGTCATTTGAAAGTGTAGCCATTTTAAATTTAGAATTTCCATTTAATGCAGAGATGGACGATATTGAAGCACAAGTTAATAACTATATGAAGGAAACTATACTCCCTGAAGAAGCCATTACGAGTGTGAACCGTTTTTCATTTGGTTCATTACCTATTTACAACATTTCACTATTTGCTAAAAACAATAATGACTTGCAGGAATTATTAGAGGCAGAAATTTTACAAGAACTTAATAAAATTCCAGGCATAAATAGTGTTAGCGTTGGCGGTTTGCAAGAAGAACTTGTACAAATTACAGTAGATCGAGAAGAAGCCCAGCGTGCGGGTTTAAGTCTTGCACAAATAAAGGAGCAAATAAACGGAAAATACTTGTCGTTTCCTGCTGGTAATATTAAAGCAGATGATATACAGATCCCCATACGTATTAAAGAGGGCTTACAATCAGTTCAAGAATTAGAGAATCTTATTGTTTCATCGCCATTCGCACAAGACGGTAAACCTCTCTATTTGAAAGATATAGCGACAATAGATTCGGTTATAGAACAATCAGAATTAACAAGATATAACTTAAATGATTCACTTTCCTTAGCGGTTATTAAAAAACAAGATGCAAATACTGTTGAAGTAGCTGAAGAAGTGTTAACTGTGTTGGATAAATATTCAAATGAACTAGATTATGCGATAGGCTTAGACTCTGCTGAAGGTATTGAGAAATCAGTTGAAACGTTAGTACGAGAAGGTTTATTAGGAGCACTGTTTGCATCAGTAGCAGTATTGCTGTTTCTTCGAAATGTAAGAGCAACGATTATTGCAATTATCTCCATACCATTATCACTACTTGTGTCTTCAATATTTCTAGCTCAAATGGATATTACGTTAAATGTTATGACGCTTGGAGGAATGGCGGTAGCAGTAGGAAGAGTAGTAGATGATAGTATCGTAGTTATAGAAAATATATTTAGAAGAGTAAGGAAATCAAAGTCGAGTATAACAGACGACATTATTCAAGATTCAACGAAAGAAATATTAAAAGCCATCACATCTTCTACGCTAACGACTGTTGTAGTGTTTTTACCCCTCGGCTTTGTTGGGGGGATAACAGGAGAATTTTTTCTACCGTTTGCTTTAACAATTGTGTTTTCATTATTAACATCGTTGCTTGTAGCTATTACTATTGTACCGATATTAGCAAAATTTTCTTTCAAAAAAATACCCGAAGAAGAAAAAGAGGGTGTCTTACAGAGGTTTTATGGTAAAACAATCTCTTGGTCATTGAATCATAAAGCGCTTGTGTTAGTAGTTTCGCTCCTCTTACTTGTTGGTTCGGGATTCTTAGTTCAATCCTTAGGATTTACATTTATCCCTAATGAAGAAGAAAAGACACTAGTTGCGAGTGTCGAGCTCCCATCCTCTACATCATTAGATAAAGCAAATGATGTATCTTTGCATATTGAAAAAATGTATATAGATCAATCAGAAATCAATGAGGTTACAGCTGGTGTAGGTAGCCGCGATTTTCGTACCGGATTAAAAAAACAAAATCAGGCTAGTTATTTTCTTACGTTAAATGAAGATGTAAACACTGCTTCATTAGTAAAAAAATTAGAAAGAAAAATGGAACAAATTGTTAATGATAATGCTCCTGGAACAAAGATCGGTATTCAAGAGCTTGAAACGGGAGGACCACCTACGAATAATAATGTCAATATCGATTTGTATTCAAATAATTTAGAAAAACTTCAAGAAGCATCTAAATTAGTGGAAGACTATTTGCTAAATCACCCCTCTTTGAAATATGTAACGAACAACTTTGAAGATAAGCAAAAGCAAGTTGTTGTAAATATATATTCGGATAAAGCACAGCAATACGATGTATCAGGTTTTCAAATTCTAGGGACGGTTGTTGATCAAACAAAGCCAGTTTCCCTCGGTAATCTTGATTTTTTTGACGAGAAAAATCATCGTGTTCAGTTATCATATAACGATGACATCACCTCGCTCGAGCAATTAAAGAATACACAAATTTTTACTGCACAAGGACCTATTGCTATAAAAGAGCTTGCAGAGGTTAAAGAAATTGAAACGTTTACGTCGATTCAAAAATTAGATGGAAAAGTATTTGCACGTATCTCAGCTCAAATTGATTCAGAAAATATTCAACAGATTACACAGGAGGTTATCGCAGGAGTTGAAAGAGATGTAGTTCTTCCGGAAGATGTGTCTTTTGAAGGTGGCGGAGGTAGTGATGAGACTGTTGAGACATTCCAACAACTAGGGATGGCTATGATTTTTGCAATTGGACTCGTTTACATCACCATGCTGATCACTTTCGGTAAAGCTCGAATTCCATTTATCATCCTATCCTCACTTATATTTGTACCGATCGGATCATTTGTTGGATTGTCAATTGCACGTGAACCACTATCTGTAAGTGTGATGATTGGATTTTTAATGTTAATTGGTATCGTCACGACAAATGCGATTGTTCTTGTTGACAGAATTGGCCAAAATCGTGAAGAAAAAGGGTTTACTATACGACAGTCAATAGTTGAAGCCGGTAAAACAAGGCTACGCCCGATATTAATGACCGCATTTGCGACAATCGCTGCGCTGTTGCCTTTAGCATTTACAACATCATCTGGGACACTGATTTCTAAGGGCTTGGCAATTACAGTAATTGGGGGACTTACTTCGTCTACGCTGTTAACATTAATCATTATTCCTGTAGTCTATGAACTCTTTTTTATCAGCCAAGTGAAAAAGGAAAGATAAAAAATATATATTTTTAACATGACAAAGAGGCTGGGACATAAGTGGAAAACTAACTGGTTTTTATACATTAAGCAAAAATAAAACCGCACGAAATCAAGGTTTATAAATATGATTTCGTGCGGTTTCTTCATTTTAATTGGGTTTTGTCCCAGCCTCTTTTATACTATTTTTGATTAAAATAATCTACTATAGCATGATAAATTTCGAAGCCCTGATAAGAAAATAGCGTGATTGCAGTAGCAGAGAAAAATCCCATCATAATTAATTTAATCCATGTCATCTTCATGCTCCCCCTTGTTATCAAAATATTATTTTAAAGGAGGGCTTTATCCACATAATTTGACTGAAAAAAGACGGCAATCATTGAGGATAGGCGTTTTATTAAGTTAATATAATGAGAATGTAATATTAATATGTTTAATATGATGAAGTAGACTACTATTAACGGTGGTACCCACATATCCAATTGATTATTATTATCTAATGGCATGAATGGTTCTAAGTAGGTCCCAATATTAGATGTCTCTTCAATTGCAATAATATGATTATCATCTTGTATATTTAAACCGAAAAGAAGACTGTTTAGTAATAGAATTAAAATTAGCATATATTTTTTCATTGCTTTCACATCTCTTCGCAGTGTGTAATGTAATAACTATAAACGATAATCAATATTTTTAAAAGACTGATTTTTCATTGACGGAAAATAAGGCTAGTCCTTTACACAAGCTATGGAAAATAAAGATTGGAAAAATGTAAGATGGAGAAAGAAAATTCAATAGAACGCTAACGAAAAAGTGAACAAAATGAGCAACAAGCAAAATCAAGCTATTAAAAAGTAATAAGTATAATAAAGCAGCAACAACATAACCAAGTCCTTCATTATGTAGAAGCATGGCCAGTTGCAAACCTATAAAGAAGTATAGAAAAGGAATAACTAGCGTAATCAAACATAATTTTAAGTTTGAATTATTATTTTAAATATTTTTTACAAAGAAATACCAACTTCCTATAATGATTATTATAGCTGAGGTGTATATAATCAACCCATTTCACTCCTTTATTAATGATTCATCACTCATTTTTAAAATTTTCGTTTATTAGATGAAATTTTTGCTAAAATGTTACTTTAACTATATATAATTTTTCTAATTTTCACTAAGTCAATGGATAGTAGCAAAATATGTAGAAAACTAGATGGCTAATATTCATAATTTAGTTTCAGCATAAGAGGGAAGAAGATTTAAAACATACAAGGGAGTATACCATGATTATTAGTAACCAAGAATTTTGTGAAAATGGCCTACACTATACGATTAGATCAGCAGTCGTTCAAGATGCACAAGAGTTGTCCGAATTAAGACTACAGATTGATGGAGAAACAGAGAATTTGGATAGGGAAAAAGGTGAGGCATTTATTGATTCCTCAGGATTTGAAGGGATCATAAAAACTGATAGTGAAAAAGAAAGAAATCTATTTTTAGTTGCTGAAACTCGTAATCAGATTGTAGGATTTGCAAGATGTGAAGGTGTTTATTTAAGGAGGTTCGCTCATAAAGTAGAGTTCGGTGTCGGTGTATTAAAAGATTTCTGGGGACATAGTATAGGAAAAAATCTATTAAAAGAATCAATTAAGTGGGCTGATGCAAATAGCATTAAAAAAATGACATTGAATGTCTTAGAATATAACGAGAAAGCAGTTTATCTATATAAAAAGCTCGGTTTTGAAGTTGAGGGTGTATTAAAAAATGATAAAATGCTATCAGATGGTAAGTACTACAATACTATTGTTATGGGAAGGTTTAAAATTTGATTAACACCATAGTTATCTATCATATGATACTATTGTAAAATTGGGAGGTAGAGTGTGAATGAGTGAGAGAAAAAAGGTCTTGACTGGGTCACCTTGGGAATCAACAGTGGGTTATTCAAGAGGGATTCGTGTGGGTGATCAAATAGAAATAGCAGGAACGACTTCAATGAAAAATGGTCTAGTTATAGGTGAGGGAGATGCTTATCAACAGACAGTTTGTATTTTGAAAATAATAGAAGAGACACTCCAAAATCTTGGTTCAACCATAAATGATGTTGTTAGAACAAGAATGTTTGTAACTGATATATCTAAATGGGAAGAAATAGGAAAAGCTCATGGAGAGATTTTCAAAGATATACAACCTGTTGCTACGATGGTTGAGGTCAACGCACTAATAGATCCAAGGTTATTAGTTGAAATAGAAGCTGAAGCGATCGTACGTAATGAATAATTCAGCGTATTGATTAATAATACGTTGATATTTACCCAACTGTTGCATTTAACAATGTGTAGTTTTCATTGGTGGTATTTTTAATCAAGTGGAGTAGAGTCTCCACCTGATTTTTCAATATTAAAGTTAACTTGATGGAGTCACTTATGTTGTTAATTTAATACGTATATTATTAGGTTTATAGTATCTATTTTTGTTAACACATGAGTATTTTAAAAGATCCTACTTAATCTTATAATTTAAATGCTGTTCTATTATTAGAACTTTCCTCGTCCCCTCAAAGTCCTCTGGTTCCTTTATTATTACAATGACTTACCACCGTAGTAAGTTGTCTAGATATATGATTTGCAACAACAGTTTAATTCTTTAAAAATGTACTATCATAAATCTTTCTCCATAAAAAAATCAAAATCTCCCTCCTAGTTGAAAAACATACTTCGCTTTATATCGTGTAGTTACTATGACGGAATGATAGGAGAACTATATTCAAATTAATGGGATAAGACGTTGGACATATATTTATTGTTGTTAATTATCAGAATTTATCGTATGCAGTACAAAATTATTAGGATGGATTGTATGAATATGTTTGTAAAAGTTATTATGATCCATTCAATTGTATTTTTTCTTATGTTCAGCATTTTAATTAAGTGTATCGACTTGGATTTTACCTATAGTAACAGATATTCCTTGTCTGTTACACGCCTTTTTGCAAAAGCTAAAACACTCGTCTATACGTTTTTTCTATCCTCGCATAAGATGGTTAAGTGATAGAATCTCAGAAATATATATATAATTTGAATTATCTTAACCTGCTTGCTTAAAGCAATGAAATAATGAAAGGATATGAAAACATGAACACACTTATCGTTCCAACAGATTTTAGTACGATTCAAGAAGCGGTTGACGCAGCAAAGCAAGGTGATATCATCAAGGTACTTGGAGCGGGTGGACCCTACGCTGGCGCGATGATTTCAACGAGTAATCTTTCCCTCAAAGGTGAAGGTAATCCTGTAATAGAAGGTTCCGTTAATGGATTTCTACTTAACACTGTTTCGGATGTCTTAATTGAGGGTTTTACTGTCCAAAATAGTGTTCATGGTATAAATTTAATGTCAAGCAACAATAACACTATTATAAAAAATAATGTTCAAGATAATAGTGTTAGTGGTGTAAGCTTATTGGCTAGTGATTTCAATACTATTGGAAAGAATATTATTGATAATAATAATGTAGATGGAATAAATTTAGCGTTCAGTAACAACAACATCATTGAAAAGAATACTGTTCAAAATAATAGTGTTCAGGGTATATGGTTATCTTCTAGTAACAATAACACCCTTGAAAAAAATATCGCTCAAAAAAATAGTATTCATGGCATAACTTTAGCCTCCAGTAATGACAACACGCTTGAAAAAAATACCGCTCAGAGGAATAGTGTTAGTGGTGTAACTATAGCGTCTAGTAACAACAACATGCTTGAAAAAAATATCATTGAAAATAATAATCTTAACGGTATAACTTTAATGACTAGTAACAACAATACACTTGAAAAAAATACCGTTCAGAATAATTTTCTTAATGGCATAAATGTATTGGTTGGTAACAACAATACACTTGAAAAGAATACCGTTCAAAATAATGGTTCTGACGGAGTAGGGTTAGAACGTTCTGACTACAATATGCTCGAAAAGAACACCGTTCAAAACAATATTTTTGACGGGATAGAATTAGAAGGTTCCGACTACAATACACTTGAAAAAAATACCGTTCAAAATAATGTTTTTGACGGAATACAATTAGCAGGTTCTAATAACAATGCGCTTGAGAAAAATACGGTTCAGAACAATTTTTTTGATGGTATAGAATTAGAAGGTTCCGACAACAATTCCCTTGAAAAAAATACGGTTCAAAATAATGCTTTTGATGGTATAGAAATAGTAGGGTCTGATTACAATATGCTTGAAAAAAATACCGCTCAAAATAATGGCTTTGATGGGATTGAGGTAGAAGTTTCCCACGACAATACGCTTAAAAAAAATACCATTCAAAATAATGAGTTTGATGGGATAGAGTTAGAAGTTTCTCACGATAATTCCCTTGAAAAAAATCTTGTTCAAAATAATGGATCTGATGGTATAGAATTAGAAGTTTCGGACAATAACACGCTTGAATCAAATACGATTTTAAAAAATAAGGTTAACGGAATTGAAGTAGCATCAACTAGTAAACAAAATATTGTGATTAAAAATACAACCCTCGAAAATGAAAATATAGACCTTATCGTTGATCCAAATACGAACACTGTCGCAAACAATGTTTGTAATACGAGCGACCCCGCTGGACAATGTATGGGTGGCTGTTAACCTAGTTCTCAATTAAAATGATATACCTGCTCATGACAATGAAAGCTAAGTGTAAGAACAGTCTGGTATCTAGGGCAATTCTATTTAGTCAAATGCCATTTAGAAGTATACAAACAAATATGTTTAAAAAATTAATAACAATACTATATTGATCTTTAACAAACGCATTTATATAAATAAAAGGATAAATTCAAATAAATGAGAAATTATCCTTTTTATTTTATAAAAAAATCGTTATACAACGACTATTGAGACTATGTAAATTTGCTAAACTATTTAAAGGATATTAAGTAAGCGATTAAATTGTATGACTTTTACAGTTGTTTTTAAAATGTCTTTTTTTTACGTAATCATAAACATAATGAGAAAGCAGATATTGTTACAACTTTAGTCTACAACATTGTTCTTGTGAAGTATTAGTAATAATTATAAATTTACCATAAGAATATTATGTAAATAAAAATTTAACTGTTTTATTTAGTTATTACTTTAATACATACATTGAAAATACTTATGCATTTATGTTGGTAATGTTTTGAGAAAGGAATCTAGTCACCTCATAAACAACTATTATCCTTTTTTATCAGAAGTTGTGAAGTACGAATATATTAATGGAATGATTCATACAAAAGTTTCAAGTTTTAAAGAGGTTTTTCATCCTCCAGATAGAAATAAATATTCGTAAGATTATTATGAGGGAGGATGGTAAAATGAAGATAATACCATATTTATATTTTGCAGGGAATTGTGAACAAGCTTTAAACTATTATAAAGATGTTTTTGAAGGTGAAATTATATCTTTGCAACGTTTTCATGAAGCACCTGATATGCCAGTTACCGAAGAAAACAAAAACAAAGTGTTGCATGCACGTTTCCAGATGGGAGAGCAAACAGTTTATTTTTCAGATGGCCTAGATACCCAATCTATCGAGAAAGGAAACCAAGTGACATTAACGATCGAGTTTTCAAAAGTTGATCAAGTTGAAACTGTATATAGTAAATTAGCAGAACGAGGAGAAATAATTATGCCTCTTCAAGACATGTTTTGGGGAGCAAAGTATGGTAAAGTGGTAGATATGTTTGGTGTTTGTTGGGATTTAAATTGTCAATTATCATAACTTATAAGATGGTAGACGTAAGGAATACTGTTGCATGTTAAAGCAGTAAGCATTAGTCTATCACAACGGTTTAATAGAAGGAGAAATAAAAGGAATGCACGTGCAAGGCTTTAATCATGTAACAATAAATATTAGTAACCTCACTAACTCTCTTAAGTTTTATGTTGAAGTTTTAGGAATGGAACTAGTTCACCAAGGGAAGAAAGATGCCTATTTAGAATGGGGAAGTGCGTGGATATGCTTACAGGAACGGGAGCAGTATCCAAACAAACTAGTTGAACAACTGAGTGTAGATCATGTTGCATTTTCAATTTCAGAAGATCATTTTGATGCTGCTGTTAACATATTAAATGATAACGAAGTAATAATTGTGAGAGGTCCAATAAAAAGAGGAACTGGGTTGGCGATTAACTTTCTTGACCCTGATGGAACACAGCTAGAGCTACATACTTCGACATTAGCTGATAGAATGAAAGTTTGGAAATAATTTAAAGAATGAAAGTTTCATTTTAGTTACATTTCTGCAACAATCCATTTAAAATGTCCTTTTTTGTAGTATAGTAGAATATAAAGAAAACTGTCCTTCATTCCTAGATAATAGATTATAAAAATGAAGGCTTTTTTATTTTACGGGCAGAATACTTCTATGAGAAAGGTGTGCGGAAATGAAAAAAATAGGCTTAATGCTGCTTGTATCTGTCTTTTTACTTACTGGTGTCGTACAAGCAGAAGGGCGATTTAATATGTCATATTTGTATGGTGGTTCAAATGATAGTTATCTAGAATCGATAGAGAATACAAATGAACTATTAGATGTCGTCAGCCCTAACTACTTTAACTTAACAGATGATGGTGATCTAGCACTAGAAAACATTGATCCAAACTTTGTTAATCAGATTCATGATCAGAATCTTAAAATTGTTCCTTTTTTAAGTAATCATTGGGACTTTACTCAAGGCGAAAATGCTTTAAAGAATCGAGAACAATTATCTACTGACATTGCTAAAGCAATTGAAACTTATAATCTAGATGGAATTAATATTGATTTAGAAGGTCTAAATGAAACTGTTAGAGATATGATGACAGATTTTGTGAAACTCTTACGTTCAAAGCTTCCGTCAGATAAGGAAATTGCAGTAGCAGTAGCATCTAATCCAAATGGGTCAACAGTTGGTTGGGCAGGACAATACGATTATGAAAAACTAGCAAACTATGCAGATTATTTAATGATAATGACCTACGATCAATCATATAGGGGAAGTAACCCGGGTCCTGTTGCAAGCATTTCATTTGTAGAAAAGTCAATCGAATCTGCACTTAATTTCAATGTTCCAGCAAATAAAATCGTGTTGGGTCTACCATTTTACGGACGTATTTGGAAATTAGAAGATTTGGATGATGAAGAAAAAACTAAAAGTGATAAAATCATCGGAGATGGGGTATCACTCACTAAAACGAACAAGTTATTTGAAACATATGATATAACGATAAGTTATTCGGATGAATATGAAACTCCTAAAGCTACCTTTGAAATAAAAGAAGGAGACGCTGAATTTCAATTAGCATCTTGGAAAGACCCCCTTGAGCCAGGCAAATATGAATTATGGTTCGAAAACGAACAATCATATAATGAGAAACTAAAGCTTGTAGATAAGTATAACTTGAAGGGTACAGGGAGCTGGAGTCTTGGCCAAGAAGATCCGTCATTTTGGACTTATTATGGTGAATGGCATCAAGGCAATGAGACAAGCGACAATCCGAAAAAAGAAACCGGATATTTCTCAGATGTACCAGCTGACTTTTGGGCGCTTGCTGATATCATTTTTGTAAAAGAAAAAGGTTGGATAAATGGGAAATCATCATCAATATTCGCACCTAATGACCATCTAACTCGCGCTCAAGCTGCTGCCATCTTAGTAAGAGCATTGGATTTACAGCCAACAAAAGAAGTTAGTCAAACATTCAATGATGTTTCTACTGAGCACTGGGCTTATAATGACATTGCAATTATTGCCCAACATAATATATTTAAAGGCAGTAACGGCAATTTTAACCCAAATGACGACATAACTAGGGAACAATTTGCTACAGTACTGTACCGAATACTTGGTAACGGGGATGTCTCAGAAGTACTACAAAATCCTTTTTCAGACGTAAATTCATCAAGGTGGTCGCATGATGCAATAGCGATTATGAAAGAAAGAGACATTTTTCAAGGTCGTGAAGACGGCTCGTTCGATCCATTAGGCAAAACGACTAGAGCACACACTGCTGCTTTGTTACATCGAATTGCAAATTTAATTGAACAATAATTCTTAAACAACAACTCAAAGCCGTGTTGCTTCTATTTGCAGCCGGCTTTTTCATTTTTAACCGAATTAATTATAGCTTAATAGAACTAATTACCATTATAACGAATGCTAAGGCCATCTTTACCTTCTATAAAGGGGATAATAGTCAAATGAATCAACCGCAGTTTCTCAAATTAAAGTGAATAAAAACAACAAAGATTACGATAAGAGGCTTATTTCCAAAATACCATCATATATATTAACCTATTCACTGCTAAGAATATGCACAATTATAACTAGAGTTTAAGATCTATATAAACAAATAATAATGTAAACATGAAACAAAGTTTGTTTGACCCTGCTATTGGAGGTCGACGAATATATCTCAGAAGCAACTAGTATTAAGAGGGTTAACTATGGAG
Organism: Cytobacillus sp. IB215316; assembly: GCF_033963865.1. Taxonomy (NCBI): domain Bacteria; kingdom Bacillati; phylum Bacillota; class Bacilli; order Caryophanales; family Bacillaceae; genus Cytobacillus; species Cytobacillus sp. IB215316. The sequence goes on along the minus strand of NZ_JAXBMC010000002.1, from coordinate 31,652 downwards.
GAAGGCAACATAATGATGAATGAGTCTATAAGTTTTATAGACTAATGTTCAACCTGGATTGTTGTTCAACAAAAACAGGTTATAGTTTGTTGAAACTCTCAAAAATAACTTTATTTATCTTCCTCAAGCCAAATAAAGTATGTTGCAGGATGTGGTCCTGTTTACTAACTAAATGGTTTTGAATAATTTGGTATTTATTTGCATATAGTGAAAAATAGTGTTTATAGTGCAATTTATCTCTTAAATTCACATCTATTTTATTAACTAAAAAACTATCACAAAACGATGATTTTTAGGATTCGACCACTTTTTAATAACTAAAAAGTCCCTACTCATTAAAAGCAAAGACCTTTTGATGTATAGGTTGACCGAACCCAACCAAATATATATTATTTCTTAATTAATTATTTACTCGTCAAATAATCATATGCCTCTTCAATCGTTTTAACTGAGATTAATTGGATGCTGTAATTATTTTCTTCAACTATTTTCTTCCCTTTTCTCTCCATCGATTTTGGAATTATACAAAATTCATAACCGGATTTTGCTGCTGCCTCTATTTTAATTTCTAACCCATCTATACTACCAACCTCACCTTTGTTGTTTATAGTTCCTGTTCCTGCGATTTTTCGCCCTTTGATTAAGTCTTTATCTCCAAGTTGGTGTATCAATTCTAGAGTCATTATCATACCGTCAGAACCACCAGTTTCACCATCCTTCATTATTATAATATCTTCAGGAATTTCACGATTTAAGAATGAGCTCGCAAAATCCATTCCCTCTTTATATCCATTTACTTTGCTTTCTTTACTTTTGTCAATTGCAGATGAAACAATGGACTTTGTAAGAGGTAATATTATGTTAATATCTGTATTAGTTTCCTTTGTTATTTGTTTAATTATTGTCAAATCTTTCTGCTTTACCCCTGGATATGTAAAAATAGTTAATTTACTAAAATGCGAGTCTTTCATTCTATATTCTTGTCTTATTTTACTCTCTAGGCTAGTTGCTTGACCTTCAGTATATATATAATAATAAAAGGGTGAAGAAAACGACCAATATAGCACTAGATTACCTAACAAAATCCTCGTTAATATTTTATATTTTTTATATGTTCTCTCTTCAAAAATGCTTTTAATTCCACTTAAAAGCAAATAGGCGCCAAACAAATATAATAATAAAGGTAATGCTTCAAAAAATTCTATCAAAACAACCATCTCCAAAAACATATGTTCTTAAATGCTATTATATACAATTATAGAATTATACATATGAAAAATCAATGAAACTTAATTAAGAAACAAGAGTGTTGAAGGAATTTAAACTTAACTTAAAGATTAAAAATTCAAAAAAATATTATAGGTAAAGAATTAATGTCCTAAATAGCAATCCCCTTTTTTATAATGAAATATGTATTAGAAAAATTTATTAATGTTCAAACGATTTGAAAAAATATTACCTTGTGGTAGCAGTGGCGTCGGCTTATGCTGGGGATTCAAGTCATCCATTGAAAGATACAAATGGTGGTTGGGGCAGGGATGTATTTCGGTGGCTGTGATGGTCAAATATTGCTTGGAATGGGAACTAGGTAGATAATACTGGAAGGTTGGAATTAATTTATCCCATGAGTTTACACTAAAAGACTGTAGCTTTAATGCTATGGTCTTTAATATTACAGTCAAAATGCTCCTTTGTGTCGAATTTATAACTCATAACAACTTTGTATTCGGAGTCGATATGATGAGGTACAATTTTATCGTTTACGAGCCATTACTAACTGCGAGAAAGACGACATAGTAATGACTGTTGAGTTAAATCACAACTTTATGAGATGTTAAAATGATTGTCGATTTAAAACCAGGTTGAAATATAACTCATAATAAATGTATTTCTATGGTTGAACACTGAACGAACAATTAATATCCAGCACTGAATGGAGATTTTTGATAAATACTATTGAAAATTTAAAAGTGTAATGGAAGTTATATATAAAAAGATGTTAACAAAATTAAAAGATATAAAGAACCTCGATTATATAAAACCAAGAGAAATCCCTGCATGGTCGCTTCATAATAAATTGGAAAATAAGTGACTATTGATTTTAGTACGAAATGTTTAGCCAGCTTAAGAAATAAACTCACCTCCTTTAGTTCACCTCATTAGATTAACCTTATATATGATTTACGAAAAAATTGACAAAACTGGCTTCACAAATTATAGTTTAATTGTTGAATAGTTAAACAATTGAACTATAAAGGGATGTGGCAATAGATGAACCAAGAAAAGTTAAAGAAAACGATAGAACGCTTTGAAATTGCATCATTTACCGTGTCGAAAAAGATTGGTGCTGAAATCAAAGAGCAAATTCAAGATGTCATTACGAGTGATCAACATTTAATTCTTCGTTACATTCATAAATTTGGACCTTGTATCTCTACAGAATTATCTGAAATTTTTAATGTTCAAAAAAGTGCTATAACAGCTATAATCAATCGACTAGTTGAAAAGGGGTATATTAAAAGGTCACGGGATGATCATGACCGTCGTGTCATATATTTGTCTACCACTGAGGAAGGAGAGAAGATTTATAAATATACAGAACAGAAAGTGAATAAAATAGTTGGTGCTTATTTAAGTAATTTTGATGATGAAGAAATTCATTCCTTTCTAAATACTTATGAAAAATTAATGTATTTAGTAAATAAATAAACTAGGGGGGAGAAATATGAAGTATGTTTTAAAAGGAAAGTGGATAGTTATACTAGCCTGGGTAGTGCTTGTAACGTCACTTATGCTATTGGCACCCAGCTTCGTTGATCTAGTTCGAGAAAAAGGCGAACTAACTATGCCTGAACAATACTCTTCAGGCTTGGCAAATAAAATTCTCGAAGAGCAAGGTGTATCTGGTGAACAAATCGTCCTCGTATTTTATGACGAAAACACTCTTTCAACGGCTGATATAGCAGAAGCGGAAGATGCAGTAAAAATATTGGATACAAAGAAGGAACAACTCGGCATCACTGAAATGCTCTCCCATTTTCACGAGCAAGAGTTAAAAGATCAATTTGTATCAGAAGATGGTAAAACAATATTAGTAACATTAACGGTTGACAGTATGAATCGTCAGCCTATAGAAATTACAAATGATTTATATGACGTCATCAACCATATTAAGGTAGATCATTTTTATACAGGCTCCATGATCATAAACGAGGACGTGATTGTAAACTCTGAGGAAGGACTGAAAAAAACAGAGTTCATTACAGTCGGATTTATTTTGTTGGTGCTAATCTTTGTTTTTAGATCACTCATTGCGCCATTTATTCCACTCGTCACAGTAGGGCTTACATATTTAGCATCTCAGTCAATCGTCGCATTCTTAATTGATGGTTTTAACTTCCCAGTTTCAACGTTTACGCAAATTTTCCTCGTTGCAATTCTGTTCGGGATCGGAACGGATTACTGTATTTTATTGTTAAGTAGATTTAAAGAGGAAATATCAAAGCATGAAGATGTCTCAGATGCCATAGTTGAAACGTATCGCACTGCTGGTAAGACTGTTATTTTCAGTGGGATAGCTGTAATGATTGGTTTTGCTTCTATTGGATTTTCAACATTTAAGCTATATCAATCTGCTTCAGCGGTTGCAGTTGGCATCGCGGTATTGCTTGTTGCATTATTTACTGTTGTTCCATTCTTTATGAGTCTATTAGGTGAAAAACTATTTTGGCCAGTGAAAAAATCAATTGAACATCGCGAAAGCAAACTTTGGGATAAAGCTGGACAGTTTACCTTCAAACGACCTATTATCGCTTTAGTTACAGTACTGGTCATTGTCACTCCATTTCTCATTTTTTATGAAAACAAACTTTCCTTTAACAACTTAGATGAATTAGGTGACGATTTCAATTCAGTGAAAGCCTTTCAAATTATTTCAGATAGCTTTGGACCTGGAGAATCTTTACCGACAACTATCGTCATTAAAAATGATGAGCCAATGGGCGATTTAGAGTCAATTTCCATTATTGAAAAAATTAGTAGAGAAGTAGCTTCAGTAAATGGAGTAGCTTCAGTTAGAAGTATTACTAGACCAATTGGAGAGCCACTTGAAGAGTTATTCGTTCAAAATCAACTAGCGGAACTAAATGGTGGATTGGCGGAAGGCAATGACGGAATTCAGCTGATTAGTGAAGGTTTACAAGAAGCTAGCACCTTAATGTCACAAAATACACCTAAGTTGAGTGAAGCTACTGACGGTATTAGTGATTTGATTAACGGCACAAATGAACTGAAAAGTGGTGTAGCAGGGCTTGCAGAGGGCTTAAAATCAATTGAACAAGGAATGTGGGATAGTTCATACGGGGCAAGCCAATTAAAGGGTGGGCTTATGGAGTTACAGCATAATGCTCAAATATTAGCAAACTCACAATCTGAACTACTCAATGGATACAATGAGATTGCAAATGGACTAACTAGTTTTTCAGCAGGTTATGAAGAAATTGAAGTTAATCTAGAAAACCTTCAGTTAGCTTTAGCAAATGTGAGCAGCCAATTCTCAGATATAACAGAAAAATATCCTGATCTAGCGGAAGACCCACAATTTATAGCAATCACTAGTACAATTAATGAAGTATATGGTGGTTTAACAGAGCTTGGTACAGGTTTACAACAATTAAATATCGAATTTATAAATGTTGTTGAAAGTGTTGAACTAGCAAATATAGGATTTGATGAAGCGATTAAAGGTCAAGAAGCATTGGCTGATGGGTTTGCAGGCTTCATTGACAATATCGGACAATTAGCTTCGGGTATATCTGGGCTTGCAGCGGGGCAAGAGAGCATAATCGTTTCTCTTCCAGGTGTTAGTAGTGGAATCGAACAAATTGTTGTTGGTCAGCAGGAATTAAGGGACGGTTTTCAGGATCTAGGTGGTCAAATCACTCAGCTGACAGATGGTTTAGACCAAAGTGTTACTGGCTTAAATGAAGTTTATACGGGATTGGAGACGGCAACGGACTACCTAGCTGAATTGTCTGCTGCTCCTGATGAAGCTTTAACAGGTTGGTATTTACCAAATGATGTATTAGAAGATAATGATTTTAGTCGTGTATTTGAAACCTACATGTCGGCTGATCAAAAGACCGTTACTATTGATGTGATTTTTAATGAACACCCATACTCAGAGGCTGCGCTAAGCCAAATTGAATATATTGAGGAAGCAATATATCGGGGTATAAATGGTAGTAAATTAGAAAATGCAACGTTTGGCATAGGTGGAGAAACAGGTATTAATGCAGATTTGAAAAAAATGTCATCAGAAGACTTTTTGCGTACTGTCTTTATTATGATCATTGGCATCTTTATCATGCTAACGATTTTATTAAGATCATTAATTATGCCAATCTATATCATTTTATCATTAATTTTAACATATTTTACTTCGGTAGCCTTTGCAGAAATTTTATTTGTGGATATATTAGGCTATGCAGGAGTAAGTTGGGCTGTACCATTTTTTGCCTTCGTTATGTTAGTTGCTTTAGGTGTAGATTATAGCATTTTCTTAATGGATAGATTTAATGAAAATAAATCTTTATCAGTAAAAGAAGCTATGCAGTATGCAATGAAAAATATGGGGACAGTAATTATTTCAGCTGCACTTATATTAGGAGGAACTTTTGCAGCTATGATACCTTCAGGGGTTCTTTCACTCATACAAATTGCAACGATATTGTTAGTCGGCTTATTATTATACGCATGTGTCATATTACCATTATTCATTCCAGTGATGGTAAACACGTTTGGGACTGCGAACTGGTGGCCATTTAAAAAGGATAATAGTTTCTAGATGGGGCAGTTTTAATGATAATTAACGCATTGCACAATTTATTAAAGGTACTTGTAAATATTCCAGACAGTTTATTTTACATCTCAAACAAATAATGAACATCCTTATTAATAAACAGAAGTATTTTGACATATTGAGCCTGAGTTCAATTAGAGTTGAACTCAGGTTATGTTTTTTTAGTTCATTAATATATGTAAAATCAGTATCAGCTTGCACAAGCATATCCCTTCATCAATTATTTTGCCTTTTACGGCTATATTCATTTTTAACAAGTTTTTCTCGTAAACTTTGTTGAACTTATTACTAATAATGGACATTAGGGTGAGTTATATGCAGGCAAACCAAATAATTGTATATGTAAAAAAGGTGTTATAACTGTTAGGCATATACGTGTTTATATTTTAGAACGAATGCAACCAGAATGTCCTATAAGGATAATTACAAGTCTATATCCTTTTATTCTAGGAAACGTTTGTTTTGTTAGTATTCAAAATAAATAGGTCTTTTGGAAGCTTCATCCAACAAATCTGGTGGTATAATAATTATTAGCATAATATAAAAACAAAGGATTTACGATAGGATGTGCAAAAGTGGAGAAAGTAATAGTCATGAGCCTAGGTAGAGAAACAAATAAATATATTTGTAGACAAGTACGAGAAATAACTGGCCATCGTATTGAAGTAAAAGGGTATTGTATAGGCGATACGGTAGATGAGGATTTCTCAAATTGTATAGTTGTAAATTCGGTAGATTTACAAATAGAAAATTTAAGATTGATTAAAATACCACAGCATGTAAAGCATATTTATGCAAAGCGAGTTATCAATCATCAATTTTTAAAAGAATTAATAGATATACCAGCTGGTACTGATGTATTACTAGTGAATGATCATAAGGACTCAAGTTTACACGTTATTAAACAATTAAAAAATTATGGTATCGATCACATTAATTACCATCCTTATTATCCAGGAATCAAACAATATAAACAACTAACACTAGCTATTACACCAGGTGAAACAAAATGGATTCCTGATTGCGTTAACAAAGTGATTGATATTGGAATAAGAAAATTAGACATAACAACAATTATAGAAATACTCCAAGAATTAAATTTACTGTCAGAAAGTAGTGAAGTGTTATCATCTGATTATGTAAGTGAAATAATAAAATTATCAAAAAAATTAACAAAAATTTCTGAAGAATCAGAGCAGATTAAAAATATGTTTCAAACGATAATAGATAATACGAACGATGGGATTATTTACTTAAATTCAAAGGGAGAAATATCTGTAGTAAATGAATTAATGCAATCAATTTTAGGAGAAGAAAAGGATATCATCTTAGGAAAAAGAATTGAGGAGGTATTGCCGAGTCTACATATATGGCAAGTTGAAGAAGTTGATAGAGAAATCATGAAAATAAGCGAAAGAGAAGTTGTAGTAAAAAAAGTGCCTGTCAAAAAGAATGCTTATATAGTTGGGTATTTAATCACTTTTGAAGATGTAATGGAGATCAAAAACATAGAATATGAGCTTAGACGACGTATGAGAAAAACAGATCATAATGCAACATATATATTTGAAGATATTATTGGAAATAGTGATATGATCGTAAAGAATATTAATTTAGCAAAAAGATTGTCATTAAGTAGCTCAACTGTGTTGATACAAGGAGAAAGTGGAACTGGAAAGGAATTTTTTGCCCAATCTATACATAATTTCTCAAAGCGTAAAAAAGGCCCTTTTGTCGCAGTGAATTTTGCAGCATTACCTGTAAATTTGTTAGAAAGTGAATTGTTTGGGTATGAAGAAGGGGCTTTTACTGGTGCTGTAAAAGGTGGAAAGGTTGGACTTTTTGAGCTTGCTCACGGTGGAACGATCTTTCTTGATGAGATTGGAGATACTCCGCTAGAGTTACAATCTAGATTATTAAGAGTGTTACAGGAGAAAGACGTTCGAAGAGTAGGTGGTTCAAAGCGGATTCCAATTGATGTTAGAGTAATCGCAGCAACAAACAAAGACTTAAAAGAAGAAGTAGCAAAGGGAAAGTTCCGACAAGATTTATTTTACCGAATAAATGTATTACCGTTGTACTCTCCAAGTTTAAGAGAGCGTAGAGAAGATATTCCTCTCTTATTAGCGCATTATTTAAAACGTTTTTCAAATGGGAAAAATATTCCACTAGATTGTTTTTTTGACGATGAAACGATTAGCTATTTAGTAGGTTATCATTGGCCAGGGAATGTCAGAGAATTAGTTAATGTTATTGAATATTTAGTAAACATTAAAAATCCATCTATAAGAATACAAGTTACAGACTTACCAGGGTATGTTTTGTCTGAAAGATTTGACGATTTATGTACAGAGAACGATCGTTTTATCGATGAAGACATGTTATGGCTGCTAAATAAAATTAATGAGCGTAATGGTATTGGCAGAAGAGCTCTTACTGATTTAGCGAAAAGTGAAGGAATTGATCTAGGTGAAAGCAAGATTCGTAGATTACTGAAAAAGATGTATAATTTGGAGTTAATTCATAGTTATACGGGGATGAAAGGGACTGTCGTTACAGAAAAAGGTGTAGCTACATTGTCTAGCTTAAAACTATAAAACACGAAAAATAAAACAAAAATGGATAATGGGATTGATAACGGGACGTTTTTTTGTCCCGTTATTATTTTTCGACAATAAAAAAGCTGAAAAATCGGGGTTTTTCAGCTTTTTTAATTGGCATATTTTTTGCAAATAGTATAATTGATTAAATTTATAGAAAAAGAGAAAGTTGTAACCGTAATGAAGGGGGAAATAATTATGATGGCAATAGGCCAAAGGAGCGAAACAGATTTTCTAGGTACGAAGGGTATTCCAGAAGCTGCATATTACGGATTACAGACGTTGAGGGCAATAGAGATGTTTCCGATCACAGGATATCGGGTACATACTTCATTAATAAAAGGAATCGCTATAGTTAAAAAAGCTACAGCTCTAGCTAATGTTAAAATTGGCGTATTAGATAAACAGATAGGACAAGCTATAGTTCAAGCTACAGATGAGATTATTATTGGTAAGTTGCATGATCAATTCATCGTAGACCCAATACAACCTGGTGCTTGTGCTTCACTTAATATGAACGCTAATGAAGTCATTGCTAATCGAGCGCTTGAAATTATCGGAAGAGAAAAAGGTGATTATTCATTTATTAGCCCAAATACCCATGTAAACATGTCTCAATCAACGGGTGATGTGTTTCCTACTTCGTTTCGATTAGCTACACTTGATATGATAGATCAACTAATAACAACGATGAGAAATATGGAGCAAGTTATAATACAAATTGTAAATAAATTTGAACAATTATTTCACTTTAGTGACACACACCTACATGATGTTTTCCCCATACGTTTAGGACTAGAATTTGAGAACTACCAAAACATGATCCAGCACGATATTATAAGAATTACTAACTCAAAAGATCAATTATTTAAGATTCATATCGGGACAAAATCCATAGGAACAAGGCTAAAAGAAGTAAGTATTTTTAGCGATCTAGTTGTTGACAATATATCACAAATTAGTGGATTTCAACTGAAAAAGACCGAACAGATCCTTGATGCGAATGAACATACAGTTGTATATTCTGATGTGATTGAAGCTTTAAAAAATAACATGATAAATATATCTAAAATATGTAACGACCTAAGGTTAATGTCGGTTGGATCAAACGCTGGCCTATATAGAAAATCTTTGTCTGCTACATCTGAAATGTCAGGACAAATCAACCCCGTTATAAGCGAAATAATCAATCATATTACTAACCATGTTGTTGGCAATGATCTGAATATTGGAATGTCAACTGAAACAGGAAAATATGGTTTGCATGTGATGGAGCCTGTATTAGTTTTTAATTTGATTCAATCAATCAATATGATGAGGAATGGATTTAATGTTTTTACAAATTATTGTTTAAAAAGAGTTGAAGCTGATGAAATGAAAATAATGAAGAATATCGAAAGGAATGTTCCAAGCCTAACTGCACTAACACCATATTTAGGTCATGAAAAAACATCACAAATTGCTAGGCAGGCTATTTTAACTGGCAAATGTGTGAGAGCTGTTTGTTTAAAGTTAGATGTATTAACAGAAGAACAATTGGATCATATTCTTGATCCTATGAAACTGAAAAATCCAGGAGTTGTTTAAATTTAATGGGTAAGGGGGGGCTGTAAAAGAGTTACAACCAATTAACCTACAGGTGAGACTTTCAATTAGCAGGTCCGATTTAGTATACTAAATCAAAAAATGATTCTTAAGACGGACACATTATTATTCGCTGAATGATAATACCGTTATTTTTCAATTGTATAATATTGCTTTGTGATACAATGGTATTAACAATCAGATGTGCTGTGTGTCATATGATTCATAGTTTACTCATAACTTATAAATTATATATACAAAAATCATCTATAGAAGACTATGACAATTGTAAGTGAATTTTTCTTACGGTTTTTAGATTAATACAATAGTATACAGTGGACCTAAGAAAATTAAGGGTTGATGTTTGTAGGAGGGGAAACGTGGTACATAACATTGAAAAGATATGTCAGGAAATTATAGCATTAGATTTTACAAAATATTGGCCCAATTTTAAAAAGGTTGCTTTTGCATTATATGATGAAAAAAATGTGTATCTCTGCAATCACCCAAAGTTTATGCCTCAAAACTCAGCATTTTGTCAATTAGAGCGAAGCGATCAATTTGTTGCAGACGCATTAATAATATATGAGGAACGCCCAACTGCTATAGTCAATTTAGAACAACATCATGACTATGTAAGTATATTTTCTTTATTAGTTCACGAATTATTTCATGGATATCAATTTCTAAAAGATGAGAAGAGATTTCCAAATGAGTTTGTAGGAATAACTTATCCTATATGTAATGAAAATGTGGAGTTGCGAAGTCAAGAGAGGAAATATTTGTATCATGCAGTAATGGCAGACACCTTGAGAGAACAGAAACAAAATATTAATATGTTTTTACGTTTCAGGAAAAAACGAGAAGACTTAATAGATGAGTTTCTTGTGTATGAAGCACTTATTGAATCAGTAGAGGGTCCAGCATGGTACGTGGAATTAAAGGCATATATGGATAAAAGCCCTCTATCAAATGATGATGTATTAAAGAAATTTGGTGAACAGCTTTTAGATAATAAAGACTCTATGATGAATATTAGAAGGAGCTGCTATAGTTCGGGATTGTTTATATGCTTGCTATTAGATCAAATCACAATGTCGTGGAAGGAAAACTTTTTTGAAACGAATAAATCTTTATATGAGTACCTTTTGCAATATGTCGAACATAAAGAGATAGCTGCTCATGTTGAGGAAGTAACAATTAGTCAAGAAACGAGAAAAATTACTAATGCTGTATCGGAACAAAAGAAAAGTGAGTTCAATGCAATAATTCATAAGGAAGGTTACCATCTTTACATAGAAGGTAATATTATGATTAGTAATATGGATCCAATGAATATTATCCATATCGACAATATGATATTAGATAAAAATTTTTTACGGATAATCATTAACAATAATGACTATGTTATTAAACAACCAGTTCTTCGTTATTTTGAAGGTGATATAAGCAATATTACTAAAATACATTTTGTGCTATCCTCGAAACCGATTACTAATAAGAACTCAATAACGATAGAAGGTGTCGGAGAGATAAAAGGTGAGTTTGTTGAAGAAAAAGGTGTAGGTTACTTACAAGTATGTAATTAGTAAATTTAAAATTAGTAAAAAAACTCACTTGACACTATTATTTGTCAAATGAGTTTTTAGTTTGGGTGTTAATAATTTTAGCTATTATTGTATAAACCTATCAAATTAAGAAAAAGAGGGGGACATGATTAATAGCTTTATTTTTTTGTTTGACCATTACCATAAATTCGATATTTAGTTGATGTTAATGCTTCTAATCCCATAGGTCCTCGAACGTGCAATTTTTGTGTGCTAATCCCAATTTCTGCTCCAAAACCAAATTCAAAACCGTCTGTAAATCTAGTAGATGCATTATGATAAACAGCTGCAGCATCTACAGCATGTAAGAACAACTCAGCATGTTGACTATTTTCTGTTACTATACATTCAGAATGATGTGTTCCATATGTTTTGATATGGATTAATGCTTCTTCAATATGCTCAACAATTTTTATATTTAGTGTGTAATCATTGTATTCTGTGTTGTAATCATCTTCTGTTGCGTCATTAATCCATGGGACGATTTGTTTTGCTTTTGCACAACCTTTTAAATGAACTTTTTCTTCACGATATAAGTTTGCAAGCGAAGGAAAATGAGTTTCTGCAAATTGTTTATGAAGTAAAAGTGTTTCCATAGCGTTACATACTGATGGACGTTGAACTTTTGCGTTTAAGGCAATGTTTGTTGCCATAGTAGGATTGGCTTCTTTATCAATATACGTATGACAAATCCCCGCACCTGTTTCAATAACTGGTACAGTGGCATTTTGTATTACGTTTTGAATAAGAGAAGCACCTCCTCTAGGAATCACGACATCTACTAAGCCATTTAATATTAACATTTCATTAACAGAAGATCGGTCTGGATTTGATATTAGTTGGATAACATCCTTCGGTATATCCGTTTTATCAAGTACATCATGCATGATTTCTACGATACGTATGTTAGAAGATAGGGCCGATGTCCCGCCTCGTAATATGACTGCATTTCCACTTTTTAAACATAGACCAGCTGCATCTACTGTAACATTAGGGCGTGCCTCATAAATCATGCCAATTAAACCTATTGGGACTGTGACTTTATTTATACATAGACCATTAGTTGGTTGAAATTCATCTATTGTTTTTCCTATAGGGTCTTTAAGATCCACGATTTGTCTTAAGCCGTCTGCTATCGCTGTAATTCGATCAGTGCTTAATGCTAACCTATCTTGTAGAGACTTACTTAAACCGTTTTGTTTACCGTTCATTAGATCTATTTTATTTGCTTCAATAATAGACTTCTCATTGTGGACAAGTGCATCTGCTATCGCAGTTAATGCCTTGTTTTTCTGTTCAGTTGTGATGCTAGCCAGTTGATGAGAAGCTTCTTTTGCAAGATAAGCTTTCTTTTTCACTTCACTCATAATTTAGACCACCTCGTCATTTATTTGTTTTTGTTTATATTGGGAAAGAAGAACAAACAAAGTAAGGGTATAGGGTCTGCGCTAGTAGGGGTTTTACAGCGTAACCCATTCATCCCGATGTATGACCTCTATACGTTGTACGTCTATTCTATTCTTTACTTCTTCTGTTGAAAGTCCGACTACCGCTTTCAACTGCCAAGATGCATAGTTTACAACCCCACGTCCGATGACATGTTCATTTTCATTTATTACTTCTACAACATGCCCGGGATCGAAATCACCTTCGACTGTAGTCACTCCAGCTGGCAGAAGACTTTTACCACAAGAAGATAGCGCATGTTCTGCTCCATTATCAACAGTAATAGTGCCATGTGACATGGAGTGAAAGCCAACCCATTGTTTTTTCATAGGAAGATTATTCAAGTGTGTATGAAAATATGTTCCCTTGCCATTACCGTTTACAGCTTTCGTCATATCTAAATAATCACAGGCTCTTCCGACAAACACCAACACTCCTCCGCGCATTGCGATTCTTGCAGCTTCAATTTTTGAACGCATACCTCCAGTACCAACTGATGAACCAGCGTCACCTGCATTATTAAACATATCTTCAGTAATTTCTTCAACAACATCAATTTTCTTTGCATTACCATCCTTACGTGGATCTGCGGTATATAATCCATCGGTGTCTGTAAATATGAGTAACTGATTTGCTTTTACTAAGTTGGCAACAAGAGCAGATAAAGTATCATTATCACCAAAATTTAATTCCTCTACAGAAACTGTATCGTTTTCATTGATTATTGGAATGGTTTTTTGCCGTAAAAGCTCCTCAATTGCCATCGATGCATTATGCATTTGTTTACGATTTGTAAAGTTCGCACGTGTTAGTAATATTTGTGCTGTGGTACAGTTGTGTTTAGAAAATACATCATTGTATGCTTGCATTAACAATGCTTGGCCTACAGCAGCAGCAGCTTGTTTTTCGAATAATTGTTTTGGTCGATTCTTATATCCGATTTGTTTAAACCCAGCAGCAACTCCACCGGAAGTAACTAATATTATTTTATAACCAGACTTATAAAGCTCGAACATTTCATTAGCAAAATACGCTATTTTTTGCTTGCTTAGTTCTCCATCAGCTGTTGTAAGAGAGCTACTACCAATCTTAACTACAATTCTTTGTTGCATTCCGTTCACACCCTTATGAGTATATACATATTAATTAAGCTTAATGGTATAGATATTCAATATATTCATTGATAAGTCTTATATTTCGCAATTAATTTTAATTATTATACAGCATATATGCATATAAATAAAAGTAATATTTAATATTTTCAGAGATTTTATTATTGTCTATTTTCTACATGGTTTTGTTAGTTTTTTTACATAGTAACTAGATAAATATAACTAATGGAGGGGTTTAACGAAGTGAGGGTGTGGCATAGAAGACATGAGTGCAGTCCTAAAACAGCTTGAAATCAAATATGTAATTTGGTAAAGGTGCTTTGTGATGTAAATAGACGCTGTTATTACTTATTGATTATTATTATGTGGCAATAAACGCATATAAAACTTTATTATCAATTGATGACTTCTACATAAGGGTGAATTTTGTTGTGTAAAATGGAGTAAATATAACAATACAATTTACAAACAGAGGATAAATGATGTGAGTTACAATGAATGCGTAGCCAGTGTACATATTGAAAATGGCTGTATTCGCACGGATTGTTGCTTTTCGTATAAAAACATAAGCACGTATACATCTAGCGTTCGTGGCATCTTTTAGGGTTGGACAGAATCCCATCTTACTGGTTATTGTTAAATAGCAACAATGTGTACGAAAAGAGCGTAAATTTGTTGTAAGTGGTGTTGATCATATTTAATCAGGTGGAGGATGCTAACCACCTGATTATGACATAAAAGAATCATTTGTTAATACGCTTTTTAATAAAATTCAGTTTAGACACTGACATTAGTAAAAAATAAATAAAAGCAACGGCAAATACATATGCAATTTGATTTTGCATGCTAGCGAAAAATAAAGCTCCCATGAGACTAGCGAAGGCTAATAAGGCATTTATATTACCAGAGCTTAATTGAGATTTTTTAGTTTCTTCAGCTTTCATGATGACCACCTACCTCTAAATTTTATGTTATGTTAAACTATGTTTTCGTATTGTTGATCGATGGGAATTCAATGAGTAGGAGTTTCAACCTGATCTCACATTAGATAACATAAACTCGTACTTCTGTTAATGATTATACACAAAAAAACGGTTAATAATATAATTTCACAATAATTTCAAAATATCATCTTTCATAAAAGAGAGATATTGAAGTTAGTCAATATGTAGCTATAGTGAGGTAGCTTTGAAAAATGGTTAAACCAGCATAGTTGCTAAAGGTAGCTTTAATATAATGTTTTTAATAAAATGATTTTGAATTATTTTTTTAAATGTATTTGCATTTTTTGCTTCTTATTGGTACTATTAATTAGAATTATTTTTGTTCGTATGTAAGGATAGAACGAGTGTTAAACTTTTCATCTGAATATCATTAAGAGCAAGAATAGTAATACAATGTGGGAAACATCCACACAGGAGGAAGTATAATGGTACAAGGTAAAGTTAAATGGTTTAACTCAGAAAAAGGTTTTGGATTTATCGAAGTTGAAGGTGGAGACGATGTATTCGTACATTACTCAGCTATTTCAGGTGACGGATTCAAAACTTTAGAAGAAGGTCAAGAAGTATCATTTGAAATTGAAGAAGGTAGCCGTGGACCACAAGCTACAAACGTTCAAAAATTCTAATTCATACTTTTGAAAAGAGACTCATCTTGAGTCTCTTTTTTTATCAATTCACTTTTCTTATACTTTCTTATTATTATTATCATTAATATAAATTATAACAGCAAGGTGTTGTAAGATATGACCTGATCGAAGGTCCCACGAACGAAAGTTGCATTTTAGATAATTGCTTCATTATAAAAAGGGTGACTAAGAAGAGGCTTGTTCGAAATTTCTATATGTAAATATTAAAGAGTATGTCACAATAGAAATGTTTCCCAGCTTTATTCATAAGTCACCCTCAAATAAAAACAGGTAAGTAAAAAGGTTTAATTGATTATAACATAGTTTTTTCATAATCAAAAATATAATTATTTTTTATTTATTTGAGGCAAATGATTCATTTCGATATTCCAAACCAAAATGAAATGAATAAACAGAAAGGATGAATTGAATGGAGAAGATTTATTTTGATTTTTGGTACTTAAAATCTGAAGAGGTAGAACTAGATGGTTCCGATACAGCTCGAATTAGTTACGAAATTGCAATTGGTGTATTTGCTGATCCCGATTACAATCATTTATTAGATGATATTAGAATTACTGGTTTAGATAAAGATCAAATGTTAATGTTTAAGATTGACAAACCGGAAGAATTATTCTCTAAATTAGAACAAGAGGGGTTACAGAGTGTTGTTGCAGATATCAAGGCTACCGGTTCATATACAGTTATGGGTAGTATTGAGGTAAACATTAATGAGTAAATAGTTTAAACTCATTATTTTTACGCATGCAAAGAGTGGTGAAAACACCACTCTTATTGGAATCCAATATGTTGAGGAGTGTATAGGTTGTCGATTACAGGAATTCGCAACCAATTATCTTTATGATAGTGAAATTTTAGCATCCTACTATTTGCTGTGTAACGTTAGTTTAGCTTTTTTCTCTTTCTTATAGAAGCTCTTTATTTTTTAATAAAATCCTGTACATACACAACCTACAATAATTAACAGAACAAAAATGACTATGACAAAAGCAAACATTGAGCCAAATCCAGAACCATAACCATCCACCATAACTTTTCCTCCTTTCCGGAATATACTATAACCTATGTTAGAATGGGTGATTTGCGTGTACGAATGTCCATAATTAAATCGTCTATTTTCTGAAACTCTTGTCGTAAATAAGGTAATTATTATTACTTAATTAAAGTCTCTAGGTGGAATGTTGTACAAATTTTAAATGAAGGGGTTACACTGACTGCTGTTAATGTTTATTAAGAAAATTGATAATGAAAACAACAGCCTAGGTGAAAATGCAATTCATATAGGGATTATCATGTAAATATAAGTTAATCAGTTAAGTTTTTTTAAATGATGGAATAGTTGTACCTAAAATATATACTGATTCTGAATATGAGCCGTTAAAAAAGTATGTTGTTATCGAGGATTTCCTTATGTTTATTTTCCGACTTTCCTATATACATATCTTGAAACAACTATGAAAAATACAAGTAATCATAGCTATAATAGCACTACAATAATAGTTCTAGCGATAGTAGTTTTTTAAATGTATTGAGAGGAGTTTGCTATATGACTGTTAAACGTTGCGAATGGGTAAATGATGACCCTTTATATATACATTACCATGATAAGGAGTGGGGTGTACCTGTTTATGATGGCCGTCTTTTGTTTGAGTACATTTTGTTGGAAGGAGCACAAGCGGGATTAAGTTGGTACACCATTTTAAAAAAGAGAGAGAACTATCGCAAAGCATTTGATGGGTTTGATCCTGAGTTAATAGCTAAGTATGATGAAGAAAAGATTCAAAGCTTATTAAATAATAAAGGGATAGTTCGGAATAAGTTAAAAATACGAGCTGCTGTTACAAATGCACAAAGCTATTTAAGGGTGGTAGAAGAGGTCGGCTCTTTCTCTAATTATATTTGGTCATTCGTTGATGGAAAGCCTATCCAAAATCACTTTCAATCTATTGAAGAAGTACCGGTTTCAACTCCAATTAGCGATGCACTTAGCAAGGATTTAAAAAAGCGAGGTTTTAAATTTGTTGGAACAACAATTTGTTATGCTTTTATGCAAGCTGTTGGTATGGTAAATGATCACGTAGTAGATTGCGTATGCAATCAATCGTCATAATTTCAAAGCTAACATCCATTAAGTAATGGGAACAAATTACAAATTTTCGTTCATTGGTATGTAAGTGATTTCCAAGGCAAGATTGCATTGCTTTAAAGAATATCAAATAGAGAGCATGAAATAAAAGCAGATAATTGGACGCTTTATATTTAATGCTCTTTTGTTATATTCGAAGAAGATGAATTAACAAACGACCCTTGCTACAGTAAAAAGTACGATAATTAATAGAATAAACAACACAACAATTACAGCGAATGAACTATTAGATGATGGACCGTAACCATAACTAGGTGACACACCGTAACACATGATATTTTCTACCTCCTTTCAAGTTGTATATATAAATACTTAAAATTGTACCCGTCTAGTACACAACATTACAATTACATAAGACGATAATTAATAGGATGAATAATACGATAACTAAGATTGGAATGAAGCTAGTAGTATGACTCATTTCTTAAAACCTCCTATCAAGTGAATAATATTGTTTAAGACAGTTTTCCCATTGTTTGTTGCTTTTCGTTATATAAGCACGTAAACAACTCTTTTTCTTATATAATTATTGAGCTTTCACAAAACGCACCATACTGTCCAAGTTTTAGTAAACATAGCAACAACGTATAAGAAAAGAATCTTTGTTTAAGATAAAAAAAGTAAGAACGTGGTAATAGAGATAGATGAAAGGTAAGGTTGGTGGTAGTAATAATATATGAATTCGTACTTGCTTTGCTTGTACGAATACATTGGTAATAGAATACATTTTTATAGCAGTTTTCCGGTTATATTGATATGAACACTTAGATATAGGGCTTTGTAACGCCCTGAAATGTAAAAGAATTTATGTTATCATAGTTTAGTGAGTCTATTAGTTTAGATACAACATATGTGGAGGCAACTATGATAAAGAAACTAGTGAAATTGTGTATAATAGTTACATTTATGTGCTCCATTCAAATAAATAATTATATTGCTTATGCATCAGATGAATCGATCTTCAACATTAATAGTGAAGCGGCATTTTTACTAGATGGAAGCACTGGGGATGTATTATATAGTAAAAATGGCGATCAATTAATGTATCCAGCAAGTCTAACCAAAATATTAACGGCTATTATTGCTATAGAAGAAGGAAATTTAAAGGATCAAGTTACAGTAAGTGAAAATGCCAGGAATGTTGATGGTACACGAGTTTATCTAGAGGTAGGTGAACAAGTTACCTTACTTAAATTAATTCAAGGTTTATTAATTAATTCGGGTAATGATGCTGGTGTAGCTATTGCTGAATACTTTGATGGCAGCGAAGAAAAATTCGCTGAACGAATGAACAAATTTAGTAAAGAAAAAATAAATGTTCAACATTCACAGTTCCAGAACCCACACGGTTTATTTGATCCTGAACACTATACAACAGCCTCAGATATGGCTGAAATTACTAAATACGCGATGCAAAATGATACGTTTCGTGAAATATTTGGTACAGTGGAATTAGACTGGAAGGGCACGGGCTGGGAAACGACTCTATATACACATAACGAACTATTAAGATGGTATGACGGCGTTACTGGTGGCAAAACAGGGTATGTTGATGAATCAGGTCATACATTAATTACCTCTGCAACTAAAGGAAACTTAAACTTAATAGCAGTTGTTTTAAAAGCATCTTCTAAAAATTTAGCCTATGATGATACGACTACACTTTTTGATTATGGCTTTGAGAATTTTATAAAGAATGTGATTCCAAAAAACAAACAATTTCTTGACGAGCAAAATAATGAATATATCCTTTCTGAAGATGTGACCTATACTAAAAAAAGTAACGAAGATGTTTCATTATCGACCGATGAGCAAGGAGTTCTAAGCATTTTAGGAGAACAAAATAGAATAATAAATACGTATCAGTTGGAAAGCGTTGATATGAATGAGAAAAAGAAAGATGGAGAACAAACAGAGACTGCTGAAAACGAGGAAGGTAGTTTGTTGATAACTTCATCTATGTTTGTGATTCCATTGTTTGTTTTTTTTATCATGTTTTCGGTTTATAGAAAAAGGAAAAAGAATGTTTCTTATTATAAAGAGGTAAACTAGTTATTATATTCCTTATATAGGGATGCTGAAGGTTACAATGCCGAAGAAGGTATTGTAACTTTTTTAATATTATTTGGAGGCAGGGACATTGTGATGTTTCAATTAGAAAATGTTACTTATAAGAACATATTACAACTAAAATTATTGCAAATTCAAGCTGGCAGTGTAACAAGTATTATAGGGAAAAGTGGATCAGGAAAATCTACTTTATTAAAGTTGCTAAACAATATGATATCAAGTGATAGTGGCGTAATTTATTATAATGATAAATCTATAGAAGAGATAGAGCCAGTTGAATTAAGACGTCAAGTAGTAACTTTAACACAATATCCTGCCATTTTTGAAGGAACTGTTAAAGACAATTTGCTTTTAGGACTTAAGTTATCAGAGAAGAATTATACAACAGTGAATGATGAAGTCTTATCAAGAACGTTAGCAATGTTTAACTTACAAACTAAGTTGGGTGTAGATGCGAATAAATTGTCAGGGGGAGAACAGCAGCGTCTTGCCTTTGCACGAATAACGCTTATGAAAGCGCCTGTGTACCTATTAGATGAGCCCACATCTTCTCTTGATGAAGAAACAGAGGATTTGGTTATGGATCGGTTTATTTCTCGTGCAAAAGCAGAGAAAACAACTGTTGTCATGGTAACACATTCTATGAAAGTCGCGGAGACATACTCAGATTTTATAATAAACATGGAAGATGTTAATGCTTATAAATGATACATTTAATGAGTATATGACAAAAAAGTAATTTTCTTATCTTCTCAAAACATATAGCAAATACCAACAGTGATATAGGATGTGAAAGCCATGAATACGATTGAAGATATTTCACTAATTCAACTATTAAGCGCATATATATTTATTATTATTTTATTATTTATCGTAAAACGGAAGGGCATAAGTAGAGAACGAGAAATCTTAATTGCTTCTATACGCATGACTTTCCAATTAATATTAGTTGGGTACATACTTACTTATGTATTTAAACACTCTAACCCTTGGTTAACTATTATTATAATATTACTTATGGAATTATTTGCTGTTTATAATATTTTCAAAAGGTCAAAAGAGACTATTTCATCAGAGCTAAAATGGTATATAACGATCTCGTTATTTATCGGAACAATAGCCACGATATTGTATTTCGACTTTGTCGTTATCAATTTTATGCCTTGGTATGATCCTAGATATTTTATTCCTATTTCAGGCATGATCATTGGCAATGCAATGACTGGTATTAACTTGGGAGTGAATACGTTAATAGAAGGAATGAAAAGTAAACGACATTTGGTCGAATCTGCCCTTATGCTCGGGGCAACGCCAAAAGAAGCTTCTAAAGCCATAGTTAATCAAGCATTTGATGCAGCTATCCTACCAACGATAAATAGTATGGTTGGTATGGGAATTGTTTTTTTACCAGGAATGATGACAGGAGTTATCCTATCAGGAGCTGATCCTTTAGTTTCAATAAAATACCAAATTGCTATCGTTTTAGGCATTACTGGAAGTGTATCATTATCAGTTTTCTTATTTATCCAGTTCGGCTACAAAACATTCTTTACTAATCGAGCCCAATTAAAATAATATTAAAGAGACGGTCCCTCATCATAGTAGTACGTTCATGTGATGGGGGACTTATGATGTATTTGTGTTTATAATCATATACGAAGTTTTGTTTTTAATTTCACAGTACTTGATTTTTAAGAATTGTAATCTCGGCTTCTAGATAAAATTGTGAACCTTACATAAAAATGAGCATAACAATATATACACGAGAAAATCTTGGTGTTTGTCAATGTGATGAGTGAGGTAATTACTGAATTAAAATCAACTTTAATATTGGAGAAAATCCTAAAAGGAAAAAGTATAGGTTTGATTTTTATTGAGCTTGTAAAAAATCAAAAATTAAGGCTATATAATATTTTTCATCGCATATAATCGTAAAGTCCAATATTGCGTTTCTTTACGAAACAAATAGATACTGTTTTAGTAGAAGGAATGAAGCTTGGACAAACAGGTCCAGAAGTATGTCCTAAGGTCTTATAAAGCCATATATGCAAAGGTGTAAAATGAGTTTTGAATCTTATATTTAAAGAGTGATAAAAACGCAAATTGGCTTAAGAATAAATGGCAATGTAGTAATAATGAGCTATTGTTGTGCGTATATTGTTAAATCAATATTCCCATAACGTTGAAATAGAGCAATTAATATAAAAAATGGAGGGAGAGGAAGGGATGATTGTCGATATCCATAACCACATTTTATATGGATTAGACGATGGGGCTACAACATTAAAGGATACAATTGATATGGCAAAGAAAGCTATTCAATTTGGAATAAGCCATGTTGTTGCTACGCCTCATCACGATTTAAAAAAATACTATAATCCTCCAATAAAAATATATGAAAAAATAGACGAAGTTAATAGACTATTAAAATCTGAAAATATGCCGTTAACGGTATGCCCTGGTATGGAAATTGGCTTATATGAAGATATCATTAAAGATCTAGAGAGTAATAAGCTCATCTATTTGAATGATTCACATAAATACTTGTTAATTGAATTACCAAATGAATATATACCTCGTTACACTGAAGAAATATTTGAAAAATTAAAATTTATGGGATACGTACCGATCATTGCTCATGTTGAAAGGAATGCTGAAATTCGAAGACACCCAACTAAACTATTGCATTTAATTAACCAAGGTGCATTAGCGCAAGTTACAGCTGCTAGTGTAATTGGCTTATTGGGACATAGATTACAGAAAGTAACATTATCATTAATTAAGCAAAACCTTGTTCATTTCATAGCATCAGATGCACACAATACAAATACTCGATCTTTTGATTTAGTATGTGCATACACGTTTCTTGACAAAAAATTATCAATACATTATTCGAACTACTTCAAGGAAAATGCTCTTCATATTATTAAAGGAACACCTATTATAACGGCTGTCAAATTACAAAAAAGAAAGAAATTATTATTTAATTTAATACGGTAAATTCAGCTTCTCATAACGTACACAAATAGGATTGTTGTTTAAAGACTCTTTTTGCATTCATTGTGAATTCGAATAAAGATATATATGTAAAAAATTGAGCTCGTAGCATGTTTTACAAAAATTGAGTTTTTACACTCATCAAATTATTGGTTAAAAAAGGATGTTTTCGTCTGGATTTTTATTTTTAGTATGAAAAAGGTTATTTAAAGGAGAGCAATTCAAGCTATTTATATGAAAGGGGGTAGGATTTTGAAAGTTTTAGTCACCGGGGGAGCAGGATTTATTGGTTCACATATTGTAGAAAGACTTGTGCGAGAGAATTATGAAGTTACTGTAGTAGATAATATGTCAAATGGGGCAAGGGAGAATATTCTTGGACATGTATGTCTTCATCAAGTTGATATTACAAGCTCTGATCTTGAAGATGTATTTTCAGAAGAGAAACCGACATTCGTTATTCATCAAGCGGCACAAGCATCTGTCCCTTATTCTATGGAAAATCCGTTGGACGACAGCAAAATGAACATAAAAGGTACAATTAATTTACTGCAATGCTGTATCAAATTTAATGTAAAAAAAATCATTTTTGCGTCAACAGCTGCGGTATATGGTAAACCTCATACGATTCCTGTGGATGAAAGTCACGTGCTCAGTCCAAAATCGTTTTATGGTGTGTCGAAGTTATCTGCAGAAATGTACATTCAGTTATACGAAAGTATGTATGGCCTCAAATATTGTATTTTAAGATATGCTAATGTCTATGGGCCAAGGCAAGGAATGAAAGGTGAAGCTGGCGTTATTTCTATCTTCTTAAACAAAGTCCTTGAAAATGAGTCGATTGAAGTTTTTGGTAATGGTGATCAAACGAGAGACTTTATTCATGTTAAAGATGTCGCAAACGCAAGTTATCTTGCACTAAGCGGTGGTGATAATCAAATAATGAATATTAGTACAGGGAGCCAAACGTCAATTAACGAACTAATAGATTTGTTGTCAAAGGCTACGAATAGAGTAATTAAACCTGTGTATGTGACAGCAAGAGAAGGTGATATTAATAAGAGCTATTTAAGTAATAGTAAAGCACAAAAAATGTTAAATTGGTACCCAAATTTCCAACTGGAACAAGGAATTAATAATACTTTAAAATACCTGAATAAGGTAGGAGAATAATAGATTTGTAAAATAGATAAACAAATGGAAAGTCAAAAAGATAACACCAAATGGATACGTATCCAGATTAGTGATTTGAAGTTACTTTATTTGGTACTAACATTGTTATAAATATTAATTGTTAGATAAGTAAACTCTTCGTTTTTTGTCTTTTAAACCGCGTTTTATATAATCGATCTTCAAATTTATTGTTTTTCTGACTATGCTTATGCATTTTATCACAGTAAAACACTCTTTTCGTAGGCTTAATGGTATTTTATTTAAAAATGGACAAAATGAAGAGTTCTATAAACTTAATAACTGTAAAAATAGAAAAGTACTATCTTGGAACGTATAGCAACAATCAATGATAAAACAGCCTAGTAAAACTGTTGCATTGATTTAAATCTGATTTATCATTAAAATTAACAATATAGATTATGAAAACATCCTTTTTATTTGTAGAGAGTTAGTAGCACTTATATATCATTATTCACTTTGAGTTACAAAACAAATTTGCATACAGGGAAAGAATGATGATCATAACAGAATGTATACTTTGGAAGTTATAATATGTAGGTGGCGTTTTAATTAGCGTTAACTGGGGTTAATAATTTTATGTAGATTTTTAATACTTCAATTAGTTCTTCATTTTCATCTATTATTTGGAATGTAGAGTATTTAAATGTACCTTTTAACAACGTATCATTTCTTCTGATTTCAATATCTTGATTGTTTTTTAATAATGTAAGAAAACCAGCAGTATCCCTTCTTAAATAGCTGATAATTAGATCTCCTGAATCGATATCGACAATTTGTATTTCGATATGATCATTATCATCATTTTCTAATACTACAATATTACTATCACAATATCCCTCATTCGTTTGGGGAATAATGGAGTGTAACTTATAACCAGCTTGCTCCTCTTCATATAAAATTGACTCTAATTCAACAAGGTTTTCCCGTTCTAATTGACCAGAGATTTGATAAACTTTGTAATCCATATACATACCTCCTACATTATCATTGAATGTACAATTCAACAAACAAAGAAAAGTTCCTGTTAAATTTTAAAAAAATTCTATTTTAACTGACCCCTTACCTTTAAACCCATTGGTTAGACCAATCAATCATTGCTTCCCCATATCATACCAACACATATTTAAATCTACTAAATATCCTAAGACACGTTTAAATTAGGTAATCTTACATGCCAATGTGTTACCAAATTTTGATTGTATATGTGAACATTGAATTACAAATAAAACCATATCGTTTACAATAAACATAATTAAATCTAAAAGGTGTGAACGAAAATGGGAATTATATTAGCAACAGAAAAGGATGTAGAATGGATTAATAACCAGTATAAGTTAGCAGGATTTGTTCCAAGTGATTTGAAAAACGAAATAGTTGCAATTGTAACTTACAATGGAAAAAAAGCAGGTGTAGGACGCTTAGTTCAAATTGATAAGGATAACCTGGAAATGGGAGGTATTTATATTCTTCCAGCTTACAGAGGGCATAAATTAGCACAAAAGCTAGTATCTTTTTTAGTTCAACAAGCAAGAAAAGCAGATGCTCCTAATGTTTATTGTATACCCTTTGAAAATCTTGGAAACTTTTATAAAAAATATGGATTTAAAAAAGTTGATCTTCAAGAAGATGAAATTCATGAAACGATTATTGCTAAATATAACTGGTGCTTACAGGAATACGATAAAAATGTGTTGTTGTTTAGATTATAACTGAATAAGGTCAATACGTTTATGAAAATAAGTAAGAGATATTGCATAAGAGGAGTATACTAATGGAGGTTCTGTAATTAATCTCATTTCTAAATATTACTATCGTTTTCATTCAATTAAACAAGCTGGAGAACACAAGCTGAAATGGGCAGAGGGAGAATCATAGAATTTTAACAAGAGGTTTATTTAGAACACCATTAAGAGAATAGCTTGAGTAGTGGCTATATTTTTGTGTATACACGATTATATGTAATAAAAAATCAAGAGAAGAGAGAATAAAATATATTACAATGACATGATGTTATGAAAATAGGCCTATCGCTTGAATAGAGTAGGGCGATTTATGTGATTATTTACTTGTATGAAAAGTAATACGTTAATGCATCTGCAATTATAGTTAAGAGTGACGAGTGACTCCTTCTCCATTATCTTAGATAGATCAGACGATACATGTGACAACCGAGAGGTGGTTGATCACAGACTGTATTGTTTGGAGTTAATGTGTATAATTGTTGATCTCTTTCGTCTACAAGATTGTAACTACATAAAGTTGTAGTAGTATGACCTGTAATTCGCTCTACAACATAATTTACATTAACTACTTCACCACTCCCGACAGAAGCTTGTATGTCTACCATTGTGTCCACTTTTGCAATCATATCTATATCTGTGACATGAACCATATCTGTAGTTAAAACGATAGGCATAAAGGGAGTTCCAGTCTCTAACAATGTGAAAGGAGTATTTTCACACTTACAGAATATTTTGTTGTCTTTCCCTTGGCAATGACTATTTGTCATTACATCACTCCTTTCTGAATTAAAAAAATATCTGCTAACTAGTTAATGAGTGATTACTTAGATGTGAAACTGATAATTGTCTAGGGATCGAAATTTTATTATTAGGCTAATGATGATTATTGAGGTTACTAAAAGCTCCATTTTATAATCAATTGTTGAACGGAGTGGTTTGGGACAATGTAATGTATACCATTTAATATGGGAAGAAGGAAAGTTTGTGTGTAAAGCATATTAATAATATTCTTCTATTACGTAAAAGTCATTGTATTTTTATAATAATAAAATACTGGAATTAGTAAAAAATATTAATATTACTATTATTGGATTACCTTACTAATAGGAGAAGCATATGCAAGAAAAACTACAACCTCATCAAATATTTGCTCTTATTTATATGTGTCAAATCAGTGTAGGTATATTTAGTTTACCCCGCATAACAGCTGAAGCATTTGGAACAAATGGGTGGCTTGGAATTGGATTAGTGTCCGTATTTTTTGTTGTACATATACTTCTTATCGGCTTAGTCTTTAGTTTTGGAAAGGGACGTACAATTTTTAATATTATGGATGTACTACCGAAGTTCCTTTTATGTCCACTTTATATTTGTGTTGCATTGCTTTATGGTGCCCTTGGAATATTGATCGCCAAAAATTTCCAATTAATACTCAGTATGCTTTATTACCCGAACATGTCTATTTTATTTGTTGTCTTAATGGCTATATTAACATATTGGCTTGTTCGTAGAGGAATTTATCATATCGCTAAAGCAACAGTTGTATTTTTTTCAACGATATTAATCGCGCTCCTATTAGGGTTTCATATACCAGAATTTTCGTTCACAAGATTAACTCCATTTTTGTTTGAAGGGGAAAAGGAAGTATTAATGAAAGGGAACCAAGTAGGCTTACACTTTCTAGGTGTTGAGATTGCTTTACTTTTTATACCTTATATTTCGAAACTGAGTACTGCTGTGAGACCTATATTATTTGCTCATCTCTTACTCACATTTATTTATCTAGCTACTTGTTTTATATCGTTTGGATTTTTTAGTTTTGAGCAATTAGTAAATGATGTATACCCTGTTATAACACTGCTTGAATATGTTGAATTTCCAATTGTCGAAAGAGTTGAAGGTTTTGTTGTTAACTTATTCATGTTTGAAGTCCTAGTTACCATTGTCTTATTTTTTTGGGGAGCAGACCAATTTTTACAGCAAGCTTTACCAAAAATTTCACCACGCTTATCAATACTATGTTTATTATTCATTTCTTCTTTAATCACAGCGTTTATAAATACAAGGAGTGAATTAGAGCTATGGATATACTGGCTCCGATCAGGTGAACTATTAATAGCAATGCTGTTACCCATTTTTTTGTTAATTCTTCTAGGAGTACACCATTTATATAGAAACAAGTGAATGTAGGAGTACGAGTATTTATTAGTTGTTTTCGTAATAATTATTGCTTTTCATGAATGATATAAGCACGTACAACTAACATCAGTTGCATCTTTTCTTCTTCTCTTTAGCTTTTGTAAAAATCATCAAAAATCCATTGTTAATAAAAATTACAACATAGTTTACAATGGGTTATTACCAAGAAAAAACAGCTCTCATGTAGAGCTGTTTAGTAAAAAGTGTAATGGATGTGTCTTGATTTTTAAAAAAGAGTGACTAATATTCAATGATCATAATTTAAGTCCAAAAAAATAGTCCTCTTCACCCTGTGAGAGAAAGGACTAAAATGAAAAAGAGAAAAATTGTTTCACCACTTAGTAAGTATTATGAACTATAAATATGTCAGCAGTGTGCTGAAAGTGTGACAATTTTGTGACATTTTACTGACGAATAAATATCCTATAAATTAACATGTTATCCATTTATTTTATTTATATAAGTACGATATTTTTAAAACTTTTTTCAATCTAATTCGTTTAATTAAGTGAGTAGGAAATATGATAAACATTATTTACAATGTTGCAGATAAAAAAAGTTAGTATTTCTATAAATTCTAGCTATAGAAATACTAACCGTAATTACACTACGTAATAATTAAATTGAATGGCTATTTATTTACCGATAAACATTTGAGTCCAGTAATTTCCTTGCTCAACATATCCTACACCAATGTGAGTAAAACTTGAGTTAAGGATGTTTTTACGATGACCTTCACTGTTCATCCAAGCATTTACAACTTCCTGTGGTGTTTTTTGACCGTATGCAATGTTTTCTCCAGCTGACTTATAAGTTATACCGAATTTCTTCATCATATCAAACGGAGAACCATATGTTGGACTATTATGATCAAAATATTTGTTAGACTGCATATCAGCAGACTTAGTACGAGCAACTTTACTTAGACTCTCGTCTATTTTTAATGCAGTAAGTCCGCTTTTAGCACGTTCTGCATTTGTTAATTCAACTACTTGAAGCTCAAATTGACTTAATGCTGAAGATTCCTGTTGTGGTTGTTCTTCCTGTGGCTTTTCAGGCTGTGTTGGTGCACTTGTCGGTGGTTGAACAACAGGAGCTTCTTCTATAGGTGTATTATTCGATTGTTCTTCAGTAGATGGTTGAGTTGGGATGTCAAGCTTAATATTGTACTGTTCGCTCAATTGTTGTAATAATTGTTGAATCATTTCATTTATTGTTTCTTGTGGGATCTGTGAATGTACTTCATACTTTATAATTGGTTTTATTGTGGTTTGATTACTTTCTGCTGAACTCATCCCTGGTGAAGCAAATAATAGAGTAATAGCAGTTGCGGTAGATAGTAATATTCCTTTTTTCATAGTGTTTATTCCTCCTCGGTGTTTAAGAAAATTGTATCTAGTTTTATTTCTCTCTTACATCAACTATATCATGCAATTTTTGTAATAATTAAGGGAGAACATGCCAGTGACATATATAAGGAAGTTCTAATCGTTTTAATTCGATGAAAACGATGATTACTTAAGTGAATATAAGACATTTCCAAATAAATCCATCAAGATTTATCTTGCTATTAAAATCCATCAAAGATAAATATTACATTTAATTGACGGTTGACATATTTTCTATTACTAACTTTTAAGACAATTTCATTACAAATTGTTAACAAGCACTGTTATATGTTTGTAATATTATAAATAGGATTAAGGTAAAATTTAACAAAGAGGTTAGGTGAGGGGGTGCTGAACTTCTTGTTGAACATTAGAAAATCGTAACTCTATATACATGTTCGATGTACTGTTAATGAGTTACGATTTAAATACTAATTATAAATTAAGATTTTCCTGTTTAAAGAAGTTAGGCGTTATAAGTGCATTATTATATTCTTTGTGAAAAATGTGAGTTGTTGCAGGGGATACAGGTGGGATTAGCCATGTCCAATCCCCAGTAACTTGTCTCCCGCAAGCTCGTTCTTTTTGTTCAAACATCTTAAATTGTTGACTTGCAGTATGATGATCAACAATACTAACGCCATCACGTTTATAAGAGTGTAACACAGCTGTATTTAATTCAATAAGTGCTCTGTCCTTCCAAAGATTAGCTTGCTTTGTCGTATCAAGTTCCATTAAAGATGCTAACTTGGGAAGTAAATTATATCTGAGTTCATCTGCGAGGTTTCTTGCTCCAATTTCTGTTCCCATGTACCACCCGTTAAATGGAGCAGCTGTGTATTGTATACCTCCAATTTCTAATTTCATATCAGCGATAATTGGAACAGCATACCATTTAATATTTAAATCTTTAAACCAAGGATATTCTGGATGTTCTAAATGTACTTCAATGACTTTTTCTTTAGGGATATGAAAAAACTTAGGTATGTTATTATTTATTTGTATGACAATCGGTAATAAATCAAAGTGTGTACCTTCACCTTTCCACCCAAGCTGTTGGCATTGTTTAGTGAAGGGGATGGAGCTTGGGTCTCCGATTACACCATTGTCCGTTTCATAGCCAGCGTAACGAATTAATTGATGGTTCCAGATCCTTATTTGCTCGTCTTTCTTCATTGGGTTAAAAATGGTTATGGTGGATCTAATATTGCCGTTGTTTGAAGCATAATCAATATGTTTAAACAATGCATCACTTATATCTTCTTCAGTTGTGAGGTGACGAAAATCAAAAACTTTTAGGCTGTCCCAAAAGAGTCTGCCAATACATCGATTACTATTGCGCCAGGCTACCTTAGCCCCATATTCTAACTCATCAAACGTGTGCGAGTAAGTGCCATGTTCAGTAATTTCTTCTTTTATGCACGTTATTCGATCATTCACTTCTCGTTCTGTTTTTTTTAATTCCGTGTAACATTCTTTAATAAATTTCTGTGCTTCTTGAAGTAACAAGTTGTTCAATGAATAGTCCTCCAGTTTTTCTACTTCACCGAAAGTGTAATAGAAATTAAGTTAAACTTCAAGCTATACATGCATATTAGCTGATAATGAGTTGGGGATGAGAATGTTAAGAGTATTTTCTGGTTAAGGTGAAAGTTTGAAGAATGCGATTGTAGGGGTTTACTTAAAGTTAATTTCCGCATTGATTATTGTTATTCTTTCCAAAATTTAATTACGGATTGTATTAAAACTTGTAACATCTTGTACCTTATAACTTTAACAATTATAAATACCTTGTTTGCCATCTAAAATAAATAAATAGCAACAAAGTGTATCATAAGAATAAAAAAGCCACCAATCTTCAAACTGTTCATTTGATTGGTGACTTTAAAGTTATAATTCTAGTTATTTACTAATAAACATTTGAGTCCAATAGTTACCTTGTTCAACGTAACCAACACCAATATGAGTGAAGCTAGAGTTTAAAATGTTTTTACGATGACCTTCACTATTCATCCAAGCATTCACAACTTCTTGAGGTGTTTTTTGACCGTAAGCA